>NZ_LZJC01000020.1 GCF_001666755.1 Mycobacterium sp. E1214 | reverse complement strand
GAGGCGGGCACATGTCGTAGTGGTCCCGAGGAGGTGCCGCGCGGCGCGGGTGGCGCCGCCCCGGCCGCCCGGCGGTTAGGGCCGGTGGCGGGAACGGGTGCCGCGGCGGCGCGAATCGAAAGCGGCCCCGGGCGCAGCGGTCAGGATTCCAGGTCGAGCGCGGCGCCGATCAGCGCCAGGTGGCTCAGCCCTTGGGGGAGGTTCCCCAGGAAAGAATCGTCGTCGGTGTCGATCATCTCGGGCAGCACGCCCACGTCGTTGGTGAGCTCGACGAGTTCGGCCATCAATTTGCGCGCCTCGTCCGTCCTGCCCACGTGATGCAGGGCCGACACGGCCCAGAACGAACACGCGACGAAGGCGCCCTCGTGATCTTCCTCGCGCGCGCCGGTGAAACGGAACAGCAAAGGCCCGCAACCTAATTCGCGCCGCAGGGCGTCGATGGTCGACGACATGCGCGGGCCCTGGTCGAAGCCGCTGCCGGCGTGCAATAGGATCGAGGCGTCCAGCTTGCCGCTGCCGGGGAACCATTCGTAGCTGTTGAGCTCGTCGGACC
Source organism: Mycobacterium sp. E1214 (assembly GCF_001666755.1). Lineage (GTDB taxonomy): Bacteria > Actinomycetota > Actinomycetes > Mycobacteriales > Mycobacteriaceae > Mycobacterium. Next base: position 114,096 of record NZ_LZJC01000020.1, on the reverse strand, counting down.
AGCAGCGCCGCTGCACCCACTCGCGGATGCGCTCGGCCTCGCTGGCCCACCGGCTCGGATCACCGGGGATCTGACCCTGCTCGGCCAGGTACACCGCGCAGCGCAGCGCCTGCCAGCAGCCCAGCTTGGAGGTGGTGTAGTGCTCCTGCTCCGGCAACTCCCACATGCCGGCGTCGCGGTGCCGCCAGGCGTCGCAGGCGCGGTCGGCGAAGCCGGCCAGCAGGTGTCCGGTCTCGGTATCCAGGACATGGCCGCCGTCGACGTAGAGCCGAACGGTGTCGAACAGGTCGGCGAAGATGCTCAGCTGCAGCTGGCCGTCCGCGCGGTTCCCGGTGACGACCGGCCCGATCCCGCGCCAGCCCGCGGCCTCGAACTCGTGCACCGGGGGAGGGGCGGAGCCGTCGAGGCGGTAGAAGACGTCCAGCTGCGGCCCATGGCGGCGCACGGTGCGCAACAGCCAGCTGACGGCGGCGTGCGTCTCCTCGCGAATCCCGAAGCGGCGCATGGCGCTGAGCGTGTAGGCCGCGTCGCGTATCCACGCGAAGCGGTAATCCCAGTTCTTGCCGCCCGAAAGCCGTTCGGGCAGTGAGGTGGTCGCGGCGGCCGCGATCGCCCCGGTCGGGCTGAAGATGAGCAGCTTGAGCAACAACACGCTGCGGCGCACCGCCTCGTTCCAGTCGCCGGTGCACTCGAACTGGCCCGACCAATTGCCCCACAGGTCGATGGTGCGGTCGAGGCCCTGGTCGATGTCGCGGGCCAGGGACAGCATCAGCGGTTCGGAGTCCGACGCCACGACGCCGATCAGTTGGCGTTCACCGGGCGTGGCGGTGAACGTGCCGCACGCCGCCTGGTCGGTCCACTCGGCCTCGACGTTGTCTGACAGGCAGATCCCCAGATTCAGCGCCCCGGCTCGCAAAACCTTGCCGTGCGGTGTTTGCCGCGCCCACGGCGACATGCAGTCGAACGACGTCCCCGGCGCCACCCGCCAGCGCATGGGCACCTCGCCGTCGATGCCGTCGACGCGGCGGGCCAACTCCGTCCACGGTAACCGGCCGCCGAAGCCGATGTTCAGCGCGTCGGTGACGCGCACGCTGCCCGACTCGGTGACGAAAGTCGTTTCCAGCACGTTGGTTTTCGGAAGATACCGCCGCTGCGTGCGAAACGGCACCGTGGGCGACAGGTCCAGGCGGCCGCCGTTGGGCTCGTCGAGCAGCGCCGCGAAAACCGGCGGTGAATCGAGATGCGGGATCGGGAACCAGTCGATGGCACCGTCCCGCGCGACCAGCGCCACCGTCTGCCCGTCCCCGATGGGCGCATAATCGCGCAACGCCGCGAATCCACCTGTCCGATATGGGGATTCGGCCGGAGCGGAAGTGTCGGGATCGAGCTCGGGCGACGGCACACGCGAGGATTCCCGCCGCCGCACGGGAGTAAACCGCGCACCAGCGCTTAGCGCGGCGCCCAGCGGGTAACCGGCGGTCATGACCAAGATCGGATACTTCCTGTCCTGCGAGCAGTACGGACCGAAGGAGCTCATCGACCAAGCCAAGCGGGCGGAGGCGGCCGGTTTCGACGCGCTGTGGATTTCCGACCACTTCCACCCCTGGAACGACGAGCAGGGCCAGAGTCCCTTCGTGTGGGGCGTCATCGGGGCGTTGTCGGAGGCGACCTCGCTGCCGGTCAGCACGGCGGTCACGTGCCCGACCATCAGGATCCACCCGGCGATCCTCGCCCAGGCGTCGGCCACCGCCGCGGTGCAGCTCGACGGCCGCTTCGTGCTGGGCGTCGGCAGCGGCGAGGCGCTCAACGAGCACGTCCTCGGCGACCCGTGGCCCTCGGTGGGAGTGCGCCAGGAGATGCTCGAGGAGGCCGTCGACGTCATCCGGCTGCTGCACCGCGGTGACGAGGTGAGCCACCACGGCAAGCATTACGAGGTGCAGGAGGCACGCATCTACACGCGGCCCGAACAACCGGTGCCGATCTACGTCTCCGGCTTCGGCCCGCAGGGCGCCAAGCTGGCGGGGCGCATCGGCGACGGCTTCGTGTTGGTGACCCCGGAAGCCGACCTGGTCAAGACATTCCGGGAGTCCGGCGGCGGGGACAAGCCCGTGCAGGCCGGCACCAAGGTCAGCTGGGACAAGGACCCCGACACCGCGCTGGCGGCCGCGCACAAGCTGTGGGCCAATGACGCCCTGCCCGGACAGTCGGCCCAAATCCTGCCGCGGCCTAAGGATTTCGCGGCGCTGATGTCTTTGGTCACCCCCGACCAGGTCGGCGAGACCATCGCCTCCGGTCCGAGCCCCGACACCCACGTCGCGCAGGTGCGCAAGTATCTCGACGCCGACATCGACGAGGTCTATGTGCAGCAGGTCGGCCCGGACAAGGAAGGGTTCTTCGCGATCTACGAGCGCGACGTGCTGCCGCAGCTGCGCGGCTGAGGGTCGTCGGGCCGGCTCACCGGGTGAAGGCCGGACCGTCGAAACGGTCTCGGGTGACGAACTCGGCCACGGGACGACGGCGCAGTTTGGTCAGCTGGCGCACCGGCTTGCCTAGCGGCACGACGGCCACCACCGCGTGCCGGTCCGGGATGCCCAACAGCTCACGGACCGGGCCCTCGGCCGCCACCGCCATCGTCGTGATGGTCCCGCCGAAGCCCTCGTTGCGCGCGCCCAACAGGACGTTCCAGATCAACGGGTACACCGACGCGCCGCCGACGAGCCCGACCCGGTCAAGGTCCTGGTCGACGGCGGCCACCACCCCGAGGTCCACCGAAAACACCAGCACCACAGGCGCGTTCGCGATCGGCGCGATGAACGTATCCGGGACCTCCGTCTCGTCGATGACGTGTTGGGGCACCTGCGGGGGGTTGACCGGATTCCACGGGTTCTCGCCCGCTTGCACCTGCGCGAAGTAGCGGCGGGCGGCGTCGGCGCCGAGTTCGGCCAGCTGGCGTTGGACCTGCTTGTCGCGCAACACCGTGATGTGCGCGCCCTGCCGGTTGCCGCCGCTGGGCGCGAAGCGCGCGTTGTCGAAGATCCGCGCCAGCACGGCGTCGGGCAGGGGATCTTCGGTGAATTCGCGAGCCGCGAACGTCGTCCGCATGACGTCGTAGAGGTCCATGCCTTCTATTGTCGCTGTCGCCGTCAGCCGGCCGACGCGTACCGCTCCAGGCGGAAGGTGCGCTTGAAACCGGCCGGCTGCGTCGTCAGGGTCACCTCGACCGCACCGCCGGGCGCGATGACGTAACGCTCTTCGACGTCGGGGCCGTCCTTCCAGCGACCGACCGGCTGGCGCCCGAGGTCCTCGCGGTCGAACAGGGCCGGATCGAAGGGGAACAGGACCGGGTCGTACGGCGTGACGTCGCCGTCGGGCCGGCCGTTGACCAGGCGGCTGCACTCCACGAACCGGAAGTGCCCGATGTTGTGCGCCGCGCGGTAATTGCGTTTGACCACCAGCGGGGTGCGGCCGTCGGCCGGCAGGGACACGTCTTTGCAGACGATCGGGTCGAACACGACGCCGGCGCCGGCCTCCGCCTCCCGGAACACACCGAAGTTGCGGGAGAAGCTCTCCGACAGGGCGAACCCGGCCTCCTTGTCGAGGAAGACGGCCAGGCCGATCGCCGTCGCGGCGAAGGGGTGCGGCGAGCGCTTGACGCGCTTCTCCCCGAACGTGGTGCGCAGCATCCGCGCGATCAGCGGGAAGCTGCCGGCCCCGCCCACCACGTAGATGCCCGCGACCTCCGACCACGCCACGTCGGCGCCGCCGCGGGCCGGATCCCGCAGCACCCGTTCGAGCAACGCGGTCGTCTTGTCCACCAACGGCGCGCAGACGTCGTAGACGTCGTCGATCGGGCAGGCGAACGGCGGTCGGTCCGCGCCGTCGATCCCGGTGAGGTCGACCAGAAACCGGCGGGTCTGCGGCCCGACGGCCTCCTTGCGCGCAGCGCACTCCTCCCGCAGCAGTTCCCGCCCGGCGGGGTCCAGGCCGCGCAGCGGCGCGCGGTCCGCGACGAGGTCGGCGATCGCCTCGTCGAAGTCGTCACCGCCCAGGCGCTGGATGCCCTCGCTGACGACGACCTCGTTCGCGTGCCCGCTCATCTTCAGCAGCGAGGCGTCGAACGTGCCGCCGCCGAGGTCGTAGATCAGGACGTACTCCCGTTTGGCGGTAATGGTCGAGCGGTACCGGTGGGCGTACTCGAGGCTGGCCGCGGAGGGCTCGTTGAGCAGCGCGGCGACGTGAAACCCCGCGTCCACGAAGGCGTCCAGCGTCAGGAGGCGCTGCGCGCTGGAGGCGTTGGCCGGCACGCTGATCGCGGCCTCGATCTCCTCGCCCGGGGCCAGGATCGCGTTGGAGCGCCGGTGCAACTCGGTGCGCAGTTGGGTCAGGAAACCGGTGAACAGCTCGGCCAGCCGGTAGCCGCGGCCGGCCAGCTCCACCTCCGTCTGCGGGCCCGCCTCATTGAGGAGGCGCTTGAACGACCGCAGCACCGCCCACCCGGGCTGGTGGCGCACCGCGGCGGCGTCCGCGCCGTAGCGCAACTCCCCGGCGGCGTTCGCGGCGACCAGCGACGGCCACGCGTCGACGCCGTCAAAGGAGACGACGGGATAGTTGCCTCGGTCGACGGACGCGACGACGGTGTGGGTGGTGCCGAAGTCGATACCGACTCTCATCGCGCAATTCTAGGACCCGGCCGCGGGCTGGGACACGACCTTTTTTACCGGCGCGTCCCACTGCCGCTGCACCTGGCGCTCGGCCGCGGTCGCGATCAGGCCGGCCGGCGCGAAACGCCGCGACGGCACCGGCTCGTCCTCACTCAGCGGTGGCCGGCCATCCCCGCGAATCGCCCTGAGCGCGACCACGATTGCCACGGCCACCACGATGACGACCACCAGCGCGAACAGGATCGACAGGGTGCCCTGGATGAAGGTGTTGCGCACGACGTCGTCGAGCTGGCGGGCGTTCTTGGCCGAACCGAACGCCGTCTTGCCCGCGGCCTTGGCCGCCGCGTACTGGGCGTGCTGCGACCAGTACCCCACCGCCGGGTCGGCGGAGAAGATCTTCTGCCACGAGGCGCTCAGCGTGACGGCGAGGTCCCACACCAAGGGGACTCCCGGCACCCACACCCACGCGAGCAGGCCCCGCTTGATCACCACCACGGTGACCACGGTCAGGGCGATGGCCGCCAGCAACTGGTTGGCGATGCCGAACAGCGGGAACAGCGTGTTGATCCCGCCTAGGGGATCGGTGACGCCCATCAACAGGATGCTGCCCCAGGCCGCGGCCACCACCACGCTGCACAGCCACACTCCCGGGCGCCAACTCGGGTTGCGCAGCTTGCCCAGCGGACCGCCAAGGTTGCCCAGCGCGTCGGAGAGCATGAACCGGGCAACCCGGGTGCCGGCGTCCACCGCGGTGAGGATGAACAGCGCCTCGAACATGATCGCGAAGTGGTACCAGAAGGCCTGCAGACCGGCGCCGCCGAACACCCGGTGCAACACCTCGGACATGCCGACCGCCAGGGTGGGCGCCCCGCCGGTGCGCGACACGATCGACTTCTCGCCGACGCTGGCCGCCGCCTGGTTGAGCTGGTCGGCGGTTGCCGGTGCCCCCGACAGGCCGAGCCCGTTGACGTAGTGCGCGGCGCTGGCCGCGGTGCCGCCGGTCTGCGCGGCCGGGGCGTTGAGCGCGAAGTACACGTGCTGGTCGAGGATGGTGGCGCTGATCAGCGCCATGATGGCGACGAAGGATTCGGTGAGCATGCCGCCGTAGCCGATGAACCGCATCTGGCTTTCCTTCTCCAGCAGCTTCGGTGTGGTCCCCGAGGAGATCAGGGCGTGGAAACCCGACAGGGCACCGCAGGCGATGGTGATGAAAAGGAACGGGAACAGCGAACCGGCGAACACCGGGCCGTTGCCGGCGCCGGCGAACCGGGAGACGGCCGGGGCCTGGATGACCGGGTGGGCGATGCAGATGCCGACGGCCAGCAGGGCGATGGCGCCGACCTTCATGAACGTGGACAGGTAGTCGCGCGGCGCCAGCAGCAACCACACCGGCAGCACCGACGCGACGAAACCGTAGCCGACGATGAGCCACGACACCGTCACCGCGGACAGGTTCAACCATGAACCGCCCCAGGAGGTTTGGCCCACCCAGGCGCCGGCGGCCACGGCCGTCATCAGCAGCACGAAGCCGATGATCGACACCTCGGCCACCCGGCCCGGCCGGACGAAACGCAGGTAGCACCCCATGAACAGGGCGATCGGGATCGTCATCGCGATGGAGAAGACGCCCCACGGGCTTTGGGCCAGGCCCCGCACCACCACCAACGCCAGCACCGCGATGATGATGACCATGATGACGAACGCTCCGACCAGCGCCGCGGCGCCGCCGGCAGCGCCGAGTTCGTCGCGCGCCATCTGGCCCAGGGAGCGCCCGCGGCGCCGGGTGGAGATCCACAGCACGAGGTAGTCCTGCACGGCCCCGGCGAAGACGGCGCCGACGATGATCCAGATGCTGCACGGCAGGTAGCCCATCTGCGCGGCCAGCACCGGGCCCACCAGCGGGCCGGCCCCCGCGATCGCGGCGAAGTGATGCCCGAACAGCACCCGCCGGTCGGTCGGCACGTAATCGATGCCGTCGTCGAGGATCTCGGCCGGCGTCGCGTGGTCGTCACGCGGGCGGACCACCTTCAGCTCGATCAACCGGGCGTAGAACCGGAAACCGATGATGTAACTGCAGATCGCCGCGACGACGATCCACACGGCGTTGACCGTCTCGCCGCGGAGGAACGCGATGACCGCCCAGGCGGCCGCGCCGACCACGGCGATGGCGGCGAAGACGACCTTGTGCGCCGTGGTGATGGGGGAGCGGTCGACAATCGCGACGGGCGGCAGGTCTTCGTGGGTGCTGATGTAGCTGACGTTTTTGTCGTCGTGCACAGTCACGGTCAAACCCTACGACGATCGTCGGACGGTCGCGCCGGTGAATCAGTACAGCGCGCGTACGGCGTCGAGGGTGTCCGCCTCCGCGGGGCCCTTGTCGTCCCGGTAGCGCAAGACCCGGGCGAATCGCAGCGCCAGCCCACCCGGGTATCGCGTCGATTTCTGCACGCCATCGAGCGCCACCTCCACGACCTGTTCCGGGCGCAGCGCCACGACGTAACCGTCGAGGCCGCCCACGGCGAGTTCGGTAAACCGGGCCGTCTGCCAGTCCAGCATGGCGTCGGTCATTCCCTTGAACGTCTTGCCGACCATGATGTATTCGCCGGAGGCCGAATCCCGCGCTCCCAGGTGAATGTTGGACAGCTTGCCGCGCCGACGCCCCGACCCCCACTCGACGGCGAGCACCACCAGATCCAGGGTGTGCACCGGCTTGACCTTGAGCCACCCGGCGCCGCGGCGCCCCGCCTGGTACGGCGCCGCCGGGGACTTGGCGAGCACGCCCTCGTAGCCCGCGGCCAGCGTCGCGTCCAGGAAGCCGGCCGCCCGAGCCGGATCGCCCGTGAGGAGCCGGTCCACGCGGTTCGCCGGCGGCACCAGCGCGTCGAGGGCCGCCAGCCGTTCGCTGGTCGGCGCGTCGAGCAGATCCTCGCCGTCGCGATGCAGAATGTCGAAGAAGAAGACGGAAAGGGGTTGTGCAGCAACGGCTTCAGCTACGTTGACCGACCGGCCGAAGCGAGAGGCGGTGACCTGGAATCGGTGCGGTCGATGGTCCGGCCGCAACGCGATAGCCTCGCCGTCGGCGACCAGGTGGTCGACCGGCAGGGCCAGCGTGGCCTCGACCACCTCGGGCAGTCGCGCCGTGACGTCGTCGAGGCTTCGGGTGTAGACGGTGACCTGGTCACCCGCGCGGTGAATCTGGACGCGCGCCCCGTCCAGCTTCGCCTCGAATATCGTTGCGCCGCCGTGGCGTTCGATCGCGTCGGCGACGCTGGTGGCCGTCTGCGCCAGCATGGGCCCGACCGGGCGTCCGACCCGCAGGGTGAACGCGTCCAGGGCGGCGGCCGTACCGGCCCCCGGGCCGCACAGCGCGGCGGCCGCCACGGCCGGCAAGTCCCCGCCCAGCATCGCGGCGCGTTGCACCGCGACGGCGGGAATGCCGGCGGCCTCGGCCACGGCGTCGGCCATGATGCCGACCAGTGCGCCCTGGCGCAGCTCGCCGCCGAGCAGGCGCACCAGGAACGTCTGCTCGGGTTCGGTCGCGGCGGCGAACAGCGCGCTGAGCAACTCGGCGCGACGCGCCTGCGACCCCTTGCCGGAGACGGCCCCGATCGCCGTGAATGCTTCGTCGACGCCGGCCACGGTCAACGTGGGTTCCGGCGCGGCGGGGGGCCGAGAGCGCAGCGACGCCCACCCGACCCCGATCTGCCGCTGCCGCAGCTCACCGGAGAGCCAGGACACGACGACGGCGACGGTGTCGGGCTCGGCCGCGGCCCGCCGCAGCAGGCCGGCGATGTGGGTGACCTTGGCGAGCCGCGACGACGTGCCCCCGACGTCTCGTGACGTCGTCGCCACATCGCCGAGGAGCATGGTTGCCAGCTTGGCACGGCGCGCCGACAAGGTCCCGGGGCGGACGCGCTAGCGTTCCCACGTAACGTTACAAATCGCTGGGAATCTGACAAGCCCGAGAAAGGGAGGTCCGGATGGAGATCAACGGGAAGAAGGCCGTCGTGATCGGCGGGGCGTCGGGGATGGGCCGCGCGACCGCCGAGCTGTTCGCCGCGCGCGGTGCCCAGGTCGCGGTGCTCGATCGCGAAGGCTCCGACGGCAAGACCGTCGCGGACGGCCTCGGTGGCGTGTTCCACGCCGTCGACGTCACCGACTTCGCCGGAACCGAGGAGACGCTGCGGACCGCGGTCGAGCAACTGGGCGGCCTGCACGTCATCGTGACCACCGCGGGCGGTGGCATCGCCAAGCGGACGTTGTCCAAGTCGGGCCCGCACGACCTGGAATCCTTCCGGTCGGTGGTCGATCTCAACCTCATCGCCACCTTCAACATCAGCCGGCTGGCGGCCGCGCACATGGCCGACAACGAGCCCGAGGACGAAGAGCGCGGCGTCATCATCAACACCGCGTCCATCGCGGCGTTCGAGGGGCAGATCGGTCAGGTCGCCTACACCGCCGCGAAGGCCGGCGTGGCGGGCATGTGCCTGACCATGGCCCGCGACCTGGGGTCGGTGGGCATCCGGGTGCTGGCCATCGCGCCCAGCTTGTTCGCGACGGGGTTGACACAGGGCATCCCCGACGAGTTCGCCACGCAGCTCACCAAGGATGCGGCCTTCCCGAAGCGCCTCGGCCGGCCCGAGGAGTACGCCAAGCTGGCCGCCGCGATCGTGGACAACCCGATGCTCAACGGCCAGTGCCTGCGGCTGGACGCCGGACAGCGGTTCGCGCCCAAGTAGCGCCCCCGCGGTCGCCCGCCCGCGGTATTAAGTACACTCTTTACCCAGCCGCCCCGCTCCCCCTCGGAGCGGGGCTGGCGGTCACATTCACCGACGTTTGCGGACCGCGCGGCGGGCCGGGAGGGGTCCTCATGGGCATCGCACTGACCGACGACCATCGCGAACTCGCCGGCGTCGCCCGATCATTTCTCACTTCGCAGAAGGCCCGGTGGGCGTCGCGGAGCCTGCTCGACGCCAACGACGAGACGCGTCCTGCGTTCTGGCAGAACCTCGTCGAGCTCGGGTGGCTGGGCTTGCACATCGACGAAGAGCACGGCGGTTCGGGCTTCGGCCTGCCCGAGCTCGTGGTCGTGGTCGAAGAGCTCGGTCGCGCGGTCGCGCCCGGGCCTTTCGTGCCCACCGTCATCGCCTCCGCGGTCATCGCCAAAAACGGCTCCGCCGAACAAAAGTCGCGACTACTGCCCGGCTTGCTCGACGGCACCGGCACCGCGGGCGTCGGCCTCGGCGGCCACCTGGAGGTGGCCGACGGCGTGGTCAACGGTGACGCCGGCATCGTGCTGGGCGCCGGCCTGGCCGAGCTGTTGCTCCTGGCCGCCGGTGAGGACGTGATAGTGCTGGAGCGCGACCGTGCCGGGGTTGTCATCGACGTGCCGGAGAACCTGGACCCGACCCGCCGATCCGGGCGGGTCCGCCTGGAGAACGTCGCCGTCGGTCCCGACGACGTCCTGACGGATGCGCGCGCCTCGGCGCTGGCGCGGGCGCGCACCCTGTTGGCGGCCGAGGCGGTGGGCGGGGCGTCCGACTGCGTCGACGCCGCCGTCGAGTACGCCAAGGTGCGCCAGCAGTTCGGCCGCACCATCGCGACTTTCCAAGCGGTCAAGCATCATTGCGCCAACATGCTGGTGGCCGCGGAGTCCGCGACCGCCGCCGTCTGGGACGCCTCGCGGGCGGCAGGGGAAGATGAGCAACAGTTCCAGCTGGCCGCCGCGGTGGCCGCGGCGCTGACCTTCCCCGCCTACGCGCGCAACGCTGAGCTGAACATCCAGGTCCACGGGGGCATCGGCTTCACCTGGGAGCACGACGCGCACCTGCACCTGCGCCGGGCGCTGGTGACCTCGGCGCTGTTCGGGGGTGACGCGCCCGCCGCCGACGTGTTCGAGCGCACCGCGTCGGGTGCCGTCCGGGACAACAGCCTGGACCTGCCGCCCGAGGCCGAGGAGCTGCGGACGCGGATCCACGCCGACGCCGCCCAGATCGCGGCCCTGGACAAGCAGGCGCAGCGGGACAAGCTGATCGAGACCGGCTATGGGATGCCGCACTGGCCCAAGCCGTGGGGGCGCGCCGCCGACGCGGTCGAGCAGCTGGTGATCGAAGAGGAGTTCCGCGCGGCCGGCATCAAGCGGCCCGACTACGGGATCACCGGCTGGGTCATCCTCACCCTGATTCAGCACGGAACCCCTTGGCAGATCGAGCGCTTCGTGGAGAAGGCGCTGCGTAAAGATGAGATTTGGTGCCAGCTGTTCTCCGAGCCCGACGCCGGATCGGACGCCGCGGGCATCAAAACCCGCGCCACCCGCGTTGACGGCGGCTGGAAGATCAACGGGCAGAAGGTGTGGACCAGTGGGGCGCATTACTGCGCGCGGGGCCTGGCCACCGTGCGCACGGATCCCGATGCCCGCAAGCATGCCGGCATCACCACGGTGATCGTCGACATGAAGGCGCCCGAGGTCGAGGTCCGGCCGTTGCGGCAGATCACCGGCGGCTCCGACTTCAACGAGGTGTTCTTCAACGACCTGTTCGTCCCCGACGAAGACGTCGTCGGCGAGCCGAACACCGGGTGGACCGTCGCGCGGGCCACGCTCGGCAACGAGCGCGTCAGCATCGGCGGCAGCGGCTCGTTCTACGAAGGCCTGGGTGACGCGCTGATCGACCTGGTTCGGCAACGCCCAAATCAGTTGGCGGGGGCCAACGTTCGCGTGGGCAACTTCCTCGCCGACGACCACGCGTTGCGCCTGCTCAATCTGCGCCGCGCCGCCCGCAGCGTCGAGGGCGCGGGCCCGGGTCCGGAGGGCAACGTCACCAAACTCAAGCTGGCCGAGCACATGGTGGACGGGGCCGCGATCTCGGCGGCCTTGCTGGGCCCCGACGTCGCACTGGCCGACGGGCCCGGCGCGCTGGCGGGGCGCATGATCATGGGCGCCCGCGGCATGTCCATCGCCGGTGGCACCTCGGAGGTGACCCGCAACCAGATCGCCGAGCGGATCCTGGGCATGCCGCGCGATCCGCTGATCAACTAGGGGGAACCCTCAGGCCGGGGCGAACTGCGGGGCGCCGCCACCGCCCCGCGCCTCCAGCATCCCGACTGGCATCCCGCATCGCACCGAATCCGGTTCGCAGTCAACGATGTTCGCGGCCACGCGCAGCCCGGGCTGCTCGACCAGCTCGACGATGGCGATCACGTAGGGGACGGGAATCTCGGGGTTATAGGGGTGATGGTTCACCGTGTAGGTGAACACGGTGCCGCGTCCCGAGACCGGGCGCGCGGACAGCGGCCCGCCGCAGGAGCGGCACTGGCCGGTCGACGGGTGCGTCCAGCGCGCGCAGGCATCGCAGTAGTCGATCAGCAGCGGCTGGTCCGGCACGACGAATACAGTACACTCAATTGGTTCGACGCGAGGTGGCTGACGGGGCGGTGGGCGTGACGCTTTTCGAAAAGGACGCGATCGTGTCCGGCATCGGCATCTCGCGGATCGGCCGGCGCACCGGCATCCCGGGCCTGGAGCTGACCATGGAGGCGGTCCGGGCCGCCATCGAGGACGCTGGGCTGACGGCCCCCGACATCGACGGCATCGCGACCCTGGGTGACACCCCGGCCGAAGACGTCAACGCGCAACTGCGCATCGAGGCCCCCGATTGCGGATCCGGCTTCGGCACCGGTGGCCTGCTGAGCCCGGTGATGTCGGCGTGCCGTGCGGTCGCCGAGCGCCGCGCCCACCACGTGGTGGTGTACCGGACGATTCAGATGCTCGGCGGCACGGTGCCGGTCAAGCCGCAGCAGGATGCGCCGCCGCCGCCGCTGGCGCGGATGTTCGAGGCCGCCGAGCCCGGCCGACGACCCGCCGTCGGCCCGATGGACGACGTCAACGATCTGGTTGCCGCGCAAGCATATTCGGCCGCGAACTGGCTGGCGCTGAATTGCCGCCGCCACATGGAGCTGTACGGCACGACAAAGGAACAGCTGGGCTGGGTGGCGCTCAACGGCCGGCGTAACGCGGCGCTGAATTCCCGGGCGGTGTACCGCGACCCGATGTCGATGGCGGATTACCTGGGCGCGCGGCCGGTATCCTCGCCGTTGAGCCTGCTCGACTGCGACGTGCCGATCGACGGGTCGGTGGCCGTGGTCGTGTCGCACGCGGAGTACGGCGATGACTGCCCACACCGTGCGGTCCGGGTCGAGGCGATCGGTGGATCCGACGGCGCCGGCGGCTGGTTTCACCGCGACGACTACCCCAAGATGGCCATGTCCGACGCGGCGGCTCAGATGTGGTCGCGCACCGACCTTACGGCCGGGGACCTCGAGGTCGCCCAGCTCTACGACGGGTTCACCTACCTCACCCTCGCCTGGCTGGAGGCGCTCGGAATCTGCGGCGACGGCGAAGCGGGCCCGTACGTGCAGGGTGGCGCGCGCATCGCGCGTGACGGCGCCCTGCCGCTGAACACCTACGGCGGCCAACTCTCGGCGGGGCGCATGCACGGGTACTGGGCGCTGCACGAGGGCTGCCTGCAACTGCGTGGCGACGCGGGGGAGCGGCAGGTCCAGCGCCGCCCCGAGGTCGGCGTCGTCTCGGTGGGCGGCGGCCCGGTCGCCGGTTGCCTGCTGCTGACCTGCTGACCTTGCGTGCCAACGTGAGTCAGCCGCACCCGAGGCCCGGTGAGACAGCAGAGCCGACCTCCGGCCGGCCGACCAAGCTCGCGTCGAAGATCGCCCGCGACATCGAGGCGGACATCGTGCGCCGCGGGTGGACCGTCGGCGAATCGCTGGGATCCGAACAGGCGCTGCAACAGCGCTTCGGGGTCAGCCGGTCGGTGCTGCGCGAAGCCGTGCGCCTCGTCGAGCACCACCAAGTCGCCCGGATGCGCCGCGGCCCGGGCGGCGGACTGCTCATCTGCGAACCCGATGCCGGCCCCGCCACGCGCGCCGTCGTCATCTATCTCGAGTATCTGGGCACGTCGCTGGTCGACCTCCGCAACGCGCGGCTGGTCCTCGAACCCCTGGCGGCCGCCCTCGCGGCCGAGCGGATCGACGAGGCGGGCATCGCGCGCCTACGGGCGGTGCTGCACGCCGAACAGCAGTGGCGACCCGGGTTGCCGGCGCCGCGCGACGAGTTCCACATCGCGCTGGCCGAACAGTCGAAAAACCCCGTGCTGCAACTGTTCATCGACGTGCTGATGCGCCTCACCAAGCGCTATGCCCTGCAGTCGCGGGCCGGCTCGGCGGCCGAGGCCACCGAGGCCGTCGGACACCTGCACGCGCATCACTCCGAGATCGTCGCCGCCGTCACCGCCGGTGACCCGGCGCGCGCCAAGACGCTCAGCGAACGGCACGTCGAGGCGGTGACCGCGTGGTTGCGGCACCACCAGGCGGAGGCGGGCCGCACGGCGCGGCGTCCGCGGCGCCTCGACGCCGAAGCGCCCCGCGGCAAGCTGGCCGAGACGCTGGCGGTCACCATCGGCGACGACATCGCCGCCGGCGGCTGGCAGGTCGGTGCCGTCTTCGGGACCGAGACCGCCTTGCTGGAGCGTTACCGGGTGAGCCGGGCGGTGCTGCGCGAAGCGGTGCGGCTGCTGGAATATCACTCGATCGCGCGCATGCGTCGGGGGCCCGGCGGTGGCCTGGTGATCGCCGAACCCGCGGCGCAGGCCAGCATCGACACGATCGCGCTCTACCTGCAATACCGCGATCCCAGCCGGGAGGACCTGCGGTGTGTCAGGGACGCCATCGAAATCGACAACGTCGCCAAGGTCGTCAAACGGCGTGGCGACGCCGACGTGACCGCGTTCCTGGCGTCGTGCCGGGCCGCCCACTGCTCCGGGCCCGAGCCGCACGACGCCGGACCGCCCGCCGACGTGCGCACCGCCGTCACCGAGGAGTTCCGGTTCCACGTCGGGTTGGCGCAGCTGGCCGGGAACGCCCTGCTGGACCTGTTCCTGCGCATCATCGTCGAGCTGTTCCGCCGCCACTGGTCCACCACCGGGCAGGCGGCGCCGACGTGGGCCGATATCTCGGCCGTGGACCACGCCCACCAGCGCATCGTGGAGGCCGTCGAGGGCGGCGACGACAGTTTGGCGCGCTACCGGGTGCGCCGCCATTTGGACGCCGCCGCCTCCTGGTGGCTGTAGAAGGCGGCGTTGACCGAGGTGTGACCAAAGCCGCGGCATAGCCGGAGCCCGCCGTGGGTACTGAGACAAGAAATGTCAGGCGGTCCGGTCCAGCAGTGAGCCGGTAGGTGCGACGGAGAGCGAGAGCGCTGGAGTGACCACAAGCACCCCAACCCAGGGACTCGGGTTCGTGCATTCCGCGCTGATCTACCGCTCCGAGCAAGAGAATCTGGAGCTGGCGGCCCGCTTCATCGACCAGGGCCTCACCGGTGACGAGGCGGTGCTGGTCGCGGTGCCCACCGAGCAGCTGGCGTCGCTGCGCGGCGTGCTGTGCCCCGGCGGGGACATGCCCGACGCCTTGCGCATGGCCGACATCACCGAGGCCGGCCGCAACCCCAGCCGGTTCATGGCGATGGTGGGATCCTTCGTCGACGAATTCGTCGACCGGCGGGTGCGGGTCGTCAGCCAGCTGGCTTGGCCCGGACGCTCCGAAGAGGAATTGGTCGCGTGCATCGAGCACGAGGCGCTGCTCAACGGCGCGATGGACGGCTACCAGGTGACCGGGCTGTGCCTCTTCGACGCGAACCACCTCGACGACCAGTTGATCGCGGACGCGCGCGCGACGCATCCCTTGCTGTGGCGAGGCGGCGCCCTGCACCGCAGCGCCGACTATGCGCCCGGCGAGGTCCTCGAGCGCTGCAACCGCCCACTGCCGGTGAAGGCCGGCGCGGTGACCTTCATGGTGCGCGGCTCGGCGGACCTGCGGCCGGCCCGGTCGTTCGTCGCCAATTACGCCGGCTGGATGGGTTTGTCCCAGGACGCGATCGACGATCTGCAGCTGATCGCCACCGAACTGGCCACCAACAGCCTGATGTACAGCGGAAGCCCCTGCCGCCTCGCGCTGTGGCGCGATGACGAGCACCTCGTCTGCGAGGCGCGCGACGGCGGGCGGTTTGACGATCCGCTGGTCGGCCGCCTGGATCCGGGGCCGGACGCCCCCGCCAGCCGCGGCCTGTACCTGGTCAACGCGATCTCGGATCTGGTGCGCACCCACACGGGCAGCGGCGGCACCACCATCCAGGCGTACCTTCCCGTCGAGCCCGCGTAAGGCCCCTCAAACGCAAACGACCCGCCGGATCGCCCCCCACGCAGCGGTCCAGCGGGTCGCTTGATGTCGGCTAGAGGCTGCCGATCAGGCCACCGATGCCGCCCAACAGACCACCGCCACCGGTGCCGCCCAAGAGGCCGCCGCCACCACCGCCACCTGCGGCGGTTGCGCATCCGGTCGGAAGTACCAACACCGCGGCAACCCCGGCGGCCGCGACCGCCGTCTTCAGGGTCTTCTTGGTGCCCTTAGCCATCATTCTTGTGCCTTTCCTGCGAGGGGTAGAAAGTGCACGGCCTTGTGACCTGTGCCACGCCCGAGTTCCCCATGTTAGACACACGTAAACCACCGATAGGCCAAAAAATTCGCGTGCAGGCCACCATTTCGGCGAATGGACATCCGGTGCGGTTCATGAAACGAGTTGCGCGAGCGGGCCGCCGCCGCCTATTCTCACGCCGTGCGTTATCGCAGGCGTGCCGTGCAGGCAGTAGTAGCTAGCACCCGCAGCGGGGTCTGACCCAGACCGACCCCCCGCTGTGGGTCGGAAAGCTCCTGCCGTCGGTCATCCCCAACTGACCGAAGAAGACCGGCACCATGACCTTCCCCGAACGCTTCCCCGCCCTGCCGTTTCAGCCCGGTGGCTCGGCCGCCCAGTCGTTTGCCCAGCAGTCCGCCGCCGCTTTGCCGCTCGGCCTTCGCGACGTGGCCGACCGCATGAGCTGGGACGAGTTCGTCGCGACCTACGCGCGAACCGCCGGGCCCGTGCGGCTGGGCCAGTGGGCCTGCGTCGACGGCCAACGGCCCGCGGGTCCGCAGGCGGACAATTTCCGCGCCACCATCGCCGTCGGCGATCGCCTCAGCACCGCTACGGCCGCGGCTAGCGGGCCCATCGCCGCGCTCACCGCGATGCTGCACGAGCGGGGCATCACGGTGGAGATCGTGCGGTTCCATCAGCTGCCCTCCGCCGGGGCGACCGCCACGTTCATCCGCGGCAGCGACGGCATCCGCTCCGAGTGGGGGATGGGATGGTCCGACGATCCGACGCAGTCAGCGCTGCGCGCCGTGATCGCCTGCGCCAACCGGCTTTTCGCGCCCGAGTAATCGGCCGGCGCTCGCCGGGTGCTAGAGCGGCCGTAGGACGATCGGCATGCCGTCCATGGGGATCGGCATGCCGCCGTAGTCGTAGCGCGGCTGATAGCCCGGCCTCGCCAGTTCCAGGCGATAGCGGCGCAGCAGCCGGTGCACGACGGTCTTGACCTCGAGTTGGCCGAAGGCCATGCCGATGCATTTGTGTGCGCCGCCGCCGAACGGGGCGAACGCGTACCGATGTTTCTTGTGCTCCGAGCGCGGCTCGGCGAACCGCTCCGGATCGAATGTGTCCGGCTCCGTCCACAATTCGCTGAGGCGGTGGTTCATGCCGGGCCAGATCGTGATGTTGGTGCCGGCCGGGATGTAGTGCCCGAGCAGCTCGGTGTCTCGGACGGCCTGGCGCATGTTGAAGGGCAGGGGGGTCACCATGCGCAGCGACTCGTTCATGACGAGTTCGAGAGTCTCCAGCTTCTCCAGCGACTCGATGTCCAGTGGACCGTCACCGAGCCGGGCCGATTCCTCGCGCGCCCGCTCCTGCCACTGCGGGTGTGCGGCCAGGTTGTAGACCATCGTGGTGGTGGTCGACGTGGACGTGTCGTGGGCGGCCATCATGAGGAAGATCATGTGGTTGACGATGTCGGAGTCGGTGAAGCTGTTGCCGTCCTCGTCCTCGGTGTGGCACAACACCGTGAGCATGTCGCTGCCGGTGGCGTTGCGCCGCTCCTTCACCCGCTCGATGAAGTAGTCCTCGAGCAGCTTGCGCGCGCGCAGCCCGCGCCACCACTTGAACGGCGGAATCGGTTGCCGCACAATGGCTCCGCCCGCGCGGGTCGTCGTAGTGAACGCCGAGTTGACCTTGGTGACCAGCTCGTGGTCGGACCCGGGTTCGTGGCCCATGAACACCAGCGACGCGATGTCGAGGGTCAGCTCCTTCATCGCCGGGTGGAACAGGAACCGCGCGTCGTTGGTCGGCCAGTGGGCGACGATGTCGCTGGCCACCCGATCGATGTGCTCGACGTAACCGCTGAGGCGGGACCGGGTGAACGCCTCTTGCATGATGCGCCGGTGATACATGTGTTCCTCGAAGTCGAGCAGCATCAGGCCGCGATTGAAGAACGGCCCGATCACCGGGTGCCAACCCTTCTGCGAGAAGTCCTTGTTGCGGTTGGAGAACACCGCTTGGGTGGCGTCGGGCCCCAGCGCGGTGACCGCCGGCATGATGGGCGAGTCCAGGTAGATCAGCGGACCCCGGGTCCGGTACAGGTGCAGCGCGTAATCCGGTCCGCCGCGGAACAATTCGATGATGTGGCCGAGGATCGGCAGGCCCGCGTCGCCCAGCACGGGCTTGAGTTCGCTGCCCTGCGGTGGCGCCGCCAACGTCTTGGTCTGCCAGTCGTGGGCCAACAGGCGCTTCTCGATCGCCCCCATCCCCGGGATGGTCTGCAGGGTAGGCGTGAAACGGCGTCGCGCCTGGTCGAGCAGGTAGTGCGGGGTGCTGATGGTGGCGGTCATCGAGGCTCCTTTGCGCTCCAGTGAGTGCCCCCCAAAAAAAGGTGACAACGGTCACTGCTCAATTACCTTCGACAAAAACTTGACGGCTGTCAAGTTTGCTTTCCCGGCGGGTTGGTGCACAGTCAGGGAGTGACCAGCCACGCCAGTCCCGAGCCGGGCATGCGCCGACGTGGTGACAAGCAGCGCCAGGCGATCGTGCAGGCCGTTCGGGAATTGCTGGAGGAAAAACCGTTTGCCGAGCTGTCGGTCAGCACCATCAGCCTGCGAGCCGGGGTGGCGCGGTCCGGTTTCTACTTCTACTTCGACTCCAAGTACGCGGTGCTCGCCCAGCTGATGGCGGAGGCGACCGAGGAGCTCGAAGAGCTCACCCACTACTTCGCACCGCGCCAGCCGGGGGAGTCACCCACCGAGTTCGCCAAACGCATGGTCGGCAGCGCCGCCGTCGTGTACGCCCACAACGATCCCGTGATGAACGCGTGCAACGAGGCCCGGCAGACTGATATCGAGATCCGCGGCCTGCTCGACCAGCAGTTCGAAGTGGTGCTCGCCCAGATCGTCGCCATCGTCGAAGCGGAGCTGGCGGCCGGCACGGCCAACCCGATCAGCGACGACCTGCCCACGCTGATCCGCACGCTGGCGGGCACCACCGCGCTGGTGCTGACCGGTGACTCGATCCTGGCCGGCGCCGGCAGCGACCGCGACCGCCGGGTGCGGGTGCTCGAACAGTTGTGGCTGCACGCGCTGTGGAGTGGCCACCCCCGCGGGTGACGGCTCCCCGGTATCGTCACGGCCATGGCGCACAAGGGATCCGGGCAGGGGTTTGCGGGAAAGCGGTGCCTGGTCACCGGCGCGGCCAGCGGCATCGGCCGGGCCACGGCGCTGCGGCTGGCCGAACAGGGTGCCGAGCTGTACCTGACCGATCGCGACAGTGACGGGCTGGAACGCACCGTGGCCGAGGCTCGCGCGCTGGGCGCGCAGGTCCCCGAGCACCGCGCCCTGGACATCGCCGACTATGAGCAGGTGGCCGCGTTCGGCGCCGCCGTCCACGCCGCGCACCCCAGCATGGACGTGGTCCTCAACATCGCCGGTGTGTCGGCGTGGGGAACCGTCGACCGGCTCAGCCACGACCAGTGGCACAAGATGATCGCCATCAATTTGATGGGCCCGATCCACGTCATCGAGACGTTCGTCCCGCCCATGGTGGCGGCCCGGTGCGGCGGCCACCTGGTCAACGTGTCGTCGGCGGCCGGTTTGGTCGCGCTGCCCTGGCACGCCGCCTATAGCGCCAGCAAGTACGGGTTGCGCGGACTGTCGGAGGTGCTGCGCTTCGATCTGGCTCGCCATCGCATCGGCGTCTCGGTCGTGGTGCCCGGCGCGGTGAACACCCCGCTGGTCAACACCGTCGAGATCGCCGGCGTGGACCGCGAGGACCCGAAGGTGGCCCGCTGGGTGCGGCGCTTCACCGGCCACGCCGTGTCGCCGGAGCGGGCGGCCGACAAGATCCTGGCCGGGGTGGCGAAGAACCGGTACCTGGTTTACACGTCGCCGGACATCCGGGCGTTGTACGCCTTCAAGCGGTTCGCCTGGTGGCCCTACAGCGTGGCGATGCGCCAGGTCAATCTGATCTTCGAGCGCACGCTGCGGCCCGCGCCGGTGCCGTCAACTCGGCATGGCCAGTTCGAGGCGCACCCCCAGCAACCGGACCGGGCGGTCGAGCTCGAATAGGTCCAACACCCGCAACGCGGCGGCCACGATGGTGTCCCGGTCGACGCCGGGCGCCTCGAGCTTGCGGATCTTCGTGCGGGTATAGAACGTCGCGGTGCGCACGGTGACCGCCACCCGCGTGACGCTGCGCCCCGCGGCGGCCACCTCCGACAGCGCTCGCTCGGTCAAGCCCGTCAACGCCGCCGCCATCTCGTCGCGGTTCGTCAGGTCGCGCGGAAAGGTCTCGACGTGACTGCGGGAGCGCGGCACCCACGGCTCGGCGCTGACGTGGCTGTCACCCCCGCCCTTGGCCAGCAGGAGCAGCCAGAGGCCGGTGCGTGGGCCGAACGCGGCCGTCAGCGCTTCGGCGTCGCTGCTAGCCAGCGCCCACACACTCGTGATATCAAGCGCAGCAAGCTTTTTGGCCGTCTTGGGACCCACGCCCCAGAGTGCGTCGACCGGGCGGTCGCCCATCAGCTGCATCCAGTTCGCGTCGGTCAGCACGAACACGCCGTCGGGCTTGGCGAAGCCGGTGGCGACCTTGGCGCGCTGCTTGTTGTCGCTGATGCCGACCGAGCAGGACAGGCCGGTCTGCGAGGCGATGACGGTGCGCAGGTGCTCGGCGACCTCGACGGGGTCCGCCGCCGACACGGCGACGTACGCCTCGTCCCACCCCCACACCTCGACCGGGTGGCCGAGATCCCGTAGCAACCCCATGACCTGCTCGGACGCCGCGTCGTAGGCCGGTGGGTCCGACGGAAGGAACGTCGCGTCGGGGCAACGGCGCGCGGCCGCGCGCAACGGCATGCCGGCGTGCACGCCGAATTCGCGGGCCTCGTAGGAGGCGCATGTGACGACCTTGCGGGGTTCGGTGGGGTCGCCGTTGCCGCCCACGACGACCGGCCGCCCGTGCAGGTCCGGGTGGCGGCGCAGCTCCACCGACGCCAGGAATTGGTCGAGATCGACGTGCAGGATCCAGGTGGTCGAGGTCATCGGCCACAAAGCTTGCGCGCCAAGCTTTCCCACGCGTCACCCAAAGTCGTCACGGTGTGGCCGCCCTCGCTGAGTTGGTGCTCGACGTAGTCGACGTCGAGCAGCGCCAACAGCGCGTCGGTCTGCGCCTCGAGGTCGCCGGTGGACTGTGCCGCCCTGAGCAGCACCCGCACGTGGGTACGCGACACCGTCGCCGGCGCGTTGTGCCGGTGTTGTGGGCTGCGGTTGGCCGCCGACAGCAACTCGTGGTGGGCGTGGGCGAAGCGGATCCGCTCGCGTCCGAACGCCACGAGCCGGTCGGTCGGCGGTGCGCCGGGACCCAGCGGTGGGGGGCCGAACAGGAACGCTTGTTGGACGACTTGTTCGTCCTCGTCGAGCAGGACCATCATCAGTCCGGCCCGGCTGCCGAAGCGGCGAAACAGCGTGCCCTTGCCGACTCCGGCGGCGGCGGCGATGTCATCGGTGGTGACGGCGTCGGCGCCGCGCTCGGCGACGAGTTTCCGGGCGGCCTCCAGAAGCAGGGCGCGATTGCGTGCGGCGTCGCCGCGCTCCTGCTGCGCCGCCCGGGGCGCGAACACCGGCAGTTCGCCCGCTCGTTCGCTCATCATCACTGCACTTTAGCGCCGTCGGAATTAAACGGACTACAGTCCAGTTGATGCGTGCGAGGATGTAGACCAACGACCGAAGGGAACCGCGACAGTGGCAATCAACATCTTGGCGTTAGTGGGTAGCTTGCGGACGGCGTCGATCAACCGCCAGATCGCCGAGCTGGCGGAGAGTGTGGCACCGGACGGCGTCACCGTCACCGTCTTCGACGGCCTGAACGACCTGCCGTTCTACAACGAAGAGATCGACGACGTCATGAACGCTGATGCCACGCCGCTGGCGCCCGTGGCCGCCTTGCGCGCCGCCGCGGCCGGCGCCGACGCCGCCCTGGTGGTCACGCCCGAATACAACGGCAGCTACCCGGCCCTGATCAAGAACGCGATCGACTGGCTGTCCCGCCCGTTCGGTGACGGTGCCCTGAAGGGGAAGCCGCTGGCCGTGATCGGTGGCTCCTTCGGCCAGTACGGCGGGGTGTGGGCGCATGACGACACTCGCAAGTCGTTCGGCATCGCCGGCGCCCGGGTGGTCGAGTCGATCAAGCTGTCCGTTCCGTTCAAGACGCTCGAGGGCAAGGCCCCGTCCGAGCATGCGGAACTGTCGGCCAACGTGCGTGACGTGGTCGGGAAACTCGCCGCCGAAGTGGGCTGAGTTTCCGCCCGGCGTGGCGGTCGGCGGCACCGGATTGGTGGAAGCCGACAACCCGTGAGGCATCGACCTGCCGTTTCGCCAACAGCGCATAGCCAAAGCCGCCAGCATCGCCTGGCGGCTTTGCTAGTTGTGGGCACCGCCGCCGGGCGCGGCGGTCTTGTCGGTGGCCGCTGCCATACTCCCCTGATGAGGCACCGCGACGCGCCGTGTGACGTGCGACACGCCGACGCGACGCGGGAAAACGTGCACGTCAGGGCTTACGACCAGGGAATTTCAGAAATGTTATTCAGAACATCTTGTATCTGGACAACTTGTCAGCCACTAGGTGTAGTGTTTCGAGCTACCGGCAGATCCCAGGACCGCCAAGCCAGCCAGGCTCGGCGACCCCCCGAAATCGGTGTGAAGTTGTCGAAGTCAGATCTTCGGCTCCGGCCACCCGCGACGGGAATCTGGGGGCATGACGGATCGCTGAACATAGCAATGACGCAATCTTCGAGTAGTTGCCAGTCCACCGGGTCATCCCCTTCCGCAAAGGAGCGGCATCCATGAGCATCACCGTGTACACCAAGCCGGCTTGCGTGCAGTGCAGCGCCACCTACAAGGCCTTGGACAAGCAGGGCATCGACTACGAGACGGTCGACATCTCGCTGGACTCCGAGGCGCGCGACTACGTGATGGCGCTGGGTTACCTGCAGGCCCCGGTCGTGGTGGCCGGCGCCGACCACTGGTCGGGTTTCCGGCCGGATCGCATCAAGGCGCTCGCCGCCGCACAGCTGAGCGCTTAGCCACCAGGAGAACGAGGTAAGGGGGTTGCGGTGCCATGGACGCCACGGAGCGCAACCTGGACTGGATGAGTGACGAGGCGCCGCCCGCGCGGTCGTCACTGGTCTACTTCTCGTCGGTGTCGGAGAACACCCACCGCTTCGTGCAGAAGCTGGGGCTGCCGGCGACCCGCATCCCGCTGCATGGCCGTATCACGGTCGACCAGCCGTACGTGCTGGTGCTGCCCACCTACGGCGGTGGCCGTGCCACCCCCGACCTCAACGCCGGGGGCTACGTCCCCAAACAGGTCATCGCTTTCTTGAACGATGAGCACAATCGGTCGTTGATCCGCGGCGTCATCGCCGCGGGCAACAACAACTTCGGTGCCGAATTCGCCTACGCGGGCAATGTCATCTCGCGTAAATGCGGCGTCCCTTACCTCTACCGTTTCGAACTCATGGGCACCCAGGACGACGTGGAAGCCGTCCGTGCGGGCTTAGCCAATTTCTGGAAGGAACAGACGTGCCACCAACCGTCGCTGCAGAGCCTGTAACCTCCGGCACGCTCGCGTTGCCCGACGAGACGGACTACCACGCGCTCAACGCGATGCTGAATCTGTACGACGCCGACGGCAAGATTCAGTTCGACAAGGACGTGCTGGCGGCCCGTCAGTACTTCTTGCAGCACGTCAACCAGAACACCGTTTTCTTCCACAACCAGGACGAGAAGCTCGACTACCTCATCCGCGAGAACTACTACGAGCGTGAGGTTCTCGACCAGTACTCGCGTAACTTCGTCAAGGCGCTGCTGGACCGGGCCTATGCCAAGAAGTTTCGGTTTCCAACGTTTCTCGGCGCCTTCAAGTACTACACCTCCTACACGCTGAAGACCTTCGACGGGAAGCGCTACCTGGAGCGCTTCGAGGACCGTGTCGTCATGGTCTCGCTCACCCTGGCGGCCGGTGACACTGCCCTGGCCGAGAAGCTGGTGGACGAGATCATCGACGGCCGGTTTCAACCGGCCACCCCGACGTTCCTCAACTCGGGCAAGAAACAGCGCGGCGAACCGGTCAGCTGCTTCCTGCTGCGCATCGAGGACAACATGGAGTCCATCGGGCGGTCGATCAACTCCGCGCTGCAGCTGTCCAAGCGCGGCGGGGGAGTGGCGTTGCTGCTGAGCAACATTCGCGAGCACGGCGCGCCGATCAAGAACATCGAGAACCAGAGCTCCGGCGTCATCCCGATCATGAAGCTGCTCGAGGACTCCTTCTCCTACGCCAACCAGCTGGGCGCGCGGCAGGGTGCGGGCGCGGTGTACCTCAACGCGCACCACCCCGACATCTACCGCTTCCTGGACACCAAGCGGGAGAACGCCGACGAGAAGATCCGGATCAAGACGCTGAGCCTGGGCGTGGTGATCCCCGACATCACCTTCGAGCTGGCCAAGAAGAACGAGGACATGTACCTGTTCTCGCCGTACGACGTCGAACGGGTCTACGGCCTGCCGTTCGCCGACATCTCGGTGACCGAGAAGTACTACGAGATGGTCGACGACGCCCGCATCCGCAAGTCGAAGATCAAGGCGCGCGAATTCTTCCAGACGCTGGCCGAGCTGCAGTTCGAGTCCGGCTACCCCTATATCATGTTCGAGGACACGGTTAACCGGGCCAACCCCATCGACGGCAAGATCACTCACTCGAACCTGTGCTCGGAGATCCTGCAGGTCTCCACCCCGTCGGAATTCAACGAAGACCTGTCGTATTCCAAGGTGGGCAAAGACATTTCGTGCAACCTCGGCTCGCTGAACATCGCCAAGGCCATGGACTCGCCGGACTTCGCCCAGACCATTGAGGTGGCCATTCGGGCGTTGACCGCCGTCAGCGACCAGACCCACATCACGTCGGTGCCCTCGATCGAGAAGGGCAACAACGAATCCCACGCGATCGGCCTCGGGCAGATGAACCTGCACGGCTACCTGGCGCGTGAGGGCATCTTCTATGGGTCCGACGAGGGAATCGACTTCACCAACATCTACTTCTACTGCGTGCTCTATCACGCGCTGCGGGCGTCGAACCGCATCGCGATCGAGCGCGGCAGGGCGTTCGGCGGATTCGAGCGGTCGAAGTACGCCTCCGGCGAATTCTTCGACAAGTACACCGAGCAGGCGTGGGAGCCGGCGACCGACAAGGTGCGCCAGCTGTTCGCCGACGCCGACATCCGCATCCCCACCCAGGACGACTGGAAGCGCCTCAAGGAATCGGTGCAGAGGCACGGCATCTACAACCAGAACCTGCAGGCGGTGCCGCCCACGGGGTCGATCTCCTACATCAACCACTCGACCAGCTCCATCCACCCGGTCGCGTCCAAGGTCGAAATCCGCAAGGAAGGCAAGATCGGCCGCGTCTACTACCCGGCGCCCTACATGACCAACGAGAACCTGGAGTACTACCAGGACGCGTACGAGATCGGCTACGAGAAGATCATCGACACCTACGCCGCGGCCACCCAGCATGTGGACCAGGGGCTGAGCCTGACGCTGTTCTTCAAGGACACCGCCACCACCCGCGACGTGAATAAGGCGCAGATCTACGCCTGGCGCAAGGGAATCAAGACGCTGTACTACATCCGGCTGCGCCAGATGGCCCTGGAGGGAACCGAGGTCGAGGGCTGCGTGTCCTGCATGCTGTAGGGCTCGATCACAGGTTCTCGGCCCCCCAGTCGGCCAGCCGGCGTTCGCGTTCGGTTGCGTCGATGTCTTCGACCCGCGTCATGATCGACCAGCGTTGCCCGAACGGGTCGGTGATGGAGCCGAACCGGTCGCCGGTGACGAAGGTCTGGGCCGCCTCTCGGAGCGTGGCACCCGCGTTCTGGGCCCGCGCCAGCACGTCGTCGACGTCCGCGCAGTAGAGCGTGATCGAATGGGTGACCTCGTCGGTGCGCGTCGGCGCTTTTAGCTGATAGCTGGGGTTGGGGTCGGACAGCTGCAACCTGCCGTGCCCGAAGTCCAACTCCGCGTGCGCGACCGTGCCACCGGGCCCGGGCATCTTCTCGACGAGCACTGCACCGAAGACATCAGCGTAGAACTCAATGGCGGCTGCGGCTCCGTCGACAACAAGAAACGGCGTCAGGCTCGTGTAGCCCCCGGGGATCGGATTGGAAGTCATGTCGCACAGCTTGGCTAGATTCGTCGCGTGGAGGCTTGGAAAAACGCGCCACCGGCAGGTACGCCGGAGCCGGGGGTGGTCGGGCGGGCTGCCACCGGTTCGATATTCGAGCTGGACCGCACGGCGCCATCGGTGGCGACAGCCGAATTTGTCGAGCATTTCTGGTCGGTGCGCTGGGATCTGACCGGGCGGCCCCCGCAGGAAAGCTTGGTCATCGCTTTCCCGTCGATCAATCTCACCCATGAGTGGGGTACCGACTCCCCCCGCCATGGGTTCACCTTGCCCGCCACCTTGGTGCACGGAGTAGTTGAGCGGATCTTCGCCATCGAACTGTCGGACCGCGGCGCGGTCGTCGGCGCCCGTTTCCGGCCGGGCGGATTCACCGCACGATTCGGACGCGATGCGAGTGTGTTGACAGGGCGGGTTGTGCGCGTCGATGACGAGCTATTCGGCGGCTCAGCGCGTTTCGACGATGACATTGATGCCGCGACGGCGCAATTGGACGCCATGATCGGCGCGCGCACCGACCCTGACCCGACCTATGCATCACTCACCGCGCTGCTGGCCCGCATACGTGACGACGACACCGTGCAGCGAGTGCAGCACGTAATGGCGTGCTCGCCGTGGAGCGCGCGAACCACCCAGCGGGTCTTCCGCCGCTACGTCGGCGTCCCGGTCAAATGGGTCCTGTGCCGCTACCGGCTGCAGCAAGCGGCGTTGGCCATCGAGACCGATCGAGCCGTCGATCTCGCCGACCTGGCTATTCGATTCGGCTGGTACGACCAAGCCCATTTCACCAACGACTTCCGGTCGATGCTTGGCTGCAGTCCCGGTGAGTACGCTCAGCGATACGCATAACCGGGCCCGCCCGCGCCGTCCCGACGCAGTCTGCCCTGGTCAGCGCCCGCCAGCGGGTATGGTGCATGACGTGGTCAGAATTCCCCATCCCAGCGTGAAACCGCCGGGAACCAAGGTGGACGCGCGCAGCGAGCGCTGGCGCGAGCACCGCAAGAAGGTACGCGGGGAAATCGTCGACGCGGCGTTTCGCGCCATCGACCGCCTGGGCCCCGAGCTCAGCGTGCGTGAGATCGCCGAAGAGGCCGGCACCGCCAAGCCCAAGATCTACCGCCACTTTCACGACAAGTCCGACCTGTTCCAGGCCATCGGCGAGCGGCTGCGCGACATGCTGTGGGCGGCGATCTTCCCGTCCGTCGACCTGAAGTCCGACTCGTCGCGCGAGGTGATCCGGCGCGCCGTCGAGGAGTACGTCACGCTGGTCGACCAGCATCCGAACGTGTTGCGGGTCTTCATTCAGGGCCGATCGGCCGCCAGCCCCCAGATCCTCGACGAGGGCCGCGGCATCACGCTGGCCATGGCCAACATGTTCGACGACGAGCTGCGCGAGATGAAGCTCGACCACGCGGCGGTCGAACTGGCCGGGCACGCCGCCTTCGGGTCGGCCGCGTCGGCCACCGAGTGGTGGTTGGGTCCGGAGCCGCAGAGCCCGCGCCGCATGCCGCACGACCAGTTCGTCGCGCACCTGACCACGATCATGATGGGCGTCATCGTCGGCACGGCCGAGGCGCTGGGCATCACGCTGGACCCGGACCGGCCGCTGCACAGCGTGAAGGCCAGCAACCCCGCCGCGAGCTGACCCTGGCGACGTTGACATCGGTTCGGGGTTCGGCAACACTCTTGTGAACCGATACCCGGGGTACCGGGTATCTCGCGTCGGCCGGGCTGCCTAGGCCCGCCGCAAACCCGCGCCGACCTGATTGCGCCCCGACAGGAAGATCGATCCACCGTGACCGACGTCATCACGCAAGCCGAGCCGGTAGCCGAACCCCAGCAACCCGTTTACGCCCGCGCGGTCATCATCGGAACCGGGTTCTCCGGCCTGGGGATGGCGATCAAGCTGCAGCAGCAGGGCGTCGACTTCGTGATCCTGGAAAAGTTCGGCGACGTCGGCGGCACCTGGCGTGACAACAGCTACCCGGGCTGCGCCTGCGACATCCCCTCGCACCTCTACTCGTTCTCGTTCGAGCCCAACCCCGGCTGGAAGAACCCGTTCTCCTACCAGCCCGAGATCTGGGACTACCTCAAGGGCGTCACCGCGAAGTATGGGCTACGCCGCCACATCACGTTCGGTGCCCACGTCGACCGCGCGCACTGGGACGACGAAGAGCACCGCTGGCACGTCTTCACCAAGGACGGCCGCGAATTCGTCGGCCAATTCCTGATCTCGGGCGCGGGCGCGCTGCACATCCCGTCCATCCCCGACATCGTGGGTCGCGACGAATTTGCCGGCGCGGCTTTCCATTCCGCGGAGTGGGACCACAGCGTCGACCTGACCGGCAAGCGGGTGGCGATGATCGGCACCGGCGCCAGCGCCATCCAGATCGTGCCGGAGATCGTCAACCGCGTCGCCGAATTGCAGCTCTACCAACGCACCCCGCCCTGGGTGGTGCCGCGGTCCAACCCCGAGATCCCGCCGGCGGTGCGCCGGGCGATGGCGACCGTTCCGGGCCTGCGGCCCCTGGTGCGCCTCGCCATCTACTGGGGCCAGGAAGCGCTGGCGTTCGGCATGACCAAGCGGCCGAACATGCTGAAGTTCATCGAGGCCTACTGCAAGTTCAACATCCGCCGCTCGGTCAAGGACCGCGAGCTGCGGCGCAAGCTCGTCCCGAACTACCGCATCGGTTGCAAACGAATCCTCAACTCCTCCAAGTATTATCGCGCGGTCGCCGATCCGAAGACCGAACTCGTCACCGACCACATCGCCCGCATCACCCGCGACGGAATCGTCACCGTCGACGGAACCGAGCGGCCCGTCGATGTGATCGTGTTCGGCACCGGTTTCCACGTCACCGACTCTTACACCTACGTGGGCATCAAGGGACGCAACGGCGAGGATCTGGTGGACCGGTGGAACCGCGAGGGTATCGCCGCGCACCGCGGCATCGCCGTGGCGGAGATGCCGAATCTCTTTTTCCTGCTGGGCCCGAACACCGGCCTGGGGCACAACTCCGTGGTGTTCATGATCGAATCCCAGATCCGATACGTGGCCGACGCGATCAAGACCTGCGACAAGTTGGGTGTGCAGGCGTTGGCGCCGACCCGTGCCGCACAAGACAGGTTCAACGAAGAGTTGCAGACCAGGTTGGGCCCGTCGGTGTGGAACAGCGGCGGTTGCGCCAGTTGGTATCTCGACGAACATGGCAAGAACACGGTGCTGTGGGGCGGCTACACGTGGGAATACTGGCGCGACACCCGGCGCATCAGGCCCGCCGAGTTCGAGTTCTACGGCGCGGGTGCACCCGCGCGGCGGCCGGCTAGCTAGCCCGACACGGGCGACGGCGCGGCGGTTCGGCGCGCGCGCAGGCTCAGCCGCACGACGCGGTCCAGCACCCGGTCGGACACGAGCCGGTTGATGCGCAGGAGCAGGGCGGCGTCGCGCCCGATCGCATACCGGGTGCGCGGCCGCGACGCCGTCGCGGCCTTCGCGATGACCGTCGCGGCATGTTCGGCCGAGACGCCGTCGTCGATGAACGAACGGGCCTGTGCCACAACGGCACTGGTGAGATCGCCGTAGCGGGCGCGTTGTTCGGCCGTCATGTCGGACAGCAGTGCTTCCGCGGTGGCGATGCCCCGCTCGGCCATCTCGGTCCTGACCGCCCCGGGTTCGATGACGACGACCTTGATGCCGGTGCCCGCGACCTCGCGGCGCAGCGCGTCGCTGACCGCCTCGAGCGCGAACTTCGACCCGGCGTAGGGCCCGTAGGTCGGCAGCACGACCTTGCCGCCGACGGAGCTGATGTTCACGACGGTGCCGGAGCTGCGCAGCAGCGCCGGGAACAGCGCCTGGGTAATGGCGATGTGCCCGAACAGGTTGACCTCGAACTGCCGGCGCCACTGCGTCAGCGGCAGCGTCTCGACGGGGGCGTTGATCGCGATCCCGGCATTGTTGACCAGCGCGCGCAGCGGGCGTCGCTGCGGGTCGTTGGCGACGCGTTCGGCGATCGCGGCGACGTCGGCGGCCACGGTGATGTCCAGGATGCGCGGCTCCAGCCCGTCGAGCCCTGCGGCCCTCAGCGCGGCGGCGTCGGCAAGGAGGCGCACCCCGGCGAGCACGTGAAAGCCCTTGCGCGCCAACTCGAGGGCGGTCGCCGCGCCCATACCGGTCGACGCGCCCGTCACGACGATCAGCTCGCGGCGGTCGGGGGGATGCGAGGAAGCCATGTCGGTCTCCATCCGTTGGGTTGACAGTGTCATCTCAAAATAGCAGTTGAGTTGACGTTGTCAACTGAAGCGCGGCTTATGCTCGGCGGATGACGACACGAGCGGAAAGCGCCGCGGCGACCCGCCGTTCGCTCGTCGAGGCGGCCGGCGTCCTCCTCGACCTCGGCGGCGTCGGGGCGGTGACGCTGCGCGAGGTGGGGGCGCGCAGCGGGGTGTCGCGCTCGGCTGCCTACCGGCACTTCGCCGACAAGGAATCCCTGCTGACCGTGTTGGCCACCAACGCGTTGCGCGAATTGGGGGACGCCCTCGAGGAATTGGCCGCGGGCGACGACGCGCCCGAGGACGCGTTGCGCTCGGCGCTGCTCTCGCTGATCACACTCGGCCGCACTCGGCCGCATCTGTACCGCTTGATGTTCACGCCGCCGTCCGGTGACCCGACCGCGGCGCGGCAGGCCGCCGAGCGGACGCAGGGGCTCTTCCTCGACATGGTTGGCCGCCTCACCGGACGCGAGTGCGCGAGTCGCTATGGCGCCGTCCTGCTGACCAGCGCGCACGGCATCACGGGGTTGGACTTGAGCGGGCACTTGGACCTGGACAAGTGGCACACCAGCGCCGAGGAATTGGTCGACACGCTCATCTCGCTGTTGCCGAAAGCGGGGTAGCCGATCAGCGTCGCAACAGCGCGACGAAGGCGCCGGCCGCCGCGTCCACGCCGGCGTCGTCATCGGTGTTCGACGGCCTCGACGACGCGACGGCTACGTCGGTGGGGGCCGTCTCTCCAGGCGTGCGCGAGCGCCCGCAAAGTGTGCGTCAGACCGGCACCCTTGCGGCGCGAAGTCCTCTAGCCTCGGCGAACGTGACTGCAGCCCGGCCGACGTCGCGTCATGAGTGACCGGTTCGCCCTGCGCGACCTGAGCGTGGCGGTGCTGGCGGCGCCGATGGCCGGTGGCCCGTCCACACCGGCTCTCGCGGCGGCGGTGACCGACAGCGGCGGGCTGGGCTTCCTCGCGGGCGGCCTCGTGACACCCGACGGCTTGTCCGACGCGATCGTGCAGACCCGCGACCTCACCGCGGGCCCGGTGGGCGTCAATCTCTTTGTGCCGCAACCGCGTGTCGCCGACGCCGACGAGCTCGCCCGCTTCGCGGCGGCCCTGGCGCCGCTGGCGCGGGAGTGCGGGACCGAGTTGGGCGAACCCCGACACGACGACGACCATTGGGACGCCAAGCTGGACGTCGTCTGCGACCTGCGGCCCGAGGTGGTGTCCTTCACGTTCGGCCCGCCGGGCCGCGACACCTGCCGTCGGCTGCGCGAGCTGGACATCGTGACCGTCGCCACCGTCACCACGGTGGCCGAGGCGTTGATCGCAGTGGGCGACGGGGTGGACGCGCTGGTGGTCCAGGGCCCCGCGGCTGGCGGCCACCGGGCGACCTACGACGCGCGGCAACGGCCCGCCGCCGACCCGCTTGACACCGTGGTGGCCGAACTGGTCGACCGCTTCGCATGCCCGGTCATCGCGGCGGGCGGCGTCGGCGACGCCGCGGACGTGCGCCGGCTGCGCAAGGCGGGCGCCGCCGCGGTGCAGGTGGGGACGGCGTTTTTGTTGGCGGACGAGGCGGGCACGAACCCGTTGTACCGCAGCGCTTTACGCGACCCTGAGTTCACCCGCACGGTGATCACCCGCGCCTTCACCGGACGCTACGCGCGCGCCCTGGCCAACCGGTTCGTCGAGAGGTACGACGGCGACGCGGTGTGCGGCTTCCCGGAGATCGCGCGGATGACCGCGCCGCTGCAGGCCGCGTCGCTGAAGGCGGGGGATCCGCACGGCGTGGCCATGTGGGCTGGGTCGGGTTTTCGGGCCGCGACCGCGGGACCGGCCGGCGACATCGTGGGCGCGCTGAGGGCGTAGGCGTGCGCCCGGGTGTCGGCGACGGCCGCCCCGGGTATCCGATCGCCTGCTGCTCAACGGAAAGGACCGCGGTTGCGCGCCGGGACCCTCGTCACCAGCTGCGGGCTGCTCGCCGCGTGCGTGCTGGTGGCCTGCGGCCACCAGGCCGCGCCGTCGAGCCCGGGCTCGACGACCACCGGCCTGCTGCTGCCCGGCGTACCCACCGAAGGCAGCCGCCCGCCCGCCGCCGCCCTGCCGCCGGCGGCCGAACCGCAGAACGCCCCGCCACCGATCGCGGCCCCCGCGGGGCGCGTGCTCGCGGTGGGCCGAGGCGCCGAAGGCATCGTGGTGGACGCCGCGACCCGGACCGTCGCGGTCGCGACGCGTGACCCGGACGCCGTGGTGCTGATGGACGTGGCCAGCGGCGTCATCACCACCCGCGTCCCACTTCCCGGGACGGTGCGTCACCTGCAACTCGCCGGGCCCCGAGGCCCCCTGCTGGTTCCGGTCGAAAGCGCCAACGCTTTGCTGCGAATCGACTTGCCGCGCGGCGTAATACAGCCGCCGATCACCACGGGCAGCGCGCCGCACGACGCGGCGGCCGCAGCCAACGGCACGGTCTTCGTCGGCAACGAGCACGGCGGAACGGTTGCGGCGGTGCGCGGTGACCGGGTCGTCAAGATTTTCACCGACAGCGTGCAACCGGCGGGCGTGGCCGCAGTGGGCGACACGATGGGCGTGCTGGACGTGCGGAAGAACGACCTCACCCTCTACGACGCCGACCGGCTGACCATCGTGGGCGCCACACCCGCGGGCGCCGGGCCCACACACCTGGTGGCCGACCGGCACGGCCGCATGATCGCCGCGGACACCCGCGGCAACGCCGTCCGCGTCTTCACGCCCTTACCGGCGCCCCGCGAGGTCGCCGTCGTCGCGCAACCGGGGGCCCCCTACGGCGTCGCCTACGACGCCACCCGGGATCGCCTGTGGGTGGCGTCGTCGGGCACCAACGAAGTGCTCGGTTACGACATGAGCGGTGCCGCACCCGTTGTGGTGCAGCGGTTTTCGACGGTGCGCGACGCCTACACGGTGGCCGTCGACGCCGCCACCGGCCGGCTCTTCGTCGCCGGCGCCGCCGACGGCGTCGTCCAGGTCATCGACCCGGCGGATTGAAGCGTCGCGTGCTGGGTAACCGGCAGGGCTATGCGCAACGAGGTCGCCGGCACCGGCGGGGGCGCCGTGAGCGCGGACGAGGTGGCCCGGCGGATGGAGTTCGTGCGACACGGCGCCGGCACGCCGCTGCTGCTCATCCACGGACTCGGATCGAGTTGGCGCACCTGGGATTTGGTCGCACCGACGCTCGCGGCGCGCCGCGAGGTCATCGCCGTCGATCTGCCCGGCTTCGGCAGCAGCGCGCCGCTGCCCGGCGAGGTCAGCATCGCCACGTTGACCGACGCCGTCGAAACGTTCATCGCCCATCACGGGTTGGGCGAGGTCGACGTCGTCGGCAGCTCGATGGGCGCGCGCATGGTGTTGGAGATGGCCCGCCGTGGGCACGCCGGCACCGTGGTCGCGCTGGACCCGGGTGGCTTCTGGACCGACCGTCAGGTGCGGGTCTTCGGAGCGACGGTCGGCGCCTCGATCGCGCTGGTGCGGCGCATCCAACCGGTAGTGCCGGCGCTCACCCGGACGGCGGCGGGGCGCACGGCGCTGCTGGTGCAGTTCTCGGCCAAGCCGTGGCGATTGCCGCCGCGCCTGGTGCTCGAGGAACTGCGCAGCTTCGGCCGGGCCTCGAGCCTCGACGCCGCATTGCGCGCCCTGGTGCACGGACCCAAACAACTCGGCGCCGCCGCCGGATCCCTGAACGGCAAGGTGGTGATCGGCTGGGGCCGCAACGACAGGGTCACCACGCCGAGCCAGGCGATGCGCGCCTGGGAGGCGTTCCCCGACGCGAGGTTGCACTGGTTCGACGAGTGCGGGCACTTCCCGCACTGGGATCAGCCGGAGGCGGCCGCGCGCCTGATCCTGGCCTCGGTGTAGCGCGGCGCCGGCGACACGCAAACACAACCACTTGTATTGCGACGGCTTGTCGGGCCCCAGAGGTAGTGTCGGTGTACTGAAAAGCCGTCCGGTTGAAGTGGGGTTCTGGTGACCGAAAACATGAAGCTGATTGACCGCGTTTCGGCGATCAACTGGAACCGTCTCCAGGACGACAAGGACGCCGAGGTCTGGGAGCGGCTGACCGGCAACTTCTGGCTGCCGGAGAAGGTGCCGGTGTCCAACGACCTGCCGTCGTGGGGCACCCTGACCGCCCACGAGAAGCAGCTCACCATGCGGGTGTTCACCGGGCTCACGTTGCTCGACACCATCCAGGGGACGGTGGGCGCGGTCAGCCTGATTCCCGACGCGCTGACCCCGCACGAGGAGGCGGTGTACACCAACATCGCCTTCATGGAGTCGGTGCACGCGCGCAGCTACAGCAACATCTTTTCGACGCTGTGCTCGACCGCCGAGATCGACGACGCCTTCCGCTGGTCGGAGGAAAATCCGAACTTGCAACGCAAGGCCGAGATCGTCATGCAGTACTACAAGGGCGACGAACCGCTCAAGCGGAAGGTGGCTTCGACGCTGCTGGAGAGCTTCCTGTTCTACTCGGGGTTCTACCTGCCGATGTACTGGTCGAGCCGCGCCAAGCTGACCAACACCGCCGACATGATCCGGCTGATCATCCGCGACGAGGCGGTGCACGGCTACTACATCGGCTACAAGTACCAGCGCGGGCTGGCCCTGGTCGACGAGGTCAAGCGCGCCGAGCTCAAGGACTACACCTACGAGCTGCTCTTCGAGCTCTACGACAACGAGGTCGAATACACCCAAGACCTCTACGACGAGGTGGGGCTGACCGAGGACGTCAAGAAGTTCCTGCGTTACAACGCCAACAAGGCGTTGATGAACCTCGGCTACGAGGCGCTGTTCCCGCGCGACGAGACCGATGTGAACCCGGCGATCCTGTCGGCACTGTCGCCCAACGCCGACGAGAACCACGACTTCTTCTCCGGCTCGGGCTCGAGCTACGTGATAGGCAAAGCCGTCGTCACCGAGGACGAGGACTGGGACTTCTAAACAAAGCCTCGCCGCCCGGTTCGGTTCTCGCAGCAAAGATTTCGTCGCACTTGACGAGAATTCTCCGCCCCCCTTTGGCACACTGAGTCCGCACGACGCGTCGGGCCGGCGCCCCCCTCCGCGCCCGGCCGAGTCGCTCGCACCTCCGCAGACGACCCATGGCACGGGGAGCTGATGCATGAAGACGATCCTGATCACCGGCGCGACGTCCGGTGTGGGGCTGGAATGCGCTGCGCAACTGGCGACCGGGAGTCGTCACCTCGTTCTGGTCGGCCGCAATCCGGACAAGCTATGCCGCGCCAAGGCGCGCGTCACCGAGCGCGGCGCCGGCCGCGTCGACACGCTGGTCTGCGACTTCACGTCGTTGGATGCGGTGCGGGCGCTGGCCGACGAGGTGCTCGACCGCTACGACCGGCTCGACGTGCTCATCAACAACGCCGGTACCGTCTATGCCCGCCGCACGGAGACGCTCGACGGCCACGAGGCCACCTTCGCCGTCAATCATCTGGCCGGCTACCTGCTGACCCAGCGGCTCAAGGACCTGCTGATCGCCAGCGCGCCGTCACGGATCGTGCTCACCGCCTCCATCGGGCATTACGGCGGCACCATGGACTTCGACGACCTCCATTACCGCCGCGGCTACAGCATCCTGAAGGCCTATTCGCGGTCCAAGCTGGCCAACGTGCTCTACGCGCGCAGCCTCGGTCGTGAGCTGAGCGGCACGGGCGTGACGGTCAACGCGGTGCACCCCGGCCAGGTCAGGAGCAACATCTGGGATGGCGCGCCGTGGTACACCAAGCCGGCGCTCGCCGTCCTCAAGCGCTTCATGATGATCACCGCCGAGGAGGGCGGCCGCCGGCTCAGCTATGTCGCCGACGACCCGAGCCTGGACGGCGTCACCGAGCAGTACTTCGAGAACAACTGCGTCAAGCAGCCCTCCGCATTGGCAACGGATACCCTTGTCGCCGAACGACTTCGGGAAGTCAGCGACCGGCTCATCGGCCTGGGCCGCGGCGTCAACGCCTGACCGATCCGGCCCGGCGGCGTCGGCCGGCGCGACTCGACCGCGTGGGTCAGCGGCCCAGCCCGCCCAGCGCATTCGGCCCGAGGCCGGCGCCCGGCAGGGACGGCAGGCCCTGGCCGGCGCCCGGCAGCGACGGCAGGCCCGAGCCGACGAGCCCTTGCACCGGGAACGGCATGTTGCCGTTGGCCAGCGACGTCATCACGCCGGGGCATTCCATCTGTATCGCCATGCTGGTGACCAACCCGGCCATGCCCGGCGAAAGTCCTTTGGTACCAGCCACTTGCGAGGTGATGGACGCCAGCGTGGCGCCGGGCTTGACCAGCGAGGGGCAGATCGACCGGCCGATGCCGGCGAGGGCGTTGCTGAGCGAGCCGTTACTGCCGGCGCCGGTCAGCGCCGTGGTGATCGAGTCGGTGGGGGAATCGGCGTGCGCGACGGCGGGCAACGCCGCGCCCGCCGCGGCGACGCCCGCCGCGAACGCCAAGGGGCGAAGGAGCGCCGCGGCCGCACCGAGGAGACCGGAAGTCGGGGAGACCGGTGCCGCCGGCCGGCGCAGCGTCTGTCCAGGCCACGGGCGGTTCCTCAGTGCGGGCATGCAGTGCTCCTCGAGCGTTGGGGGAAGTGTGCTGTCGTGCAACTCTTTTCATTTCGGCGAAGGTCACCGGTTCGTTACAGCCCGGTCTCGGCCGGGCCCGCGACCTGGTCAGAGCGCCAATGCACCGGCTGCTGAGCGGTGTATGAACTGCGCGTGAATTGTCGGTGTGGCGGGACGGCCCGCTAGCGCGGTAGCTGCCGCAGCCCTGACACTGTTGGGGTGACGAACACTGCCGCACACACGAGCAAGTTCCTCCACTCGGTTCTTCGCTGGCTGCGCGCCGGCTACCCCGAGGGTGTCCCGGGCCCCGACCGCGTGCCGCTGCTGGCGCTGCTGCGCAGCACCCCGCTGACCGAAGAGCAGATCGCCGAGGTGGTGCGCAACATCACCGATCACGAGGGGTCCCCGGAGACGATCGATCACCCCATCGATCGCGACGAGATCGCACACTTCATCTCCGACATGACCCACTACGACGCCGGGCCGGAGAACGTCATCCGGGTGGCCGCCACGCTGGCCTCGGTCGGGTGGCCGCTGGCCGGCATCGACGTCAGCGAGGTCATCCCGGGCGACGAATGGGGCGAGGCCGCAGAGCTTGCCGCCCGCGGCCCCGCCCCCGAAGAAGCGTCGCTGTAGCTCTCGCTACAGCTTCGAGATGTCGATCACGAAGCGGTAGCGCACGTCGCTGGCCAGCATGCGCTCGTAGGCCTCGTTGATGTAGTCGGGCTCGATGAGCTCGATCTCCGGGGTCACGTCGTGCTCGGCGCAGAAGTCCAGCATCTCCTGCGTCTCGGCGATGCCACCGATGTTCGACCCGGACAGGCTGCGCCGCGCCAGCGCCAGCGGGAACGCCGGCACCTCCATCGGGTGCTCGGGGATGCCCAGCTCCACCAGCGTGCCGTCGACGTCGAGCAGGCCCAGGTAGTCACCGAGCGGCAGGTTCGCCGAGACCGTGTTCAGGATCAGGTCGAAGCTGCCGCGCAACTTCTTGAAGGTGTCCGGGTCGGACGTGGCGTAGTAGTGCTTGGCGCCCAGCCGCAGCCCGTCCTCCATCTTCTTCAGCGACTGCGACAGCACCGTCACCTCGGCGCCCAGCGCCGCGCCCAGCTTGACGCCCATGTGTCCCAAACCGCCCAGGCCGATGATCCCGAGCCGGGTGCCTTCGCCGGCGTTCCAGTGCCGCAGCGGGGAGAACAGGGTGACGCCGGCGCACAACAGCGGCGCCGCCTT
Source organism: Mycobacterium sp. E1214 (assembly GCF_001666755.1). GTDB lineage: Bacteria > Actinomycetota > Actinomycetes > Mycobacteriales > Mycobacteriaceae > Mycobacterium. The sequence goes on along the minus strand of NZ_LZJC01000020.1, from coordinate 75,638 downwards.
GTCCAGCGGGATCGAGTCCGGGATGCGCACCACGTAGTTCTCGTCGACGACGATCGCCTGGCTGTAGCCGCCCTGCGTCGACTTGCCGTCCTTGCCGATCGAGTTGTAGGTGAAGGTCGCGCCGCGCTTGCAGTACTGCTCGAGCCCGGCCTTACAGCTGCTGCATTCGCGGCAGGAGTCCACCATGCAGCCGACGCCGACGTGGTCGCCGACCTTGTACTTGGTGACGTCCGAGCCGACCTCGGTGACGACGCCGGCGATCTCATGGCCGGCGACCACCGGGTAGTTGGGCTGGCCCCATTCGGCCTTGACCGTGTGGATGTCGGAGTGGCAGATGCCGGCGAACTTGATGTCGATTGCTACGTCATGCGGGCCCGGGTCGCGCCGCTCGATGGTCGTCTTGGTCAGCGGTTCGGTCGCCGACGTCGCGGCGTACGCCGAAACAGTTCTCATGAATGTTCCTCTTCGATGTGGTGACGTCGTTCGAATAAGTTTAGCTAAGGTAAAAGTCCCACGACCAGTCGTCGGGTACCCCTACCAGCCTAGGACGATGTGTGATCTGCGGCGCTAGTTGATCGGGGCGTTGATCAGCCGCAGGTCGTCGACGACACCGCGGGCGGCGATGACACCCTCGCCGGTTTGCCAGATTTCGTCGTTGACGACGTAGACCCGGTTGTCCCGATTGGCGGAGAGCCTGCGCCAGGGGTTGCTGTCCAGCACCCCGGCGGCCCGGGCGGCTGCGGCCGGGGTGGCGCACGAGACGAAGACCACGTCGGCGTCGGCCACCGACAGATCCGGGTTCTTCGCGAGGTCGGCGTCGGTGGCGGCGATCTCGAGGTAGGGCTTGTCGGTGAACCGCTGGGCCGCGGGGCGGTCCACGCCGACCGCGCCCAGCACGCTGGCCGGGAAGTTGTTGGTTCCGTAGACGCGGATGGCGGTGTCGGTCAACTGCACGACGGACGCCTGGAAGTGCGAGGCGTCGTGCCGGGCGCCGACATCGGCGGCGCGTTGCGAGAACCCGTTGAGCAACGCGTCCACGGCGCCGGCCCGCCCGGTTGCGGCGCCGACCCCGCGCATGTCGTCCTGCCACGCCGCGCCGGGGGCGGCGGTGAACACCGTCGGGGCGATCGCGGCGAGCTGCGGGTACAGCGTGGGCGTCAGCGCCGCCGACCCCAGGATCAGGTCCGGGTGCGCCGCCGCGATGGCTTTGACGTCGGGGTTGGAGCGGCTGCCCGCGGCGGGCAGCCCGCGCACCGCACCGCCGAGGTAGGCGGGCTGCCCCGACGCGCCGTCGGGCAGCGCCGCCGCGACGACCCGCGACTGCAGGCCCAGGGCGCACAGCGTGTCGAGCTGGTCGCCGGAGAGCACCGCGATGCGCTGCGGGTCCGACCGCACCTGCACGACGTCCGGGGTCACCCCCGCCGCGTTGCGGGCCGGCCGGGTCGGCGGGCCGGGGTCGGGCGCTGCGGCGTCCCGGGCGCACGAGTCGTCCGGGCGGCGGTCGTTGCCCAGCACCCCGGCGCCTGCGATCTGCGTGGTGGGCGTGACCAGCGCGGGCGTCGTCGCCGCGACGCCCGGCTTGCCGGTCCCGGAGCCGCTGCAGGCGGCGACGACCGCCGCCGTCGCCGCGGTGGCCGCCCACAGCCGGGCCGGCCGAATGACGCCGAATCGCACGCGTCCGACGCTAACATCCGGCCAGGTCGGCGCCGCCGCGCCGACGGACACGCCGCGCCGTCGCCGCATTTACGACAGTTTGTAGGACCAGCCCTGACGTCGTCGGGATCGGCGGCTAAGATTCTTCTCAGCACTGAATTTGGGCCACCGTCCCGTCCGGATGTTTGGAGAAGCTGTTGACAGCCGAAGCGCCCCCCTTGGGAGAACTCGAGGCCGTTCGTCCGTTCCCGGACCGCACGGGCCCCAAAGGGAACCTGGTCTACAAACTCATCACCACCACCGATCACAAGCTGATCGGCATCATGTACTGCGTCACCTGCTTCGTCTTCTTCTTCATCGGCGGGTTGATGGCGCTGCTGATGCGCACGGAGTTGGCCGCGCCCGGGCTGCAGTTCCTGTCGAACGAGCAGTACAACCAGCTGTTCACCATGCACGGCACGATCATGCTGCTGCTGTACGCCACCCCGGTGGTGTTCGGTTTCGCCAACCTGGTGCTGCCGCTGCAGATCGGCGCCCCGGACGTGGCGTTCCCGCGGCTCAACGCCTTCTCGTTCTGGCTGTTCCTGTTCGGCGGCATGATCGCCTCCGCCGGATTCATCGTCCCCGGTGGCGCCGCGGACTTCGGCTGGACCGCCTACACGCCGCTGTCCGACGCGGTCCACTCGCCCGGCGCGGGCGGTGACCTGTGGATCACCGGCCTGATCGTCGCCGGTCTGGGCACCATCCTGGGCGCCGTCAACATGATCACCACCGTGGTCTGCATGCGGGCGCCCGGCATGACGATGTTCCGGATGCCCATCTTCACCTGGAACATCCTGGTGACCTCGATCCTGGTGCTGATCGCCTTCCCGATCCTGACCGCGGCGCTGTTCGGCCTGGCCGCCGACCGGCACCTCGGCGCGCACGTCTACGACGCCGCCAACGGTGGGGTCCTGTTGTGGCAGCACCTGTTCTGGTTCTTCGGCCACCCCGAGGTGTACATCATCGCGTTGCCGTTCTTCGGCATCGTCACCGAGATCTTCCCGGTGTTCTCCCGCAAGCCGATCTTCGGCTACACCACGCTGGTGTACGCGACGCTGTCGATCGCCGCGCTGTCGGTCGCGGTGTGGGCGCACCACATGTTCGCCACCGGCGCCGTGCTGCTGCCGTTCTTCTCGTTCATGACCTACCTGATCGCGGTGCCCACCGGCATCAAATTCTTCAACTGGATCGGCACGATGTGGAAGGGGCAGTTGACCTTCGAGACGCCGATGCTGTTCTCGGTCGGGTTCCTCATCACGTTCCTGCTCGGCGGCCTGACGGGCGTGCTGCTGGCCAGCCCGCCGCTGGACTTCCACGTCACCGACAGCTACTTCGTGGTGGCGCACTTCCACTACGTGCTGTTCGGCACCATCGTGTTCGCCACCTACGCCGGCATCTACTTCTGGTTCCCGAAGATGACCGGGCGGCTGCTCGACGAGCGGCTGGGCAAGCTGCACTTCTGGCTGACCTTCATCGGCTTCCACACCACCTTCCTGGTGCAGCACTGGCTGGGCGACCTCGGCATGCCGCGCCGCTACGCCGACTACCTGCCCAGCGACGGCTTCCAGCCCTACAACATCGTCTCGACCGTCGGTGCCTTCATTCTGGGCGCGTCGATGTTCCCGTTCGTGTGGAACGTGTTCAAGAGCTGGCGCTACGGCGAGGTCGTGACCGTCGACGACCCGTGGGGTTACGGCAACTCGCTGGAGTGGGCGACGAGTTGCCCGCCGCCGCGGCACAACTTCACCGAGCTGCCCCGGATCCGTTCCGAGCGGCCGGCGTTCGAGCTGCACTACCCGCACATGGTGGACCGGATGCGTGCCGAGGCGCACGTGGGCCGGCACGCCACGGCTCTCGAGTCGCCGAAGGGATTCGGCCCCCGGACCGAGCCGGACCGCGCGACTCATGACCAGTAGCGGCGGCTGCCGCGGGTGAACTCCCCGCAGAAGGTGTCGGTGCTCATCACCGTCACCGGCGTGGACCAGCCTGGCGTGACGTCGGCGCTCTTCGACGCGCTGTCCGGGCACGGAATCGAGCTCCTCAACGTCGAGCAGGTGGTCATCCGCGGTCGCCTGACGCTGGGGGTGCTGCTGTGCTGCCCGCCGGCCGTCGCCGAGAGCATCGTGCTCGGTGACGCCGTCGAGGACGCGATCCATGCGGTGGGGCTCGACGTCACCATCGAACGCAGCGACGACGTGCCGGTGATCCGGCAGCCGTCGACGCACACCATTTTCGTGCTGGGCCGCCCGATCGCCGCCGGCGCCTTCGGTGCGGTCGCCCGCGAGGTGGCGGCGCTGGGCGTGAACATCGACCTGATCCGCGGCGTCTCGGACTACCCGGTGACCGGCCTGGAGCTGCGGGTCTCGGTGCCGCCGGGCGCCGACGCGGCCCTGCGCACCGCGCTGAACACGGTGTCGTCCAACGAGGGCGTCGACGTGGCCGTCGAGGATTACAGCCTGGAGCGGCGGGCCAAGCGGCTCATCGTGTTCGACGTGGATTCGACCTTGGTGCAGGGCGAGGTCATCGAGATGCTCGCGGCGCGGGCCGGTGCCGAGGGACAGGTCGCGGCGATCACCGAGGCGGCCATGCGCGGCGAGCTGGACTTCGCGGAGTCGCTGCACCAGCGGGTGGCGACCCTGGCGGGACTGCCCGCCAGCGTGGTCGACGAGGTGGCCGAGCAGCTGGAGCTGATGCCCGGCGCCCGCACCACGCTGCGGACGTTGCGGCGCTTGGGTTTTCACTGCGGGGTGGTCTCCGGGGGCTTCCGCAAGATCATCGAGCCGCTGGCCGAGGAGCTGATGCTCGACTACGTCGCCGCCAACGAGCTGGAGATCGTCGACGGCGTCCTGACCGGCCGGGTGATCGGGCCCATCGTCGACCGGCCCGGAAAGGCCGCGGCGCTGCGGGAATTCGCGCAACAGGCCGGGGTGCCGATGGCGCAGACCGTGGCCGTCGGCGACGGCGCCAACGACATCGACATGCTGGCCGCCGCGGGGCTGGGGGTGGCGTTCAACGCCAAGCCCGCGCTGCGGGCGGTCGCCGACGCGTCGCTGAGCAGTCCGTACCTGGACACGGTGCTGTTCCTGCTGGGCGTGACGCGCGGTGAGATCGAGGCCGCCGACGCGGTCGACGGCGAGGTTCGCCGGGTGGAGATCCCGCTCGAGGAGTAGCGATCCCGGTACGGCACGATGGTCGGGTGCCCGAAAACGGAGCCGACCCGATCGACGAGCCGGCCGATCAGGACCTGCTGATAGACCTGCGCGGGGTGTCGCTGCGGCGCGGCGACAACGTCCTCGTCGGCCCCTTGGACTGGTCGGTCGAACTCGACGAACGCTGGGTCATCATCGGTCCCAACGGGGCCGGCAAAACCTCGTTGCTGCGCCTGGCCGCCGCTGCCGAACACCCGACCACCGGCGTCGCCTACGTCCTGGGGGAACGGCTGGGCCGCGTCGACGTCTCGGAGCTGCGCGCCCGGATCGGCCTCAGCTCGTCGTCCCTGGCGCAGCGCATACCCACCGACGAGGTGGTGCGCGACCTGGTGGTGTCGGCGGGTTACGCCGTGCTGGGCCGCTGGCGCGAGCGCTACGAGGAGGTCGACTACCGCCGGGCGGTCGACATGTTGGAAAGCCTTGGCGCCGAACACCTTGCCGACCGCACCTACGGCACCCTGTCCGAGGGCGAACGCAAGCGGGTGCTGATCGCGCGGGCGTTGATGACCGACCCGGAACTGCTGCTGCTCGATGAGCCCGCCGCCGGCCTGGACCTGGGCGGGCGCGAGGAGCTGGTGGCGCGGCTGGCGGACCTGGCGGCCGACCCCGACTCGCCCGCCCTGGTCCTGGTGACGCATCACGTCGAGGAGATCCCGCCGGGCTTCAGCCACTGCCTGCTGCTGTCGGAGGGGCAGGCGGTGGCGGCGGGGTTGCTGACCGACGTGCTCACCGCCGAGAACCTGTCCACCGCGTTCGGTCAAGCGATCGCGCTCGACGTCATCGACGGACGCTATTTCGCGAGGCGCGTCCGCACCCGCGCCGCTCACCGGAGGCATCTATGACCGCACCCGAGCCACCGCCGCTGGTCCCGCGGCCCGCCGCCACGGTGATGCTGGTCCGCGACGGTTTGGCGGGCCTGGATGTGTTCCTGATGCGGCGGCACTCGAAGATGGAGTTCGCCGCGGGAGTCATGGTCTTCCCCGGGGGCGGCGTCGACGACCGCGACCGCGACGCCGGCCTGAGCGGGCTGGGCGCGTGGGCCGGCCCGCCGCCGTCCTGGTGGGCGCAGCGCTTCGGCATCGAGCCCGACCTGGCCGAGGCGCTGGTGTGCGCGGCCGCCCGCGAGACCTTCGAGGAGTCCGGGGTGCTGTTCGCCGGGCCGGCCGGCCAGGCCGTTTCGGCCCCGAACAGCATCGTCGGCGACGCCTCGGTGTACCGGGAGGCTCGGCAGGCGCTGGCCGACGGGACGCTGTCGTTTGCCGACTTCCTGCGCCGCGAAAACCTGGAACTGCGGTCGGACCTGCTGCGCCCGTGGGCCAACTGGGTCACCCCCGAGGCCGAACGGACCCGCCGCTACGACACCTACTTTTTCGTCGCAGCCCTGCCCCAGGGGCAGCGCGCCGACGGGGAGAACACCGAGTCGGACCGGGCCGGCTGGGCGACCCCGCGCGCGGCGCTCGACGACTTCGAGGCCGGCCGCAGCTTCCTGTTGCCGCCGACGTGGACCCAGCTGGACTCGCTGGCCGGGCGGACCGTCGCCGAGGTGCTGGCCGTCGACCGCCAGATCGTGACCGTGCATCCGCACCTGGAAATCCAGGGCGACAACTGGGTGTTCGAGTTCTTCGACTCCGACCGCTACCACCGGGCACGGGAGTCGGGCGGCATGGGATGGCGCCATTGAGCATCCCCCCGCGCGAGTTCGTCAGCGTCGTGGTGAGCGACGGCTCGCAAGACGCCGGGCTGGCGATGCTGCTGGTGTCGCGGCCGCCGACCAACGCGCTGACCCGCCAGGTCTACCGGGAGTTGGTGTCGGCCGCCGACGAGCTGGGACGGCGCGACGACGTCGCCGCGGTCATCCTGTTCGGCGGGCACGAGATCTTCTCCGCCGGCGACGACATGCCCGAACTGCGGACGCTGACGGCCGACGAGGCCGCCACCGCGGCCCGGGTGCGCCAGGACGCGTTCGACGCCGTCGCCCGGATCCCGAAGCCGACGGTCGCGGCGATCACCGGCTACGCGCTGGGCGCCGGCCTGACGCTGGCGTTGGCCGCCGATTGGCGGGTCAGCGGGGACAACGTCAAGTTCGGGGTGACCGAGATCCTCGCCGGCCTGGTGCCGGGCGCCGGGGCGCTGGCCCGCCTGACGCGGGTGGCGGGGGAGAGCAAGGCCAAGGAGCTGGTGTTCAGCGGGCGGTTCTTCGACTCCGAGGAGGCGTTGCAGCTGGGCCTGATCGACGACATGGTGGCCCCGGACGACGTCTACGACGCCGCGGCCGCCTGGGCCCGGCGCTTCCTCGAGGGGCCGCGGCACGCCCTGGCCGCGGCCAAGGCCGGCATCAACGAGCTGTTCGACACCGAACCGGCCGAGCGGCTGGCCGCCGAGCGGCGCCGCTACGTCGAGCTGTTCGCCGCCGCCGAACACGGGGAGCCCGGCGGCGGTTAGGCTGCCCTGCATGACGACGAGTTCCACCGACGCCGTTCCGACGCCACACGCCACCGCCGAGCAGGTCGAAGCCGCCCGGCACGACACCAAGCTGGCGCAGGTCCTCTACCACGACTGGGAAGCCGAGACCTACGACGAGAAGTGGTCGATCTCCTACGACCAGCGCTGCGTCGACTACGCCCGGGGCCGGTTCGACGCCATCGTGCCCCCCGAGGTGCTGCGGGAGCTGCCCTACGATCGGGCTCTCGAATTGGGTTGTGGCACCGGGTTTTTCCTGCTGAACCTGATCCAGTCGGGTGTCGCCCGGCGGGGCTCGGTGACGGATCTGTCGCCCGGCATGGTCAAGGTCGCCACCCGCAACGGCCAGTCGCTGGGTCTCGACATCGACGGGCGGGTCGCCGACGCCGAGGGCATCCCGTACGAGGACAACACCTTCGACCTGGTCGTCGGGCACGCGGTGCTGCACCACATCCCCGACGTCGAGCTGTCGCTGCGTGAGGTGTTGCGGGTGCTGCGCCCGGGCGGCCGGTTCGTCTTCGCCGGCGAACCGACCAGCGCCGGCGACGTCTACGCCCGCGAGCTGTCCACCCTGACCTGGCGGGTCGCCACCAACGTCACTCGGCTGCCCGGCCTGCGCGGCTGGCGGCGGCCGCAGGCCGAGCTCGACGAATCCTCGCGCGCCGCGGCGCTGGAGGCGATCGTCGACCTGCACACCTTCACCCCGCAGGACCTGGAGCGGATGGCCGGCAACGCCGGCGCCGTCGAGGTCCGCACCGCCAGCGAGGAGTTCACCGCCGCGATGTTCGGCTGGCCGGTCCGCACCTTCGAGGCCTCGGTGCCGCCGGGACGGCTGGGCTGGGGCTGGGCGAAGTTCGCGTTCAACGGCTGGAAGGCGCTGAGCTGGGTGGACGCCAACGTGTGGCGGCGGGTTGTGCCTAAGGGCTGGTTCTACAACGTCATGGTCACCGGGGTGAAACCCGCCTGAGCACGCCGGGCGAGTCCGCGCGGTGACGACGCGGGCCGCGCAGCGGCGTGGGGAGGAGCCGGGCCATCGAATTCTCCCTCGACGACGTCGGCTACCTGCGGTCGGAGCCGGGCCTCGCGGCGTTGACGGCGGTGGCCGAATTGGCCCTCACCGACGCCACCCGGGTCGCCGACGTCGCGACGGCGCGGTCCCGCTTCGGTGACCGGGCGGCCGCATTGGTGCAGACCACGCTGCTGCGTCGGCGGGCCGCCGACAAGCTGGGCCGGCTCGGCGACGTCCAGACCTGGCTGTTTACCGACGAGGCGCTGCAGCAGGCCACCGCCGCGCCGGTGGCCTTGCACCGGGCCCGCCGGCTGGCGGCCACCGGCCGCCCGGTGCACGACGTGACGTGCTCGATCGGCACCGAGGTCGCCGCGCTGCGGGCGGCGGGCGTCCGCGCGGTGGGCAGCGACGTCGACGCGGTGCGCGTGGCGATGGCGGCCCACAACGTGGGCGTGGGCGCGGTCTTCTGCCGCGCCGACGCGCTGCGCCCGGTGACCCGCGATTCGGTCGTCGTCGCCGACCCCGCCCGTCGCGTCGGGGGGCGTCGCCGGTTCGATCCGGCCGACTACCGGCCCGGCCTGGCCCCGCTGTTCGACTGCTACCGCGGCCGTGACCTCGTCGTGAAGTGCGCTCCCGGAATCGATTTCGACGAGCTGCGCCGCCTCGGTTTCGAGGGCGAGGTCGAGGTGACGTCCTACGGCGGTTCAGTGCGCGAGGCGTGCGGCTGGTCGGGCGGGTTGGCCGAGCCGGGTGTCCGCCGCCGCGCGAGCGTGCTCGACCGCGGCGAGCAGCTGACCGACGCCGACCCCGACGACTGCCCGGCGCGCCCGGCCGGCCGGTGGATCGTCGACCCCGACGGCGCCGTGGTGCGGGCCGGGCTGGTGCGCCAGTACGCCGCGCGGCACGGGCTGTGGCAACTGGACCCCGACATCGCCTACCTGTCCGGGGACCGGCTGCCGCCCGGGGTGCGGGGTTTCGAGGTGCTCGAGCAGCTGCCGTTCGACGAGCGACGCCTGCGCCAGGCCCTCGCCGCGCGGGACTGCGGTGCCCTGGAGGTGCTGGTTCGCGGCGTGCGGCTGGACCCCGACGCGGTGCGGCGCCGGATGCGGTTACGCGGGCATCAGCCGCTGTCCGTTGTCGTCACCCGCATCGGCGCGGGGGCCGCGGGCCGCGCGACCGCGTTCGTCTGCCGGCCGTCCCGCTAGCGCCGGGTACGCTGGCGAAGCCCAATTCTGAGAGTCGCCACCCCGGCGCGTCTTGCGAGGACACCTTCGACACATGCGTTTCCTGAGAGCCGCTGCGCTGCTCGCACCGGTGATCCTGCTGGCCTGGCCGGCCGCCGCGGCACCGCCGCCGCCCCCGCCGGCAGCGCCGGCGTGCGCCGGCGGCACCGTCGAGGCCGGCCAGCTCTGCCACCTGCACGCCACCGGCCCCACCTACACCCTCAACATCGTGTTCCCGGCCGACTATCCCGACGAGCAGGCACTCATCGACTACGTCACCCAGAACCGGGACGGGTTCGTCAGCGTCGCGCAGAGCTCCGGGGGCCGTGATCAGCCCTATCAGCTCGAGGGCACCACCGAGCAGCACACCGCCGGTCAGCCCCCGCACAACACCCGCAGCGTGGTGCTCAAGTTCTTCCAGGACGTCGGCGGGTCCCACACGTCGATCTGGTGGAAGGCGTTCAACTACAACCTCGGCAGCAAGCAGCCGATCACCCTCGACACCCTGTTCGGGCCGGCCGGGCCGCCGCTGGACGCCATCTTCCCGCTCGTGCAGCGCGATCTGGAACGCCAAAGCCCGCTAGCGGCGGCCATTCTGCCGTCGACCGGGCTTGACCCGACGCACTATCAGAACTTCGCCATCACCGACGACCAGCTGATCTTCTACTTCGCGCCCGGTGAGATGCTGCCGGCGTTCGCGGGTCCCGTTCAGGCGCAGGTGGCGCGCAGCGCCCTCCCGCCGCTGGCCGTCTGAGGCTCAGACGGGTCCGGCCTGGAATTCCATCGCGACCGCGGCGACCGTCAGCACCACCTGGGCCAGGCACCCGACGATCGGGACGACGAACGCGCGCCGGCGCTTGGCCAGCAGGTAGCAGGCGGCGACGACGTCGACCAGGAGCAACACCCCGCCGCCCCAGGACTGCAGGGTCATGGCCCGGTTGAGCCACGCGGGATCGCCGCACTTCTGATAGCCGCACGGGTCGGTGACCATGACCAGCAGGCCCACCACCAACAGGCTGACCCCGTACAGGCAGGCGTGCAGGACCAGCAAGACCAGGGTCGCCGCGGTGCCGGCCGCCTTATGCCGCGGGGTGGGGTCGGCCGGGGACGCCGGCGCGGAGTCGTCTCGGGGCATCCAGAGAGTATGGCCGGGTCAGGCCGGGGCGAAACCGTAAACCTGGCCGTCGCTGGTAGCGGTCACGATGCGCCGGTCGGCGCCCACGGAGACGCCGAGGGGATAACCGGTCGCCGCCGGCAGCGGGTAGCTGTTCTGGGTGCGACCGGTGCCGGGGTCGAACACCAGCACCGACATCCCGGGCGCGCCGTTGGCCGACGGCCCGCTGGCCACCGTGTAGCCGACACCGGGGCCGGCGAGGCTCGACGACGACAGGGGAGTGACGTCGTCGCGGCGCCACGCCGGGTCGGCGTGATCACCGGCGTCCTTGACGGCCACCAGCCGGGTGTCGGGCCCGCCGCCGGCGACGATCAGGCCCTGCGGGCTGACGGTGGGCGGCGTCTGGGCCAGAAACCCCAGCGGCACCGACCATTTCACCTTGCCGTCCGCGGCGTGCAGCGCCCACAGCCGCTGGTCACGGCCGTTGACGTAGATGGTCGACCCGTCGGCCGACAGCACCGGGCTGGCGATGACACCGTCGGGCACCGCGTCGCTGGTCCATTCGCGGGACAGCAGCGGCGTCTGCCCGGGGTGATACTTCAGGCCCACCAGCCCGGCGGTCGGGGCGCCCGGCTGCCAGACACCGACCACCACCATCCCGGTGGCCGCGGAGAACGCGGGGGCCGCCGCCACCGGGCAGCCCTGGCGGGCGGGCGCGCAGTCGGCCAGGCCGCGGGTCGCGTCGGTGGGGTCGACGCCCTCCACCAGGTCGAGCGGGCTGCCGATGACGTCCCCGCGGTGGGCCTCGAAGACCAGCACCTGCCCGAGGTGGGTGGCGACCAGCAGCTGGCCGTGGCCGAGGAAGCGGGGCGTGGCGGGCATGCCGATCACCGGTTGGCGCCACCGGGTCCACTGCGTCACCGGGAACGACAGGAACGCCCCCGGCTGGCCCACATACAGGTTGTCGAAGCCGTCGAACAGGGGGCCGCCGACGCCGCCGCCCTGGAACAGCCGCACGCACCAGCGTTGCCGGCCGCGGTCGTCGTTCTCCCACTCCATCAGCGAGCAGCCCGCCGACGTCTGCGCGTTGAGCGCGACGTACCCGCGGCCGCTGAGCGCCGGGCCGGCCGCCAGGGTGCCCTTCACCGATCGGGTCCACTGCAGCGCCAGCTTGGCGGCGCCGCCGGTGGCGGTGTAGCTGCTGTTGGCGGCGTCGGCGTATTGGGCGGCCCAGCCGGCGGCCGGCGCCGCGTCGACCCACGAGTCGGTGTTGCCGCACGCGCCGACGACGGCCGCGAGCGTGGCCACGAGCAGTGCCGATGACGAACGCCGGAGCCCACTGACGACGTGTCGGGCAAGCACTTGGGTTCCCCAGATCCTTTCCGCGGACGTCGGCATGGGCGGCAATCGAGTACAGGTGAGGGTAACCCGTGGCGGTTCGCGCGCCGCTGATTGACCGCGTTAGGCTGTGCGGCCATGACGAGCATGTGGGGCGCCCCGATCCATCGCCGTTGGCGGGGATCGAACCTGCGGGACCCCCGCCAGGCCAAGTTCCTCACGCTGGCCTCGCTGCGGTGGGTGTTTGCCCACCGCGCGTACACCCCTTGGTATCTGGTGCGCTACTGGCGGCTGCTGAAGTTCAAGCTGGCCAACCCGCACATCATCACCCGCGGCATGGTGTTCCTCGGCAAGAACGTCGAGATCCACGCGACGCCGGAACTGGCGCAGCTCGAGATCGGCCGCTGGGTGCACATCGGCGACAAGAACACCATCCGCGCGCACGAGGGCTCGCTGCGGTTCGGCGACAAGGTGGTGCTGGGCCGCGACAACGTGATCAACGCCTACCTCGACATCGAGCTCGGCGACTCGGTGCTGATGGCCGACTGGTGCTACGTCTGCGATTTCGACCACCGGATGGACGACATCACGCTGCCGATCAAGGATCAGGGCATCGTCAAGTCCCCGGTCCGGATCGGCCCGGACACCTGGGTGGGCGTCAAGGTGACGGTGCTGCGCGGCACGTCCGTCGGGCGCGGCTGCGTGCTGGGCTCCCACGCGGTGGTCCGCGGCGTGGTTCCCGACTACTCCATCGCGGTCGGCGCCCCGGCCAAGGTGGTCAAGAACCGCCAGCTGGCCTGGGAGAGCTCCGCCGCGCAGCGCGCCGAGCTGGCGGCCGCGCTGGCCGACATCGAGCGCAAGAAGGCGGCGCGCTAGCTTTCCGGCGGTGACCCGCCGCGCCCGGCTTCGCCGCGCTTGCGATCACCGCTAGCTTTCCGGCGGTGACCCGCGGCGCCCGGCTTCGCCGCGCTTGCGATCACCGCTAGGCGGCGGGCTCCGGCTGGTCGTCGACCTTGAGGTTGAACTTCACGTCGCCGCCGACGATGTTGGTGACGACCACCTGCACCCCGTACTTGTTGACCCCGTCGATCAGCTCACACCGCAACGTCGCTCCCACGACGCCTTTCAGGTTGTCCGGGCAGGTCACGGCGTCGGGCGCCTTGCCGACCTTCTGGGACAGCTGGTCGCTGATCACGCGCGCGACCTGGTTCTTGTCGACGGTCTCGACCATGTTGAATTTGACGTCGCTGCCGTCGACGCTGGTGACGGTGACGTTGACGTTGAAGGGCTGGTTCTGGACCTTCATGTCGCAGTTGATCTGGGCGCCGACCGTCGCCGGCAGGTCCTCCGGGCAGCTCACCGACTCCGGCTTGTTACCCGCGGCGTCGGTCATCTTGGCGGTGATCTGGCTGGCGACGTCACCCTTGCTGACCGCGTGTGACGACTTTGAACCGACCGAGCACGAACATGCGCCGACACCGGCCAGCAGGCCGGCCGCGGCGCCCGAGATGAACAGGGTCCTGGCGAGCGAGCGTGTCATGAGCGCCTCCCGAACGGCTGAGTAACTGTGAGCTGGCTGATAATTGCATGCCAGTTCGCTGGCCGGGAAGCGATTGGGCGAAGATTCACCCAAGCCGCGCCGTCCCAGCACCACGCGTCCCATCAGCACCGTTGGCCCACTCGGTGCGATCGCTCAGAGGTTCTGGTAGCGGCGCAGCGCCTCGGCGCGCTCGGTGCCGTGGTCGACGATCGGGTCGGGGTAGCCCTGTGGGCGTTGCCCCTTGCGCAGGTGCGCGTCGTCGGCGTCGCGCAGTTCGGGCACCCAGCGCCGAATGTAGCTGCCGTCGGGATCGAACTTCTCGCCCTGCGTGACCGGGTTGAAGATGCGGAAGTAGGGCGCCGCGTCGGTGCCCGACCCGGCGCACCACTGCCACCCGTGCTGGTTGTTGGCCATGTCGCCGTCCACCAGCTGAGCGAGAAACCACTCCGCGCCCCACTGCCACGGCAGGTGCAGGTCCTTGACGAGGAAGGACGCGACGATCATCCGCACCCGGTTGTGCATGAACCCCGAGTCGCGGAGCTGGCGCATCCCGGCGTCGACGAAGGGAAACCCGGTCTCGCCGGCCTTCCACGCCTCGAAGCGGCGGGTGGCGTCCGCGCCGCTGTCGGTCTGGATGCCGTCGAACTGGCTGTTCCAGTTGTTCCAGACGCTGGCGGGCCAATGGTGCAGCACGTCGGCGTAGAAGTCGCGAAACGCCAACTCCCGCAAATACGCCTGCGCACCGGCGCCCCGCAGGTTGAGGTCGGCCGCCAGGGTGCGGGGGTGGACGGAGCCGAATTTCAGGTGCGCCGACATCCGGCTGGTGCCGTGCAGGTCGGGGCGGTTGCGCTCCTCGGCGTAGTTCTTCAATCCGTTGTCCACGAACAACTTCCACGCTCGGTGCGCGGCCGTCTCGCCCACCGCGATGTCGAGGTCGGCGCCGGGGTCCGGAATGTCGCAGCGGCTGACGCTGGACTGCGCGGGGTCCAGCCAGCGCGCCGACTTCGGTCCCGACTTTGCCGGTTTCGGCCAGCCGATCTCGCGCCACTGCCGCAGGAACGGCGTGAACACCTGATACGGCGTGTCGTCCTTCTTCGTGACGCGGCCGGGGCAGACCAGGTACGGCGACCCCGTTGCGACCAGCGGCACCGAGCCGAGTGCCGCGCGGACCCGTTGGTCGCGGCGCATCCCGTACGGCGCAAAGTCCTCAGTGACGTGTACCGACGCCGCACCGACGTCCTCGGCGAGGGCGGGGATCAGCTTCTCGGGCCGGCCCCGCGCCACCAGCAGCCGCCCGTCGAGGTCGTCGCGCAGCTGCCGCAGCGCGTTGCCCAGGTACTGCAACCGGCGCGGACCCGACGACGCCTCCAGCCGCGGGTCCAGCACGAAGCAGGCCAACACGTCGCCATCCGCCTCGGCGGCGGCGATCAGGGCCGGATGGTCGCGCAGCCGCAGATCGCGGCGAAACCACAACAGCGTCGGCATCTTTGGGTCCCCCTTCAGCGGTTGAGCCACCAGATGTGGGTCGACAGGACGGTCGCGAAGGCGCACCACAGGGGGTACGGTGTCAGCGCGGCGGCTGCGGCCTCGTCGGCCTGCGCGGCTCGTCGGGTGAGGTCGGCGCTGCTCGCGGTCAGTACCACGGCGCCCAGGGCCGCGGCGCCGAGTTTGTGATAGCGGAAGAACACCCAGGTCCACCCGGCGTTGAGGGCCAGGTTGACGCCGAGGGCCGCGGCGTAGCGGTTGGCCTGATCGTGCTGTCCCGCCGCGCGCAACCGGTCGAGAGCCACCGCGGAGGTGGCCGCGATGTCGGTGTACAGCGCGGTCCAGACGACGGGAAAGGCTGCCCCGGGGGGCTGATAGGGCGGCTTGCGCAGCCGCGCATACCAGCCGGTCATGCCCTTGGCGCTGGCGACGCTGCCGATGCCCGCGGCGGCGGCCACCGCCGCACCGGTCGCCGCCACTGTTGACACCTTCACGATGCGCTCCAATCTGTCTGTCCTGCCGTGGTTTTGGCTTTGGTTGGGCGGGCGGGCCACCAGATCCGGTCACCGATGAGCGCGAACAGCGCGGGGATCACCAGGGTGCGCACCACGAACGTGTCGAGCAGGATGCCGAGGCCCACGATGATGCCCAGCTGGGTCATCACGATCAGCGGCAGCACGCCGAGCACGCAGAACACGGCGGCCAACACGATGCCCGCGCTGGTGATCACGCCGCCGGTGGCCGACACGGCCTGCACCATGGGTTCGTTCGATCCGAGGGCAGCTTCCTCGCGCGCCCGGGTCACCAGGAAGATCGTGTAGTCCACGCCGAGGGCGGCCAGGAACAGGAACGCGAACAGCGGGGTGCTGTCGTCCAGCGCGGGAAACCCGAAGACGTGCAGGCTGGTCCAGCCGCCCACCCCTAGCGCGGCCAGTGCGCCGAGGATGGTGGCGGCCAGCAGAGTGGGCGGCGCCACCACCGAGCGCAGCAGCGCGAAGAGGACCACCAGGATCACCGCCAGGATCGCCGGGATCAGCAGCCGCCGGTCCCGCGCGGCGGCATCGCGGATGTCCAGTGCGCGCGCGTCGGCACCACCGACCAAGGCATCGGGCCCGGCCGAATGACGAAGCGCCGCAACGGTAGTGAACGCCGCCGCCGATGCCGGCGGCGCATCGGTCACCACCGACCACTTCGTCAGCCCGGACGGCGAATCCGCCGCAGCGCTCACCGACACCACCCCGGGGGTGGCGCCGATGGCTTGGCGCACCCGCGCGGCCCGATCGGTGGGCCCGACGACGAGCGTGGGGTTGGTCAAGCCCGGCGGGAAGTGGGCGGCCACGACCTGATAGCCGGCCACCGAATCCGCCCGGACCCGGAACTGCTCGGTCTGTGACAAGCCGATCCGGGTGCCCCACAGCCCACCGGCGAGGGCGGCCAGGGTCGCGATGGACGCCGCGGCCACCAGGCCCGGACGGCGCGCCACCCCGTCCCCGACGCGGTGCCAGCCGCCACCGACGCCCGCGTCGGCGCCGCAGTGCGGGATGAAGGGCCAGAACAGTCGGCGCCCGCATACGGCCAGCAGCGGCGGCAACACCACCAGCACGGCCACCGCGGCGATCACCAGCCCGCAGGCGCCCGACGCACCCAGGCTGCGCGTGCTGGGCGTGTCCGCGCAGAGCAGCGTGAGCAGGGCCAGCACGACGGTGGCGTTGCTGGCAACGATTGCCGGCCCGGCCCGGCGCACGGCGCGGCGCAGGGCGACGCGATGCTCGGGCTGGGCGCGCAGTTCCTGGCGGTAGCGCGAGATCAGCAGCAGCGCATAGTTGGTTCCCGCGCCGAACACCAGGACGCTGGTGATGCCCGACGTCGCCCCGTCGAAGGCGAGGCCGGTCACCGACGCTAGGCCGGTGCCCACCGCGGCGGCGACCCGATCGGCGAAGCCGATCACCAGCAACGGCGCCAGCCACAGCACCGGCGAACGGTAGGTCGCGACCAGCAGCAGCGCCACCACGGACGCCGTCACCACCAGCAGGGTGACATTGGCGCCGGCGAACGCATTGGCGATGTCGGCGCCGAACGCGGGGCCGCCGGTGACGTGCACGCGCAGTTCGGGGGGCGCCCCCGCGGTCGCGGCGGCACGCACCGCGATCACGGCGTCGGACAGCGCCAACCCCGACAGATCGCCCCCCAGCGGCACCACGCCGAGGGCCGCGGTGCCGTCACCGGACACCACCGGCGGGGCGGCACCCGACTCGGCGTGACCCGCCGCGGCGGCACTCGCCCGGTCGGACGCGGCCCGCGCGGCGGCGACGTCGGACGGCGTGAGCGCGGCGCCGTCGGCCCGGCTGACTACCACGATCAACGGCACGCGGTCGGCGCCGGGAAACCGGGCCGCCAGCGCATCCGCCCGCGCCGACTGCGACGCGGGGGGCAGGGGCATCGGCGCCTGCCCGGCCGCCGGATTTGCACCGATGAGCACCATGACGGCGATACCCACCGCGACGGTCGCCAACCCGAAAACCACCCCTTGCCGGCGCGTCACCGCGGCGGCCACGCGTTCCCAGACCACCCATCGAGCATTTCAGTTTGTTAATCATTAATCAACTGAAATGATGGTGAGGAACGATCCGGTCGACGCGCGCATGCGTGGAGGGGCGCGGAAGGGGGCACTATGGTCAGTATGCAAGCGAGGCGGCGGGGGTTCGCCGGCCCGGGAGGTGCGCTGTGACGGCCGACCGGGGCACGATGACGACCCGTAAGCGGCGGCACATCGACGTGTGCCTGACCGAGCGGGTCGAATACGACGGCGTCAGCACCGGGTTGGACGCCTACGCCCTGCCGTACAACGCCCTGACGCAGACCTGCCTGGGCGATATCGACTTGTCCGCCAAATTCTTCGGGGCCAACCTGCGGGCACCGGTGTTGATCGGGGCGATGACCGGCGGCGCGGAGTTGTCCGCGACGATCAACCGCAATCTGGCCGCGGCGGCACAGGAATTGGGCGTCGGCATGATGCTGGGCTCCCAGCGCATCATGCTCGACAGCGCGCTGGGCGAGCGGGCCGCGGACAGCTTCACCGTGCGGGACGTGGCTCCGGATGTCCTGCTGTTCGGCAACATCGGCCTGGCGCAGTTGCGCCAGGGCGCGGTGCCGGATCTGGAGAAGGCCCTCGACCGGGTGGGCGCCGACGCGCTTGCGGTGCACACCAATCCGTTGCAGGAAGCCATCCAGCACAACGGTGACACCGACTTCTCCGGATCGCTGGGCAGGCTGCGGGAGGTAGCCGGCGCACTGAACTATCCGGTGTTGCTCAAGGAGGTCGGCCACGGCATCGGCGGCGCCGCCGCCGCGGAACTCGTTGCGGTGCAAGGGGAGTTGCCGGTGGCCGGCATCGACGTCGCCGGGGCCGGTGGCACCTCGTGGTCGCGGGTGGAGCAGTTCGTGCGCTACGGGGAACTGCGGCACCCGCACCTGGCCGACTGGGGCGTGCCGACCGCGCGCGCCATCGTGGAGGTGCGCGAGGTACTGCCCGACGTGCCGCTGGTGGCCTCGGGCGGCATCCGTACCGGCATGGACGCGGCTAAGGCGATCGCGCTGGGCGCCGACGTCGTCGCGGTGGCCCGCCCGCTGCTGCCAGCCGCCATCGAATCCGCTGCGTCAGTTGTGGATTGGCTTCAACCGTTCATCGACGAGCTGCGCGTCTGCCTGCACGGCTGCGGGGCCGCCACGCTCGCCGAACTGCGCGACGTCCGCGTCCGCCCCACCGCTTAACCTCTCGTGGCTGCCATCTTGGCGTACGGCTCACCGGCCCTCGGGCACCTGCTGCCGGTCGGGGCGCTGCTGCAAGAGCTGGTGCGCCGCGGCCACGAGGTGCACGCGCGCACCATGGCGGACGGCGTCGCGACGATGCGGGCCGCCGGTGTGTACGCCGAACCCGTCGACCCCGCCATCGAGGCGATCACCGGGCGCGACTGGCAGGCGCGAAACGCGTTGGGCGTGTTGAAGTCAACGATCGACGTGCTGTGCGCGCGGGCGGCGCTGGAGGTGGCCGACCTGAGGCGGGCGGTGGAGGCGGTGCGGCCCGACGCGGTCATCGTGGACGCGAACTGCTGGGGGGCGCTGTCGGCGGCCGAGGCCGGTGACACGCCGTGGCTGCTCTTCTCGCCGTTCACGCCCTACCTGCGCTCGCGCGGGGTGCCGCCGTTCGGTCCGGGGTTCCGACCCCTGCGGGGCCTCGTGGGCGCGTTCCGCGACGCCTCGGTGCGCCCGATTGTCCGGCACCTGTTCGACCGGCCGGTGTTGCCGTCGATCAACGAGATTCGCGCCGGCCTGGGGGTGGCGCCGGTCGCGTCGGTGGACGCCCTGATGCGCCGGGCGCCGCTGGTGTTGGCCGTCGGCGGTGAGCCCTTCGAATACTCGCATCCGGGATGGGGAAACCTGGTGCAGCACATCGGCGCCTGCGCGTTCGAGCCCCGCCCGGCGCCGACGCCGGACTGGCTGGCCGCGATCGACCGCCCGGTGGTGCTGGTCAACACCTCGTCGCTACGGCAGTGCGACGAGGCGTTGGGCCGGGTCGCGTTGCAGGCCCTGGCCGACGAGGACGTGCACGTCGTGGCCACGTTTCCGGCGGGCGTGCCCGCGGGGCTGCCCCGACCCGCGAACGCCACCGTGCGCCGCTTCGTGCCGCACGGCGCGGTGCTGGACCGGGCCTGTTGCGCCGTCACGCACGGCGGCATGGGGACGACGGTGAAAGCCCTCGACCGCGGCGTGCCGGTCTGCGTGGTGCCCTTCGCCCGGGACCAGGCCGAGGTGGCCCGCCGCGTCGAGATTGCCGGGTGCGGCACCCGGCTACCGGCCAAAAAGCTGACGCCCGAGCGACTACGGACCAGCGTGCGCGCGGCGATGACGATGGGCGATGGCGCACGCCGGGTCGCCGCCGGCTTCGCCGCCACCGGCGGCGTGGCGCGCGGGGCAGACCTCGTCGAACGAATGGCGCTGGCGGGCCGGCCCGTTCGTTAGCGTGACGGGCGTCACCGAGCCGCGCGGCGCCGCCCTTTCGCCGCGGGACCGGTCGCGGCGGCGGCCTTGGTGTCGGCCCGGGGTTCAGCCTTGGTGTCGACGCCCTTGTCCGGCGCCTCGGGTGCCGGCGCGGCGAGTTCGGCCTCGAACGTCGCCATGGCCGCCATCATCGCGGTGAAAACACGGTGCGCCGCAGCAAGATCCCGGTCCGGCAGATCCGCGAGGGCGGCGTGCAGATGCGCGCCGAGCGGAGCAAAGAAGCTGCGAGCCAGGGTCATCCCCGGGTGCTCGTAGCGCAGCAGCGTCTTTCGCCTGTCCTCGGGATCGGGTTCGCGACGAATGTGGCCGGCCTCCATCATGCGGTCCACCAGGTAGGTGATGGCGGCGGGCGAGACGTCCATGCGGCGACGCAGCTGGGCGGCCGTCAGGGGCGTGCCGGCGGTCTCGGCGACCATGATGTGCAGCAGGGCGTGGAAGTCGGTGCCGCCGACATTGTTCTGCCGGGCGAAGTGTCGGCCGATGTGGTCGGACTGGGCCGTCATCATCCGCAAATCGGCCGACATCAATTTCTCGAGTTCGGCTCGATCCAGTCGCTGGTTGACAGCGCCGCGCTTGGTCACTTACCCGCATCCTTCGTGGCAGAGACGCCGGTCAGGGTTGTCGGCGACGCTGGTCCCGGCGGTTTCGTCCGGTCGGTGGCCCCTCAGCCTACGGCAACCGCGGCGAATGCTCGCGAAGGCGGCGCGGCGGCCGCCGTCGCGGGTCAGGATTTGGACGGGTCGTGGCCCCAATTCATCAGCGAATAGCGCCACGGGCTCTCGTCGATGTCGCCGTGCGGCCGCTGCGCCAGGTGCCGTCTGGCGTACCCGACCACCTTGCGCATGTGCGCGTAGTCGTCGTCGGTGAGATCGGCGCGCTTGGCCTGCAGGATGTCGACGATGCGGCGGCCGCTGGCGTGTCCCGTCGACTCGTCGCCGCCCTTCTTCTGTCCCACGCTGCGGGACTCGTCGCTCGTCAACCACTTCTGCAGCTCGCGCGCGGTCATG
Organism: Mycobacterium sp. E1214; assembly: GCF_001666755.1. Taxonomy (GTDB): domain Bacteria; phylum Actinomycetota; class Actinomycetes; order Mycobacteriales; family Mycobacteriaceae; genus Mycobacterium. The sequence continues at coordinate 54,500 of NZ_LZJC01000020.1, read as the reverse complement.
TTGACAGTGTCGTGGAACTCGCGCCAGGTGGTGTCGTCGTCGGCGGCCATCGCTGATCTGCGCGATCAGTCGGCGGGGCGCAGCGCGCTCGGCTTGTGTACGGCGTCCGCGCCCGTCTTGTCGCTGACGACACGGTACTGCGGCTCGTCCTTCGACGCGCGCACCGTGCGGCCGGCGGCCTCGGTGTCCGAGGTGATCTTCTCCTCGACCTTGCCTTCCACGGTGTTGCCGTGGCTCTTCCACTCGACTTTGTCGCCCTTGCGAAACGTCTTGTCACTCATGCCAACTCCTCTTCGTGTTGTGTCACCGCCGCGGTCAGGCCGCGGTCTCGGCAACCCGGGCGGTGGCGGTCACGTCGCGCGCGATCCCACCGAATACCGCGTCGCGATACGGCGCCGACGCGGCCCAGAACAGTTGCCCGGCAAGCCCGTAGGGTTGGAAGAACGCCCGCTGCCGGTACAGCGAGCCGCCGTTCTCGTCGGGGGTGGCGGACAGCTCGAGCCACAGGCGCCCCGGCAGGGGGATGTCGGCCCGCAGCCGCAGCAGCCGCGGTGCGTCGATGTGCTCCACCCGCCACCAGTCGAGCGCCTCGCCCTCGTGCAGGGCCTTCCCGTCGAGCGGGCGCCGCCGCGGCCGGATGCCGGCGAGGACGCTGTTGATCCAGCCCCGCACCGGCCATTCCCATGGCAATGCGGACCAATTCCGTTCCGCCGCGGCGGTTTCGATGGCGCGCCACAGCGTGGCGGGGTCGGCGCGGCTGTGACGTTGCCGGGTGTCCTCGTAGAGGGATCCGCCGGCCCACTCCGGGTCGGTCGGCAGCGGCTGGGAGGGGGCGCCGTTGGTGTCGGCGCTCGACCATCGCGTCTGCAGGTCCTTTTCGCGCACGTGCGCCAGGGCCAGTTCGACGGCCTCCTCGTAGTGGGTCAACCCGCCCTCGGGGTCCGGGATGTGGCGGGCGATGTCGTGGTCGGCGCACACCACGTCGTTTTCCAACGACTCCATCAGCGACACGGCCAGTTGCCTCGGAATCGGGGTGATCAGGTCGACGGCCGGCGCGGAGAGCTGGGGACTCAGCAGCGGTACCGGCAGGGTGGGCCGGCGCGGCAGGCCCGCGACCGCGGCGTACTTGCGGATCATCTCGCTGTAGGTGAAGCGGTCGGGCCCGCCGATATCGAAGGGACGGTTGACTTCGGCCGGTAAGTCCGCCGAATGCTCCAGGTAGTAGAGGACGTCGCGCACCGCGATGGGCTGTACGCGGGTGCGCAGCCACCGCGGCGTGACGATCAGCGGCAGTCGTTCGGTGAGATAGCGCAACATCTCAAAGCTCGCCGAACCCGCGCCGATGATCGCGGCCGCGCGCAGTTCGACGGTCGGCACGCCGGAGTCGAGCAGCACCTGGCCGACCTGCTGGCGGGAGGCGAGGTGATCGGATAACTCCTGCCCTGCGGGGATGATGCCGCCGACGTAGACGATGCGGGACAGCCCGGCCCGGGCGGCGGCCTCGGCCACGGTGTGCGCCGCGCGGTCGTCGAACTCCACGAAGTCGGGCCGCATCAGCGAGTGCACCAGGTAGTAGAGGACGTCCTGGCCGTCGAGGGCCCGTGCCACGCTGGCCCGATCGCTGACGTCGCCCTGCACGATCTCCGCCTCGTCGTGCCAGGCGACGCCGTCGAGCTTCTCCGGGGTGCGCGCCAGCACGCGCACGCTGTGCCCGGCCGCCAACAGCTGCGGAACCAGCCGGGTGCCCAGGTAGCCGGTGGCACCGAACACGACGCAGCGTTTACTCATTGCATTCCTCCCGCATGTCGTGTCGAGCATTCCCGCTGCGGCGCGCACCGAACCGTGACGGCACCGACAAAGTGATTAAGAAAATGAACTATTGGCGCGCCGGCTAGGGCGCGCTCGGGACCCGGCCCGCTCAGCGGGCAGCGGTGCGGCGGGAGGCGCGGCGCAGCTGGATCATCCGGGCCGCGCCGACCAGCACGGTGGTGGTCGCGCCGGCGACCGCGGCCAGCAGATACCCGACGCCGACCGGCAGGCTCCAGTCGAAGCCGAGGAAGTGCACGGCGACGGACTCGGTGTTCTGGGCGACGAAGACGAGCAGGGCGATGAGGATGACCAGGCCGACGACGAGCGCCCACCACGCGGCCGCCAGCCGCGTGAAGGGGTGATCCGCGGCCCGGGAGGAAGCGGGCGATTTGGTGTTCATGATGCTGACTAGCCGCCAATCGGGCCGGTCAAACCCCTTCGCGGTCCGGCGCCTGGGCGCCGTTTGAACAAGGCCAACGCGGGTACTTAGATGAGCGATGAATCTCGTGGAGACGTCCCGGCGCGTGCGCCGTGGCGAACGACGGCTGATGAAGTGGCAGCGGCGGCTCTGGTTGGCGGAGCTGGCCCTGTGGCCGACGGTGCTGCTGTTGGCGGTCCTGCTGGCCGCGGCGGGCTGGCTGCTGTGGCGGCGCTCAGCCGGCCAGGCGCCGGCCACGACCGACCTCGCTGTCGCCGCCCCGCCCGCGGCCCCCGTCGCGTCGACGCCGGGCGGCGAGCACGCCCCATGAGGCGGCGGCCGCGGCGAACGCCGCGGCCTGCGCCACGCCGACGCGGCCCGTCGGCAGCCACCGGCCCTCGACGTAGCGGTCGATGAACCCCGCGGGCGGCAGTGGCTCGAGCCCCGCTCGGCGGCGCGCCCAATCCTCCAGCGTGGTCAGCGGGCAACGCAGCGGCAGCGTGACGACGGCGACGCCCCAGGCGACGGCGGCGACGTGGGCGATCAGCGTGCGCGGCCAGCGCAGCGCGAGCAGGCCCCCGGCCGGGATGTAGAGCAGGTAGGCGAAATGCGCGCCGGCGGTCGCTAGCACGGCGGCGGTGTAGCGCTGGGGTGCGGCGGAGTCGGTGCGGGCGGTGATGTCTCGAGTGTCCCACGCCCGCGCGGGGTCGCCGCGCTAGGCGAGGCCGGCGCGGACCTGATATCGGCGTTCGGCGTAGGTGAGGTCGTCGCGCCATAGCCGGGCGGCCGCGTAGCGCATGAACGGCGCGATCAGCGGCGCCATCCGCGTTGCCCGCGCGAAACCCGGTCGCTCCGAATGCGCGATGGTGGCCTCGAGCACCGCGGTCCGCGGATGTCCGTCCGTGCCCGCTCCCAGCGGCGTGGCGTGGGTTTCGACGGTGCTGCCGACCCCTTCCCCGTCGACGATGCGCATCACGATGGTGCGCGCCTCGGGGCAGGTGAACTCGGCGATGACCGGCACGCCGAGGCGCCCCATCTTGAAGGTCACCGCCACCAAGAAGTGATCGGCGTCCTCGGTCGGCGTGCTCAGCACGTCAAGGCGGGTGAACGAGTAGGGGTGAAACCACGCGCCGTGCCAGGGGTCGAGCCGGTTGGCGATGATGTCGACCGGCTCGCAGACTCCGTCCACCCGCGCCACCGCGGCCAGGGTCGCGCCGGCCGGCCGGTCGGGGATCACCGGCTGCGGCAGCGGATCCTCGCCGCCGATCGTGTCCAGCCGCACCCAGGCCAGGGCGCCGTCATCGTGGCTGGGCAGCGGGGTCCAGCCGAATTCGCGGTCGTGCCCGTCGAGGGCCAAGCCGTGCCACCGGCAGATCAGGGTGCCGCGGTGCACGATCCCGGTCGCGAGGTCTGCGCCCAGATGGGGGCAGCTGCGCGGCCCGACGCACAGCCGCCGCTGATCGTCGCGCCAGGCCACCAGCTCGACGCCCGCCACGCGGGCGCCGAACGGTCGCCCGGGCCGCACGTCGCGGCTCGCCGCGAAGGCATACCAGTTGCCGGTGGGCCGGTGCTGTGAGCGTCGCAGCGCGGCCTCGATGAGGCCGGGTCGCGCGTCGCGGTAGGTGGGGCGTTGCTCGGCCCAGGGCTGGCGCGGGATCACTTGCAGCGGCCAATCTTTGGGCCGTGCCGGGGGCCGCGGCAGGCGCAGCCGATCGCGGATGGTCATCGATGCCGGGCTCTTTCGCGGGTGGCGAGCCGGCGCAGCAACGGCGACCGGCCATGGGTGGGGACGGTGGCCAACGGATGCCCGGCCACGCCCCAGCGGGCCAGCAACTGGTTGGCGGCGCACCAGCCGGTGGTCGCGGCGCGTTCCATGAGCGCGACCGGCAGGTCGATCCGGATCGCGTCACCGGCCAGCAGCAGACCGGGCTGCGGGGTGCTGATGGTGGGCCGCAGCTCGTAGGAGCCGGGGGAGAACAGCGGGCAGTCGCTGCGATGCAACAGGCGCTCGGAGACAATCTGCGCCGCAGCGGTTTCCGGGTAGATGCGGTGCAGCTCGCGCAGCGCCGCCGCGCGCGACGGCGCGGAGTCCAAGGCGTACGCGTGCAATTCGACCACCGAGCCTCGGTGGGCGCGGGCCCACTCGCGGGCCTGCCGCTCGTAGCGTTCCAACACGCTGATGTTGTCCAGCGGCTTGTGCCCCGCGGTGCCCAGAAACGCCGGCCGGTGATCCGCCACGGGACGGTCGAGCCACAGTCGGTGCACCGCGAACGGCGGCGCGGTGCGCAACCGGGCGATCTGCTCGCGCCAGCCGTCGGTGCCCAGCCCGGCCGATGCCGCCACGATGCGTTGCAGGCCGGCGATGTCGGTGGCCAGCACCACCGCGTCGACGTCGACTTCGTCACCGGAATCTAGTTGCACCGCATACGGTTTGGGCCCGTCGGTGGCGATGCCGGTGACGCCGGTGCCCAGCCGGAACTGCACACCGTGGCCCTCGAGGTGGCGCCGCAGCGGCTCCCACAGGGCGGTGTCGTAGTTCGCGTCCGGCACGTCGAAGATCAGGCCCTCCGACGAACCCAGGAAGTAGATGTGGAACATGGTGGCCAGCTCGGCCGCCGACAGCTTGGACGGGTCGGCGAAGAAGCTGCGGGAGAACACCTCGAACGCGAGATGCCTTGCAGGCGCCGGAAACCGGATGCGCTCGAGGAACTCCGCGGCGTCGACCTCGTCGAGCTGCTCGTAGATGCCGGGCACCGACACGGCGGCCAGCGGCGCGGCGGCGCGGGCGTCGATGTGGGCGAAGTCGCGCACCCGGAAGGTGGGGCTGCGCACGGCGAACGCCATCGCGTTCCACGGCGGGGTGCGCGGCAGCCCGCGGAAGCTGTCGCGCCGGCCCATCTCGTCGATGAGGGGATAGTCGTCGACGGGCACCAGCATGCGCAGCGCCGGGTCGACGCGCCGCAGCAGGGCGCGCAGGTTGTAGTACTGGCGGAAGAACGCGTGGAAACCGCGGTTCATCGCGAGGTCGGCCCCGGCGTCGGACTCGGTCCAGCCACCGACCCGCCCGCCGAGGTAGTCCTGAAGCTCGACGACGTCGACGGCGACGCCGCGTTCGGCCAGCCCGGTGGCGGCGGCCAGCCCGGCGATGCCGCCGCCGACGACGGCCACGCGCGGCCGCTCGGGGAGCGCGCCCACGTCCGGCCGACCCAGCGGCGCGGGCAGGGTGCGGCGGCGACGGTCCACGGGGTCGGTCATCGCGGCGCGTCCGCCAGGAAGGTGTGCACGATGTTGGCCTCCCAGCCGGGCATCGTGTCGCTGTGCACCGCGGTGAACCCGGCCTCGCGCAGGCGGGCGCGGAACCGGGTGACGCCGTCGAAGCCGAGCACGCTGCGCCACAGGTAGCGGTACAGCCCGGCGTCGCGCGTGCGCCACCACCCGGACGGGATGATGACGCCCCAGCACACGGCGTGCCAGATCGCGGTGGCCGCGGGGGAGTCGCGGACCGAGTATTCGTGCACGGCCAGCGTGCCGCCGGGCCGCAGCAGCGTCCGGAACGCGCGCAGTTGCTGATCGGGGTCGGCGAGGTTGCGGATCAGGTAGGCGGCCAGGATGCCGTCGAACGGCCCGGAGATGCCGTGCTCGGCGAGCCGCTCGATGGGCGTGTGCACGAAGCGCACCGAGTCCGGCCACGGCTTCGCGCGCGCCACGTCGAGCATGCCGCGCGACGCGTCCACCGCGACGATGTCGGCCTCCGGGGCGACCGCGAGCAGCGCGGCCGTCGACGCGCCGGTTCCGCAGCCCGCGTCAAGCAGCCGTAGGCCCCTGCCGCGGTTCGGAATTCGCATCCGGCTGGCCGAGAGCAGCAGCTGGTCGTGGTAGCCGGGGCTGCGGCCCACCAGGCGGTCGTAGGCGTCGGCGCCCGCGTCGAACGCCGCCGCCAGCTGGTTACCGGCGCGCACGTTGCCGCTCCCACAACAGCAGCACCGCGGTCGCCAGGGCGAAGCCGAACAGGAAGTCCTCCACCGGGATGTCGAAGGGGAAGCGCCAGCCGCTGATCTGCCGTTCGTCGTACCGCACGATCGGCGAGCTCAGCTTGGTCAGCCAGCCGTCGACCGGAATCTGGAATCCGAGCACGATCACCATCGACAGCCAGTAGGCCAGGCGCCGGAACAGCCCGGTCCGCAACACCACCACTTCGGCGGCGCAGACGGCCACGACCGCCGCGACCGCCGGCACCGTGTAACCCAGACCGGTCATCGCCGCCGCACCCGGGCCAGGATGGTGCTCACCGCGTTGTAGGTCAGCAGGGCGCACACGGGAATGACGACGAAGAACAACACTTCCTCGATCGGGACGTGGAAGGGAACGTCGAGCCCGACGAGGTAGCGCTCGTTGTAGTTCCACACCCGCGCGGCCACCGCGATCTCGTCCCACAGCAAGAAGACCGCCGCGACGGGCACGACGGCGACGACGAGCCGGCGCAGCTGCCGGTACACGCCCGGCCCGAAGGCCTCCAACGGCGCGGTGACGGCCAGGCATGCGGCCAGGACCGCCAGGTACTGCCACCGATCCGTCATGCGGCCCCCGAGGTGAAACCCGACACGCTCGGCGCGGCGTTACGCGCCCGCCACGACCGTAACAGGCCCAGGCCGCCGACCTGCAGGCGTCGCATCGTGCCGACGGTGGCGCGCTGCGAGAACACCGCGAACTCGCTGGCCTCGATGCGGTCGAGGATCTCCGAGTACAGCGTCGCCGCGGCCGCCACGCACGGGCGTGACCGGGGGGCCAGCATGTCGATCCCCTGCGCGGCGAATCGGTAGGTCCGCCTGGTGATTTCGTGCTGAGCGGCCAGGGCGTCACGCACCCGCGGGTCGGTGCGGCGGTGCGTGTGGCACCACATCAGCAGGTCGCGGTCGACCCCGCCGGCGGCGAGCTCGTCGGCCGGCAGGTAGACCCGGCAACGCAGCAGGTCCTCGTCGACGTCGCGCAGGAAGTTGGTGAGCTGGAACGCCCGGCCCAACGCGGCGGCGTAGGGGGCGGTCTCCTCGACCGGCGCCACCGTCCCTAGCACCGGAAGCACTTGCAGGCCAATGACTTCGGCGGAGCCACGCATGTACTGGTTGAGGGCCTCGCGATGGGGATAGTCGGTGATCGTGAGGTCCATGCGCATGGATGCCAGGAAGTCGTCGAAGAGTTCGGTCGCGATTCCGTAGCGGCGCGCGGTGTGGGTGACCGCGGCCAGCACCGGGTCCTCGAGGTGGTTACCGCCGGCGAAGAACTGCTCGGAGAGCTCCTGCAGGCGCCTGCCCCGGCTTTCGACGCCTTCCTGGGAGTCGAGGTCGTCGAGGATGTCGTCGGCGTAGCGGGCGAAGCCGTACAACGCGTGCACCGCCGGCCGCTGGTCGGGGGCGAGCAGCCGGGTCGCGAGGAAGAACGTGCGGCCGTGCGCGGCGTTGAGTTCGCGGCAGCGGCGATACCCGTCGCGCAGCCGCGGATCGTCGATGCCCGCCGCGTCCAGCTCGCCGCGGATCATGGCAGCGCCGCTTTCAGGTCGACGTGCGTGGCCGGGCGCTTGGCCACCCCGGTGACGCGGTCCGCGGCCAGCCGCCCGGAGATCAGCGTGGTGGGAACGCCCACTCCCGGCACGGTGGAAGACCCTGCGAGGACGGCGTTTTCGATGCCTCGCACCATGTTGGCCGGGCGGAACGGGCCGGTCTGGCCGAAGGTGTGCGACACCGCGAACGGGCTGCCGGCCGCCATGCCCTGCCGGGCCCAGTCCACGGGCGTGACCACGTCGAGCACCTGTGCCTCCTCGGCCAAACCGGGCAGCAGCCGGTCGGCGACCGTGGCGATCATGGTCTCGACGTAGCCGTCAGCCGTGCTCGCCCAGTCGACGGTGCCGCGGTCCAGGTTCGGCGCGGGGGCCAACACGTAGAGCAGGTCACGCCCCTGAGGCGCCAGGCTCGGGTCGCCCGCGGTGGGCCGCGTCACCAACAACGACGGATCGGTCATCACCCGCCCGTCGCGGATGATGTCGGTGAAGGTCCGGTCCCAGGCGTCACCGAAAAGGATGGTGTGGTGCGCGGTTCCGGAGGCCAGGGCCGGGCACCCGAGGTGGGCCACTACCGCCGATGGCGAGGCGCGCAGCGGTACCGCGCGGCGCGGCGTGCGGCCCAGCAACGCGTAGGTTTGCGGCAGCTCGGTGGTCAGGATGACCGCGTCACAGGCGATGCGCTCGGCATCGGTGCGCACGGCGACGACCCGATCCCCGGAACGCTCGAGCGCGGTGACGGGCGCGCCGTAGCAGAACCGCACGCCCGCGTCGGCGGCGGCCGCCGCCAGCGCATCCGGCAGCGCGCGCACGCCGCCGCGCGGAAACACCACGCCCGCAATGGTGTCCATGTAGGCGATGACCGCGTAGACCGCCAGCGCGTCCCGCGGCGCCACCCCCGCATACAGCGATTGGAAGGTGAATACCCGCTGCAGCCGCGGGTCGCTGAGGTAACGCTTGACCATCCGGTCCCACTTGCGGAAGCCGCCGATGGCGGCCAGCCGCGCGAGTTGCGGCGTGAGCAGCGACAGTGGCGAATCGAAATTCGCGGCGATGAAGCCGTCGAATTCGATGCGGTACAGCCGCGTCAGCCATTCGCGCAACTTGCGATAGCCCGCTGCCTGCCCGAAGCCAGCGAACTCTTCGACGGCGGCCGTCATCCGGTCCGCGTCGCTGTGGACGTCCAGCGCGCTGCCGTCGGAGAACGTGGCGCGGTAGGCCGGGTCGAGGTGTAGCAGCTCGAGCCGGTCCGACCGCGTCTCGCCGACGGCGGCGAAGGTGTCGTCGATGATGTCCGGCATCGTCAGCACCGTCGGCCCGGTGTCGATCCGGTAGCCGTCGATGTCGAGCCTTCCGGCCCGCCCGCCCGGCCATGGATACCGCTCGACCACCGTGACCGCGCGTCCTCGCCCGGCCAGGTGCAACGCCGCGGCCAGCCCGGCCAGCCCGGCGCCGATCACCACCACGTGATCGCCGCGCCCCTTGACGGTTCGCATGCTAGAGAGCTCCCCACGTCGTAACGGTCATTCGGCGCGATCCGTGCAGGCAGCCGCCATTGCGCCCAGCGCGGCGCGGACGGGCTCGTCGATGGCCAGGTCGTTCACCAGGTCGCGGGCCGCTGCGACACGATCGCCGATCATCTCCTCAATCAGCTGAACAGCTCCGGTCGCCACAATCAAGGCCTGCCACCGATTGATCGCCTCGTCGTCGAGGGTGTCGCGCTCGATCAAGGCCGTCAGCTCGCGCCGGGTCGCCGGGTCGGCCAGCTGATGCGCGGCCACCACGACGCTGGTGGCCTTGCGTTCCAGCAGGTCACCGCCGCACGGCTTGCCGGTGGCGGCGGGGGAGCCGAAGACGCCGAGCACGTCGTCGCGCAGCTGGAAGGCCTCGCCGACGGCCGCGCCGTAGCGGCCCAACCGCGCCAGCGTGGCGTCGTCGCACCCGGCCAGTGCGGCACCGATTTCCAGCGGGCGGCGCACCGTGTAGTTGCCCGATTTGCGCCGCGCCACGTCCAGCACCGTCTCGAGCTCGGGCATGTTCCGCACATCGCTGGTCAGGTCCGCGAACTGGCCCACGGCCAGCTCGGTGCGCATGGCGTCATAGCGGGCCCACACCCCCGCCAGGCGATCCGGCGCGATTCCGCTTTCCCGCAACATCTGTTCGGCCCAGATCAGGCACAGGTCGCCGAGCAGCACCGCCGACGATTCCCCGAATCGCTGCGACGACCCGGACAGCCCGCGGTCGCGGTGCCATTGCGCGAACCGCAGATGCGCGGCCGGGCGGCCCCGCCGTTGCGGGGAGGAGTCCATAACGTCGTCCTGTAACAGGGCGAAGGCATGCATGAGCTCGAGGCTGGCCGCGGCGCGCAGGGCAGCGGCGCTGGCGGGCGCGCCGCACAGCCAGCCCAGATAAAGGAAGGTGGACCGCAAACATTTACCGCCGGAGACGAAGTCCGCCAGGATCTCCGCGGTGGCGTCGACGCGGGTGGCGTCGAGCTCCGCGCAGCGGCGGTCGACGAACTGGGCCAGCTCGCCAAGCACGCTACGCCGGACGTCGGACCGCCAGGCGTCGAAGTCATCCGGCCGTAGCGTCGCCGCGACGGGCGACTGTAAAGACACTCTCATCGCGCGCAAGCTCCCTCCCGGACGGCTTGGCATGATCAGCCCGCAACCGGCCCAACACTCGCGGTCATACCCGCTGCTCAGCGGCCAAAACAGACGTCGGCCCCGCACCGGCTACGAACCGCCCCCTGTCCGCCGTGTCCGGCACGCCAAGCCTACGTTCAATAACTTAAAGATTAACTTAATGAACATCTTCGCCGTGCGCCACCCGGGGTCGGCCCACCGTCGCCGCCGTTTCAACAATTTAAACATTAACTAACTGAATAGAACGGGCGGTCGGGGATATGCTGCCACCGTTATGAACGCCGACGAGCAGCGCGCCGCCCTGGAGTCGCTCATCTCGGCCGACCTGCGGGAGCTGTCCACCGAATCCGATCAGATCGGCCGGCTGTTCGCGGCGTCACACAGTATGCGCGCCAACGATTTTCGTGCGCTGCTCTACATCATGGTGGCCGAAACGGCGGGGCGGCCGATGACCTCGGGGGACCTGAGCCAGCAAATGGGCATGTCCGGTTCGGCGATCACCTATCTGGTGGACCGGCTGATCGACTCCGGACACATCCACCGCGACAACCATCCCGGCGACCGGCGCAAGGTGGTGCTGCGCCACGGCGAGTCGGGGTTAGCGACCGCCCGCTCGTTCTTCGGTCCGCTCGGCACCCACACCCGATTGGCCCTCGCCGACGTGCCCGACGAGGAACTCCGCGCTGCCCACCGCGTGCTGGGCGCGCTGATGTCGGCGATGCGCGGCTTCCGGGCCGAGCTGGGCGAGGCGCCGAAAGCCTAGCCGCTCAAGGAATTCGGTGGTTCACGCTGTGGCGGCCGGGCGCACCGGCCGGCGGCGCCCGACGAGGTCGAACAGGGCCTGACGGCGCGCCTGGAGAACGTCGTCAATGGTCTGCAACGCCTCGGCCACCGACTCCGACAGCGCCAGGCCATTGTCCGGCACGATGCGCAGCAGCGGCCGCAGCGCCGGCCCGGGCACCACGCTGCAGTGCACGCGGGCGGCGCGCAGGTCGGCATTGAGCGCCAGCAGCGCGCCGAACCCGTCGACCCCGACGAAGCTCAACTGGCTGAGGTCGAGGATCAGCGGCGATTTCAACCCGGCGAAACGGGTCAGGGCCCGCGCGACGTCGCGGGCGTTCGCCGCGTCGAGTTGGCCGTCGACGCGTACGACCGTGGCGAGGCTGCGCGCGTAGGCGTAGAGGCGGGCGCGGGACAACTCGGCGAGAGGGTGCTGACCCCGCGGCCGGGGCTGGGCCAGCGGGTGAAGTTCGGAATGCGCAGTGGCGGTCATAGACGGAGCCCATCGAGAGAGTTCGAGAAGGGGAGGCAGCTGTGGACTCAACCTGAACGCAGCGTAGCCCCGGAAATCGTCCGCCCAGCGCCGGTCACGGCGGATTTTCGTTTTCTGGCGGGCGGCATGCGCGTGGCCGACGCTCGCGGCCGCCGGCCGCTTTGCCTCAACGTGACTTTTACGCCGCTGCTGGGTCACACGGCGCGTTCGCGCACCTCGATCGGCGGTGCCGGGCCCGGCGCGCTGCACGCCGCGCGCGGCGTTGCGTGCCGGCCCCGCCACGCCCCCGGACCGCGCGCCGCGACGGCCCTCACGCTGTGCGTTTCGGGGTGCGGTCGCCTCGGGTGGCCCAGAGACCGGCGTGCGTTGCTGGGCTCCCGCCGCCAGTGGCTGTGACGCGCGCCCCCCGCGGCACCGTTCCACCCGGATAGCGCGGCACCGGTTGCGGCGAAACGGTGGCTGGCAGACCGCTCGTCGCGCCGGCCGCGACGCCCGGCGGCCCCCCGCGACCGCTGTTAGGCTTCCCGCCATGCCCGTGGCGTCGGATGTTTGCTCCGCCCTCGCGCTGTGTTGTCGCCGCTGACGCTGTGCAGCGGCCCGGTGCATCGGTGACCGGTCCCGGCGCGTCCGTCGCCCGACCGCGGCACCGGAATTCCCCAGCAGCCCTCCCGGAAGGCCACCTATGTTCAGCACCGGCAACGCGCCGCGCTGGCGGACGGCCGTCGCGCTGACCGTCGTCGCCGCATCCGCCGTCGCGTGTCACGCCGGCGCCAGCGACGCCGTGGGCGGCGGCGGCCTGACCGATGGGAACACGAAGATCACCCTGGTCGCCTACTCCGTCCCGGAACCGGGTTGGAGCAAGGTGATTCCGGCGTTCAATGCCTCGGAGGAAGGCCGCAGCGTGCAGGTGATCGCCTCCTACGCCGCCTCGGCCGACCAGTCGCGCGGCGTCGTCGAGGGCAAACCCGCCGACCTGGTCAACTTCTCCGTCGAGCCCGACATCACCCGACTGGTGAAGGCCGGCAAGGTGTCCGCCGACTGGGACAAGGACGACACCAAGGGGATCCCGTTCGGTTCGGTGGTGACGCTGGTGGTCCGCAAGGGCAATCCGAAGAACATCAGGGACTGGGACGACCTGCTGCGCCCGGGTATCGAGGTGGTCACGCCGAGCCCGCTGAGTTCGGGCTCGGCCAAGTGGAACCTGTTGGCGCCGTACGCCGCCAAGAGCGGCGGCGGCGCGGACAGCCGCGCCGGCATCGACTACATCACCAAGCTGGTGCGCGAGCACGTGAAACTGCGGCCGGGGTCCGGGCGGATCGCGACCGACGTCTTCGTGGAGGGCAGCGGCGACGTGCTGATCAGTTACGAGAACGAGGCCATCGCCGCCGAGCGCCAAGGCAAGGCCGTCGAACACCTCATCCCGTCACAGACCTTCAAGATCGAGAACCCGGTGGCCGTCGTGATCACCAGCCCGCACCTCGAGGCGGCGGTCGCGTTCAAGAACTTCCAGTACACGGCGGCGGCGCAAAAGGTATGGGCGCAGGCCGGTTTCCGGCCCACCGACCCGGCGGTGGCCGCGCGGTTCCGCGACCAGTATCCGGTGCCGGTCAAGCTGTGGACCATCGACGATTTGGGCGGTTGGAGCGCGGCCGACCCGCAGCTGTTCGACAAGAACACCGGCAGCATCACCACGATTTACAAGCAGGCCACGGGATGACGCGCTCGGTGGACGAGCGCGCGGCGGTGCCGGCACTGCGGGCCGAGGTCGATGACCCCGGCGAGCCGCTCGCACCGCCGCCCACCGCGATCCCGGCGACGGCGGGCCGGCCGGGCGCCACGTCGCTGCGGGTCGGCGTGACGATGCTCTGGCTGTCGGTGATCGTCCTGCTGCCGTTGTCGGCCATCGCCTGGCAGGCGGGCGGCGGTGGCTGGCAAGCCTTCTGGCTCGCAATCACCTCGCACGCCGCGGTGGAATCGTTTCGGGTCACGCTGACCGTCTCCGTCGTGGTCACCGTGTTCAACGTGGTGTTCGGCCTCGCGACGGCGTGGGTGTTGGTGCGCGACGACTTCGTCGGCAAGGGTTTCATCGACGCCGTCATCGACTTGCCGTTCGCGCTGCCGACCATCGTGACCAGCCTGGTGATGCTGGCCCTGTACGGCAAGAACAGCCCGGTCGGTGTGCACCTGCAGCACACCCCGCCGGGGGTCGCGATGGCGCTGGCGTTCGTCACCCTGCCGTTGGTGGTGCGCGCTGTCCAGCCGGTGCTGCTCGAGGTCGACCGCGAGATCGAGGAGGCCGCCGCGTCGCTGGGCGCCACCGGCACCAAGGTCTTCACCTCGATCGTGTTGCCGTCCCTGACGCCGGCGTTGCTCACCGGCGCGGGTTTGGCGTTCTCGCGCTGCATCGGCGAGTTCGGCTCGGTGGTGACGATCGGCGGCGCCGTCCCGGGCCGGACCGAGGTGTCGTCGCAGTGGATCCGCGCCCTCATCGAAAACGACGACCGGACCGGTGCCGCCGCCATTTCAATTGTGCTGCTGGCGATCTCGTTCAGCGTGTTGATCCTGTTGCGCGTGGTCGGCGGTCGGCGGGCCAAACGTGAGGAGAAGGCGTCGTGACCACGGTGCCCTGGGCCCGCTACACCACCCGGTCGGTGGTGCTGGCCTACATCGGCGTCATGCTCTTCGCGCCGGTCGCGGTCATCTTGTGGCGCACGTTCGCCCCCGGCCTGGGCCAGTTCGTCGATTGGATCACCACCCCGGCGGCGGAGTCGGCGCTGTACCTGTCGCTGCTGGTGGTCGCCGTCGTCGTGCCCCTCAACGTGGTGTTCGGGGTTTTCACGTCGTTATTGTTGGCCCGCAGCAGGTTTCGCGGCAAGGGAGTACTGCAGGCGATCGTCGACCTGCCGTTCGCGGTGTCTCCCATCATCGTGGGCGTCGCCCTGATTCTGCTGTGGGGGTCGGCCGGGGCGCTGGGCTTCGTCGAGAACGACCTCGGGTGGCGGATCATCTTCGGTGTCCCCGGCATCGTGCTCGCCAGCATCTTCGTCACGCTGCCGTTCGTGGTGCGTGAGGTGCAACCGGTGCTCGTCGAGGTGGGCACCGAGCAGGAGCAGGCCGCCGCGACGCTGGGTTCGAATGCGTGGCAGACCTTTTGGCGGATCACGCTGCCGTCCATCCGGTGGGGCCTGACCTACGGCATCGTGTTGACCACCGCCCGCACGCTCGGGGAGTTCGGCGCGGTCATCATGGTCTCGTCCAACCTGCCGGGCGAATCGCAAACCCTCACCCTGCTGGTCAACGACCGCTACAACCGCGGCGCCGAAGACGGCGCCTACGCGCTGTCGACGTTGCTGATGGGCGTCGCCGTCGCGTTCCTCGTCGTCAAGACCATCCTGCTCGTTCGCCGGGCGCGGGCGAGGGCCCACGCCTGAGAAGTCCGCGAAAGGGACCACCGACATGACCGACAACCCGCCCGAGCCCGACGCGATCACGGTGCGCGACGCCTACAAGCACTACGGCGATTTCGTCGCGCTGGACCACGTCGACTTCACGGTGCCCACCGGCTCGTTGACGGCGCTGCTGGGCCCCAGCGGCTCGGGCAAGTCGACGCTGTTGCGCGCCATCGCGGGCCTAGACCAGCTCGACAGCGGTGTCGTCACGATCGACGGCCGCGACGTGACGCGGGTGCCACCGCAGCGGCGCGGGATCGGGTTCGTCTTCCAGCATTACGCCGCGTTCAAACACCTGACGGTCCGCGACAACGTGGCCTACGGGCTCAGAATTCGCAAGCGTCCCAAGGCGGAGATCAAGGCCAAGGTCGACAATCTGCTCGAGGTGGTGGGGCTCAGCGGTTTTCACGCGCGCTATCCCAACCAGCTCTCCGGCGGCCAACGCCAGCGGATGGCGCTGGCGCGCGCGCTCGCCGTCGACCCGCAGGTGCTGTTGCTCGACGAGCCGTTCGGCGCGCTGGACGCCAAGGTGCGCGAGGACCTGCGCTCCTGGCTGCGACGCCTGCACGACGAGGTCCACGTCACCACGGTGTTGGTCACCCACGACCAGACCGAGGCGCTGGACGTCGCCGACCGGATCGCCGTCCTCAACAGGGGCCGCATCGAACAGGTCGGCTCGCCGACCGAGGTGTACGACGCGCCCGCCAACCCGTTCGTGATGTCCTTTCTGGGCGCGGTGTCCGAGCTCAACGGGGCGCTGGTCCGCCCGCACGACATCCGGGTGGGCCGCAACCCCGAGCTGGCGATCGCCGGCGGCGACGGCTCGGCGGAGGCCATCGGCGTGGTGGCCGCGACCGTCGACCGGGTGGTCGCCCTGGGCTTCGAGGTGCGCGTCGAGCTGACCAGCGCCGCCACCGGCGGCCCCTTCACCGCCCAGATCACCCGCGGCGACGCCGAGGCCCTGGCCCTGCGCGACGGTGACACGGTGTACGTGCGCGCGACCCGGGTGCCCCCCATCGACGGCGCGCTGACCCGGGGGTAACCGGTCGAGCTGTTTCCCGGCCGTGAGAACGGGAATTCGCGGCCAGTGAATCTTTTCGAGCTTGCCGCGCTGCCGTTCCAGTGGGGTTCGGCCCTGCGGGGCAAACGGTTCTTCCATCCCGACGGCGTGCTGGCCGAGGGCGTCCTGGAGCGCGTGGCGCCGCCGCACCAGGGGCTGCCGCTGCCGTCGTCAGACGTCATCGCCCGCGTGTCCAAGGCCACCGGCACGCCCGGGGCGCTGCCCGATTTCCTCGGCCTGGCGGTCCGCGTGCCCGCCGGCGACGCCGGCACGCCGTGGGACGTCCTGCTGGTCTCGGCGGGTTCGGGCGTGCTGGCCCGCGCCGTCGCGCTGCGGCCGGCGACGTCGTGGAACTCGCAGACGCTGACCACGCTGATGCCCGTGCACTACCGGGGTGACAACTGGTGGCTGCGGGCCCGCACCGACGGCGACACGGACGGCGCCGGGCTGTCCCTGGACGCGATCCGCGGCCGGCTGGAGCGCGGCACCATCGACGTCGATATCGACCAAGCCTGCGGCGCAGGGTCTTTCACACCGCTGGCGCGGCTGACGCTGACCGGCGTCATCGACTCGGCGGACGACGTGTCGTTCGATCCGGTCGCCAACACGGCACCGGGCACGGGGCTGCACCCGCAATGGCTGGCGGACCTGCGGGGCCGCGCGTACCGGCGCAGCCGCGACGGCCGCGACGCCGAAGAAACCTGATCGCGACGAGGAGGGGCCGACATGGCCAAGCGGATAGTCATCACCGGAGCCAGCGGCAACGTGGGCACCGCGCTGCTGCGCACGCTCGCCGAACGCGGCGGCGAGTACGACATCGTCGGGGTCACCCGTCGCAAACCCCCGCAGCAGGGCTCGTACCGGTCGGTCGACTGGCATCAGCTCGACCTCGCCGATCCCGGGGTACAGATCGCGCTGCGCGACCTGTTCAGCGGCGCCGCGTGCGTGGTGCACCTGGCTTGGGGGTTCCAACCCACCCGCAACGTGCGCTACCTCGACGCGGTGGGCATCGGCGGCAGCACGGCCGTGCTGAGCGCCGCGCACGACGCGAAAGTCCGTCAGCTGGTGCACATGTCGTCGGTCGGCAGCTACGCGCCGGGGCGGTACGGGCAGCGGGTCGACGAGTCGTGGTCCACCACCGGCGTGAGCTCCTCGCCCTACAGCAGGGCCAAGGCGACCGTGGAGAACCTGCTCGACGACTACGAGCGGCGCAATCCCGAGGGCGTCGGCATCACCAGGATGCGGCCGGGCTTCATCCTGCAGCGCGACGCCGCCGCCGGCCTGCGCCGCTACACCCTGCCCGCCTACCTGGATCCCCGACTGGTGCGCGCGCTGCCGGTGCTGCCGCTGGACCGCTCGCTCGCGGTGTCCATCGTGCACGCCGACGACGTCGCCGCCGCGTGCGTCGCGGCGATCGAGCGGTGCGCGCTCGGGCCGTTCAACCTCGCGGCCGAACCGCCGCTGACCCGTGACGGCCTGGCGCGGGCCTTGCAGGCGCGACCGGTGCACGTGCCCTCGAAGCTGCTGGGCCTGCTGGTCGACGCGTCGTGGCGGGCCAGGCTGCAGCCGATCGACCGCGGCTGGCTGGACATGGCGTTCACGCTGCCGCTGCTGGCCACCGACCGGGCCCGCGCGGAACTCGGCTGGGCGCCGCGGTGGGATTCCGCCGCGGCCCTGTCCGACTTCCTCGAGGGTTTCTGGCGGGAAGCGGGAACGCCCAGCCCGGTGCTGAGCCCGCGGTCGTTTGTGGCCGCCCTGACCCGCGACGTCCGCAAGGGGCCGCTGACGGTGCGCCCGGTGCCCTGAGCGCTCAGCGAACCCGGCCGAGCAGATGCCGCAGCGCCTCCTCGAGGCCGGGCTGGCGGAACCGGTGGTCGGCGGCCGCGAGCTTGGCCGGGCTGACGCGCTGACTGGCGCAGGCCAATTCGCGAGCGCCCTGCGCGCCCAAGAGCAACCGGGGCCCCAGCGCGGGCACCGGCAGCACCGCGGGACGGCGCAGCACCCGCGCCAGGACGGCGGTGTAGTCGCTGTTGCGAACCGGTTGCGGCGCAACGGCGTTGACCGATCCGGACAAGTCGGTGTCCCACAGGCCGCGGTGGTAGACGTCGACGAGGTCGTCGAGTCCGATCCAGGACAGCCACTGCCGGCCGCTGCCGAGCCGGCCGCCCAGCCCCGCGCTGAACAGCGGCCGCAGCAGCTTCAGCGTGCCGCCCTGCGGGGATTGCACAATGCCGGTGCGCACCCGCACCACCCGGACGCCGGCCTGCTCGGCCGGCGCCGTCGCGGCCTCCCAGTCGTGCACCACGTCGGCCAGGAACCCGTCGCCGCGCGCGCTGTCCTCGGTGAGCGTTTCGTCGCCGCGGTCGTAGCCGTAGAAACCGATCGCCGACGCCGACACCAGCACCGCGGGTTTGGTCCCGGCGCGGCCCAGCAGTTCGGCCAGCCGGCGGGTCGGCCCGATCCGGCTGTCCCGGATCGCCTCGCGGTGCTCGTCGGTGAACCGGCCGGCGATCGAGGCGCCGGCCAGGTGGATCACCGCGTCAACCCCGTCGAACAACCCCGGGTCCGGATCGCGCGGATCCCACTGCCGCTCGTCGGCCCCCCGCGCGGGGCGCCGGACCAGGGCGATCACCCGGTGGCCGCCGGTGCGTAAAAACGCCGTCAGCGCGGCCCCGACCAGCCCCGACGACCCGGTCACGGCGACGGTCAGCGGCGGCAGCCCCCGCTCGGCGGCCCGCCGGTGCGCGGCCAGGTCGTCGGCCAGTTGGCGGTGCCGATACACGAACATGGGCCGCAGCAACGCCCCCGGTACCGACGTGTCCACCCGGTCGATCACCCGGGTGCGCCCGTCGCCGAGGTCAGCGAAGTCGTGAACGTGCCTCCAGCGCAACGCCTTTCGGGCAGGCAGCGCCGCCAGCTGGTCACCGCCGATGGCGTCGACGAACCGGCGGGGCGGGTCGTAGTCGTCCGGCTGATGCTCGGCCACCCAGCGCAGCCCGCCGGGCAGCGCGAGCGTGGCGCGACCGTCCCGCAGCGACGTGGCCTCGGAGACCAGCCGCATGGGCTGCCACGGCGGCGACAGCCGCGTGAACGCGCCCGGCCTGGCGTGCCAGTCGAAGACGTCGGTGATCGGAGCGTCGACGACGCTCGAGAATTCCAGCCCCACCCCGGCAGGTTAGCGGTTCGGCAGCGCGTGTTCCACGATGGGCTGCCGGGCCTGCGGCTGCCGTTCGCCGCGCTTGGCCGCGACGTAGACCTGCGCGGTTTCGGTGGCCACCGTGTGCCAGTCGAAGGCCGACGTCAGCCGCTCGCGGGCGGCGCGGGCCCGCCGCTGCGCGGCCGCCGGGTCGTCGAGCACCGTGCGGATCGCGTCGGCCAGCGCGGCCACGTCGCGCGGGGGGCACGACATCCCGGTGCGCCCGTGCAGCACCGCCTCGCCCAGCCCGCCGATGTTCGACGTCACCAGCGGGGCACCGGCCGCGGCGGCCTCCAGTGCGACGATCCCGAACGGCTCGTAGTGGCTGGGCAGCACCGCGGCGTCGGCCCGGTGCAACACCGCCAGCAGCTCGGCGTGTTCGAGGTGCCCGGCGAAGTGAGTCGCCTTGAGTACCCGGTGTTTTCGCGCCTGCTCCGCCAGCCAGGCCTGCTGGGTGCCCTCCCCGGCGATGGTCAACGTGGTGCCGGGGTGGGTACGCCGGACCCGGGCCAACGCGGCGATGGCCTCGTGCACGCCCTTCTCGTACTCCAGCCGCCCCAGATAGAGGAGTTCGGCCGGGCCGCGGCGCGGGCGGCGCGGCGCGAACGGCCAGCGAGCCGCGTCGATCCCATTGCGGATCACCGTGATCGCGGCGAGCCCGGGTCCGAACAGCTCGCTGATCTCGTCAGCCATGGACGCCGAACACGTGATCAGCGAATCGGATTCGCGCACCAGCCACGACTCGACCGCGTGCACCTGACGGCTGATCGCGCCGACGACCCAGCCGGAATGCCGGCCGGCCTCGGTGGCGTGAATCGTGGAAACCAGTGGTACATCGAAGAATTGGGCGAGCGCGACCGCGGGGTGGGCCACCAGCCAGTCGTGCGCGTGCACCACGTCGGGGCGCCAGGGCCGGCTGTGGCCGCGCTTCTTCACCGCCAACCCGGCTCGCACCATGGAGTGCCCCATCGCCAGCGTCCACGCCATCATGTCGTCACCGAAGCTGAATTCGTGGGGGTCGTGCGCGGCCGCAATCACCCGGACGCCGTCGACGACCTCGTCGGTGCCGGGATGGGTGCTGGGGTCGGTGCCGGTGGGTCGCCGCGACAGCACGACCACCTCGTGCCCGGCCGCGGCCAGCGCGGTCGACAGGTGGTGCACGTGGCGCCCGAGGCCGCCGATGACGACCGGCGGGTACTCCCAGGACACCATCAGGATCTTCACGCGCCGGCCCACCTCATCGGGGCAGCCTGCGCGCGTCGAGGGCCCCGAACAGGCCGTCGGCGCGATTCCAGCCCTCGGCCAGCCGCTGGGCGGCGTCGCGGCGGCCGGACGCGAGCGCGCCGGCGATCTCCCGGGCGGCGTGGGCGTGCAGGTGGGCGCGGTAGCGCGCGTAGTCGGCCGCCGAGTCCTTGCTCACCATGAACGGCCAGTCGCTGGATACCGTCAGCAGGGTTTCGCGCAGGATCTGGTCGGCGACGGGGTCCCGCGGTGCGGGGCCGCCGGACGTCTGCGACAGCGCCTTGTCGACCGTGCTCAGCGCGGTCTCGACCACCTCGGTGTTGAGCTGGACCAGATCGGCCACCTGGTCACCCGCCCACACCTGCCAGTCCTTGCCCGAACCCCAGGAGCTGGGCGGCAGGGCGACCGGGTCACCGACGAACCCCGCGGAGATCGCGTCGTTGAGGGTGCCGACGCGCACCCCGGCCTCGGGCAGGGCGCGCAGGACCCGCTGCAGCCAGGTCGGGCCCTCGTACCACCAGTGGCCGAACAGCTCGGTGTCGAAGGCGGCGACGACGTGGGCCGGCCGGCCGATCCGCTCGGATTCCGACCGCAGCCGGTTGCGCACGACCTCGACGAAATCGGCGACGTGGGCGTCGACGGCGTGGTCCGCGCGGGCCGGATCGTAGGGGGCCTTGCCGTCGGAGGGCACGTGTCGGCCGGTCACCCGGGCGGGCTTGAGGCCGGTGAGGTGGTCGTAGGTGTGGAAGTCGCGGTACGCGGCGTGGCCGGGGTAGCCGGACTTGGGCGACCAGACCCGGTAGCTGACCTGCAGGTCGCGCCCGAACGCGATCACGTCGCTGTCGCCGACGGGGCGGCCCAGGGCGGTGTCACCGTGCAGCGACGGGCCGTCGACCATGAAGTGGGTGACGCCCGCGCCGGCGTAGTCGTGTTCCAGCCCGGGCGCGTAGGCGCATTCGGGCGCCCAGATGCCGCCCGGGCGCGTCCCCAGGCGCGCTTGGGCGTCGGCCAGGCCCTCGCGCAGCGCGAACTCGCGCAGCCGCGGCGCCAGCAGCGGCTGGAACGGATGGGCCAGCGGGCCGCCGAGCAACTCGACGGTGCCGGCGTCGATCAGCCGGCGCAGCAGCGGGCTGCCGCCATGCCGCCACAGCGTGGCGAATTCGTCCAGCGACCGGTCCGCCTCGGCCCCCTCGCGAATCCCCAACGCGCGCAACGCTTCCGGGGTGCAGGATGGGTAGCTCGCCGACTTCGACGCCGCGATCGCGCGCACGCCGGCGGCCGCTGTCTGCGCTTCCAAGGCCCGCAGCCGCCAGTTGGCCAGCCAGTGGTGCATGCCGTCCAGGCAATACGGGTCGTCGAGCTGGGCGTTGACCACGGGCGTGACGCCCAGCGTCACCACCCCCCGGCGGTCCTCGTCGGCCAGCGTGTTGAGCACCCGCATCAGCGGCAGGTAGGCCGCGGCCCAGGACTGGTACAGCCATTCCTCGCCGACCGGCCAGCGCCCGTGGTGCGCCAGCCACGGCAGGTGGGTGTGCAGCACCAGCGTGAACAGGCCGGGCACGCGGTCCGCGGTCACGGCCGCACCGCGATGGCGATCAGGTCCAGGCTGCCGTCGATGTCCCGGTCGTGCGCCCCGACGAGCTCGAAGTCGTCGACGGTCACCGCGGCGACGTCGGCGGCCAGTTCCGGCGGCCACGGCGCCCCGGCGTCGGCGGCCAATGCCTGCTGGATCTGCGCGTCGATGATGGAGCCGCCGTGCCGGGCGTCCATCGCGCGCAGCCGCGGGCCGTGGAACAAGCCGCTGACCGCGATGTCGGCGAAGCCGCCGTCGGCCAGCAGTTCGGTCAGCTCGCGGGCGTTGAGTTCGCGGGTGTGGAAGGGGTTGATCGGAGTGTCGCGGCCGGGGGAGAACGTCACCCGGTTGGGCGTCGACATCAGCAGCAGGCCGCCGGGACGCAGCACCCGCGCGCATTCGGCGACGAACTGCCCCTGGTCCCACAGGTGCTCGATGACCTGGAAGTTCACCACGACGTCGACCGACGCGTCGGGCAGCGGCAGCTCGGCCAGGTTGGCCTGCATGACCTCGACCCGCGGGTAACGGCTGCGCACGTGGGCCACCGCGGCGTCGTCGTAGTCCACCGCGACGACGCGGCGGGCGACGCCCGCGATCAGGTCGGCGCCGTAGCCCTCGCCACACCCGGCCTCGAGCACCTCGGCGCCCGCGCAGCGCTGGGCCAGGCGCTGGTAGACCACCTCGTGCCGGCGGAACCAGTAGTTTTCGATGGCCAACCCCGGAATGGTGCGCTCACCCGTCAGCGTCAACACCGCATCGGTGCCCGGCGCCGCGGAGCCGGGGGGAACGTCGGGAACCATTGCGCTCATTGGTGAGCAGGCTAACGCGAAGTGTCGGATTCGCGAACCGCGATGCCGCCCCGCGGTCGCCCGGCGTCACGACGCGCGCGCGGGGGACCGGGAGGTCGGAGCGGTTCTCACGTGCGGGGGACAAGAATTTCGGCGTGAGCGCTCAGCTATGGTGTGAAAGCAGAGCGCACAAAGTTACCGGGTAGTAACACGGCCGTGCGTGGCGAAAATGCGTACCGAGGTTCGCAGTCGATTGCTGCGAGCCCCCTTCGAGGAGGACGAACCACACTCATGACGAACATCGTGGTCCTGATCAAGCAGGTCCCGGACACCTGGTCGGAGCGAAAGCTGTCTGACGGCGATTACACGCTGGACCGCGAGGCCGCCGACGCGGTCCTGGACGAGATCAACGAGCGCGCCGTGGAAGAGGCGCTGCAGATCCGCGAGCGCGAGGGCGGCGAGGGCTCGGTGACCGTGCTCACCGCGGGTCCCGAGCGCGCCACCGAGGCGATCCGCAAGGCGCTGTCCATGGGCGCCGACAAGGCCGTCCACCTCAAGGACGACGGCCTGCACGGTTCCGACGTCATCCAGACCGGCTGGGCGCTGGCCCGCGCGCTGGGCACCATCGAGGGCACCGAGCTGGTCATCGCCGGCAACGAGGCCACCGACGGCTCCGGCGGCGCGGTTCCCGCGGTCATCGCCGAGTACCTGGGCCTTCCGCAGCTCACCCACGTGCGCAAGCTGTCGATCGAGGGCGACAAGGTCACCGGTGAGCGCGAGACCGACGAGGGCGTGTTCACCCTCGAAGCCACGCTGCCGGCGGTGGTGAGCGTCACCGAGAAGATCAACGAGCCGCGCTTCCCGTCCTTCAAGGGCATCATGGCCGCCAAGAAGAAAGAGGTCACGGTGCTGACCCTCGCCGACATCGGGGTCGAGGCCGACGAGGTCGGGCTGGAGAACGCCGGGTCGACCGTGCTGTCGTCGACCCCGAAGCCGCCCAAGACCGCGGGTGAGAAGGTCACCGACGAGGGTGAGGGCGGCAACGACATCGCCAAGTACCTGGTCGGCCAGAAGATCATCTAGCACGGACCCCTCCGCACACACGAGAAGAGCGAAACAACCCATGGCTGAAGTATTGGTGCTCGTCGAGCACGCAGAAGGCGCCCTGAAGAAGGTCACCTCCGAGTTGATCACCGCCGCCCGCGCGCTGGGCGAGCCGGCCGCCGTCGTGGTGGGCGCCCCGGGCACCGCCGCGCCGCTGATCGACGGCCTCAAGGAGGCGGGCGCCGCCAAGATCTACATCGCCGAGTCCGACGACGTCGACAAGTACCTGATCACCCCCGTAGTGGACGTGCTGGCCTCGCTGGCCGAGTCCAACTCGCCCGCCGGGGTGATCCTGTCGGCCAACGCCGACGGCAAGGAGATCGCCGGCCGGCTCGCCGCCCGGATCGGCTCCGGCCTGCTGGTCGACGTCGTCGACGTCAAGGAAGACAACAAGGCCACCTACTCCATCTTCGGTGGCGCGTACACCGTGGAGGCGCAGGCCAACGGCGACACCCCGGTGATCACCGTGCGCGCCGGAGCCATCGACGCCGAGCCGCAGGCCGGCGCCGGCGAGCAGGTCACCGTCGAGGTCCCGGCGCCCGCCGAGAACGCCACCAAGGTGACGGCCCGCGAGCCCGCGGTCGCCGGTGACCGCCCGGAACTGACCGAGGCCACCATCGTGGTCTCCGGCGGTCGCGGCGTGGGCAGCGCCGACAACTTCCACGTGGTCGAGGAGCTGGCCGACTCGCTGGGCGCCGCGGTCGGCGCCTCGCGCGCCGCGGTGGACTCCGGCTACTACCCGGGCCAGTTCCAGGTGGGCCAGACGGGCAAGACGGTGTCGCCGCAGCTCTACATCGCGCTGGGCATCTCGGGCGCCATTCAGCACCGCGCCGGCATGCAGACCTCGAAGACCATCGTCGCCGTGAACAAGGACGAGGAGGCGCCGATCTTCGAGATCGCCGACTACGGCGTGGTGGGCGACCTGTTCAAGGTCGCCCCACAGCTGACCGACGCGATCAAGCAGCGCAAGGGCTGACCTCGCTCGACGCTGAAGGCCCCCGGCACGCGCCGGGGGCCTTTCGCGTCACCGGGCCCGGAGCCGGGCGGCGTCAGCCGCCGGTCAGCATCGCGTCGATGCGGCGCAGCGCGATCGCGCAGACCGTGGCGTACGGCGCCGCCCACCACGGCACGTCCATGAACGCCCGCGCCCCGTCGCCCCGCGGTTCCACCCGGTGCCGGGTGGCGGGGACGCCGGCCACCCGCCACGCCCAGGACCGGCCGGCCTCGAACTCGGTGACAACGAACGGCACCGAGACCAGCAGCGACGTCTGCACCGTCCCCGTGACGTGCGGGCCCAGCTCCGTGTACGGCGCGTCGAGCCGCCCGCCGCTGATCGTCGGGCCCCACTTCGGCCAGGCGTCCAGGTCGACCAGCAGCCGCCACACCGCGGCCGGGGCGGCCGCGATATCCCTGTCGACGGTCAGCATCACGGCGCGGCCTGCCCGAGCCGCCGCTGCTGTTCGACGACGTCGTCGAGGTCGCGGAGCCGCTTGAGGCCCGCCAGTGGTTGGGTCATGCGCCGGTTCCCCTCCAGCTGGTTCTTGTTGCGGTTCAAAAACGCCCAGTAGCCGCCGGTGAAGGGGCAGGCACGCTCGCCGACCCGCTCGGTCGGGCGGTACGCGCAGCGCCCGCAGTAGTCACTCATGCGGTTGATGTAGGCGCCGCCCGCGGCGTACGGCTTGGTCGCCATCAGCCCGCCGTCGGCGTGCTGCGACATGCCCACCACGTTGGCGACCATCACCCACTCGTAGCCGTCGACGAAGCAGCGGTGGAACCAGTCGGTGACGGCGGCGGGGTGCCAGCCCCGCTGCAGCGCGTAGTTGGACAGCACCATCAGCCGCGGGATGTGGTGCACCCAGCCGTGATCGCGCACCTGGCCGAGCACGTCGCGCAGGCAGCGCGCCTCGACGGCGTCGGCGTCCAGATCGGCGAACCAGTCCGGCAGCTCCGCGCGCGCCCGCAGCGCGTTGCGGCGCCGGTAGTCCGGGCCGAAATGCCAGTAGACGTGCCAGATGTAATCGCGCCACCCGATCAGCTGGCGGATGTAGCCCTCGACGCTGCCCAGCGGGGCTTGCCCCGCGCGGTAGGCGTCCTCGGCCGCGTACGCGCAGTCCAGCGGGTCGAGCAGGCCGAGGTTCATCGGCGCCGAGAGCAGGCTGTGCGCCATCACCCGGTCGCCGGCGAGCATCGCGTCCTCGTGGGGGCCGAAGTGCGGCAACCGATCCCGCACGAACACCCGCAGCGCGGCCTGTGCCTCGGCGGCGGTCACGGGGAATTCCCGCGGGCCGTCGCGGCCGACGAACGAGGCGTCGCCGTCGCGCTCCCAGCGGTCCAGGTCCGCGCGGACCTGCTCGTCGATCTCGTCCTCGTCGGGCCGCCAGGGCGGGGGCACGCCCAGCGCGGTGGCGTGCTTGGGCGCCGGCTCCCGGTTGTCGGCGTCGAAGTTCCACCGCCCGCCCGCCGGCTGGTCGCCGTCCATCAGCAGGTCGAACCGGCGCCGCGCGTCGCGGTAGAAGTTCTCCAGCAGCAACGTGCGCTGCCGCTTGGCCCACCCGTCGAAGTCCGCGCGGTCGGTGCAGAAGCCGCGCGCGGGCAACACCTCGAGCTGCGGCCTGGACCGCACGAATGCGTCGGCCGCCCAGGTGGTGGGCTGGCACACGCTCAGCGGGTCCCGCACCCGCTCCAGCGCCTCTGCGTAGGTGCGAGTTTGCAGGAACTGCGCCTGCTCGCCCAGTTCGGCGGCGCGGTGGCGCAGCGCGGACAGCACCAGGTGGGCCTTGCGGCGGTGGAATCGGCGGCGCCCGAACACCGCGCGGGACTCGACGAGCAACACCGGCTGGTCGGGGAGGTCCAAAAAGTGCGGGCCGAGCTGGTCGGCGAAGCACCACCGGCGCGTGTCCGCGCTCGACGGGGTCATGGGGAAATCCGACTGCTCACTAGCACGTGCTACCCGGCGCCGTCCGCGCTCAACCGCGGGACCGCGCCACGCGCCGTTCACCCGGCCCCGACGCAGCCCGTGTGAGCTGCGTCGCATCGGGGGAGGGCATGACCTTTTCGCGCACAGTTCGTCATCTGACGTGCACCGACACGTCACAGCGGCGATGCCGACTCGCTCACCGCTTGCGCGACGTTGGGTTCCATGAGCATTGCTTCGGTCCTCATACCCAGCGACACACCAGACGGCGCGATGACCAGCTCGGCCGCCGCGCCGCGCTACTCGCTCCTGCTCTCCACCGACCCCAGCATGATCGAGGCGGCCCAGCGGCTGCGCTACGACGTCTTCACCAGCACGCCCGGCTTCGCGCTGCCGGACGCCGACGGCCTGCGGCGCGACATCGACCGCTTCGACGAGTTCTGCGACCACCTGCTGGTCCGCGACGACGACACCGGCGAGCTGGTCGGTTGTTACCGCATGCTGGCGCCGGCGGGCGCCATCGCGGCCGGCGGGCTCTACACCGCGACCGAATTCGACATCCGCGCGTTCGACCCGCTGCGGCCCTCGCTGGTGGAGATGGGACGGGCGGTGGTGCGCGACGGGCACCGCAACGGCGGCGTCGTCCTGCTGATGTGGGCGGGCATCCTGGCCTACCTCGATCGCTACGGCTACGACTACGTGACCGGCTGCGTGTCGGTGCCCATCGGCGGCGCGGACCCGAAGGGCCCGCCGCCCGGCAGCGAGCTGCGCGGCGTCCGCGACTTCATCCTGAGCCGCCACGCCGCCCCGGCGCAGCACCGGGTGCGGCCGCACCGGCCGGTGGTGCTCGACGGCACGGCCCTCGACGACATCCCCGCGCCGGCGCGGCCATCGGTCCCGGCGCTGCTGCGCGGCTACCTGCGGCTGGGCGCCAAGGCCTGCGGCGAGCCGGCGCACGACCCGGACTTCGGTGTCGGGGACTTCTGCGTCCTGCTGGACAAGCAGCACGCCGACACCCGGTACCTGCGGCGCCTCCGCTCGGTGTCGGCCGCCTCGAACGTGGCCGGCGGCGACCGATGACCACCACCGCGCACCCCTGGCTGCCGCGGGCCTCGTGCAACGCCGGGTGCGTGAGCGTCGGCGACGCGACCGCCGAGTGGCGGCCGGTGGTGGTGCTGCGCGTGACGCTGCGCATCATGCTCGCCCTGATCCTGGCGCCGGGGCTGCCGTTGCTGGCCGTCCCGCTGCCGGGCCGCACCCGCGTGCAACGGATCTACTGCCGGCTGGTGCTGCGCTGCCTGGGCGTGCGAATCACGGTGTCCGGCAACCCGATTCGTAACCTGCGCGGGGTGCTGGTGGTCAGCCCGCACATGTCGTGGCTGGACGTGTTCGCCATCGGCGCCGTGCTGCCGGGGTCGTTTGTCGCCCGCGCCGACATGTTCACCGGCCCGGCGACCGGGATCGTGGCCCGCATCCTGAAGGTCATCCCGATCGAGCGGGCCAGCCTGCGGCGGCTGCCGGACGTCGTCGCCGCCGTCGCACGGCGGTTGCGGGCCGGGCAGACGGTGGTGGCGTTCCCGGAGGGCACGACGTGGTGCGGCCGGCCCGGGCAGTTCCACCCGCCCGGTGGCGATTCCGGGCGGGCACCGGCCGGAGGAGGAGGCGGGCAGTTCCACCCGCCCGGTGACGATTCCGGGCGGGCACCGGCCGGAGGAGGAGGCGGGCAGTTCCACACCGGCCGGGGCGCCTTCTACCCGGCGATGTTCCAGGCGGCGATCGACGCCGGCCGGCCGGTGCAGCCGCTGCGCCTGACCTATCACCACGTCGACGGCAGCCTGTCGACCGTCCCGGCCTTCGTCGGCGACGAGACGCTGCCGCGGTCGATCGGCCGGTTGCTGACCGTCCGGCGCACCCGGGCCCGGGTGCACGTCGAGTCGCTGCAGCTGCCGGGGGTCGACCGGCGCGCCCTGGCCGGCCGGTGCCAGTCGGCCGTCGGGGTCGGCCCGTCGCCGCGGGCCGGTCACGGGCACGCGCTCGTCGCCTGACCCCCGGTTGCGCCGCCCGGCCCGCCGAGGCTTGCGGCCTGCAGCGCCGCCGGGCCGAGCCGGTATTCTGGGGCGCGTCATGGCCTACCTGGATCACGCCGCCACCACCCCGATGCACGCCGCCGCCGTCGAGGCGATGACGGCCGTGTTCCGCAGCGTCGGCAACGCCTCGTCGCTGCACACCAGCGGCCGGGCGGCGCGGCGACGGGTCGAGGAGTCCCGGGAGCTGATCGCCGACCGGCTGGGGGCGCGGCCGTCGGAGGTCATCTTCACCGCGGGCGGGACCGAGAGCGACAACCTGGCCGTCAAGGGCATCTACTGGGCCCGCCGCGACGCCGAGCCGCGACACCGGCGCATCGTCAGCAGCGCCGTGGAGCACCACGCCGTCTTGGACTCGGTGCGCTGGCTGGTCGAGCACGAGGGCGCCGAGGTGACCTGGCTGCCCACCGCCGCCGACGGCTCGGTGTCGGCCGAGGCGCTGCGCGACGTGCTGGCGCACCACGACGACGTCGCGCTGGTCTCGGTGATGTGGGCCAACAACGAGGTCGGCACGGTGCTGCCCGTCCACGACCTGGCCGCCTTCGCGGCCGAATTCGGCGTGCCGATGCACAGCGACGCCGTGCAGGCGGTGGGCCAGCTGCCCGTCGACTTCGGCGCCAGCGGGCTGTCGGCGATGAGCGTCACCGCGCACAAGTTCGGCGGCCCGCCGGCCGTGGGTGCCCTGCTGTTGCGCCGCGACGTGGCGTGCGTGCCGCTGGCGCACGGCGGCGGGCAGGAGCGCGACATCCGCTCGGGCACCGCCGATGTCGCGGGCGCGGTCGGAATGGCCACGGCCGCAAAGATCTCGGTGGACGGGTTGGACGCCAACGGCGCGCGGCTGCGGGTACTGCGGGACCGCCTGATCGACGGCGTGTTGACCCGAATCGACGACGTCACCCTCAACGGCGTCCGCGACCCGTCCCCCGCAAGCGGGAGGTACCCCCAGCGGCTGCCCGGCAACGCGCACTTCACCTTCCGCGGGTGCGAGGGCGACGCGCTGCTGATGTTGTTGGACGCCAACGGCATCGAGTGTTCGACCGGCTCGGCGTGCACGGCCGGGGTCGCGCAGGCCTCGCACGTGCTGACCGCGATGGGCGCCGACCCGACGGCGGCCCGCGGCTCGTTGCGGCTGTCGCTGGGCCACACCAGCGTGGACGACGACGTGGACGCGGTGCTGCGGGTGCTGCCCGCGGCGGTGGAGCGCGCCCGCCGCGCCGCGCTGGCCTCGGCGGGGGCGTCGTGAGGGTGCTGGCCGCCATGAGCGGCGGCGTCGACTCCTCGGTCGCCGCCGCCCGCATGGTCGAGGCCGGGCACGACGTGGTGGGCGTGCACCTGGCGCTGTCGGCCGCGCCCGGCGCGCTGCGCACCGGCTCGCGGGGCTGCTGTTCGAAGGAGGATGCCGGCGACGCGCGCCGCGTCGCCGACGTGCTCGGAATCCCGTTTTACGTCTGGGATTTCGCCGAGCGGTTCGCCGCGGACGTCATCGACGACTTCGTCGCCTCCTACGCCCGCGGCGAAACCCCCAACCCGTGCGTGCGCTGCAATCAGCGCATCAAGTTCTCGGCCCTGTCCGCCAAGGCGCTGGCGCTCGGCTTCGACGCGGTGGCCACCGGCCACTACGCCCGGCTCTCGGGCGGGCGGCTGCGCCGCGCCGTCGACGAGGACAAGGACCAGTCCTACGTGCTGGCCGTGCTGACCGCCGACCAGCTGCGTCACGCCGCCTTCCCGGTCGGTGACACCCCCAAGGCGGCGATCCGGGCCGAGGCCGCCCGCCGCGGCCTGGCCGTCGCCGACAAGCCGGACAGCCACGACATCTGCTTCATCCCCTCGGGCAACACCCGGGCCTTCCTGGGCGAGCGCATCGGGGTGCGCCGCGGCGCCGTGGTCAACGCCCAGGGCACCGTGCTCGCCGAGCACGACGGCGTGCACGGCTTCACCATCGGCCAGCGCAAGGGTCTGGGCATCGCGGGCCCGGGCCCCGACGGCCGGCCCCGCTACGTGACGGCCATCGACGCCGACACCGCGACCGTCCAGGTGGGCGAGGCGGCCGACCTCGACGTGCACGAGTTGACCGGCAGCAGCCCGGTTTTCACCGCCGGCGTGGCACCGGCCGGCCCCTTCGAGTGCGCGGTGCAGGTACGGGCGCACGGCGAAACCGCCTCGGCGACAGCGCAATTGGTTGGCGACGAACTCGTCGTGCGGCTGCGTGAGCCGCTGCGCGGCGTCGCGCGGGGCCAGACGCTGGCGCTGTATCGGCCCGACGCCGCGGGCGACGAGGTCCTGGGCAGCGCGACCATCTGCGGCACCGGCCGCTAGCGCGGCACGTTCGCGGCGATGTTCGTCATCACGATGTCGGACACCGACTGCGCGAACCCGCACGAGGTGACCTCCAGCAGCGCCACCGACAGCACCTGGTACTCGCGGCCGCAGCCGCCGGGCCGCAGCCGCAGCGACGTCGCGTCGGCGTTCCAGTCCCCGACGTAGAGCTGGCCGCCCGAACCGTTCGCGCAGGCCTCGACGGTGCCCACCAGGCTCGCGAACGCGTGCCGGGCGGTGTCGACGTTCGGGTAGGCCGCGGCGCCCTCGGAGATCAACGCGCCGTCGGGCGGATCCTGATAGGTGGTCTTGTGGAACTGCTCGAAGTCCGCGCCGAACGTGGCGGTCTCGGCGTAGATGAACCGGCACTCCCGGGGCGCGGTGTCGGCCAGCGCGTCGATGTCCACCGGGTTGGTGCCGTCCATCGACGGAATGATGCTCAGGTGCTCACCGGCGCCGGTGATCGCCCGCATGCGCGTCTGGTCCAACAGGATCGCGTCGACGCTGACGCCCTGCACCGAGTGGCGCGTCGCGCCGAACTGCGCCGCGGCGGACCCGTCGACGACCCGGGTGCACGCCGCCGTCAGCGCCACTGCCCCCACAGCCAGCAGCGGCCCGATCCACCTCGCCGTTCGCGACACCGTTTCGCACCCTTCTGGCGTCGAAGCTACCCGGGCGCGGACCCCGGCGGACACCCCTGCCGACCGGCGCGCCGAGTGACGTCGAATACGGTTGCCCGGTGAGTGTTTTGGCGCGTCCCTTCGCCACCGGCAGCGGCCTCGGCTCGTGGCCCGGCGTCACCCCGCGGCGGGCCGCCGAGGTGGTGGTGGGCGAACTGGCCGGCGCGCTCGCGCACATCGTCGAACTGCCCGCCCGCGGGGTGGGTGCCGACACGATCGGCCGGGCCGGCGCGCTGCTGGTCGACGTGGCCATCGACACCGTGCCGCGCGGTTACCGGATCGCCGCCCGTCCCGGCGCGGTCACCCGGCGGGCCGTCAGCCTGCTCGACGAGGACATGGATGCGCTCGAGGAGGCGTGGGAGGTGGCCGGCCTGCGCGGCGGCGAACGCGCGGTCAAGGTGCAGGCCCCGGGGCCGATCACGCTGGCCGCCGAGCTGGAGCTGGCCAACGGCCACCGCGCGATCACCGACGCGGGCGCGCTGCGCGACCTGTCGGCGTCGCTGGCCGAAGGGGTGGCCGCGCACCGCGCCGCGCTGGCCCGGCGGCTGCAGGCGCCGGTGGTGGTCCAGTTCGACGAACCGTCGCTGCCCCGGGCGCTCGCCGGGGAGCTGACCGGCGTCACGGCGCTCAGCCCGGTGGCGGCGCTGGACGAGGCGGTGGCCGGCGCCCTACTGGACGCCTGCGCCCAGGGCGTGGGCGCCGCGGCGATGCTGCACAGCTGCGCGCCCGGCCTGCCGTGGGAGCTATTGGAAGGCAGCGGGTTTGACGCGGTGTCGGTGGACGCCGGCACGCTGCGGGCCGCCGACCTCGACGGCATCGCCGCGTTCGTCGAGTCCGGGCGCACGGTGATGCTGGGCGTGGTCTCCTCGACCGCCCCGCCGCGGCACCCGTCGGTCGAGGAGACGGCCGCCGCGCTGGTCTCGGTCACCGACCGCCTCGGCTTCGGCCGCGCGGCGCTGCGGGACCGGATCGGCGTGACGCCGGCGTGCGGCCTGGCCGGCGCGACCCCCGAGTGGGCGCGCACCGCGATCGAGCTGGCCCGCAAGACGGCCGAGGCGTTCGCCGACGACCCGGACGCCATCGGGTAGGCGCCGGGGTGTCGGCGGCCTCCGATAGCCTGCGAAGGTGAGCTCAGCAGACGCTGATCCGGTGGCGCCCGAGGTGCGGCGGCAGTGGCAGGACCTGGCCGAGACGGTCCGTGAACACCAGTTCCGCTACTACATCAAGGACGCGCCGATCGTCTCGGACGCGGAATTCGACGCGCTGTTCAACGAGCTGCTCGCGCTCGAGGAGCGGCACCCAGAGCTCCGCGTGCCCGATTCCCCGACCCAGCTCGTCGGCGGCGCCGGCTTCGCCACCGAGTTCGCCGAGGCGCAGCACCTCGAGCGGATGCTCAGCCTCGACGACGTCTTCGACCGCGACGAGCTGGCCGCCTGGCACACCCGCGTGGTCAACGAGATCGGCGGCGACACCAACTACCTGTGCGAGCTCAAGATCGACGGCGTGGCCCTGTCTCTGGTGTACCGCGACGGCCGGCTGGAACGCGCCGCCACCCGCGGTGACGGCCGCGTCGGCGAGGACGTCACGCTCAACGCCCGCACCATCGACGACGTTCCCGAAAAGCTGCGCCCCAACCAGGATTTCGCCGTCCCCGCGCTGTTGGAGGTGCGCGGCGAGGTGTTCTTTTTGCTGGCCGATTTCGAGGCGCTCAACGCCAGCCTCGTCGAAGACGGCAAGGCGCCGTTCGCCAACCCGCGCAACAGCGCCGCCGGCTCGCTGCGCCAGAAGAACCCGGCCGTCACCGCCCGGCGCAAGCTGCGCATGATCTGCCACGGCATCGGCCGCACCGAGGGTTTCACGCCGGCCACCCAGCACGAGGCGTACGCCGCGCTGCACGCCTGGGGGCTGCCGGTCGCCGCGCAGACCGCGCGCGTGCAGGGCCTGGACGCCGTCGAGGAGCGGATCCAGTACTGGGGCGAACACCGCTCCGAGCTCGAGCACGAGATCGACGGCGTGGTGGTCAAGGTCGACGACGTCGCGCTGCAGCGCCGGCTGGGCGCCACGTCGCGCGCGCCGCGGTGGGCGGTCGCCTACAAATACCCACCGCAGGAGGCGCAGACCGAGCTGCTCGACATCCGGGTCAACGTCGGGCGCACCGGGCGGGTCACGCCGTTCGCCTTCATGACGCCGGTCAAGGTGGCCGGCTCGACCGTCGGGCTGGCCACCCTGCACAACGCCGGCGAGGTCAAGCGCAAGGGCGTGCTCATCGGCGACACCGTGGTGATCCGCAAGGCCGGTGACGTCATCCCCGAGGTCCTGGGCCCCGTCGTCGACCTGCGCGACGGCACCGAGCGCGAGTTCGTCATGCCCACCGAGTGCCCCGAATGCGGGACCACGCTGGCGCCGGCCAAGGAGGGCGACGCCGACATCCGCTGCCCCAACGCCCGGTCCTGCCCGGCGCAACTGCGCGAGCGGGTGTTCCACGTCGCCGGCCGCGGTGCGTTCGACATCGAGGGGCTGGGCTACGAGGCGGCCATCGCGCTGCTCAAGGCCGGGGTGATCACCGACGAGGGCGACCTCTTTTCCCTCACCGAGGACGACCTGCTGCGCACCGACCTGTTCCGCACCAAGGCCGGCACGCTGTCCGCCAACGGCAAACGCCTGCTCGGCAACCTGGACAAGGCGAAGAAGGTGGCCCTGTGGCGGGTGCTGGTGGCGCTGTCGATCCGCCACGTCGGCCCGACGGCCGCGCGCGCCCTGGCCACCGAGTTCGGCGACCTGGACGAGATCATGGCGGCGCCCACCGAGCGGCTGGCCGCGGTCGACGGGGTGGGGCCGACCATCGCCGCCGCGCTCACCGAGTGGTTCACCGTCGACTGGCACCGCGCGATCGTCGACAAGTGGAAGGCCGCCGGAGTGCGGATGGCCGACGAGCGCGACTCCAGCGTGCCGCGCACGCTAGAGGGGCTGACGGTCGTGGTCACCGGCTCGCTCGCCGGTTTCTCCCGCGACGACGCCAAGGAGGCGATCCTGGCGCGCGGCGGCAAGGCCGCCGGCTCGGTGTCGAAGAAGACCGACTACGTCGTCGCAGGCGATTCCCCGGGCTCCAAGTACGACAAGGCCGTCGAGCTCGGAGTGCCGGTGCTCGACGAGGACGGGTTCCGGCGCCTGCTCGACGACGGGCCGCAGGATGGTCCGGGGGAGTGACGCCGGTAGCGAGGGGTCGCCGTCGATGAGCCGCGGCTACGGCGATTCCACCCGCGCGGTCAAGGCGTCGAGCGCCGCGGCGGTGCCCGGCGACCCCGTCGCCGCGCCGGCGGTGCTGGCGTCGACCTACCACCTGTCCGACGACGAGGCCGCCGACGCCGGCGGTTACGGCCGCGGCTTCAACCCCACGTGGCTGCGGGTGGAGTCGGCGCTCGCCGAGCTGGAATCGGCGGCGGGCGCGCTGGTCTTCGGCTCCGGCATGGCGGCCATCGCCGCGGCGCTGCGCGCCCACGCCCCACCCGGGTCCACGTTGGTGGTCCCGGCCGACGGCTACTACCAGGTGCGCCGGTATGCCGCCGAGAACCTCGCGCCCGCCGCAGTGACGGTCGTCGAGGCCACCAGCGCCCAGGTCTACGACGCCGCCGCGCGGGCCGACGTGGTGCTGGCCGAGACCCCCACCAACCCGGCGCTCGACGCGGTCGACGTGCGCCGGTTGGCCGCGATCTGCCACGGCCGCGGCGCGCGGTTGATCGTCGACAACACCGCGGCGACGCCGCTGGGCCAGCAGCCGCTGACCCTCGGCGCCGACCTGGTGGTCGCCAGCGCCACCAAGTCGCTGTCCGGGCACAGCGATCTGTTGGCCGGGTACGTCGCGGGCGCTCCCGAGGCGCTCGCCGGCGTCGAGCGCCAGCGGCTGCTGGCCGGCGCGATCCTCGGCGGTTTCGAGGCGTGGCTGCTGCTGCGCAGCCTCGGCTCGGCCGGGCTGCGGTTCGAGCGGCAATGCCAGAACGCCGCGGCCGTGGCGGCTTTGCTGGCGCGGCACCCGGCGGTGCGTGCCGTGCGTTACCCGGGGCTGCCCGACGATCCGGCGCACCCGGTGGCGGCGGCGCAGATGCGCCGGTTCGGCGCCCTGGTGTCGATCGAGCTGGCCGACGCCGCCGCGGTGCACGCGCTGGTGCGGCGCAGCGAGCTGCTCGTCGCGGCCACCAGCTTCGGCGGCATCCACACCTCGGTGGACCGCCGGGCGCGCTGGGGCGACGCCGTTCCCGCCGGATTCGCCCGCCTCGCAACGGGAATCGAGGATACCGACGACCTGCTGGCCGACATCGAGCGTGCCCTGGCCTGACCGCGGGCGACGCGCGGCGCTGGGCCTTTCCCCGCCGCCGGTTCTATGGTGGGCGCTATGACTCAGACGGCCGACCCGTGCGCGCAGGCGTCGCCCTGGTCACCCCGCGAGGCGGAGATCTTGGCGGCCACCCTGAAACTGCTGCAGGAACACGGTTATGACCAGTTGACGGTGGACGCGGTGGCGGCCGCGGCGCGCGCCAGCAAGGCGACCGTGTACCGACGCTGGCCGTCGAAGGCCGAACTGGTGTTGGCCGCCTTCATCGAGGGCGTCCGTCAGGTCGCCCCCACGCCCAACACCGGCACCCTGCGCGGTGATCTGCTGCTGCTGGGGGAGGCCTGCGGCCAGCACGGCCGCGAACACGCCAGCACCATCCGCGCGGTGATGGTCGAGGTGTCCCGGCACCCCGCGCTGAACGAGGCCATGCAAGAGCAATTCCTCAAGCAGCGCAAGGCCGTGATTCGTCACGTGCTGCAACAGGCCATCGACCGCGGCGAGATCGCCGAGGACGCCGCCGCCGACGACGAATTGTGGGACCTGCTGCCCGGTTATCTGATCTTCCGGGCGATCATCCCGGGGCGCCCACCCACCCGCCGGACGGTGCAGGCCCTGGTCGACGGGTTCCTCATCCCGGGCCTGACGCACACCGCCGGGTAAGCACGGCGAGTCCCTTGTTCAGTACGGTCCAGTACCGTACTGTCATAGCTGCCGCCCAGGTTCGGCGGCGAGCGCAGCACCCAAGCGATGGTGAACACCCGACCACCGAAAGGCCGGCGCGTGAAGGCGATGCCCGTGTCCAACCTCCTCGCCCGGCGGTGGATGGTGCTGGTCGCGGTGCTCGTGGTCGCGATCTCGGGATTCGCCATTTACCGCCTGCACGGGATCTTCGGCTCCGCGGACAACACCTCGGCCAACAGCGGGTTGTCCAACGAGATCGTTCCGTTCAACCCCAAACAGGTGGTGCTCGAGGTGTTCGGCGCGCCCGGCGCGACCGCCACCATCAACTACCTTGACGTCAACGCCCAGCCGCAGCAGGTGACGAACGCGCCGTTGCCGTGGTCGTTCACCATCACCAGCACCGAGCCCGCGATCGTGGGCAACGTCGTGGCGCAGGGCGACGGGGACACCCTCGGCTGCCGCATCACCGTCAACGGCGCTGTCAAGGACGAACGCACCGTCCACAAGGCCGACGCCTACACCTTCTGCCTAGACAAGTCGGGATGACCGCCCTATGAGCACTGACGGACCCCAGCGGGCGCGGATACCGCGCACCATTCGGCGCCTCGCCCTGCCGATCCTGCTGCTCTGGGTCGCGCTGGCCGCGATCACCAACATCGCGGTGCCGCAACTCGAAGAGGTCGGCAAGACCCACAACGTCGCGCTGAATTCGCCAGATGCGCCGTCGCTCAAGGCAATCAAGGCGATCGGCCAGTCGTTCCACGAGTTCGACACCGACAGCACCGCCATGATCGTCTTGGAGGGTGACCAGCCGCTCGGCGCGGACGCCCACCGCTATTACGACTCGCTGATCCGCAAATTCGAGCAGGACCACAAGCACGTCGAACACGTCCAGGACTACTGGGGTGACACGCTGACCGCGGCAGGCTCGCAGAGCAGCGACGGCAAGGCCGCCTACGTCCAGGTGAACACGGCGGGCAACCAGGGTTCGGCGTTGGCCAACGAATCCGTTGGCGCGCTTCGCGATATCGTCGACCACACCCCGCGGCCGCCGGGGCTCAAGACCTACGTCACCGGCCCCGCCCCGCTGATCTCCGACCAATTCGACGTCGGTAGCCAGGGCACCGCCAAGGTCACCACGATCACCATCGGGATGATCGCGCTGATGCTGTTCTTCGTCTACCGCTCGGTGTTCACCACGTTGTTGACGCTCGCCACGGTCCTCATCGAGATGTCCGCCGCGCGCGGCATCGTCGCCTTCCTCGGCAACGCCGGCGTCATCGGGTTGTCGACGTACGCGACCAACCTGCTGACCCTGTTGGTGGTGGCCGCCGGGACGGACTACGCGATCTTCTTCGTCGGCCGCTACCAGGAAGCGCGCGGATCCGGCGAGGATCGCGAATCGGCCTTCTACACCATGTATCACGGGACGGCCCACATCGTGCTGGGCTCCGGGCTCACCGTCGCGGGCGCGGTGGCATGCCTGAGTTTCACCCGGCTGCCGTACTTCCAGAGCCTGGGCATCCCGGCGGCGCTGGGCATCGTCGTCGCCCTGCTC
The DNA here is from genome assembly GCF_001666755.1 of Mycobacterium sp. E1214. GTDB lineage: Bacteria > Actinomycetota > Actinomycetes > Mycobacteriales > Mycobacteriaceae > Mycobacterium. The sequence goes on along the minus strand of NZ_LZJC01000020.1, from coordinate 15,829 downwards.
GCCGCGCTCACCCTCGGCCCTGCCATCCTGGCGCTGGGCTCGTCGGTGGGTGTCTTCGACCCCAAGCGGGCCATCCAGACCCGGGGTTGGCGGCGGATCGGCACCGCGATCGTCCGCTGGCCGGGCGCCGTCCTCGCGGCGGCGAGCGCACTGGCCCTGGTGGGTCTGCTCGCATTGCCGGGCTACACCACCAGCTACGACACCCGCCCCTACATGCCGCAGAGCGCCCCGGCCAACATCGGCTACACCGCCGCCGAGCGGCACTTCTCGCGGGCCCGGCTGGAGCCCGAATTGCTGATGCTGCAAGCCGATCACGACATGCGCAACCCCGCCGACATGCTGGTGATCGACAGGGTGGCCAAGGGCGTCTTCCACGTCCCCGGCGTCGCCCAGGTGCAGACCATCACGCGACCGCTGGGCACCCCGCTCGACCACAGCTCGCTGGCGTTCGTGGTGAGCAATCAAAGCGCCGCCCAGCAGGAAAACCTTACCTACCAACGGGATCGGGCCGACGACCTGCTGCGCCAGGCCGGCGAACTGGGCAAGACGATCAACATCTTGAAACAGCAGTACGTCTTGCAGCAGCAGCTCGCCGACAGCACCCACAGCGAGGCGCAGAACTTCCACGACACGATCGACACGATCAAGGACCTGCGCGACAAGATCGCCAACTTCGACGACTTCTTCCGGCCGGTCCGCTCCTATTTCTATTGGGAGAAACACTGTTACGACATCCCGATCTGCTTCGCGTTCCGGTCGCTGTTCGACGCCCTCGACGGGATCGACCAGCTCACCGAGAAATTCGAGAACCTGACGGCCACCCTGGACAAGCTGGACGCGCTCCAGCCCCAACTCGTGGGGCTGATACCGCCGCAGATCGCCAGCCAGCAGACCAATCGCGATCTGACACTGGCCAATTACGCCACCCTGTCGGGTATCTACGCGCAGACGGCGGCCGCGATCGACAACGCGACGGCGCTGGGGCGCGCGTTCGACGCCGCCAAGAACGACGACACCTTCTACCTGCCGCCCGAGGTGTTCAGCAACCCCGACTTCAAGCGCGGCCTGAAACTGTTCCTGTCGCCCGACGGCAAGGCCGTGCGGATGATCGTCACCCACGACGGCGATCCCGCGACGCCGCAGGGCATTTCGCACATCGACCCGATCACCAAGGCCGCGCACGAATCCTTGAAGGGCACGCCGCTGGCCGACGCCAAGGTCTACCTCGGCGGGACCGCCGCGACGTACAAGGACATCCAGGGCGGCGCCAAGTACGACCTGATGATCGTGGCGTTCGCGGCGCTCAGCCTCATCCTGCTCATCATGATGATCATCACGCGCAGCCTGATCGCCGCGCTGGTCATCGTCGGCACGGTGGCGCTGTCGTTGGGTGCGTCGTTCGGGTTATCCGTGCTGGTGTGGCAGTACATGCTCGGCATCCAGCTGTACTGGGTGGTGCTGGCGCTGGCCGTCATCTTGCTGCTGGCGGTGGGATCCGACTACAACCTGCTGCTGATCTCGCGGTTCCGCGAAGAGATCCACGCCGGCTTGAAGACCGGCGTCATCCGCGCCATGGCCGGGTCCGGCTCGGTGGTCACCTCCGCCGGGCTCGTCTTCGCGCTCACCATGTGCGCCTTCGTGTTCAGCGGCTTCCAGGTGCTCGGGCAGATCGGCACGACGATCGGCCTGGGGCTGCTGTTCGACACGCTGATCGTGCGGTCGTTCATGACGCCGGCCGTGGCGACGCTGTTGGGCCGCTGGTTCTGGTGGCCGCAACGGGTGCGCCCACGCCCGGCCAGCACGATGCTGCGGCCCTACGGGCCGCGCCCGGCGGTGCGTCAGCTGCTGCTGTGGGAGGACGACGACGAGGCGGTGGCCCCCACCCCCGAACCGGCGGCTGTGCGCTGACTCAGCGCAGCATCGTGGCGATGATGCCGGCCAGGTAACCCAGCCGGGCCACCTCCGACGGCCGGAACTCGGGGCCGGGGCGGCCCAGGATCACCGCGGTGTGCGCGTCGCCGAGCGGGGCGGCGACCATCGTCGTGTCCATGTCGCGCCACGCCTGCGGCACCCAGTCGGCGGTGTTGTCCAGCGTGACGGCGTGCTCGATCGGCAGCCAGGGGGCCGAGTCGGCCCGCGTCTCGGGGGCGCCGGGGCTGCCGGCCAGCCGCTCGAGGAGTCCGTCGCCGCCGTGGATCACCGTGCACCAGCTGACCCGCAGCACCTTGGGCGCCTCGTCGGCGAGCACCTGCAACCGCGTCGCGTTGTCCTCGGCGGCCGCGACGTGGTCGAGCAGCTCCAGCTCGCGGTGCGCCTCCAGCAGGCCGGTGTGCGGGCGCACGCTGTCCACGCGCACCCCGGACAGCGACTCGGCGGCCGTGATCAGGGTGTCGGGCATCGCCCCCGGCGGCAGCTCGATGACCAGGTCGTCGATCGCGTATCCGGAGCTGCGTTCCACGACGTCGAGCGACAAGATGTCCGCGCCCACCGACCCGAGCGCCACGGCCAGCGACCCCAGGCTGCCCGGGCGGTCGACGAGCTCGATGCGTAACAGATACGACGGCACGGCCAACACTGTCGCACAGTGCGGCGCGCGTGGCATTTCCGCACAACCCCTCGCGACCCGCGCTCACCGGCGACCGACCGCCCGGCGGCGTGGCGCTCAGTAGGATGGCGGCTGCGGCTACTTGACCTTTCCGCGCGATCAGCGAACGCGTCAGGTCGTACGCCGTTGACCAGCGCCGATGAGCGCCCAACCGACCTAACTTCTGGAGTCCCTTGATGCATGTCGCCCTCTTCACCGACCTCCACCCCGACAGTCTCGGCGGGACGCAGGTATCGGTGGCCACTCAGCGTCGTGCGCTGGAGCAGTGCGGGCACCAGGTCACCGTCTTCACCGCGCCGATGGCCCACTCGGTCGATCGGGACCCCGGCGTGGTCGAACTCAAGCCCGTGCCGTTGATCGCCCCACTGATGCGCGCATTGGGCCGCCACGACGACTTCGTCTTCGTGTGGCCGTCCAAAACCAATCGCGCGATCATCGACAAGGCGTTTCGCACCCGGGCGCCCATCGACATCGTGCACACGCAGGGCGACCTCGGCGTCGCGATCGCGGGCGTGGCGGCCGCGCGCCGGCACGGGGTCCCGGTGGTGCAGACCAAGCACACGCGCTTCGACGTGTACTTCGAGCAAGCCACCGCCACGCCGCTGCCGCTGGCGCTGCTGTTCGCCCAGATGCAGAAGCGGCACATCTCGCCGGACTTCACCCTGACCCCGGCGAAGGAGACCGCGGCTTCGCGGCTGGCCTGGCGCCTGATGGTGGCCCACGCGCAGGCCGTCGACCACGAGATCACGCCGACGCGACACTTCGCGCAGACGTTGGCCCGCCGCGGGGTCAGCCGGCCGATCTCGGCGATCTCCAACGGCGTCGACGACGACGTCATCGACCGGGCCCGGCAAGTCGACGTGGCCGCCCCGTCGGACGGTGCGCCGCTGCGGCTGATCTGGTGCGGGCGCCTGTCGTCGGAGAAGCGGGCCCTGGCCGCGCTCGAAGCCGTCGCCCGGGTCGACGGCTGCACGCTCGACATCTACGGCGAAGGCCACCTCGAGCCGTCGATGCGCAAGAGGATCGACGCCGCCGGCCTCTCGCACCGGGTGCGCCTGCACGGCCGCGTCGACCGCGAGGACTGCCTGGTCGCGATGAAGTCGGGTGACGCGCTGCTGTTCACGTCCTACGACTTCGACACCCAGGGACTCGTCCTGTTGGAGGCGGTCGCGATGTCGCTGCCCGTGATCTATTGCGATCCCGCGCTGGGGGAGACGGTGCCCGACGGCGGCGGCGTCCTGGCCGCCGACCCGTCGCCTGATGCGCTGGCGGCGGCGATCCGCGCCCTCGCCGAGGATCGCGACACGCTGCGCCGGATGACCCGGGTGGTCACCGCCCACCGCGACGCCGGCCGGCAGTCGCTGCAGACCCAGAAGATCATCGCCATCTACAACAGCCTGCTCGACAGGGTGCCTGCGTGAGCGCGGCGTCGCGATGAGCGGGCCGTCCCCGTCGAGCGTGCGGTTAGCTTCACGCTGGCGCCGAGCGTGCGGCCAGCTTCACGTTCGCGGGCCCGATCCCGATAGGCTTTGCGCTCGTGTCCCAGATCTCCCGCGACGAGGTGGCGCACCTGGCCCGGCTGTCCCGGCTGGCGTTGACCGACGGCGAACTCGACAGCTTCGCCGGGCAGCTCGACGCCATCCTGACCCACGTCAGCCAGGTGCAGGCGGTCGACGTCACCGGCGTCGAAGCGACCGACAACCCGCTCAAGAGCGTCAACGTCACCCGCCCCGACGAGCCGGCCCCCTGCCTGACGCAGGCCGAGGCGCTGGACCAGGCGCCCGAGGCGGCCGACGGCCGGTTCGCGGTGCCGCAGATCCTGGGGGACAGCGAGTGAACGACATCGTCCGGTCCGACGCCGCGACGCTGGCCGCCCGGATCGCCGCCAAGGAGTTGTCCTCGGTCGAGCTCACCCAGGCGTGCCTGGACCAGATCGCCGCGACCGACGATCGCTACCACGCCTTCCTGCACGTCGCCGCGGACGAGGCGCTTGCCGCGGCGGCCGTCGTCGACGAGGCGGTGGCCGCGGGCGAACGGTTGCCGTCGCCGCTGGCCGGGGTGCCGCTCGCGCTCAAGGACGTGTTCACCACCACCGACATGCCCACCACCTGCGGATCGAAAATCCTCGAGGGCTGGCGGTCGCCCTACGACGCCACCGTCACCACGCGGCTGCGCGCCGCCGGCATCCCGATTCTGGGCAAGACCAACATGGACGAGTTCGCGATGGGCAGCTCGACCGAGAACTCGGCCTTCGGCCCCACCCGCAACCCGTGGAACGTCGAACGCGTGCCGGGGGGCTCCGGCGGCGGCAGCGCGGCGGCGCTGGCCGCCTTCCAGGCCCCGTTGGCCATCGGGTCCGACACCGGCGGCTCGATCCGCCAGCCGGCCGCGCTGACCGCGACGGTCGGCGTCAAGCCCACCTACGGCACCGTGTCCCGCTACGGGCTGGTGGCGTGCGCGTCGTCGCTGGATCAGGGCGGCCCGTGCGCGCGCACCGTGCTCGACACCGCGCTGCTGCACCAGGTGATCGCCGGCCACGACCCGCTGGACTCCACCTCCGTCGACGCGCCCGTGCCCGACGTCGTCGCCGCAGCCCGCGCGGGCGCCGCGGGCGACCTGCGGGGCGTGCGGGTCGGGGTGGTCAAGCAGCTGCGCGGCGAGGGTTACCAGCCGGGGGTGCTGGCCTCCTTCGAGGCCGCCGTCGAGCAGCTGTCCAGCCTGGGCGCCGAGGTGAGTGAAGTCGATTGCCCGCACTTCGAACACGCGCTGGCCGCCTACTACCTCATCCTGCCGTCGGAGGTGTCGAGCAACTTGGCCCGCTTCGACGCGATGCGGTACGGGCTGCGGGTCGGCGACGACGGGACGCACAGCGCCGAGGAGGTGATGGCGCTGACCCGCGCCGCCGGTTTCGGGCCGGAGGTCAAGCGCCGCATCATGATCGGCACCTACGCCCTGTCGGCCGGGTACTACGACGCCTACTACAACCAGGCGCAGAAGGTGCGCACGCTGATCGCCCGCGACCTGGACCGGGCGTATGAATCGGTGGACGTGGTCGTCTCGCCGGCCACCCCGACCACGGCGTTCGGGCTGGGCGAGAAGGTCGACGACCCGCTGGCCATGTACCTGTTCGACTTGTGCACGCTGCCGCTGAACCTGGCCGGGCATTGCGGCATGTCCGTGCCGTCGGGCCTGTCGCCGGACGACGGCCTGCCGGTGGGGCTGCAGATCATGGCGCCCGCGTTGGCCGACGACCGCCTCTACCGGGTGGGCGCGGCGTACGAGGCCGCTCGGGGGGCGTTGCCCTCGGCCGTCTGAGCTTTCGCTGCGCTGCCGGCGACCGGCAGGGCAAGATGAGGGGATGCGGATCGGAGTTCTCACCGGCGGCGGCGACTGTCCCGGCCTCAACGCCGTCATCCGGGCGGTGGTGCGCACGTGTGACTCCCGCTACGGCTCGTCGGTGGTCGGCTTCCAGGACGGGTGGCGCGGGCTGCTGGAGAACCGGCGCGTGCAGCTGCAGAACGACGACCGCAACGACCGGCTGCTGGCCAAGGGCGGCACCATGCTGGGCACCGCGCGGGTGCATCCGGACAAGTTGCGCGCCGGGCTGGACCAGATCAAGCAGACCCTCGACGACAACGGCATCGACGTCCTCATCCCGATCGGCGGCGAGGGCACCCTGACGGCCGCGCACTGGCTCTCCGAGGAGAACGTGCCCGTGGTCGGCGTGCCCAAGACGATCGACAACGACATCGATTGCACCGACGTGACTTTCGGCCACGACACGGCGTTGACGGTGGCCACCGACGCGATCGACCGGTTGCACAGCACCGCCGAATCCCATCAGCGCGTGATGCTGGTGGAGGTGATGGGCCGCCACGCCGGTTGGATCGCGCTCAACGCGGGCCTGGCCTCGGGCGCCCACATGACGCTGATTCCCGAACAGCCCTTCGACGTCGAAGAGGTGTGCCGCCTGGTCAAACGCCGCTTCCAGCGCGGGGATTCACACTTCATTTGTGTGGTCGCCGAGGGCGCCAAACCCATCGCGGGCTCGATCTCGTTGCGCGAGGGCGGGATCGACGAGTTCGGCCACGAGAAGTTCACCGGGGTCGCGGCCCAGCTCGGCGCCGAGGTGGAGAAGCGGATCAACAAGGACGTCCGGGTCACCGTGCTCGGCCACGTCCAGCGCGGCGGGACGCCCACCGCGTACGACCGGGTGCTGGCCACCCGATTCGGCGTCAACGCCGCCGACGCCGCGCACGCGGGGGAGTACGGGCAGATGGTGTCGTTGCGGGGGCAAGACATCGGCCGCGTGCCGCTGGCCGACGCCGTGCGCCAGCTCAAGCTGGTGCCGCAAAGCCGCTACGACGACGCCGTCGCGTTCTTCGGCTGACCCGCTTCGCCCCGCGTCGCCCCGCTTCGCGGCGCTCGCGATCACCATTAGGATCGGCGGCATGAGTGTTGCTGCCGACGCCGATCTCATGCCCTACGCCGAGGTCCTCACCCGCTTCGATCCGGTGCTCGGGCTCGAGGTGCACGTCGAGTTGTCCACCGCCACCAAGATGTTCTGTGGCTGCGCCACCACTTTCGGCGCCGAACCCAACACGCAGGTGTGCCCGATCTGCCTGGGCCTGCCCGGCTCGCTGCCGACGGTCAACCAGGCCGCCGTGGAGTCGGCCATCCGGATCGGGCTGGCGCTCAACTGCGAGATCGTGCCGTGGTGCCGGTTCGCGCGCAAGAACTACTTCTACCCGGATCAGCCGAAGAACTACCAGATCTCCCAGTACGACGAGCCGATCGCCATCAACGGTTATCTGGACGCCCCGCTTGACGACGGCAGCACCTGGCGCGTCGAGATCGAGCGGGCGCACATGGAGGAGGACACCGGCAAGCTGACCCACTTGGGCAGCGAGACCGGCCGGATCCACGGCGCCACGACGTCGTTGATCGATTACAACCGCGCCGGCGTTCCCCTGATCGAGATTGTCACCAAGCCGATCCAGAACGCGGGGGAGCGGGCCCCGCAGATCGCCCGCGCCTACGTGACGGCCCTGCGGGACCTGTTGCGCGGGTTGGGCGTATCCGACGTGCGCATGGACCAGGGCTCGATGCGCTGCGACTCCAACGTGTCCCTGCGGCCGATCGGCACGGTCGAGTTCGGCACCCGCACCGAAACCAAGAACGTCAACTCGCTGAAAAGCGTCGAGGTCGCCGTGCGCTACGAGATGCAGCGGCAGGCCGCGGTGCTGGCATCCGGTGGCCGAATCATCCAGGAAACCAGGCACTTCCACGAGACCGGTGGCTACACCAGCCCGGGCCGCGTCAAGGAGACCGCCGAGGACTACCGCTACTTCCCCGAACCCGACCTGGAGCCCGTCGCGCCCAGCCGCGAGCTCGTCGAGCGGCTGCGCGAAACCATCCCCGAGCTGCCCTGGTTGAGCCGTAAGCGAATTCAGCAGGAGTGGGGCGTCTCCGACGAGGTGATGCGCGACCTGGTCAACGCCGGCGCCGTCGAATTGGTCGCCGAGACGGTCACACACGGCGCGTCCAGCGAGCAGGCCCGCGCGTGGTGGGGCAACTTCTTGGTGCAAAAGGCCAACGAGGCCGGCGTGGCATTGGACGGACTGGCCATCACCCCGGCGCAGGTGGCCGCGGTGGTGGCGCTGGTCGACGAGGGCAAGCTGTCGGTCAAGCTGGCCCGCCAGGTCGTGGAGGGCGTACTGGCCGGCGAGGGTGAGCCCGACGAGGTCATGACCGCCCGCGGCCTAGCCCTGGTGCGCGACGACTCGGTGACCCAGGCCGCGGTCGACGAGGCGCTGGCAGCCAACCCCGACGTCGCGGAGAAGATTCGCGGCGGCAAGGTGGCCGCGGCCGGCGCGATCGTCGGCGCGGTGATGAAGGCTACCCGCGGCCAGGCCGACGCGGCGCGGGTCCGCGAACTGGTCCTGGCCGCCTGCGGGCAGGGCTAGCGCGAAAGTCCTTGCCGCTCAGCTCTTGTCGTCGCTGTTGCGGGGGAAACCGCCGCCCTGCGGGAACAGCGGGAACACCACGTCGTCGAGTTTCTCGGCGTCGCCGGCGGTCTTGTTGACCGTCGCGCCCCACACGTTGCCGTCCGGGGACATCCGCAACGCCCAGACGTGCGCATGCGTGTCCTTGCGGACGACGTCGGGTTCACCGGTGACCGCCCCGGTCGCCGGCGCCAGCCGGACCGCGACGGTCATCTTGGTGTTGATCAGGTTGACGAGCACGGTCCCGTCCATCGCCGCGCAGCCCGCCACCCCCGGCTTGTCCGGCCAGGTCCACACCGTCGACACGTCCGAGGTCTTGGTGATGCGCTGCAACCGGTCCGCCGTCGGGGTGCGGTCGGCGACGTAGAGCGAGCCGTCGACGGGGTCGATGCACAAGCCGCCACCGGAGCCGACGCCGGACAGCGCCGTCGTGGGCGGTGCCTGACCGATGGTGGTCGGCTGCTCGATGCGTAACACCTTGCCCGCCAAAGACTTCGGGTCCGCAGCCAGCGCCGGGTTGCCCGCGTCGCCCGTCAACACCACCAGGGTGGTGGGGCTGGTGAAGGTCAGCGCGCCGGCGTTGCCGGTGGCGCCCTTGGGGATTCCGGTCAAGATGTCTTTGGGGATGTCGCCGTCGGCCACCCGGATCACCCGGTTGTCGGTCGGGGTGCTGATGTAGGCGTACATGAGGCGGTCTTGCGGGTAGGTCGGCGACAGCACGATGTCCATCAGGCCGCCGTCACCGGACGGATCGACCGGGATCACCATCTTCACCTTGGGTTCGGCGCTCACCGAGATGTCCTTGACCGCGCCCGTGGTGCGCTCGGCAACCAACGCGGTTTTGCTGTCGGGACCCATGATCAGGCCGCTGGTGCTCTCCAGGCAGCCCTGCATCACGCCGGGCGCCGGGCAGGCCTTGGGGAACGGCGTCGGCGGCAACGGCGGCGGCGGGGGCGGGGTCGAACTGGGTTGCGGCTTGAGCTCCGGCGCCGTGGTGAACGGTTGCGACTGGGCGTCGTTGAACCGGGCGCAACCGCTCGAGAGCAGCGCGACCGCACACAGCGCGGTGAATCCGCGCCGAATCGACCGCCTCGATCGCCCAAGTCGCATGACCGCAAGGCTACGGATACCGGCGGCGGCGCCGCCACACACGTCCCGTCAGGACGGCCGTCGGCGGCGGCCGACGGCGCCATTTCGGCCCCCCGGACGCCCCCGCGCGGTGATTTGGGCCCCGTTTGGCGGGCAAACCGCCGATTGCCTGGCGAAAGCGCCGCTCAAATCCCCAATCTAGGGGCGAATGCCCTTACCCTGACACCCGTGAGCAGTCAACCGAATGACGCACCTTGGCAGCGGCCCGGCGAAGCTTCCGAGCCGATTCCGGGACGCCCCGTCTCTGCGCGCCTGGTCGATCCCGAAGATGATCTGACGCCCATCGGTTACCCCGGTGATTTCCACCCCAGCACCGGAACCACCACCGTCATCCCCTATGGCCACCACGCCGCCGTGGCGGGCTCGGGGGCCGCCGGCTACCACGCGCTCGATCAGCAGGAGCCGCTGCCCTATGTCCAGCCGCAGTCGGTATCGCGGCACACCGCCGTCGATTCCGCCGACGTCGACGCGGACGAACACCACGACCGGGTGCACGAATTCGGTCGCCGCGGCACCCAGCACCTCGGTTTGCTGGTCCTGCGGGTCGGGCTCGGCGCGGTGCTCATCGCCCACGGACTGCAGAAGCTGTTCGGCTGGTGGGGCGGCGCGGGCGTCACCGGGTTCAAAAACTCACTGTCCGACGTCGGCTATCAGCACGCCGACATCCTCGCCTACGTCAGCGCCGGCGGCGAGACCGTGGCGGGCGTGCTGCTGGTCCTCGGCCTGTTCACGCCGGTGGCGGCGGCGGGCGCGCTGGCGTTCCTGATCAACGGCCTGCTGGCCACCGTCTCGGCGCGGCCGCACACCCACACCTTCACGTACTTTCTGCCCGACGGGCACGAATACCAGCTCACCCTCATCGTGATGGCCGTCGCGGTCATCCTGTCCGGACCCGGCCGCTACGGCCTGGACGCCGGCCGGGGCTGGGCGCACCGCCCCTTCATCGGCTCCTTCGTCGCCCTGCTGGCCGGCATCGCGGCCGGCGTCGGGGTGTGGGTGCTGCTCAACGGGGTCAACCCGATCGGCTGACCTCCGCTGGCGTCACTCGTAGGGATTCGGCACGCGACCCGCGCTGGCCTTGGTCAGCTGCGGCAGCGTCGCAAAGGTGACCGCGGGTAACCGCACCTCGGCGCCGCTCTTCAGGCGCGCCCGCGCCCACGACCCGCGGTGAAAACGCAGGCCGTCGATGTCGCCCCAGGCCAGGCGGCGGCTGCCCAGCAACGTGCGCACCGTGACGCCGCCATCGTCGGCGACGGTGCGCAACCGCACGATCATCGCCGACAACACCACCGGGATCACCAGCAGCACCGCCGACGGCGCCCACACGGTCAGCGGGATCAGCAACCCCAATGTCAGGAAGCCGACGGCCAGGTGGGCCATCGGGGACACCCTGATGACGACGGGCGTCTGGGACGGCGTTGGGGAGGGTGAACCGGTAGCCACCCGCCCATCATTTCATCCGCCGTGACCCGGGCGGCCCCCGGCGAAGGGCCGGGATTTGACGGCTGAGCTGTGCGAAGGCTACCGTCGGACGTTATGGATACCGCCGGACAGCCCGGGATGCTCGTAGTAATTAGTCGGCGCGTTGGTGCCTGACTAGCTCGTCAGCATTTCAGCTATCCACCAACGCGCAACCCTCGTGCAGCAGAAGAGCTGTCGGGGGTTTTTTGTTGCCCCCAGCGAGACTCCCAGAGTGAATAAGGACACCGAACCACAGTGAGCGCTCCCACCAGGTCGCACGCCACCGAGCCGCAGCGCGCCGCCGACATCGCCACGGACGCGGCGGAAACACCCGCGGCCGCCCCCACCAGTCACCCGAAACGTGTTGCGCCCGAGCAACTTACCGGCGCACAGTCGGTGATCCGCTCGTTGGAGGAGCTCGGCGTCGAGGTCATCTTCGGGATCCCGGGCGGCGCCGTGCTGCCCGTGTATGACCCGTTGTTCGACTCCAAGAAGCTGCGCCATGTGCTGGTCCGCCACGAGCAGGGCGCCGGCCACGCGGCCAGCGGCTACGCCCACGCCACCGGCAAGGTCGGCGTGATGATGGCCACCTCGGGCCCCGGCGCGACGAACCTGGTGACGCCGCTGGCCGACGCCCAGATGGACTCGATCCCCGTGGTCGCGGTCACCGGCCAGGTCGGTCGCTCGCTGATCGGCACGGACGCCTTCCAGGAGGCCGACATCTCCGGCATCACGATGCCGATCACCAAGCACAACTTCCTCGTCCGCTCCGGCGACGAGATCCCGCAGGTGCTCGCCGAGGCGTTCTACATCGCGGCGTCGGGCCGCCCGGGCGCGGTGCTCGTCGACATCCCCAAAGACGTGCTGCAGGCCCAGTGCACGTTCAGCTGGCCGCCGCGGCTGGACCTGCCCGGCTACAAGCCCAACACCAAGCCGCACGGCCGGCAGATCCGGGAGGCCGCCAAGCTGATCGCGGCCGCCCGCAAACCGGTGCTCTACGTCGGCGGCGGCGTCATTCGCGGGGAGGCGACCGAGCAGCTGCTCGAACTGGCCGAGCTGACCGGTATCCCCGTCGTCACCACGCTGATGGCGCGCGGCGCGTTCCCGGACAGCCACCGCCAGCACCTCGGCATGCCCGGCATGCACGGCACCGTCGCCGCGGTAGCGGCGTTGCAGCGCAGCGACCTGCTGATCGCGCTGGGCACCCGCTTCGACGACCGGGTGACGGGCAAGCTCGAGACGTTCGCCCCGGAGGCCAAGGTCATTCACGCCGACATCGACCCGGCCGAGATCGGCAAGAACCGCCACGCGGACGTGCCCATCGTCGGCGACGTCAAAGCCGTCATCACCGAGCTGATCGCCATGCTGCGCCAGCGCGAGATCCCGGGTGCCGTCGACATGACCGAGTGGTGGGCCTACCTGGACCAGGTCCAGTCCACCTACCCGCTGAGCTACGGGCCGCAGAGCGACGGCAGCCTGAGCCCGGAATACGTCATCTCCAAGCTCGGCGAGATCGCCGGGCCCGACGCGGTGTACGTGGCCGGCGTCGGCCAGCACCAGATGTGGGCCGCACAGTTCATCTCCTACGAAAAGCCGCGCACCTGGCTGAATTCCGGCGGGCTCGGCACCATGGGCTTCGCCGTTCCGGCCGCCATGGGCGCGAAGATGGCGCGGCCCGAGGCCGAGGTGTGGGCGATCGACGGCGACGGCTGCTTCCAGATGACCAACCAGGAACTGGCCACCTGCGCCGTCGAGGGCATCCCGATCAAGGTGGCGCTGATTAACAACGGCAACCTGGGCATGGTGCGCCAATGGCAGACGCTGTTCTACGAGGAGCGGTACTCCCAAACGGATCTGGCCACCCACTCGCGGCGCATCCCCGACTTCGTCAAGCTCGCCGAGGCGCTCGGCTGCGTCGGAATCCGTTGTGAGCGTGAGGAAGACGTCGAGGCCGCGATCAACCAGGCGCGCGCCATCAACGACCGCCCGGTGGTGATCGACTTCATCGTCGGTGCCGACGCGCAGGTCTGGCCGATGGTGGCGGCCGGCACCAGCAACGACGAGATCCAGGCCGCGCGCGGCATCCGCCCGCTGTTCGACGACGAGAGCGAAGGGCACGCCTGATGACCGGAGCAAAAACGCACACGCTGTCGGTGTTGGTGGAGGACAAGCCCGGTGTGCTCGCCCGCATCGCCGCGTTGTTCTCGCGCCGCGGCTTCAACATCGAGTCGTTGGCCGTCGGCGGCACCGAGACGAAGAACATGTCCCGGATGACCATCGTCGTCTCGGCCGAGGAGACTCCGCTCGAGCAGATCACCAAGCAGCTCAACAAGCTGATCAACGTCATCAAAATCGTTGAGCTCGAAGAAGGCAACGCGGTGTCTCGCGAACTGGCGCTGATCAAGGTGCGCGCCGACGCCGGCAGCCGCAGCCAGGTGATCGAGGCGGTGAACCTGTTCCGCGCCAAGGTCATCGACGTCTCGCCCGAGGCCCTGACCATCGAGGCGACGGGCGACCGCGGCAAGATCGAGGCGCTGCTGCGGGTGCTGGAGCCGTTCGGCATCCGCGAGATCGTCGAATCGGGTGTGGTGTCGTTGTCGCGCGGTCCGCGGGGAATCGGCACCGCCAAGTGATTTTTCGCTAAGTAGTTATTCGCCAATAAACACAGCTAAGTAGTTATTCGCCAATAAACACAAAGGAGAAATCGAAGTGCCAACCGAGGCATTAGAGCTGTTCTATGACGACGACGCCGACCTGTCGATCATCCAGGGCCGCAAGGTCGGTGTGATCGGCTACGGCAGTCAGGGGCATGCCCATTCGCTGAGCCTGCGCGACTCGGGCGTGCAGGTCCGCGTCGGCCTGAAGGAGGGCTCGAAGTCCCGCGCCAAGGTCGAAGAGCAGGGGCTGGAGGTCGACACCCCGGCCGAGGTCGCCAAGTGGGCCGACGTCATCATGCTGCTGGCGCCCGACACCGCGCAGGCCGACATCTTCAAGAACGAAATCGAGCCCAACCTCAAAGACGGCGACGCGCTGTTCTTCGGGCACGGCCTCAACATTCACTTCGACTTGATCAAGCCGCCGGCAAACGTGACCGTCGCGATGGTCGCCCCGAAGGGCCCCGGCCACCTGGTGCGCCGCCAGTTCGTCGACGGCAAGGGCGTGCCCGCCCTGATCGCCGTCGACCAGGACCCCAACGGCGAGGGCGAGGCGCTGGCGCTGTCCTACGCCAAGGCGATCGGCGGCACCCGGGCCGGTGTCATCAAGACCACGTTCAAGGACGAGACGGAGACCGACCTGTTCGGTGAGCAGGCCGTGTTGTGCGGCGGCACCGAGGAATTGGTGAAGGTCGGTTTCGATGTGATGGTCGAGGCGGGCTACCCGCCGGAGATGGCGTACTTCGAGGTGCTGCACGAGCTCAAGCTGATCGTCGACCTGATGTACGAGGGCGGCATCGCCCGGATGAACTACTCGGTGTCCGACACCGCGGAGTTCGGCGGCTACCTGTCGGGCCCGCGCGTCATCGACGCCGGCACCAAGGAGCGGATGCGCGAGATCCTGCGCGACATCCAAGACGGCAGCTTCACCAAGAAGCTGGTCGCCAACGTCGAGGGCGGCAACAAGCAGCTCGAGGCGCTGCGTAAGGAAAACGCCGAGCACCCCATCGAGGTCACCGGCAAGAAGCTGCGCGACCTGATGAGCTGGGTGGACCGCCCGATCACCGAGACCGCTTAGGTCCTTCGGTACTTCGTCGAGATCGACGTCAGCGCGCGGACTTTCGAGATACCGCCGCGCTGGCGTCGATTTCGCGTTCGCGGCTAGGCCGCCAGGCGGCCGGCGATGGTCACCACGCGGCGGGCCAGGTGGTCCAGCGCGTCGTTGGTGGCGTCGTCGAATTTGTCGATGTTGTCGTGGGTGGTGAGCAGGCTGGCTCCATAGGGATTGCCGTCGACGAATTTCAGCGGGTCGGTGTAGCCGGGCGGGACGATGATGCCGCCGAAGTGCATCAGCGTGGTGTAGAGCGAGGTCAGTGTCGTCTCCTGGCCCCCGTGCAGCGTGTTCGACGACGTGAAAGCGGCGTACACCTTGTCGGCGAGCTTGCCCTGCGCCCACAGGCCGCCCAGGGAGTCCAGGAAGGCGCGCAATTGCGCTGCGGGGGAGCCGAAGCGCGTCGGCGAGCCGAAGATGACGGCGTCCGCCCAGCCGATGTCGTCGCCGGTCGCGGCCGGAAGGTCTTTGGTGGCTTCGTAATTCGCCGTCCACGCGGGATTGTGCGCGAACGACTCCGGAGGCAGGGTTTCGGCGACGGGGCGCACCCGCACCTCGGCGCCGGTGGCCTGCGCCGCGGCGGCGACGCGGCGCGCCATCGTGGTGCCGTGGCCGGTGGCGGAGTAGTAGATGATCGCGAGTTTCGTCACGGCGCCATCGTAGGGCCGGGGAGGTCGCGGGCGTAGTGGACCGGTCGGGAAGTGGTTGGCGAAGTGCCCGCCTCGTAGCGACAAACCCCCGCCGAGCCGCCCGCGCCGCCCCCGTCGAGCCGCCGCCGCCGGTCGCCCGCGCCGAGCCGTCGCCGCCCGCGCCGAGGTGCGGGTGCGCCCCGTCGCCGAAACCC
>NZ_LZJC01000019.1 GCF_001666755.1 Mycobacterium sp. E1214 | reverse complement strand
CCGCCCGGAGATTTCGGCGACCGACGGGCTGTCCACGCACAGCCGGACGATCCTGCCGCGGGCGTCGCCGGCCGCCCCCGCCGAGGCGACCCCGGCCGACGACGACGTGATCTACCGCCGGATGCTGTCGGAGCTGATGGGTGACCCGCACGACCTGGTGAACAGCCCGGATCTGGACTGGCAGTCGGTGTGGGACCGCGGCTGGACGCTGGCCGCCGCCGCCGAGGACAAGCCCGTCGAGCACACCACGGACCACGGCCTGCCGGTGCGCACCCCGGGCGCCCGCCTGGTGCCCGGCGGCACCCCCGGGTCCGGCCAGCCGGCGCAGGCGCGGTCGGAGGCGGACGCACCCGCCGGCCGCGAGCCGCAGCACGCCGCGGCGGCCCGCGATCCCGAGGCGGTGCGCGCGTCGTTCACCAGTCATTTCGGTGGCGTGCGCAGCGGACGCTCGCACGCCCGCGAGAACGGGACGGACCCGCAATGACGGCCCCGCACAGCTCCCTGGACTGGCTGGTGACGCGGTTTGCCCGCGAGGTCCCCGGCGTCGCGCACGCCCTGCTGGTGTCGGTCGACGGGCTGCCCATCGCCGCCAGCGAGCACCTGCCCGCCGAACGCGCCGATCAGCTGGCCGCGGTGGCGTCCGGCCTGGCGAGCCTGGCCAGCGGCGCCGCCCAACTGTTCGAGGGCGGCCAGGTCCTGCAGTCGGTGGTCGAGATGCAGAACGGCTACCTGCTGCTGATGCGGGTGGGCGACGGTTCGCACCTGGCCACCCTGGCGGCCGCGTCGTGTGACATCGGTCAGATCGGCTACGAGATGGCCGTCCTCGTCGAACGGGTGGGCGGCGTCGTGCAGCCCACCCGACGCTCCGGCGTCTCGTGACCCGCGATGGACACGCGCGAGCCGGGGCCGACGCCGGATAGGGCCAGCCTGGTCCGCCCGTACGCGCTGACGGCCGGGCGCACCGACACCAGCGTCGACCTGCCGCTCGAGGCGCCCGTCGAGACGCTGCCGCCCGGGCTGACGCACCGCTGGCCGGCCGGCGACGCCCGCGGCAGGATCGTCCGGCTGTGCGTGGACAGCCCGTCGGTCGCCGAAATCTCCGCGCGT
>NZ_LZJC01000018.1 GCF_001666755.1 Mycobacterium sp. E1214 | reverse complement strand
TCTGGTGCCCTCGGCGCAGTTGCTCGACACCTACAGCCCGGCGATCTACTGCACCCTGCGCAACTACCACGACATCGAACCCAAGGCCGCGTCGTTCCTGGGCGGCAACGGCTATTCGCTGAACAGCCACACCCAGGCCCTGTCGGGCCTCGGGCTGGTCGCCAACCCGCTGTCGCTGGTTGCCGTCGCCGCCCTGACGTTGGGTCTGGGCGCCGCCGTCGGCCTGGTCGGTGGTGCGCCGAACCCGTACGTCTACCCCGAAAACCTGCCCCGGGTGAACGCCCGCGGCGGTCCGGGCGGCGCGCCGGGCTGCTGGCAGCAGATCACCCACGACCTGTGGCCCGCACCGGAATTGGTGATGGACAGCGGCAACAGCCTGGCGCCGTACAACCACCTCGACACCGGCTCGCCGTACGCGATCGAGTACGTCTGGGGTCGCCAAGTAGGGGATAACACGATCAACCCATGAAAATCACCGGCACGCTCATCCGACTCAGCATCTTCTCGGTGGTGCTGCTGATCTTCACCGTGATGATCATCGTGGTGTTCGGTCAGATGCGTTTTGACAGCACCAACGGATACTCAGCCGAGTTCACCAACGTGAGCGGCCTGCGGTCCGGCCAGTTCGTGCGCGCCTCGGGCGTCGAGGTGGGCAAGGTCGACACGGTGGAACTGGTCGACGGCGGCAAGCGGGCGCGGGTGAAGTTCAACGTCGACCGCGCGGTGCCGCTCTACCAGTCGACGACCGCGCAGATCCGCTACCTCGACCTGATCGGCAACCGCTACCTGGAGCTCAAGCGCGGCACGGGTGAGGGCGCCGACCGGGTGCTGCCGCCCAACGGCTTCATCCCGCTGTCCCGGACCCAGCCGGCCCTCGACCTCGACGCCCTCATCGGCGGCTTCAAGCCGCTGTTTCGGGCGCTGGACCCGCAGAAGGTCAACACCATCGCGTCGTCGCTGGTCACCGTGTTCCAGGGGCAGGGCGGCACCATCAACGACATCCTCGACCAGACCGCGCAGTTGACGACCCAGCTCGGCGAGCGTGACCAGGCGATCGGCGAGGTCATCAAGAACCTGAACATCGTGCTGGACATTACGGTTCGGCACCGCCAACAGTTCGACCAGACCGTCAACAACCTCGAGGTGCTGATCACCGGCCTGAAGGACCACGGCGACCAGTTGGCCGGCGGGACGGCGCACATCAGCAACGCCGCGGGCACGGTCGCCGACCTGCTGAGCGAGGACCGCACCCTGCTGCACAAGACGCTGAACTACCTCGACGCCGTGCAGCAGCCGCTGATCGACCAGCGCGACGGGCTGCAGGACTACCTCAAGAAGGTGCCCACCGCGCTGAACATGATCGGGCGCGCCATCGGGTCCTACGGTGACTTCGTCAACTTCTACGCGTGCGACATCACGCTCAAGATCAACGGCCTGCAGGCCGGCGGCCCGGTCCGCACGGTCCGGCTGTTCCAGCAGCCGACGGGCAGGTGCACCCCGCAATGAGGACACTGGAGCCACCCAACCGGGTTCGCCTGGGCCTGATGGGCATCATCGTGACGCTGCTGGTGATCGGCGTCGGCCAGAGCTTCACCAGCGTCCCGGTGCTGATGGCCAAGCCGCACTACTACGGACAGTTCACCGACACCGGCGGCCTGAGCAAAGGCGACAAGGTGCGCATCGCCGGCGTGGACGTCGGCAAGGTCGAGAGCCTGAGGATCGACGGCGACCACATCGTGGTCCAGTTCAACGCCGGCACCGCGACGTTCGGCACCGAGAGCCGGATCGCGGTCAAGACCGACACCATCCTCGGCAAGAAGATCCTCGAGGTCGAGCCGCGCGGCAACAAGCAGCTCCGCCCGGGCGCGTCGCTGCCGCTGGGCCAGAGCACCACGCCGTACCAGATCTACGACGCGTTCTTCGACGTCACCAAGGCCGCGCAGGGCTGGGACATCGACACCGTCAAGGAATCGCTGCATGTGCTGTCGCAGACCGTCGACCAGACGTACCCGCACCTGAGCGCGGCCCTGGACGGGGTGGCGAAGTTCTCCGACACCATCGGCAAGCGCGACGAAGAGGTCAAGCACCTGCTCGCCCAGGCCAACCAGGTGGCCAGCATCCTCGGGGATCGCAGCGACCAGATCGATCGGCTGCTGGTCAACACGAAGACGCTGCTGGCCGCCTTCAACGAGCGCGGCCAGGCCATCAACGCCCTGCTGGCCAACGTGGCCGCGTTCTCCGAGCAGATCAAGGGCTTCATCAACGACAACCCGAACCTCAACCACGTCCTGGAGCAGCTGCGCACCGTCAGCGACATCCTGGTGCAGCGCAAGGACGACCTCGCCAACGGTCTCACCGAGGTGGGTAAGTTCCTGCCCTCGCTGAACGAGGCCATCGCGTCGGGTCCGTTCTTCAAGGTGGTCCTGCACAACCTGGCGCTGTACCAGATTTCGCAGCCGTGGGTGGACGCCGCGTTCAAGAAGCGCGGCATCGACCCGGAGAACTTCTGGCGCAGCGCGGGGCTGCCGGAGTACCGGTTCCCCGACCCCAATGGCACCCGGTTCCCCAACGGGGCGCCGCCGCCTGCGCCGCCGGTGCTGGAGGGCACCCCGGATCACCCGGGCCCGGCCATCCCGCCGGGATCGCCCTGCTCCTACACGCCGGCCAACCCGGGCGGCAACGTCACCATCGGGGACGAGGGCCTACCCCGACCGTGGAACCCGTTGCCCTGCGCGGGTGCCAGCGTCGGACCGTTCGGCGGCCCGGGCTTCCCGGCGCCGATCGACGTCCAAACGTCGCCCCCGAACCCCGACGGCCTGCCGCCGACCCCGGGCATCCCGATCGCGGGCCGGCCGGGCGACCCGGCGCCCAACGTCCCGGGCACGCCCGTGCCGCTGCCGCAGCAGGCGCCGCCGGGGGCGCGCACCGAGGGCCTGCAGCCGGCCGGACCGACGCCGCCGCCGTCGACGTTCGCGCCCGGTTTCCCGCCGGGCCCGGCGGCACCGCCCGGCTCCGGGCCGCAGCTGCCGGCACCGTTCATCAACCCTGGTGGATCCGGAGGTAGTGGCGCAGCCGGGGGAGGTAGCCAGAATTGAGCACCATCTTTGACATCCGCAACCTGCGGTTGCCGAAGCTGACGCGCGCGACGGTGATCATCGGATCGCTGGTGGTGGTGTTGGCGCTCGTCGTCGCCTACGTCGGGTGGCGGATGTACGAGAAGCTCACCAACAACACCGTGGTGGCCTACTTCCCGGCGGCGAACGCGCTGTACCCGGGCGACAAGGTGCAGATCATGGGGCTGCGCGTGGGCGCGGTCGACAAGATCGAGCCCAGTGGCGACAAGATGAAGGTCACCTTCCACTACGAGAACAAGTACAAGGTGCCCGCCAACGCGTCGGCGGTGATCCTGAACCCGACGCTGGTGGCGTCGCGGGCCATTCAGCTGGAGCCGGCCTACAAGGGTGGCCCGCAGCTGTCGGACAACGCGGTGATCCCCGAGGAGCGCACCCAGGTCCCCGTCGAGTGGGACCAGCTGCGCAACAGCATCACCAACATCATCTCCAAGCTGGGCCCCACCTGCCCGCAAGGAGCCGAGGCCAGCTGCACGCTGCTCCAGCGTGAGGGGCCGTTCGGGGAGGTCATCGAATCCTTCGCCAACGGCCTGGCCGGCAAGGGCCAGGAGATCAACACCACGCTGAGCAACCTGTCGCGGGCGTTGACCGCCTTGAACGAGGGCCGCGGCGACTTCTTCGCGGTGGTGAAGAGCCTGGCGTTGTTCGTCAACGCGCTGCACAAGGACGACCAGCAGTTCGTCGCGCTGAACCAGAATCTGGCGGACTTCACCACGCGGCTCGCGCACTCCGACACCGACCTGTCCAACGCGCTGCAGCAGTTCGATAGCCTGTTGACGACCGTTCGGCCGTTCCTCGACAAGAACCGCGGGGTGCTGACCTACGACGTCAAGAACCTCGAGACGGTGACGAACACGCTGCTGCAGCCGGATCCGCTGAACGGGCTGGAGACCGCCCTGCACGTGCTCCCGACGGCCGCCGCGAACATCAACCAGATCTATCACCCGTCGCACGGCTCGGTGGTCGCGATTCCGTCGATCACCAACTTCGCCAACCCGATGCAGTTCATCTGTAGCGCGATTCAGGCGGGCAGCCGGTTGGGCTACCAGGACTCCGCCGAACTGTGCGCGCAGTACCTCGCGCCCATCCTGGACGCGATCAAGTTCAACTACCCGCCGTTCGGCATCAACCTATTCAGCACGGCCGAGACGCTGCCCAAGGAGGTCGCCTACTCGGAGGACCGGTTGCACCCGCCGAACGGTTACAAGGACACGACCGTGCCGGGCATCTGGTCGCCGGACACCCCGACGTCGCACCGCAACACCCAGCCGGGCTGGATCGTGGCGCCGGGCATGCAGGGCCAGCAGGTCGGCCCGATCACGGGGGGCCTGATGACCCCGGACTCGCTGGAAGAGCTGATGGGTGGCCCGAACATCGCGCCGGTCCAGTCCCAGTACCAGACCCCGCCGGGGCCGCCGAACGCCTACGACGAGAACCCGATCGTGCCGCCGATCGGCCTGAACGCGCCGGTGCCGATCCAGCCGCCGCCGCCCGGACCGGGCGTGGTCCCGGGCCCGGTCGCGCCGACGCCGGCGCCGGTGGCCGCGCCCGCCCCGAACGCGGGCGGGCCGGCGTTCGCCCCGGCTGACATGGGAGGTGGGCAGTGAACCGCGCGACGAGCGCCGTGGGCGCGAGGAGCAAGGTGAGCCGTCTGGCACTGAACCGCGCGACGAGCGCCGTGGGCGCGATCCGGCGGGGGTCCTGGCAGGCGCTGGTGCTGCTGGCCGTCGCGCTGGTGTTGAGCTCGTGCGGGTGGCGGGGCATCTCCAACGTGGCGATCCCGGGCGGGCCGGGCAGCGGGTCCAACTCCTTCGTCGTCTACGTGCAGGTGCCGGACACCCTGGCGATCAACGGCAACAGCAAGGTGATGGTCGCCGACGTCTTCGTCGGCTCCATCAAGAAGATCGAGCTGAAGAACTGGGTCGCCACGCTGACGCTGGGGCTGGACAAGAGCGTCAAGCTGCCGAAGAACGCCATCGCCAAGATCGGGCAGACGTCATTGCTGGGTTCCCAGCACGTCGAGCTGGCGTCGCCGCAGAACCCGTCGTCCGACCTGCTCAAGAACGGCGACACCATCCCGCTGAAGAACTCGTCGTCATATCCCACGACCGAGCAGACCCTTGCGAGCCTGTCGCTGATCCTGCGCGGCGGGGGCATCCCGAACCTCGAGGTGCTGCAGAACGAGGTCTACAACATCTTCAACGGGCGGGGCGACGCGATCCGGTCGCTGCTGGGCAAGCTGGACACCTTCACCGACCAGCTCAACCAGCAGCGCGACGACATCACCCACGCCATCGACTCCACGAACCGGCTGTTGAGCTACGTCGGCGGTCGCGCCGACGTCCTCGACCGGGTGCTCACCGACATCCCGCCGCTGATCAAGCATTTCGCGGACACCAAGAATCTGCTGATCAACGCGGTGGACTCGGTGGGCCGGCTCAGCCAATCCGCCGACCAGTACCTGTCGGAGGCCCGCGGGCCGCTGCACACCGACCTGCAGGCGCTGCAGTGCCCGCTCAAGGAGCTGGGTCGCGCGTCGCCGTACCTGATCGGGGCGCTGAAGCTGATCCTGACGCAGCCGTTCGACATCGACACCGTGCCGAAGATCTTCCGCGGCGACTACCTCAACATCTCGTTGACGCTGGACTTGACCTACAGTGCCGTCGACAACGCGTTCCTCACCGGGACCGGCCTGTCCGGGGCGCTGCGCGCGCTGGAGCAGTCCTACGGGCGTGACCCGGAGACGATGATCCCGGACGTGCGGTACACGCCGAACCCGAACGACGCGCCGGGCGGACCGCTGGTGGAGAGGGGGGACAGGAATTGCTGACTCCTTTCATCAGACGCCAGCTGATCGTCTTCGGAATCCTGACCGTCATATCGCTGCTGGTGCTGGGGATCTACTACCTGCAGATCCCCAGCCTGGTCGGCGTCGGCCGGTACACCCTCAAGGCGGACCTACCGGCGTCGGGCGGCCTGTACCCCACGGCCAACGTGACCTACCGCGGTGTCACGATCGGCAAGGTCACCGACGTCGAGCCCACCGAGCGGGGCGCCCAGGCGACCATGAGCATCGACAGCCGCTACAAGATCCCGGTGGACGCGTCGGCGGACGTGCACTCGGTGTCGGCGGTCGGTGAGCAGTACCTGGACCTGGTGTCCACCGGCCACCCCGGCAAGTTCCTGTCGCCGGGGCAGACCATCACCAAGGGGACGGTGCCCGCGGAGATCGGGCCGGCGCTGGACACGGCCAACCGCGGCCTGTCGGTGCTGCCGAAGGAGAAAATCGGTCAGCTCCTCGACGAGACGGCGCAGTCGGTCGGAGGGTTGGGCCCGGCGCTGCAGCGGCTGGTCGACTCCACCCAGGCGATCGTCGGTGACTTCAAGACCAACATCAACGACGTCAACGACCTCATCGAGAACTCCGGCGGCGTGCTGGACAGCCAGGTGCAGTCGAGCGGGGCCATCGAGCGCTGGGCGCGCAACCTCAACCGGCTCAGCGCCCAGGCCGCCCAGCAGGACCCGCACGTGAAGAGCATCCTGCGCCAGGCGGCGCCGACGGCCGACCAGGTCAACTCGGTGTTCAACGACGTGCGGGACTCGCTGCCCCAGACGCTGGCGAACCTCGAGGTCGTGTTCGACCTGCTCAAGCGGTACCACACCGGCGTCGAGCAGGTCCTGGTGTTCCTGCCGCAGGGCGCGTCGATCGCCCAGACCGTGGCCGCGCCGTTCCCCAACATGGCGGCGCTGGACCTGGCGCTGTCCATCAACCAGCCACCGCCCTGCCTGACGGGCTTCATCCCCGCGCCGGAGTGGCGGTCCCCGGCCGACACCAGCCTGCAACCGTTGCCGACGGGCACCTACTGCAAGATCCCGATGGACACCCCGGCCAACAGCGTCCGCGGTTCGCGCAACATCCCCTGCGTCGACATCCCCGGGAAGCGGGCGGCCACACCGCGCGAATGCCGCGACCCGAAGCCGTACGTGCCGGCGGGCACCAACCCCTGGTTCGGTGACCCCAACCAGTTCCTGACCTGCCCGGCGCCGGCGGCCCGCTGTGACCAGCCGGTCAAGCCGGGCCTGGTGATCCCGGCGCCGTCGATCAACAACGGGTTGAACCCGGCGCCGTCGGACCGAGTGGCGGGCACGCCCCCGCCGGTGAGCGATCCGGTGTCCCGGCCGGGCTCGGGTACCGTGCAGTGCAACGGCCAGCAGCCCAACCCGTGTGTGTACACCCCCAGCGGGCCTCCGGCGGCGATCTACAGTCCCCAAAGCGGTGAACTGGTAGGGCCGGACGGAGTGAAGTACTCCGTCGAGAACTCGACCCGAACAGGAGACGACGGATGGAAGGAGATGCTGGCGCCAGCCGGCTGAACCCCCCACCGATGCCGAAGTTTGGCCGTTCCCGTAGGCGTCGTCTGAAGACTCCCGAAGAGCCGGTGGTCGGCGCCGCCGACCCGCAGACCGGGGACGTCGCCGACGAGCAGGACAGCACGAGGTCCGACGACGCCTCTGATGAGGCCTCCGATAAGGCCCCCGAAACGGCGCAGGACGCGGTCGAGGACCCGCCCGCCGACGGTGACCCGGCGACCTCTGTGGCCGACACCGTGGACCCCGATGACGCCGAGGAACCCACCGACCCTCCGGCGGGGTCCGACGCGACCGACACCCCGGCCGAGCGTCCCGCCTCGCGCCTGGGTCGCGGCTGGTTGGTCGGCATCGCGGCGGCCCTGTTGCTGGGCGCCGGCGGCATCGGCGCCGGCGGCTATCTCGCCCTGCGCTCGCACCAGGAGAGCCAGGCGATCGCCCGCAACGACGCGGCGGCGCTCAAGGCGGCGGTGGACTGCGTGTCGGCCACCCAGGCCCCGGACACCAACGCCATGAACGCCAGCGAGCAGAAGATCATCGACTGCGGCACCGACAATTTCCGCTCGCAGGCGCTGCTGTACACCAGCATGCTCGTGCAGGCCTACCAGGCGGCGAACATCCACGTGCAGGTGGCGGACGCCCGCGCGGCGGTCGAGCGCAACAACCGCGACGGGTCGATCGACGTGCTGGTCGCGTTGCGCGTCAAAGTGGCCAGCGACCAGGCCCAGAACGAGACGGGCTACCGGCTGCGGGTGAAAATGGCGCTCGCCGAAGGCCAGTACAAGATATCCAAGCTCGACCAGGTGACGAAGTGACGGTGGTGCTCGACAAGGTCCAGACCCCGCCGCCACCCCCGGTGACCCCGCGCTCGCCGCGGGATGTCTTGGCGCCGTGGGCATTACGCGTCGGCGCCGTCGCGGTCGACGTGCTGCCGGGCACCGCCGTCGTCACGACCCTGGCCCTGGTGTCGCTGGCCGTGCCGGCCCGCGGTGCGTGGTGGTGGGTGTGCATCGTGGCGCTCGGGCTCGTCACCCTGCTCGTGCTCGCCAACCGGCTGTTGCTGCCGACGATCACCGGCTGGAGCCTGGGGCGCGGGCTCGTGGGCATCGCGGTGACGCGCCGCGACGGCGCGGCGCCCGGCCCCTGGGAGCTGCTGCTGCGCGACGCGGCGCACCTCGTCGACCTCGTGTCCGTGGTCGGATGGCTGTGGCCGCTGTGGGATTCGCGCCGTCGCACCTTCGCGGACATGCTGACGCGCACCGAGGTCCGCCGCCTCGACCCGGACGCCGCGCCGCCGCGCATCCGGCGCTGGACCGTGGCGGCGCTGTCCGCGGCGGCGGCCCTGTGCGTGGCCGGCGCCGCCGTGGGCTATTGGGCGGTGTTCGCCCCGGAACGGCAATCCGACCAGACCAGGGCGGAGGTCGCGACGCAGGGACCGAAGATCGTCGCCCAGATGCTGACTTACGACCCCAAGTCGCTGCGCGACGACTTCGCCCGGGCCCGGTCGCTGGCCACCGAGAGCTATCGCGGCCAGCTGGCCGCCCAGCAGGACCTGGTGCAGAAGGGCAACCCGGTCATCAACGAATACTGGCCGGCCGACGCCGCCATCCTGTCGGCCAGCCCGGACCGGGCCACCATGTTGCTGTTCCTGCACGGCCGGCGCGGCACCGGACCCGAGCAGCGCTACATCAGCGCCACCGTGCGCGTCGTCTTCGCCAAGACAAGCGACGACCGGTGGCTGGTCGACGACCTCGCCGTGCTGGCCAAACCCCGACCGCCGGGGAGCGGCAAGTGAGCCCCCGGCGCAGGATCGCCCCCGGTGAGCGTCCGCTGCTGGTCGATCAGCCGGTGCCTGCGCCGCGCTCCCGAGAACTGCCCTGGGTCGCCACGATCGCCGCGGTGCTCATGGTGGCGGCCATCGCCGGCTGCGCGCTGATGCTCATCGCCCACCAGCACCGCGAGCGCGCCGCGTCGAAGGATCGCGAGGTGATCGGCTACGTGAGCGGCTTCATGACGGAGTTCACGTCGGTCGACCCGTTCCACGCCAACGACTACGTGACGCGGATCCTGGGCGAGGCGACCGGCGACTTCGCCAAGCAATTCCAGCAGAACGCCAACCAGATTCTGCTGCAGGTGGCCCGCGCCGAACCGGCCACCGGCTCCATCCTGGGTGCCGGCGTGGAGCGCTGGAACGACGACGGCAGCGTCACCGTCATGGTCGCCACGGCGATTTCCAGCAAGACGCCGGACGAGAAGCAGGTCGTGGAGAACACCAATCGTTGGGCGGCCACCGCCACGCGGGAAGGGAACCAGTGGAAGATCAGCAGTCTGCAACAGGTGATCTGACCGCGCAGGACCGCGCATCGACGGGTCCCGACGAGGGCGCCGAAAGCGCCGCCGCGGCAACCGATTCCACGGCGGCCGAGTCCACGGCGGCCGGCGGTGACGCCGTCGACGATAACGCCGTCGATGACGACGCCGCGCCCACGGAGCCGGCGCCCGACGGGCGGCGCCGCAAGCGGCTGGCCGGTAAGCGGCTGGCGATCGCGGTGGTCGCCGCCGCCGTGTTGTTCGTCGGGTCCGCCGGTTTCGCGGGCGCGTCCCTGCAGCCGTACCTCTCCGACCGCGCCACCGCCGCGACCAAGCTGAACGTCGCGCGCACCGCGGCCAGGGCGATCACGACGCTGTGGACCTACACCCCCGAGAACATGGACACCCTGGCCGACCGGGCGTCGGCCTACCTCAGCGGCGACTTCGAGGCGCAGTACCGCAAGTTCGTCGACGCCATCGTCGCCCCCAACAAGCAGGCGAAGATCACCAACAGCACCGAGGTCACCGGCGCGGCGGTGGAGTCCCTGGACGAGAACAACGCCGTCGTCATCGTCTACACCAACACCTCGTCCACCAGCCCGCTGACCAAGAACATCCCGTCGCTGAAGTACCTGTCCTACCGGCTGTTCATGAAGCGTTCCCAGAGCCGGTGGCTGGTGACCCGGATGACCACCATCACTTCGCTGGACCTCACGCCGCACGTGTAGCGCGTCGACGAGTCCCGCGAAATAGACTGCAGCTCGTGCCCGCAACCTCGCCGGTCTCCGAGCGGTGGACCGTGGTGGCGTTGCTGCTCCTGACCTTCGCCACGGGGCTGGCGGACTCGATCAGTATCTTGGTGCTCGGCCACGTGTTCGTCGCCAACATGACGGGCAATGTGATTTTCCTCGGGTTCTGGTTGGCGCCGAGGACCACGATCGATCTGACCGCGGTCGCGGTGGCGTTGCCGACGTTTGTCTGCACCACCGTGGTCAGCGGCCGCCTGTGGCGCGGCTTCGGTGACCGGACCCGGCCGTGGATCACCACCATCTTGATCACGGAGATCGTGGTGCTGATAGCGCTGTCCGTGCTGGGCGGCGTCGGCGCCCTGCACTACCACGACAACACCAAACTCATCATCATCGGATTGCTGGCGGTGACCTTCGGCCTGCAGCACACCAGCGCCCGCCAGTTCGGCATCCCGGAGTTGTCCACCACGGTGTTGACGTCGACCATCGTGAGCCTCGGTCTGGACAGTCGCCTGGCCGGGGGCAGCGGCGAGCGCCAGAACCTGCGCATCGCCGTCGTCGTGACGATGTGCGCCGGAGCGTTCGTCGGCGCGACCATGTCGCGGGTCGTCGTCGCGCCGGTCTTCGCCGTCACCGCGGCGGTGGTGGCGAGCAGCCTGTTGATCTTCCGGCTCGCGCCGCAGACCGCTAGTTGAAGGCCAGCCAGCTGGGCAGGGCCCGCTCGTGGGAATCGCACAGCACCTCGCGGGTGTCACACGAGCCGCGCGGCGAGCCGGCCCCGGCCCACATGCCGCCGGTGTCGCGGCGCAACACGATCGCCGAGGATCCGCCGCCGTCGAGCAGCACGGCGGTATCGCTGCCCAGTCCGCGGAACAGGTCCTGCATGTTGTCGGGCGTGTAGTTGCCGCCCTCGAAGATGTACATCTCGTCTTTCTGCTTGGCGTAGGCCAACGCCGTGCGCGCGGCGCTCGGCCCGCCGTCGTGCAACTGCCCGGTGTTGCCGGGCGCGAGCAGCCCGATCCCCGACACCGCGACGAACCGTTCGTTGCGGTTGAGCAGGTCCGCGACCACCGGGGTGGCGGCGTCGTAGTCGCTCTTGGTGCGGGGCCACACCACATACGGCGCGCCGCCCGACGGCATGATCATGGTGGTCAGGGCGCTCCAGCTCTCGCCGCCGCCCGACAGCCCCTGCTTGCCCGGGTAGGCGACGGTTCCGGTCACCGCCTGGTTGGCGCGACCCTGGCCGTGGGTGTTGTCCACGAAGGCGCCCAACGGCGAACTGCACCCGGTCTGCCGCCACGAGCCACCCTTCTGGCCGCGGACGTCGAAGAAGTTGGCGTTGATCGCGATCGTCGGCTGCCCCATCCGCTGCCACGCCTGCAGCGGAGCGTAGAGCTCAGATGCCTGCCAGAGCCCCTCGCCGGTGCGCGCGGCGGGGTTGTTCTCACAGCGCGCCTGGTCGCCCTGGTGGGTGTCCACCAGCAGGTGCGGGGAGAGCCGTCCGGCCGCGTTCTTGATGATCATCAGGTGGCCGCCGTTGTTCATCTCGTACCAACTGCCGCCGGCGTTGAGCATGGGCGCCGGGTGACCGGGGCCGAAGTTGTACACCAGGTACGCGCCCCGGGTGGTGCTGATCGCGTTGGCCAGCAGGTCCCGGCCGTCGGCCGCGTGCGCCAGGGGTTGGCCCGTGGTGCCGGCCAGCGCCAGGCACGCGACGACGGCGGTGCAGCATGCCGCCAGCCGGCGCAAGCTGGCGCGTACGGTCAGCACGTTGGCCCTTTCCGCCCGGAACCGATGCAACATCAACATCATCAGTCACATCAGTAACACTGTCAAACATGATCACGACAGCGTGACGGTCGGGCGGCGTTCGAATTACGGCCGCTCGCTGGAACTTTCGGACTCGGCCGGCTCGGCCGGGTGGGCAGCGGGGCCCTCGGCCGCGCCTTCCCCGGTGCCGGCCCCGGTGTCGGTGGCCGGCGTCGTCGCGGGCGCCTGCTTGCCGCGGCGGGCCTGGTGCTGCGCCTGGTGCTCGGCCGCGATCGCCAACTCGACCGCGCCGGGGATGCGGTGAAATCCCTTGCGGTCGTACAGCCGGGTGACGATGCCGCCCAGCAGCAACCCGATCGCCAGCCCGATCGTCGTCAGGATCAGCGCCTGCCCCAGGCCGGTGCCGGGATGGCCCTTGAAGTACAGCAGCGAGCGGGCGCCCAGGAACACCTGGTGCATCGGCTCGAACTCGGCCAGCCAGCGGAAGAAGGGTGGCGTCGCTTCCAGCGGGACGGTGGCCCCGGCCGACGGCAGGCCCAGGATCACGAAGACGAGCATGCTCACCAGCAACCCCGCCGTGCCCAGGACCGACAGCAACGAGCTGGACGTGATCCCCACGGCGGCGATCGCGAACACGCCGTAGAGCCACAGTTGCCAGCCCAGGTCGATGGGCATGCCGAGGGCGTCGGCGATTGCCAGGTAAACCCCCGACGTCAACAGCGCCAGCAGCACCATCATCGCCCACTTCACCAGCAGCGTCTGGAATCTCGAGATCTTGACCTGCTCGGCGAAACGGTAGACGGGACCGAATTCGGCCGGCACGTAACCGAGCAGCGCGTCGACCAGCGTGCTGACCACGATGCTGCCCGTGAAGCCGGCCAGCAGCAGCAACAGAGCGTAGTAGAACGCCGAGAGGCCGTTGCCGGTGCCTTCGGGCAGCGGGTTGTAGACGGTCGACTGGATGTCGATCGGATCGCTCAGGCCGGCCGCCGCGGCGCCGGGCAGCGGCGCCCCGCCGGTCTGCGCGGCGACCTGCTCGGTGAGCCGCTGACCGGCGATGCCGTTGGCAATGCCCATCGCCGAGGTCAGCGTCTGCCCGGCGATGCTCGCGCCCATGGTGCCGGCCCGCGGGTTGGTCGAGATGGTGATGGCCGGGCGCTCGACGCGCGCCGGCGCCACCGCGCTGGTCGCGAAGTCACGCAGCTTGGACGACAGGCTCGGCGGGATCAGCAGCTGGCCGTACACCCGGCCGGTGTCGAGCTGATGCCTGGCCTCGTCGCGGGGCAGCACGCGGATGTCGAACTTGTCCTTGTCCAAGCCGTTGGTCAGGCGGTCGACGATCTGGGCGCCCGCCGGGCCGGCGTCCTCGTTGACCACGGCGATGGGGAAGTGCCGCAGGTTGGTGGTCGGGTTGAGAATGCCTCCGAGGTACAGCGCGCACAGCGCCGACATGAGCGCCAGGGTGATCAGCAGCGGCGCCGCCCAGAAGCGCACGGTGCGGATCGCTTTGACGTTGCGATTCGGGTTGGGCGCCGCGTGCTGCGCGTGCGAGTGAGGCATGCCGACTCCTGTCTGTCGTGCCCAACTCTATGGGCAGAGTCGCCGGACCGTCATGGCGTCAGCCGCCCAGCCGCGCGTGCATCTCCCACACCAACAGCTCGGCCGGTTCCGTCGCGGTCACCCGCCTGCCGTCGTCGCCGGTGAACCGGATCGCGTCGCCCTCGGCGGCGGCGCCGATCCCTTCCACCGTCACGCCGCCGCGGGCCACATACAGATGCAGGTACGGCGCCGGGGGCAGCGTCACGGTGTCGCCGGTCCGCAGGCGCGCGCCGAGCAGCGCGGCGTTGCGGTTGTGCAAGGTGATGGCCGCCGCGTGCGCGGGCCGGCCCGACGCGATGGGGACCAGGTCACCGTCCAGCGCGGCCCGGTCGACGTCGTGCTGTTGATAGCTCGGGTCGAGGCCGGACTCGTCCGGCGCCACCCACATCTGCACGAACTGCACGGGCTCCGTGCGGGATTCGTTCGTCTCCGAGTGCAGGATGCCGCTTCCGGCCGACATGCGTTGTGCCAGGCCGGGATAGATGACACCGCGGGTGCCGGTGGAGTCGCGGTGGGACAGCTCGCCCCGCAGCACCCAGGTCACGATCTCCATGTCCCGATGCGGATGGGTGTCGAATCCCGTTGCCGGCGCGACGATGTCGTCGTTGCTGACCAGCAGCAGGCCGTGATGGGTGTTGCCCGGATCGTAGTGGTCGCCGAAGGAAAACGAATGCCGCGACGTCAACCAGGGCGTCGCGGTGACGGCCCGGTCCGCGGCGCGCCGAATCTCCGCGTGCATCGCCTCAGCCTAGTGGCCCGGCCCGTCAGGTAACCGTGGCCGTGAGCAGCCGCTGGGCGCGCGCGAGGGCGGCGTCCAGCTCGGCTAGCGTCAGCCCCGGCGAGCGACCCAGGTGGATCTCGATCTGGTAGTCGGGCTGACCGCCCGGACCGAATATCGGCAGAACCACGAATTCGGTGCTGGCCAAATCGGATTCGAGGGTGCCGGTGACGGACTGCAGCGTCACCATGGTCATCAGCGTTCGCAGCTGGCGGGTGACCCGATCGGTCGGTTCCAGCGAGGCCAGCACGTCGGCCAGCCGGTGGTGCAGCGACCCGTGGCTGTCGTCGAAGCGCCACGCGCCGTAACCCCGGGCCCGGATGTCGGCGAGGACCCGCTGGTGGTCGGCGATCTCGTCGCGGGTCAGGCGGGGCAGCACCCGGTGCAGCCAGGCGCGGACGGACTCGTCGTCGCGCCACGCCATGGCGACCAGCCCGAACGGCGGGTCGATGGGGAAGCGCTGGCCGACGGCGTGCTCGCCGTCGGTGCCGTGGCCGACCGCGTCGATCGTGATCAGGTGCCGGCCGCCGATCTGCGACATGGAGCAGCCGGCGCCGAGCGCGTCGTGCAGCAGCCGCAGCGCCTCGCGCCCCCGATCCAGCAACGGGAACTGCTCGCGCAGGCCGTGCACCAACCCGAACAACCCGCTGCCCAGCACGTAACGGCGATCGTCGCGCCGGCTGACCCAGGCGCGTCGCTGCAGCTCCGCGAGGACCAGGGCGCAGGTGGACGTGCTGATGCCACAGCTCTTTGCCAGCTCGGCCGACGTCCGCCCCTTGGGTGAGTCCGCCACGGCCGCAAGCACATCCATCACCCGCGCGGTCGGCGGCGACTTTGGGGCGCCGCGGTCGTGCGTCGCGGCCATTGACGGAGCCAACGCCACCTCCTTACGATGCGTCCAAAATATCAATGTGGCCGTCCTAATAATAGGAGAGATATGTACAAGGTGGGCGTGTGGGGCCCGGGCTCCATGGGGGTGATCGCCCTGCGCGGGGTGATCGACCACCCGGAACTGCAATTGACCGACGTCGTCGTGCACAGCGACGCGAAGGCCGGCCGCGACGCGGGCGAGCTGTGCGGCAGCGGGCCGGTCGGGGTGCGGGCCACCCAGGACCCGGCCGCGCTGCTGGCCGGCGACGCCGACGCGGTGGTCTACGCGGCGGGTGCCAACCTGCGCCCGTTGGAGGCCGTCGCGGACATGGTGTCGATCCTGCGGGCCGGCAAGAACGTCGTCTCCTGTTCGGTGGTGCCGCTGGTGTACCCCGACGCCGTCGACGCGGCCCTCACCGACCCGTTGCGCCAGGCGGCGCTCGACGGCGGCGCCTCGTTCTTCACCACCGGGATCGACTCGGGGTTCGCCAACGACGTGCTGCCGCTGGTCTTGACGGGGGTCTCGCGCGTGATCGAGTCGGTGCGCGTGACCGAGATGTTCAACTACGCCACCTACCCGGACCGCTCGGCCGTCTACGAGATCCTGGGGTTCGGGCAGCCGCCGGAGTACCAGGCGTTCGCGGCGCAGCCGGGCATGTTCGCGTTCGGCTGGGGCCCGGTGTTGCACCAGCTGGCCGCCGGGCTGGACGTCAAGATCGACGACATCCAGGAGACCAACGAGCGCATTCCGGCCACCGAGTCGTTCGACACGCCGACCGGCCACATCGCCGCGGGCACGATCGCGGCGATGCGCTCGACGCTGACCGGGTACGTCGACGGCAAGGCCACGTTCGTCCTCGACCACGTCACGCGGATGCGTGACGACGTCGCCCCGGACTGGCCGCAGCCGTCGATCTCCCTGCCGCCCAAGGATCTCGGCTACGGGCCGGCGTCGGGTCGCGGCCTGTACCGCGTCGAGATCGAGGGCTCCCCGAGCATGCGGTGCGAGTTCGAGATGGCCGAGGATTTCGACCACGACCTGGGGGCACGGATCGCGGGCGCCTCGCGCATGGTGAACGCGATTCCCGCGGTCTGCGCGGCGGCGCCGGGCCTGCTGTCCGCGCTGGACCTACCGCTGGTCACCGGGGCCGGGTTGGTCCGCCCGGTGGCGGGGCCCCCGCCCGACAGCCGCCTGTTCTAGGGCTCGGGGAACGTCGCGGCGGCCAGCTCGAGGATCTCCGCGCGGTCGGCCGGCAGGAGGAACCCGGCGCGGATCGCCGCGTCGAGCGCCGCGGTGAAGCGGCCCAAGTATTCCGCTTTGCCGCCCGGGTAGAGGCGGCGCAGCGTCGCGACGTCGAAGGGCTCGCCGGAACCGAAGATCAGCGACATCGCGCTTTCCTGGCTGCCCAGGCCCGATGTGCGCGCGGCCGGCACGTCCACCCAGGGGGTTCTGATGCCGCCGCGGGCGATGCCGTTGGCGTCTAAAACCGGTTGCGGCGCCGGGGTTTCGCGCACGTCAAGGGTCGGCGCGCACGGTGGTGCCGCGCCGGTCCGGACCCACGCCGTCAGCGCGGCGAGCCCCGCTTGCAGCACGTAGTGGTGCTGGGGAGCGAAATTGATGTAGTGCGTGAGCCGCTGGCCCATCAGCATGTCGGTCGGCGCGTAGGCCGCCACCACGTCGGCCAGCGGCGCCGAGCCGTCGTCGATGAACGCGACCTGGATGGTGTAGTTGTCGGCGTGCGCGGTGCCCGCGATCTCCCAGACCCGCAACCGCTCGTTGTCGGGTTGCCGGGCGAAGTAATACCCTTGGCGGGCCCCGCCGAACAGGTCGGTCTCGGTGATGACCGCCAACACCGGGACGCGCAGGTCGGCGCGAAACGGAACGGCTTGTGGTGCAACCGATTCGGCGAAGATGGAGCCGCCGTCCAACGGCGCGGCCGGCCCGAAGCGGGAGTGCACCAGGAAGCCGTCGTAGCCCGGGGCCAGGGCGTCGACGTCGTTGACATAGGTGGTGAGGAACATGGCCGACTGCGACTCGCCCACGGCGATGACGTCGCGCACCGGCAGGTGATCCACCACGGCGCCCCGCACCAGCCGGGCGGCCTGGGAGAAGATGTCGTAGGCGAACGCGTCGCCCGGGTGATGTAACGGCGCGTAGCGGATGGGGTCCTGGCTCTTCAGCGACATGTCCGCGCCGAGCATGCTGGCGCCGCCCTGCACCCCGACGCTCTGCGCGGACACCGCGACATAGGCGTACCCGGCGCGGACGATCTCACGGTGCGCCATCATCCACACGGCGGGCGCGTCGATGCCGCCGCTGACGTTCAGCCACTCGACCAGGACGGTGCCGTTGAACGCCGCGCGATCGACGGGCGTCAGCGCCACCACCCGCGTGGTGTAGTCGGCGGTCCGCGACGGGATTGGCTGTCCGCCATCGGCGTCCGAGTACGACGACGCGGTGCCGGAGACGAAGAATTCTTGCGCCGCGTAGCCGATCCCGCCGAGGTCGAACCCGCCCAGCAGCAGGGCCGGGCGGCCGGCGACGGGTGTCACCTCGGGGATCACCGCGCCCCCGGCGGCCCGACGCGGCCGTAGGCGTTCCGGGCCCGCGTCGACGTCGCGCGGACCGCGTCCTTGGCGTCGCGGGGCGACCGCCCACCGGCGGCGGAACTCACCCGCATCACACTACGCAGTGTCGTCGGGCGCGGGCCGCACTCGGAGCCATTACGCTGCCCCTGATGGCTACCACCCGCACGGAACGCAGCTTCGACGGGTTCGGCGGCGTGCGCATCGTCTACGACGTGTGGACACCCGACACCGCCCCGCGCGCGGTCGTGGTGCTGTCCCACGGCCTGGGCGAGTACGCCCGCCGCTACGACCACGTCGCGCAGCGCTTCGGCGAGGCCGGTCTGGTCACCTACGCGCTGGACCATCGCGGGCACGGCCGCTCCGCCGGGAAGCGGGCGCTGGTGCGCGACATCTCCGAATACACCGCCGACTTCGACACTTTGGTGGGGATCGCCGGCCGGGAACACCACGGGCTCAAGTGCATCGTGTTGGGGCACAGCATGGGCGGCGGCATCGTGTTCGCCTACGGCGTCGAGCGCCCGGACAACTACGACCTCATGGTGTTGTCCGGCCCGGCGGTGGCCGCGCAGGACCAGGTGTCGCCGCTGCTGGCGCTGGCCGCCAAGGTGCTCGGCGTCATCGTGCCCGGCCTGGCCGTGCAGGAACTCGACGTCGACGCGATCTCGCGCGATCCCGCGGTGGTCGCGGCCTACCGCAACGATCCGCTGGTGTACCACGGCAAGGTCCCGGCCGGCATCGGCCGCGCCCTGCTGCAGGTCGGCGAGACCATGCCGCAACGCGCGCCGGCCCTGACCGCGCCGCTGCTCGTGGTTCACGGCGCGGAGGACCGGCTGGTCCCGGTGGCCGGCAGCCGCCGGCTGGTGGACTGCGTGGGGTCGACCGACGTCGAATTCAAGGTGTACCCCGGGCTCTACCACGAGGTTTTCAACGAGCCCGAACGCGACCAGGTGCTCGACGACGTGGTGTCCTGGATCGCCAAGCGGCTGTGACCGCCGGCGGTGTCGGATTGCCTGGGTAGGTTGGCGCTATGACTGACGACAAGATGCTGGGGCGCATCGCCGCGCTGTTGCGTCAGGCCGAGGGCACCGACAACGCGCACGAGGCCGACGCGTTCATGAGCGCCGCGCAACGCCTCGCGACGGCGGCGTCCATCGATCTCGCGGTGGCCCGGTCGCATTCGGCGCAGCGTTCGGCGGCGCAGGCGCCGACGCAGCGGACCATCACCGTCGGGGAGGCCGGGACCAAGGGCCTGCGGACCTACGTGCAGCTGTTCGTGGTCATCGCGGCCGCCAACGACGTGCGCTGCGACGTGGCGTCGAATTCGACGTTCCTCTACGCCTACGGGTTCCCGGAGGACATCGACGCCAGCCATGCCCTCTACGCGAGCCTGGTGGTCCAGATGGTGCGGGCCTCCGACGCCTACCTGGCCACGGGCGCGCACCGGCCGACGCCGACGATCACCGCCCGCCTCAACTTCCAGCTGGCGTTCGGGGCGCGCGTCGGGCAGCGCCTGTCCGAGGCGCGCGAGCAGGCGCGCAGCGAGGCCACCAAGGATCGCCGCCGCGCTCCCGGGACGGCAATCGCGTTGCGCGACAAGGAACTCGAGCTACACGACTACTACCGGGGCGCCTCCAAGGCCCGCGGCACCTGGCGGGCCAGCCGGGCGTCGTCCGGGTACTCGTCGGCGGCGCGCCGCGCGGGTGATCGGGCCGGCCGCCGCGCCCGGCTGGGCAACAGCCCCGAACTGCCCGGCTCGCGGAGCGCGCTGCGCGGGTGACGCGCGAGGGGCCGGCACGGCGGGACACCCAGCGCGCCCGGGTGTACGCGGCCGAGGAGTTCGTCCGCACGCTGTTCGACCGCGCCGCCGAGCACGGCTCACCGGCGGTCGAGTTCTTCGGCGCGCAATTGACGCTGCCCCCCGAGGGGCGCTTCGGCTCGATCGACGCCGTCCAGCGTTACGTCGACGACGTGCTGGCGCTCCCGGCGGTGTTGCGGCGGTGGCCGTCGGTGCCGCCGTTGCGAGTTAGGGCGCGCCGCGCCGCCACCGCGGCGCATTACGAGAACCGCGAGGGCGCCGGCGTCATCGCCGTCCCCGACCGCGACACCGCCGACTGGGCGCTGCGCGAGCTGGTGATCCTGCATGAGGTGGCGCATCACCTGTGCCAGGCGGAGCCGCCGCACGGGGCCGAGTTCGTCGCGACGTTCTGCGAGCTGGCCGAGCTGGTGATGGGGCCCGAACTCGGCCACGTGCTGCGCGTCGTCTACGCGAAAGAGGGTGTGCGGTGAGCGCTTTGGACCCGGACGCGCGGGCCCGCGACGTCGAGGAGCGAATGACCGACGACGAGCGGTTCGCGCTGCTGGTCTGCGTCATCGGCCCGAGCGACATGTGGCCGGCGCGCGACCCGCGCATCCCGCCGGACGTCGAGACGAGCACCGGCTACGCGCCGGGCGTGGCGCGCCTGGGCATCCCGGCGCTGCGGATGAACGACGCGGGCCTGGGCGTCACCAACCCCGGCTACCGGCCCGGCGATACCGCCACCGCGCTGCCCTCCGGCCAGGCCCTGGCGGCCACCTTCAACCCGGCCCTGGCCCGCGCCGCCGGCACGGTGATCGGCAGCGAGGCCCGCGCCCGCGGCATCAACGTCCAGCTGGCCGGCGCGATGAACCTGGCGCGCGATCCCCGCAACGGCCGCAACTTCGAGTACCTGTCCGAGGACCCGCTGCTGACGGCGGCGCTGGCCGCCGAGTCGGTCAACGGCATCCAGCGCCACGGGGTGATCTCGACGGTCAAGCACTACTCGCTGAACTGCAACGAGACCAACCGGCACTGGCTGGACGCCGTCGTCGACCCCGCCGCGCACCGCGAGTCCGACCTGTTGGCGTTCGAGATCGCCATCGAGCGGTCCCAGCCGGGATCGGTGATGACCGCCTACAACAAGGTCAACGGCGCCTACGCCGCCGCCAACGACGTCCTGCTCAACGACGTGCTGAAGGGCGCGTGGGGGTTTCGCGGCTGGGTGATGTCCGACTGGGGCGGCACACCCGGCTGGGAGTGCGCGCTGCGCGGCCTGGACCAGGAGTGTGGCGCCCAGCTCGACACCCTGTTCTGGCAGTCCGAGGCGTTCTCGGAGCAACTGCGCGGGGCCTACGCCGACGGTCGGCTTCCCCGGGACCGGCTCTCGGACATGGTGCGCCGGATCCTGCGCTCGATGTTCGCGGTGGGGATCGACGGCTGGCGTGCGTCACCCCAGCCGCCACCGGACACCCAGGCGCACAACGAGATTGCGCTCGAGATCGCTCGACAAGGCGTCGTGTTGCTGACCAACCGCGACGTCTTGCCGTTGCGGCCCGACACCCGCATCGCGGTCATCGGCGGCTACGCGCACCTCGGCGTGCCGACCGGCTACGGCTCGAGCGCCGTCGTGCCGCCCGGCGGTTACGCGGCCGTGATACCGATCGGCGGGCACGGCCTGATGGCCTCGATGCGCAACCTGCACCTGCTGCCGTCTTGCCCCCTCGACGAGCTCCGCACACAGTTGCCCTCCGCCACAATCGAATTCGATCCGGGCATCAGCCCCGGCGAGGCGGCCCTGGCCGCGCGGCGCGCCGACGTCGCGATCGTCTTCGCCATCCGGGTCGAGGGGGAGGGGTTCGACATCCCCGACCTGTCGCTGCCGTGGGGACAGGACGACGTGATCGCCGCGGTCGCCGCCGCCAACCCCAACACCGTGGTGGTGCTGCAGACCGGCAACCCGGTGACCATGCCCTGGCTGGAGTCCGTGAAAGCCGTTGTGCAGGGCTGGTATCCGGGGCAGGCCGGCGCCCAGGCCCTCGCGGAGGTGCTCACGGGCCGGGTCAATCCGTCCGGGCGGCTGCCGGTCACCTTCCCGGCCGGCCTGGAGCAGACGCCGCGGCCCCGGCTGCCGGGCGCGGGCGAACCGTGGGGAGCTGCGGTCACCGTCGACTACGCCGAGGGCGCCGAGATCGGGTACCGCTGGTTCGCCCGCACCGGCCAGACGCCGCTGTTCGCCTTCGGGCATGGGTTGTCCTACACCAGGTTCGAATACCGCGACCTGGCGGTGAACGGGGGTGACACGGTGACGGCCCGCGTCACCGTGGCCAACGTCGGCGACCGCGCCGGCGCCGACGTGGTGCAGCTCTACCTGCGGGCGGCGCCGGGCGAGCAGCGGTTGCGGCTGCTGGGTTTCGAACGGGTCGAGCTCGAACCGGGCGCCACCCGCCGGGTCACCCTCGCCGCCGACCCGCGGCTGCTGGCCCGCTACGACGCCGCGGCGGGATGCTGGCGGATCGAGGCGGGCCGGCACACCGTGGCGGTGGCGGCGTCGGCGACCGCGGCGGGCCTCGCGGCCACCGCCGAGCTGACCGGCCGCGCGTTCGGCCGGTAGCCCGCGGCGTCGGTGGCCGACGGCCCGGCGCGCGGACCTAGCGGACGGGGGTCAGCTCGTCGCCGCAGGTGCAGCGGTAGGCCTCGGTGGCCCCGGAGCAGTGGCAGGGAACCTCGACGCGGACGCGACACCCGCACCCGTCGTGGCCGCAGCTGAGCAGGGTTCCTGCGTCGTAACTTGGCATGTCACTCACCTTTTCCTCGTGTCGGTACCTCGTGGACCGCGCTCGGTCACGCCTTCAGCGTATACCCCCTAAGGGTATGCGGTAAAGGGCATCGCGGGCCGGGACCCCCCGTGCCAAGGCCGCGGCCCGCGGTTAGCGTGGGGTCCATGACCGACAACTTCACGCCGCAGGACGTCGACGCCTTCCTGGACAGCACCGTGATCGGTGACGACCCGGCGCTGAGCGCGGCGCTGCAGGACAGCACCGCGGCCGGCCTGCCGCCGATCGCGGTGTCCGCGCAGCAGGGCAAGTTCTTGAGCCTGCTCGCGGGAGTCGCCCAGGCGCGCCGCATCCTCGAGCTGGGCACCCTGGGCGGGTTCAGCACCATCTGGCTGGCCCGTGGCGCCGGCCCGCAGGGTCAGGTCGTGACGCTGGAATACGAGGACAAGCACGCGCAGGTCGCCCGGGGCAACCTGGAGCGAGCCGGGGTGGCCGACCGGGTGCAGGTGCTCGTCGGCGCGGCGCTGGACACTCTGCCCACGCTCGAGGGACCGTTCGACCTGATCTTCATCGACGCCGACAAGGAGAACTACCCGTCCTACCTCGAGTGGGCGGTACGGTTGGCGCGCCCCGGCTCGATCATCGTGGTCGACAACGTCATTCGGCAGGGTCAGATCCTGGACGCGGAATCCGACGCGCAGGCGCGGGCGGTGCGCCA
Organism: Mycobacterium sp. E1214; assembly: GCF_001666755.1. Lineage (GTDB taxonomy): Bacteria > Actinomycetota > Actinomycetes > Mycobacteriales > Mycobacteriaceae > Mycobacterium. The sequence goes on along the minus strand of NZ_LZJC01000018.1, from coordinate 4,374 downwards.
GACGCTGCAGGCGATGGGCGAGCACCCGAAGCTGGACACGGCGGTGCTGCAGACCGTCGGCGCGAAACGCTGGGACGGGTTCGCCATCGCGCGGGTGACCTAGCGGCGCCCGCCCGGCGACGGTGCTAGCCGCAGACCGCGCCGATGGCCGCGGAGCTCACCAGCTTGACGTACTTGGCCAGCACGCCCGTCTTGTAGCGCGGCGGAGGCGGGGTGAAACCCGTTCGCCGCGAGTCGAATTCGTCTGGGTCGGCCAACACGTCGAGGGTGCGGTTCGCGACGTCTAGCCGGATCCGGTCGCCGTCGCGCAGGAACGCGACGGGACCGCCGTCGACCGCCTCGGGCGCGATGTGGCCGACGCACAGGCCGGTGGTGCCACCGGAGAACCGGCCGTCGGTCAGCAGCAGGACATCCTTGCCCAGCCCGGCGCCCTTGATCGCGCCGGTGATGGCGAGCATCTCCCGCATGCCCGGGCCGCCCTTGGGACCCTCGTAGCGGATCACCACGGCGTCGCCCGCGGTGATGGTGCCGTCCTCCAGGGCGTCCAGCGCCGCCCGCTCGCCGTCGAAAACCCTTGCGGTGCCCTCGAACACATCGGAGTCGAAGCCGGCCGACTTGACCACCGCGCCCTCGGGCGCCAGCGACCCACGCAGGATGGTGATGCCGCCCGTGGGATGGATCGGGTCGCTCAGGGCGCGCAGCACCTTGCCGTCCGGGTCGGGCGGGGCGATGGCGGCCAGGTTCTCGGCCACCGTCTTGCCGGTCACCGTGAGGCAGTCGCCGTGCAGCAGGCCCGCGTCCAGCAGGGCCTTCATCATGACGGGCACGCCGCCGATGTGGTCGACGTGCGACATCACGTGCCGGCCGAACGGCTTGACGTCGGCCAGGTGCGGCACCTTGGCGCCGATCCGGCTGAAGTCGTCGAGCGTCAGCGCGACGTCGGCCTCGTGGGCGATGGCCAGCAGGTGCAGCACCGCATTGGTCGAGCCGCCGAACGCCATCACCACCGCGATCGCGTTCTCGAAGGCCTCCTTGGTGAGGATGTCGCGGGCGGTGATGCCGCGCCGCAGCAGCTCCACGACGGCCTGGCCGCTGCGCCGGGCGAACCCGTCGCGGCGGCGGTCGGTGGCCGGCGGCGCCGCGCTGCCGGGGATCGACATGCCGAGCGCCTCGGCGGCGCTGGCCATCGTATTGGCCGTGTACATGCCCCCGCAGGCGCCTTCGCCGGGACAGATGGCCCGCTCGATCGCGTCGACGTCCTCGCGCGACATCAGCCCGCGCGCGCAGGCGCCGACGGCCTCGAACGCGTCGATGATCGTCACCTCGCGCTCGCTGCCGTCGGAGAGCTTGGCCACCCCGGGCAGGATCGAGCCGGCGTAGAGGAACACCGACGCCAGGTCCAGCCGGGCGGCGGCCATCAGCATCCCCGGCAGCGACTTGTCGCAGCCGGCCAGCAGCACCGAGCCGTCGAGCCGCTCGGCCTGCATCACGGTCTCCACGCTGTCGGCGATCACCTCGCGCGACACCAGCGAGAAGTGCATGCCCTCGTGGCCCATCGAGATGCCGTCGGACACCGAGATGGTGCCGAACTCCAGCGGGTAACCCCCGGCGGCGAACACCCCCTCCTTCACCGCCTTGGCGAGCCGGTCCAGCGACAGGTTGCACGGCGTGATCTCGTTCCAGGACGAGGCGACGCCGATCTGCGGCTTGGCGAAGTCCTCGTCGCCCATCCCCACGGCGCGCAGCATGCCGCGGGCGGCGGCCTTCTCCAGGCCGTCGGTGACGTCGCGGCTGCGCGGCTTGATGTCGGTGACCGGACGCGAATCGGTTGGTGTGGCCATGGGAGCAAGTATGCCTGAGCTGGCGAAACGGCCAGGCTGCCGGGGTCATACCCCGACGGGGTATAACCTGAGGGCCGAAGCAGGCAGGGGTGAGACCACGATGAGCGACGCGCACGGGTATTCGCAGCGCAAGGACGACTACGCCAAGCGGCTGCGGCGCATCGAGGGCCAGGTGCGCGGCATCGCGCGGATGATCGAGGACGACAAGTACTGCATCGACGTCCTCACCCAGATCAGCGCCGTCAACAGCGCGCTGCGCGCGGTGGCGTTGAACCTCCTCGACGAGCACCTCGGCCACTGCGTCACCCGGGCCGTGGCCGAGGGCGGCGACGACGCCCAGGACAAGCTCGCGGAGGCCTCCGCCGCGATCGCGCGCCTCGTCCGTTCCTGATCGGTGATCTAGTTGAGGGCGTTTTGAAACCGCGACTTGGGTGAACTCGTTGCGGCAATGCGTAGCGTAAAGGCATTGTGAGCGCGCCAGTGATTTCGACCAGAAGACCGGCTACCCCGGCCGACGCCCGTGTGATGAGTTCTGACGCCGAGATTCCCGCCGCCCCCGCGCGTACGTGGACGCCACGGATCGCCGCGCAACTCACCGTGCTCGCCGCGGCGGCCTTCACCTACGTCACCGCGGAGCTGCTGCCCGTCGGGGCGTTGCCGGCCATCGCCCGCAACCTGCACGTCAGCCTGGTGCTGGTGGGCACGCTGTTGACCTGGTACGCGCTGGTGGCGGCGCTGACCACCGTCCCGCTGGTGCGCTGGACCGCGCACGTGCCGCGGCGTCGTGTGCTGGTCCTGAGCCTGACGTGCCTGACCGTTTCCCAGGTGATCTCGGCCCTGGCGCCCACCTTCGCGGTGCTGGCCGTCGGCCGGGTGCTGTGCGCGATCACGCACGGCCTGCTGTGGTCGGTGATCGCCCCGATCGCGGCCCGGCTGGTGCCGCCCAGCCACGCCGGGCGCGCCACGATGTCGATCTACGTCGGCACCAGCTTGGCGCTGGTCGTCGGGAGCCCGCTGACCGCGGCGCTGAGCCTTATGTGGGGCTGGCGGCTGGCGGTCGTGTGCGTCACCGTGGCGGCCGCCCTGGTCACGGTGGCGGCCCGGCTGCTGCTGCCCGAGATGGTGCTCACCGCCGACCAGCTGCAATACGTCGGCCCGCGGTCGCGGCATCACCGCAACCGCCGGTTGATCACCGTGAGCGTGCTGGCCATGATCGCGGTCACGGGCCACTTCGTCTCCTACACGTTCATCGTCGAGATCATCCGCAACGTCGTCGGGGTGCGCGGGGCGAACCTGGCGTGGGTGCTGGCCGCCTACGGGCTGGCCGGGCTGCTGTCGGTGCCGCTGGTCGCGCGGCCCCTGGATCACCGCCCGAAGAGCGCCGTCATCCTGTGCATGGCGGGGCTGACGGCCGCATTCGTGACGTTGACCGCCCTGGTGTTCGGCGACCCGTCCGCCGCGATGACCGCGTTGATCGGGACCGCCGCGATCGTGCTGTGGGGAGCGATGGCGACCGCCGTGTCGCCCATGATGCAGTCCGCGGCGATGCGGGCCGGCGCCGACGATCCCGACGGCGCGTCCGGGCTGTACGTCACCGCCTTCCAGGTCGGCATCATGGCCGGCTCTCTGGCCGGAGGGCTGCTCTACGAGCGCAGCGTGGTGCTGATGCTGGGCGCCTCGGCGGCACTGATGGGCGTGGCGCTCACCGGCATCGCGGCCAACCGGCGGACGCTCGACGTTGCTCCGACACACTCACGCGATTCATAGCGACGCAGCTCCGGCGGTAAATCGGGCCTGCGCAGCGCCCGCGGGCGGCCGCCGGAATCGGTAGCTGGGGCGCGCCCTATGCCACACTGTGTCAGGACACGCGGAGTGGAGGAATGCATATGTCGGGCTGGATGAGGGCCGGGACCGGGAAGGGTCTTGGTGCGGCTCTGTACGCCACCGGAACGGCCGCCGTCCTGGCTTCGGCGCTGATGCTGAGCGCGGCGCCCGCGCTCGCCGATCCCGACCCGGCGCCCGGCGACCCGGGGGCCGTCGGCGCCCCGCCGCTGCCGCCGCCCCCGCCCAACCCGTAGGCGGCCAGCACCCACGCCAGGTTCGCCCCGCGCACCCCGACGACGTTGCGGATGATCTCGACGATGAACGTGTAGGAGACGAAGTGGCCCGTGACCGCGATCATGGCCAGCACGCTCACGGTGATCAACCGGCGGTTGCGGTGATGCCGCGACCGCGGGCCGACGTATTGCAGCTGGTCGGCGGTGAGCACCATCTCGGGCAGCAGCAGCCGGGCCGCCACCGTGACCAGGGCGGCCGCCACGGTGACGCACACGACCGCCAGCCGCCAGCCCCACATAAGGCTCAGCGCCGCGGTCAGCGGGCTCCCGACGACCAGCGCCAAGCTGGTGCCGACGTAGATCGACATCGTGGCGCGCCCGGCGTGGCTGGGCGGCACCAGCCGGGCCGCGATCGGGGCGATCACCGACCACAGCAGGCCGTGCGTGATCGCGCACAGCACCCGGCCGACGGCCAG
>NZ_LZJC01000017.1 GCF_001666755.1 Mycobacterium sp. E1214 | reverse complement strand
CGCGCCGGGCGCTATGCAGCCTACCGATTCGCCAGGCGGCCGGTCGGGCACACTGGAGCGATGGGCAACGGCAACAAACCGACCGACAACGAGACCCTGGCGCACATCCGCGAGCTCGTCGCGCAGGAGAAGGCGCTGCGCGAGCAGCTGCAACACCGCGACATCTCGGAGTCCGAGGAGCACGAGCGCCTGCGCTCGCTGGAGGTCGAACTCGACCAGTGCTGGGACCTGCTGCGGCAGCGCCGGGCGCTGCGCGAGACCGGCGGTGACCCGCGCGAGGCGCAGGTGCGCCCGCCCGGCGAGGTCGAGGGCTACCTGAACTGAGCGGCCACCCGCCGGACGTCGACGTTGTCGTCGTCGGTGGCGGTCACAACGGGCTGGTCGCGGCCGGCTACCTGGCGCGGGCCGGGCTGCGGGTGCGGGTGCTGGAGCGGCTGGGACACGTAGGCGGGGCGGCCGTCTCGGCGCGTCTGTTCGACGGCGTCGACGTTCGGCTGTCGCGGTATTCCTACCTGGTCAGCCTGCTGCCGCCGCGCATCGTCGCGGACCTGGGCGCCGCCGTGCGGCTGGCCCGTCGCCGCTACTCCTCCTACACCCCCA
>NZ_LZJC01000016.1 GCF_001666755.1 Mycobacterium sp. E1214 | reverse complement strand
CGCAGGAGGAGGTGGAAGTCATGGCGCGCATCGACGCGGGCGTCTACGACAAGGGACACCGCGCCACCCCCGCCGCCGAATCTGAACAACCTTGCGCCGCCGCCGAACGTGAACAGCACTGCGCCCCCGCCTAATGCGGGTTCCACTTCCGCCCTGCCGCCGCCAAACCTGAACACCATCGCGCCGCCCGGGGCGGGTAACGCTAACGGTGCTTTCCCTTCGACGAGTGCTTTCAACACCACCCCACCGCCGATAGCGGCCGGCCTGAACACCGCGCCGCCGCCAGCGATCGGTCTCGACACGACACCGCCCCCATTGACCGGCTTGGACACCACCGCCGCACCGGCGACCGATCTGAGTACCGCGCCGCCGCCGGGCTTCGACGACCCGAACACGGCGCCGCCACCGGGCTTCGACGATCCGAACACGACGCCGCCGCCGGGTTCCGACGACCTGGCGGTGCCCGGCGGATCGGGCATCGCCGATCCGTCGGGTGATTCAAGTGCGAGCTCCGGGGGCTTCCCGATGCCAAACACCGCCGCAATCACCAACCCGCTCAGCGGCTCCCTTGGTGGACTCGGTGCACCGGGCAGCCCCACTGCCGGCCTCGGCAACTCGTCGGCGTTCGACGGTGCCGGGTTTACCGATCCGTTCAGCGGTTCAGGCGTGCCCGGGTCCGGCTCGGACGACCTCGGGTTGCCCACGGGCACCGGAATCGGCAATCCGTTTGGTGGATCGTCTAACCCGTTAAGTGGATCCGCTAGCCCGTTGGGGGGGTCCGCGAGCCCGTTGGGGGGATCCGCCAGCCCATCGGCCGGTGGGGCGGGTGGCTCGGGGTTGGGTAGCGGCTTGAGTCAAGCGGCGCAGGGCCTCGAAGAGCCACTCCAGCAGGCGTTGGGTGCGGCGCAGAATCACCAGAACGGCATGCCGGACACCGGATTACCCGAAGGTGTGCCGAAAGGCCTCGACGCGCTGGGCAAGCCGGGGCCCGGGGGTGCCCATGGCGGGGGCGGCGCCGGCATCGGATCGCTGGGCCGCGACACGTTGTCCCCGGCCGGGGCGCCGGTTGCTGCCGCGACCAAGGGGACTGACATGCCCGGCCCAGTTGTGGCGCGTCCGGGTATGCCTGTGGGAGCCGGTGCGGGGGCCGGGGGAGCGCCACCCGGCGGCGGTGGTGGCGGCGGTCAGCGTGGGCCCGGCGCCAAGGAGCATAAGGCGAATAAGGCGTTGCGCACCAAGAAGAACGGTGAGCTTGTCCTCGGCGAGGTGGATGCCGTCGTTCCGGTGATCGGTGACGACGGACCGGAAGAGGCCGAGCCCGTGCAGCGGCCGCCGACGCCGGTAATGCCTCCGGCGCCGCGACCGCCGGTGCCGACTCCCTCGCGGCGCGCCGGCTCCGAGCTGCGAACCCAGGTCGGCCGATGACGTCGCTCGAGGCGGTGGCGGTACTGCGTCCGACCCCGCGGCCAATCGGGCCCGGCGAACTGGCATCGGACGGCCAATGGCGCGCCGTGTGCGAGTACCCGGGCAGCACACCTGCCGAGATGGCCGTGCAAGCCGGGAAGGCCGCCGTCGCCGCGGCCCACACCCCGGTGGCCCGGGTGCGATGGCTCGTCCACGCGGGGGTGGGCCCACAAGGCGGCCAAGGATGGCCGGTGCATCATCACATCCAGAACGGCGTTGTCGGATGCCACGGTAACGCGCTGGAGGTGAAGCAAAACTGCGCCGGCGGACTCACTTCCTGGCTGCTGGCCGCACGACTCCTCGACGACGACGGTTACTCCGTCTCCACGGGCGCCGATAACTGGTGCTGGAGTGATCGCTTTGCCACCTCGAAAACCGTTGGCGGTGAGCCCTTTTCTGATGTAGCACACGCGGTGGTCATATCCTGCGGCGGTGGCTTCGCCAAGCTGCTGGGTAGCGGAACGGCGAGTTGCCCGCAGATGGCCGACGACTGGCAAGGTCGAGCCGGCTATTGGGAAGCCGTCGACGCCAACGACTTTCAACACGTGTACTCGCGCCTCACGGCTACCCGGTCCCTGGACTCGATGCGTGAATCGCTTCGCATGTTCATCCGCGCGATCCGGGCCGCGTTGGCCGACGCCAATGTCAGCGCGCAATACGTCACTCACTTCGTACCGCAAGGATCCGATACCGGACAGCCGTTCCGCTCGCTGGCCAATCTGATCGGGTTGCCATGGTCGGCCGACCTTCATCAACACACCCTCGACCACGGATATCTGGGCGTGAGCACTCAAGCCGACGCCTTGGTCTTCCTGGCGCAAACCGGAAACCTGAAGCCCGACTCCATCGTGATGTTGCTGGCGGTCGAATACGAACTGAGTGCGACAGCGATGGTCTTGCGCGTGGTCCGTCCGCCCCGAGTGTCGACGGATGGCGTGATGCGGGTCGTCGCATGAACGGGACGCTCATGTCACAGGTCGGAACCCTCGATCTGGTCGACCTCAACGCGATCAGCCAGTATTTCGGCCGCGACTTCATGCCGTACCCCTTCATGTTCACCCAGGGACCGCGTTTCGCCACACGAGACGACGCTGCCGCCTACGCCGACGCGGTGCTCGAGCGGTTCAACTACGGCGACCTGCAGATCTTCGTGGAGTGCGCGGCGGCCTATGACGCCGCCGACATCCGGGTGGAGTGCCGTGTGCAGTACATCCCCGCCGATACACCTAGCCAGCGGGTGATCGCCTACCGCACAGGGCACCTCGGTTTCTTCGCGGCTCAGCGCCCCGATGAAGATGTCGTCGACATCTACACCGTTTCACCCTACGACCTGGGTGCCGCGATCGCCGATGCCGTCTCTTTGACACAACCGGGAGTGCACCCGGCAATCGTCATCCCCGAATACGTCCCGCGGGGAAAGGCGGAATTCGACGAGGACCCCTTCGACGTGCGGCACCGGTCCGCTTCGGCAAGCGGGATCACGGTCCCGGCGAGCGAGGTGACAGCGTACTCGACCATTCAAAGTCATTGGCGCCCAACGCGCAAATGGGGCTTGGACCGCGGAAAGCGTGCGCTGGTATGGGTGCGAGTCGGCGACGACGGGGACTACATCTACGCGGCGGATCAGACCCATGCCCGGCCCATGACCAGGGCATTCCTGCACGAGCAGGTCGATCGGCTCATCGCCGATGACGTGGCCGTTCTGCGGGAGTTTCGACGTGAGTCGTGAGCCATCGCGACCGACCCTCAAGGAGGCATTCACATGGATAACGACGCCATGAATCATGACCTCACCCACGTGCTTTCGTTGGTGCAGGAGCAGATGCGCGATCTGGCGGTCATGCAGCAACGCCGGGCGGCGCTGACCGCGACGGCAACCGCGGCGGACGGTACCGTCGAGATAACCGTCGATGCGCAGCGCGTGGTCACCAATACGGTGATCGACGAGTCGTACCTCGACGAGTACGAGTTCGCCGATTTGGCTGGCCACATCACAGCCGCGGCACAGCAGGCCGTACAAGAGATCGAACGTCAATCGGCGGCTCTGTTGGCGCCCTTGAATCAACGCCGCCAGGACATCTCGTCGCTCTCCGGCCTCGTCGCGGACCTGCCCGATTTCGGCAGTCTGTTATCCGGACTGAGCGCACCCCAGGGCACGCCGTCGCGTCTCCGTGACGGCGGAGACGCCCAGGACGAAGATCCGTCGTTCCCGACAGTGAGGAGATAGTGATGACCGAGTCACTGAGCGTGAACCCGGAGGACCTCCAGACGGCTGCCGCGAACGTTGCCGATGTCAGCGCCACGATCAAGCAAGTGCTCTCCACCCTTCAGGGACAGCTCGCCGGTCTGGGTTCGCCGTGGGGCAATGACTCCATCGGTGACGGCTTCGCCAATGGGTCCAGCGGATACCTCACGCAAGTCGATCAGGTGGATAGCTCCATCAACGCCACAACGCAGCAGCTGGACAGCCTGGCACAGTCATTGACGGCGGCAGCCAGCAATTTCCAGCATCAGGATCAACAAGGCGGTAGTACCGGAAATACGTTGTTGAGCATGGGTTCCGGTGGTGCTGGGGGCGGTTTGGGCTCGGGTGACGGTTCCGGTTCGGGCGATGGTTCGGGTGCCGGCGCTGGTCCCGGCTCCGGGGGGCCAAGCACGGTGTTGACGGCGTCGTCCCAGCTCGCACCGATGCAGCCTCGGGAGTTCCTGCCGCAAACTCCCGCCCTGTCGGGACTTTTGCCCGAGCTGCCTGCTATCCCGGCCCAGCCGGCCGTTCCGGCGACGAACGGGTCGCAGGAGCTGTTGTCATCGGGGGTGGTTTCGCCGTCGCCGCTGCTGCCTCGTATTCCGGCCCAGCCGGCCGAGCCGGCGGTTCCGGCGGCGAACGGGTCGCAGGAGCTGTTGTCGTCGGGGGTGGGTTCGCCGTCGCCCGAGCTGCCTCGTATTCCGGCCCAGCCGGCCGTTCCGGCGGCTGAAGTCCTGGGCGGCAACGGTTCCGGCGCGGCCGCTGCGCCGTCACTGGCCGTCCGGCCGGGGTCACCGGAAGTGCCGGCTCAACCGCCCGCGCCGACAAACGTGGCTGTCCCCGCGGCGTCGACCTCGCCGTCCAACACTCTGGCCGCCGTCTCGCCCCAACAGTCCGTTCTGCCAACGGTGCCCACCAGCGGTGGTCCGGCGACCCCCACAGGGAACGTGTTGAGCGCGATTCCGGGAGCGGGAGGCTCCACTGCGGGGTCGGGCCTCGATGCATTGGAACAGCTCGTGGAGCAGATGGCTCAACCGGCGGGCGAGGGGGTGAGTGCGGCGATGCAGGCGGCCCAGAGTGGCGGGCAGACGAATCATGGCACACCTGGTGGTCCAGCGGCGCCCGCCAACGATCCCGCCGCTGCGGTGAAGTGACGGCGCGCGACCGAGGAACCGTGCGCACGCATCGCGGGACATTTCATGGGCATTGAGATACCTTCCGGCCTGCAGTGGGTCGCGTATTTGGCCGGCGAGCAATGGCCAAAAGGTGACGAGACCGCGATGTTCCAGATGGGCACGGATTGGGACAACGCCTCGCAGCAGATGTCGGCCGTCATGACCAATCTGCAACAGGCGCAATCGCAGTCGGCGTCGGCGATCACGGGCCAGACGGCCAGCGCTGTCGCAGCGCAATTTCAGTCGCTGCTCACCGGTGACACCTCGATCCAGAGCCTCGCCGATTCGATGTCCTCATTGGGCAGCTTGGCCACTCAGACCGGAACGCAGATTCAGTACACCAAGCTGCAAATCCTGAGCACGCTGGGCATCGCGGCCGCCGAGATCGCCTATGCGCTGTCCTCTGTCGAGTGGACCTTCGGCGCATCGTTGGCATGGATCCCGCCCATTGAAGCGATCACGATGGCGGTGATCCGTGAGCTGGCCGCGCAATTGATCAAGCGCATCCTCACGGCGGTGGCCGAGACCCTGACGAAGACCGGCCTGCGTCAGCTACTCAAAGATGCTGCGGTGGGCGCGATCACCGGAGCGGCCATCGGGGTGGTGCAGGATATAGCCATCGAGGAGTACCAAATCCACGAAGGCGTACGTAGCGGAATCGATTGGGGCCAAGTCGCCGAAATCGCCGTTGGCGCTGTCGTCGGCGGCGCCGTAGGCGCCGTTGCGCACGGTGTCATATCGAAGTCATTGGGCGAATCGACCAACATCGGAGCCAAGGCCCTCAAGGGCGGGTTGACCCACTTCAGTGTGGGCGCGATCGGCAATGTCGCCGGCGCGGAGGCCACCGGCGGCGGCTTGTCCGCCGACGACATCTTCGGTGGCGCCGGGGGCGGTGCGGTCTCCGGAGGAATCCATGGCGCCTCGGAGCACCCCGAAGGTGACGCCCACGGTGAGAAAAGTGCCACCTCCACCGAGGACGCATCTTCCGACGACAAGTCCTCCGATGACGCTGACGATGACGCCGACGGCGCGAGCATCACCACGCTCGTCGAGCCCGACATCCCCAAGACGTCGGCGGGGTTGGATGACTTCTTCCCGACGAGCAAATCGGGGCCCGACGGTGACTTGGCCCCCGGTGTTTCGGAGAACGGCACCAACGAGAGTCCGCCGCCCGCAGGCCAAGGCCGCTCACAGGCGGCACCCACACCCTCCGACGGCGATACGTCCGCCTCCCCGTCCGACTTCGGCGCCAGCCTCAGCCGGCAGTCTTCCGGCTCCGACCTTTCGACGGCCGCCACCGTGTCCGCTGCGACAAGCGAATCGGCACCGGATCGCGGTGCAAATAGCCTCTTGGCCAATGGATCTGACGCCACCGCGGGTACACCGCAGGCCGAATCGGAGCCCGGCCTCGGCAACGGTCCGGAGGCCCGGCAGGTTCAGCCAGCTCCGAACGAAACGACCGGTGCGCCGACTTCGCCAGTGAACGGGGGCGCTCCCGCACTGTCCGGAGGCCACCAAAGTTCAGCCGCCGCCAACCCGCAAGGGGGCGTCGGGAACGCGCATCGACCCACGCAGGCATCGGCGCCGGCGAGTTCAGCTTCGAGCGGAGCACGGACGAGTCCGCCCACCGCAGAGACCGGCGACGGCGCCGCACGCAATGGTCGCGTGGCGCAATCCAATCAATCGTCAGCGGGCGCTTCGACCGGCGCCCGCCTCTCGGCGTCCGGACCGGCACCGGTGGCTCGCACCGCGGACGGCCCCGCGGTGGAACCGCTCGAGCGACCCGGGTCGGCGGCCACCTCGACAGCCGATTCCACCTCGAGCCAAGTCGACCGCAACACCAACCCGGTGGACGCAGGCGACGGCGCGGAAGGGACCACAGCTTCGACCACGGCCGCCGAGGACGGCGGCGGAGCATCCGTAGCCCGGCATCTGCCGGACACCACAACCTCACACGACGCCGAGCCGTCGACGACACCCGTTGCGCCGGCAAATTCCGATGTCGCCCACGGGGTACCCACCGAACCAAACGCCAACGAGCCGCCGGCCACCGATGGCAGCGGGCAGCTGGGGCAATCCGAACATCCCGATGACGTGCAGATTCAGGATTCGCGGCCGGATTCCGCGGAACCGATCGGTGATCCGCAAGTCCCGCCGCGAGTGCCGGCCGAGATGGCGCCTGTCTCGGCAGATTTCGAAGCCGTTACCGACGACTCGGGTGTTCGCGGCGCGGCATCCGAGGCTGACGCAGGCGGACGATCGCCGGCATCGGCAATTAGCGACGGGGACGCGGCGTCGGACGCAAGCCGTTCGACCCCCGACAATGCGGAGCGAACATCGCGCCCCGAACCACCCGAGCACCCGCAGCGCGCCTCGGCCAGCGTGTCAGCCGACGCGGGCGAGTCACGCCCGACGTCGGAGCCCGTCGCGCGAAAAACGGACGAACCGGCGTCGCGGCAGGACAAGTCGTCGTCGAATCCGAGGCCGTTGCGAGACGTGCTACAGGGGTTGCCCGCAGAGCCCACATCGGCAAGCCGTGCACGCTCGGACGGCAACACCGACGAACGAACCGTTTCCGCAGCCGCGAAAGACGAATCCGCGCCCGCCGACAGCGGTCAGCACGAGGTGCTGCGGCTCAGGGGCGGTGCCGGCGACGGCAGTCGCTTCCGGCAGACGCTCAGCAAGATCGCCCAACGCGCGACCGGGTCCGACGACCGGGCCGCCAGCCAGGACCTGTTTCAGGCCCTCAAGGAGAAGGCCGAACGGGTTGAATCCGCGCGGGACGGCGATACGCATCCCACCCCAGACGACGGGTTCGGCGCGGACCCGTTCGGGCTCCGCGAGCCCAGCCCGACGCCGGCTCACCTACAAGGCGTGAAACTGGCTGATGTGCCCATCACTTCGGTCGGTGAGCACATCCATGCACTGGATATGGCCAGGCGGCCCGGTGACCCGCCACCGGCGGAACTGGGTCACTGGTCGGAGGCGGCGCCGTCGCGTGGGCGCTGGTTCGAGGACTACCCCGCCCGGCCGTCTACCGAGCCGTTGCCCACGCGACTCGAGATGCCCAAAGTCTTCCACTCGATCTGGTTGGGCGGCCCGGTGACCGACGGCCGGAAAACGACCGACCTCGTCCGCCGCAACCTCGAGAAGCTCAGCAAGGCGGCACAACGCGAGGGAATGCGGGTGATCCTGTGGACCGACGTATCCCGCACAGACTTCGATCGACCCCACAGTGACGCCGCCCGAATGCTGTCATGGGCGAGACGCCACAACGTCTCCCTCCTCAGCCCGGACGAAGTCTTTCACCGCGCGGAACCGATGCACCTGGGCGCCGAATACCGGTTGGAAAACGCGAAGGGGACCGCCGCCGGGTTCACCGCGGCCAGCGACATCCTGCGGCTGGAGATCCTGCACCGGTTCGGCGGCATCTATACCGATCACGACAACCGGGTTCGCCGCCTGGATGGGATGCGAAACCTGTTGGGGGCGCCAGGATTCGCGCTGCACTCGCAGGACAACGGAATTCCGAACAACTCAGCTCTGCTCGCCGCCCGGGGGCACCCATTCATCCGGAGATACCTGGACCGGATCGGCTCCAATTACCGGAAGGTCCAAGACCAACTTCACCCGGAGGTGCACGGCTTCGTCGGTAATTCCGCGAAGGAGCAGCACAAAGCGTATGTCCTGCGCCCCGGAATGGCCATCCGGCGCCAATCGGTAACCGAGCGAACCGGCCCGTTCAACTTCACAGCGGTGACCGAGTCTCTGAACCTGCACGACGACTCGGTCCCGCGCATCCGCACCGATCAGTTGGATATGGGCGCCGCCCACACCTGGCTGAGCACCAAGCCGCTACGCTTCGCGCCCGAGCAGGCGCCGAAGGTGTTGGAACACGCCATCAGCGGCTTGATCAGGGATTTGCAAAACCGAAGGGGCGACCTGAACTTCGCGGCGATAGCCCCACTCATCGAGGGGCTGCCCGACCCTGCGGCCGGGTGGAAAGCCGTCGTCGATTACCTGCACAGCGTGCCCGAGTTACGCCGCCAGGTGCAGACAGTGACATACGCCTACCTGCGCCCGAAATCGAACGTGCCCATCCTCGGTGACCGCCTCCGGGTCCGCCAACTCGATCTGCCGCAGTCCGTTCTCGAAGCCTTCGGGTTGCCCGGGCGTGGGCGCGCCATCGACCTTTCGGGTACCTGGCGGCGGGCGGCGTTCTCTGTTGACGTGCGATCCGGTGAGTGGGGCTCGCGAGGACTTGCGCACTCGCCGGGCGATGAACAGCCTATGACGTTCTCGCGACGGGGACGCGGCGGCAACAACGCGATACTGCACGGCCTGCCGCAAGAAGACCCGAGGCCTGAAGATGCGGGCCGGAGCGTTGACGAGTTTGACCGACCGCCATCCGAGAGCGAAGCCGACTCGCCCACAGATGCGATGGCGTTGCAGTCGTCGGCGGAGAATGATCACAGCGATCCGCAGCCATCGAGAGCCGTTGACATACAGCGTGATACGAACTCGGCTGCAGGCGGCGAGACCCGAGCCGAACAAGGGGGGGAGCGGTCCGGGCAACCGACCCCGGCGCAGAGGTTGTCCGCAGAGTCGGGGCGATCCGCAGGCCTTCCCCGTTCGCAGGAATCCATCGACGACATCCGTTCGTGGATCGGCGATCTCAACAACGACGGAGACCCCGAGGTCGCCCCCGACGGTCCCAGGCTGGCGAACTGCGGCCCCGCGACGATGGTGGTGTTCGACCGCTTGTCGGGTACGCCCAGCTTCGGGCGCGCCTACGTGGACCGCTCCACCGATGACCACCGACAAACCCATGAGCGGTACTCGGGCGATGGCGACCGGCGGACTCATGAGCTGACCCGGGACGAACTCGGTGCGGCGACCGGCCTGCGCCTGGTGCGTAGCACCCCCGAGGGGATCGCCGACCATTTGGCCGCCGCGGGGCCAGGAGCCCACACCGTCGTGGCGGTCCGATATCGAAACGGGCTGCAGCACAGCTTCAACGCCTATTACGACGGCACACGTGTCCACGCCTTGGACGGACAGCACGGAACGGTGCGATCATGGCCACCGCGTCTGGATCGCGCCGAGAATCCCGTCGTGCAATGGTTTGTGGGAGTCCCGTCAGACGGCGACCGGCCGGTCGCGCCGCCAGATAAATCGGGGCGGTCCCAGGACATCACCAGACACGGGGACAACCCGGACGAGCACTCGGCGCCGAACGCCCAGAATCCCGGTGCTTCGGTCCACGGCGGCACCGACAATAGACGGTTGATACAGGGCCTCAGCGACGGTTCGGGGCTGCCGCACGCCGCGTCTAGTAACCAACGCCAGCTGCGGCATACGTTGCCCAGGCGAGAATCACGATCTTCGGACTCAAGTTTTGGCGGCGAGCCGACTTCTCGTTTCGGGCCCGAGCACGTAAACGAATTGGACCGCGACCCGTTCCTCGACGCGGATGCAGACCGACATTCCCCACGTCCTCTCGCGGCGATGTCGCCCGAGCAGCGCGACGCGTGGGAGCAGGAGTTGAGCCGGCATGGCACCGAGCTGAGCAGCAGGGCGCGGGCGAGGCTCCGGCCAGGCGCACCGACGAACCCACGCGAGGCATGGGACCGGTTTGCTGAGGCCCTCGACGCTCGACGCCTCGCTGCGGCCGACCCCTCCCACGGAGCGGCGCGCGGGCACGCTCAGGCCCTCTTGGCTGTGGCACAACACGACCTGCGGCGGTTGGGTATGGATCCCGATGCGTTGGTAGACCGGTACCACGCCCACGCCCACGCCCACGCCCACGCCCACGCCGACGAGACGCGCGCGCCGGAGCCGGCTGCATCCAGCACACCACCGGTCGAGGGAGCCGGCGAGCCACATGACTTACCGACCAGCGGCGATGGCCGGGTGGTCGATGCAAACGGCGAGAGCCACTGGGGCCTCTATGGTGCGGCCGGGCTATTGCTGCGGGCTCGACGCCCCGACGGCTCACTTGCTGTGCTGCTGCAGCAACGAGCGGATTGGACGGATGAGGGCGGCACCTGGGGGCTACCTGGCGGCGCTCGAGACCTCGAGGAGACCGTCGAGCAGGCCGCGGTGCGAGAGGCTCGCGAAGAGACCGGCCTCCGCGACGACTTGGTCACCGTCCGCGCACCCGTCGTGACTGCTAGGGCCCCCGGCATCGACTGGACATACACGACCGTGATCGCGGATGCGCCCTACGCGCTGGATACCGTGCCCAACGACGAGGGGACCCGGCTGCGCTGGGTTTCCCTTGACGAGGTCGAAAGCCTCACATTGCACCCGGGATTGGGCGCTAGCTGGGGAAGTCTGCGGATCCAGATGGCCGATAACCCGCTCCCCGCGCCGCGTCCCAGCGCCCAGCTCGACCCAAATGTCGACCCGATGGTCGGTGTCGGCGTTTACAGCACGCTGCGCACGCACGCCACGACATTCCGGACCGACAACGATCTGTTGTTCCGCTACGACACCCGTCCGCCCGACGCCATCTTCGCTCAGGGGTTCGCAACCCGTGATCCGTCGGTTCCCGGTCTGTTCGACGCGAACCATTTCTTATCCACCACGCGACACCCCAACATCGATCTGAACTTCATTCAGCCTGAACACGATCGAGTGTTTCTTTACACCATCGATGCGCCTGGCGGTATCGACATCAATGCGACAGAAGGCCTCGATCCCGATGAGTATCAGCAAGAAATCGCGTTCCCGGGCGGGATCAGGCGGGAAAACATCGTAGGAGTGCAAGAAGTCCTGCAACTGCACGCCGAGTCGGGCGATCCCGACCGTCCTGCGGGGCCCCGCTTCGCAGAGTTGGAATTGAATCCGCATTTCGACCCGGATCTCCCCAACGACGCCCCGCCCGCGCCGCTGGGAACCGTCCGCGACGACAGCGTCCCCTCCTCACCTAGCACTGGCACAGACATAAGCTTTGCGCCGGCCTCGAGCGGTGTGTACAGGCAGGGTTCGGAATCCCCGTCAGGATTCAACGAATTGGACGACGGCCCGTCGACGTCGCGCAGGTTCCGAGATGTCCTGGGCTCCTTGCCTACCGAAAACCCATCAGCGGCACAACGCGCTGCATCACCGGCGGAACCGTCTCCGGGTAACGCGCACCCGCCCCATCCGACACTCGGTGATGACGAGGCGGCCACTGGTGGCCACACGCACGGCTTGAGTACGCCGCCCGCGAGGGATGACGAGCACCCACCGCAGCCTTCGGCCGGCGACGACGCCGCGGTGCATCACGACGATTCGGCAGCACCGCAACATCTCGCGCCGACGGATCTGCCACCGGTCCCGCATGCGCCGGAGGGGCCGCTGCCCTCGCTATCCGGTGGCCACCGTGAGGCGTGGAGTCACGAGTTGGCGCGGCACGCCGAGGGCGACGGGTCCGCGGCGGCCAAGGGCAAGCAGCGTGAGGGCGCGCCGCAGACCCGGGTCGATGCCTGGGACCACTATGTCGAGGCGCTCAGCGGCAATGAAGATGGGCAAGTGACCCGGGCGCGTGCCGATCTGGCGCGTTGGGGGATCACGGATCCCGATGCGTTGCTCGCGGTCTACCACGATCAGTTTAATCCGCCCGACGCTGCCCCGCCTTCGGGTGACACCGCGCCAGACGCCGCTGCCGCACCCGCCCCATCCGCACCGAAGGCGAAAGACGCGGCAGCGAACGACAATTCGAAGACTCCATCCAGCGGGCAGACGCAGCTACGACACACCGCGCCCCGTTGGGAAGCCCGTGATCCCTCACCATCCTCGGACTCAAGTTTTGGCGGCGAGCCGACTTCTCGTTTCGGGCCCGAACACGTGAACGAATTGGACCGCGACCCGTTCCTCGACGCGGATGCAGACCGACATTCCGATGACGCGTTGCACCCGACAGCAGCTCCTGCCGACAGCGCCGACGCACGAGTCAATCCGTTGACAGCAACGCTCGCCGACGTTGCACATGACGGCGCGACTGCCGGCTCGTCCACCGTGGATGCTCGTCCAGAACCCAGTCGGTCGATCGAAGTCTTTGACGAGCATGGCAATCCGATAATCCCGGCCACCGCCTTGCCCGGACGAATTACCGTTGATCCACCCGTCTTCACGATCGACCGGCCCAGCGCGCAACTCGATCCGAGCGTCCGCACGGCCGACATCACGGGCGTACCGGCCAGCCGTGAGAACCCGAGCGCCGCTCTGCACTTTCGCGCGGACGACAACCTGCTGTTTCGCGATGATTCTCGGCGTCCCAGGCGAATCTTCGAACAAGGCTTCAGGCCGCGCCAGCCGACTAACACCGATCTTTCGTTGATGTTGAATGACTACGGAAGTGCATTCGTTTCTACTACGCGCGATCCGCTGCACAACCACTTGGGCCAATCTGCGCCCAGAGCAAGGGTTTTCCGCTATCTCATCGACGCGCCTGGCGGGATCGACATCAATTCCACCTTCGGTTCCGAGCACGGCGGCGACCACGAGGCTGAGGTCGCATTCCCCGGCGGAATCAGAACCGAGAACGTTGTCGGAGCACAAGAGGTGCTCCGTGAGGCGAACATGGTGGACCGCGCCCTGGGCAGGCCGATCGAGCTCGGACTCGGCGAGTTCGTTCGCAACCCGCACTATCAACCAACCGCAACAAATCCTCATTTCAGAGTGCAGGAGACTGAGGCCGGGTCGTCGACTCCTGACGGTCCGACTCGGCGGGACCCCAGCACTGATCACCCAGCCGGTGCCACCGAAGCGCCCACTGGCGGGCACACGCACGGCGCGAGTACGCCGCCTGCGGGGGATCACGAGCACCCACCGCAGCCCCCGGCCGGCGCGACTGCACCGCGTACCGTGCTCGGGAGTCTGCCTGCCGAGGACGCCTGGGAAGACGAGCAACCGATCGCGCCAGCCCACGAATTGAGCTTCGACTCGTCCAGGCCATTGCCCAGCGCGCAACTCGATGCGTCGCTCGGACTGGACAGCGTCACCGGTATCCCAGACGGGCTAGCCGCACAAATCCGCGCCGACGACCTTCCCCTCTTCCGCGACGACACCCGCCACCCCAGCGAGGTGTTCACCTCAGGCTTCGAACCGCTCGACCCCACGAACACCAACCTGACGACCTTCGTCCTCGGCCGGCCCGGCGCGTTCGTCTCGACCACTCGCGACGCGACGCTCAATCACCTCGGGCCGCCGACCGAGGCCCGCCCCAGTGTTTATCGCTACCACATCGTCGCGCCGGGTGGCATCGACGTCAACGCGACCCTGCCTCACCACCAGGACGGGCATGAAGGAGAAGTCGCCTTCCTGGGCGGCATCCGGCGCGAGAACATCCTCGGCGCCGAACAGGTGCTCGACGGACGGCCGCAAGTTCTCCGGCTCGGCGGCTTCATCCCCAACGACCACTTCGACCCCGCCGCAGCCAACCCGCACTTCGCCGCCGAATCGCCCGCCGAGACGCCCGACTCACCAGAGGCCAGCGACGACGACATCACCCCCATGAATACCCCGAGGGCTCGGCCGGCGGCGCTTCCGCCTGAAGTGGCGGCCACGCTCGAGCTCGACCCGCCTGACTCGTCACACCCTGAGGGCGCCACGCAGCTGCCGGAAGCCGAGTTCGACTCCGGCGCCCGGAACTTCGACGACTCGGGCTCACCACAGGATCTGTCTCCCACCGCGCTGCGTGGTGTAGCCGCCGATATGGATACATCGGAGGCCCGACCCGCCCGGGCCGATGCCACGGAGCTCGAGTCCCATCGCGGACCGCTGCCGGAACCTCCCACCGAACAGCCCATCCTGGCTCGTATTCCGCACTCGGTCTACTCAATTGACGAGGTGCGTGACTGGATCGGTGACCTCAACAATGACGGCGATCCCACGGTTCCGCCAAGCGGGGACCGATTACTCAACTGCGGGCCGGCGACGATGGTGGTGTTCGACCGGTTGTCGGGCATCGAGGGACCCGCACGCGCGCATCTGGGTGGGATGAGTCCTGACGACGTGGGCCTGGCGACCGGGCTGCCCCTCGTGCCCCGCAGCCGCGATGGGATCGCCGAGCGTTTACGGGACGAGGGCGCGGGGGCACACACCGTGGTGGCCGTGCGGTACCGAGACGGCCAGGCGCACAGCTTCAACGCGTTCTACGACGGCGAAGAGGTCCACGCCCTCGACGGCCAACACGGAACGATCACGCCTTGGCCGCCGACGCTCGACCGCTTGAACAACCCCGTGCAGGCGTGGTTCATGGGCACACCATTCCATGGTGATGCATCGATATTCTCCCTCGCGCATCGCGCCGAACCGCCCGCGACGCCGGCACGGTCGGTGCTGCACGCCACGAATGACCACGAATCGGCTGACGAAGCGCCGGAGCGCGAAGGCAGCTCCTCGGCAAGCGACGACGGGGAGTACGGCGCTTCGGATTCGTCGGGATCCGCGGAGACGGATTATGGAACGAACCCGGTCTCGTGGTTCGATCGCGACATCCGGGACGATGCCTCGCTGGATTCCTTCCTGCTCACTACCGGTGACAACGACGACGTGCGCAGGTGGCTGGAAAGCATCGGCAATGACGAGCGGCCCGACGTCGCGCAAGACGAGCCCGTCACGCTCAGCCAGGCGCTGCCGCAGGAGAACTGGTGGCGGATGTATCTCGACAGCGGCGACCACGCCGCCGCGCTAGCCCGCGACCCCGCCAACCCCGGCGGCTTGTATGACAGCGACGAATCTCCTGGCTTCCAGGCCGACATGGAACACGCCTACCGGTCGGTTCTCGACAACCCGGAAGCGCTGCGCCAGCAGTTGGACTGGGACGAGTACAACCGCATGCACGCGATGGTGACCAGCAACGCGCGCGCGGCCGGTGACGACGATTACCGGATCACCGGCACGGACTACGACCGAGGCATGGACCACTACCTCGGCACCTATTGGGCGGCGGACGACCTGCTGACCGAGCGGATCGGCGACCGCCCCTTGATCACTCAAGGAAGACTGCGCGACGTCCCGCCGCTACGCCGTGGCGACGTCATCGTCACACTGACTCGAGACGACGACGAGTATCCGCTGCTCACCACCGCATACCGAGCCGACCGCGTCCCGGAGACGGTGAACGCGGTGTTCGACCAGTACCGGCAGGATCTGGGCAACGCGAGCTCGGAGCACCAGCGGTTGCGCGCCATCGGGCGCGTCGTGCGCACGCTGCATGTGCTGCACCCGTTCGGTGAGGGCAACGGTCGACTGAACGTCTACTTCCTGTTGCCGAGACTGTTGCAAAGCAATGGCTTTCGCCCGGTCATCACGCCGTCGATGGCGCACCTCTTTTCGGGCGGATTCTCGCTGGACCACATCGCGACAGCGCTGCGCTGGTTTCAGGGTCAGCACCTCGAAGACGGGTTAGACGGTATGGGGGAGTCTGCGCCGTGGCGCGTGACCGACGACGATGCCGACTCACTCTCGTCGCGACCCACGTCGGCTTCAGGGTCGGAGGGCGGTTCAGGTCCCCACACCGCGCCCGCGCCCACCACGCTGGGCGGCTTGCCCACGGACGATGCCGCTGCCGACGCGCCCGCAGAGCATCAAAACGCTGCTGCATCAACGCAAGAGCCGCGACCCAGCGAGCCCGACCACCCGATTGCCCCCACCGCAGGTATCGCGCCGCCACCACCGCTCGACGAGCACAGCGAGTTGACGAACGTCCAGGTGGCTGAGTACAACCGCACCGTTCGCGACTGGTTAGACCGGATCGCAGACACGGACTGGCCCGACGTCGCCCGCCCGTCCACCAGCCTCAGTCATCTTCTGCCCGAGGAGAACTGGTGGCGGCTCTACATCGACCCCCAGGATCATGCGGTGGCGCAGCAACACGACGATCCGGGCTTTCTGTATGACATGCAGAATTCTCCCGGCTTTCAGCGGGCCATGGTCAGTGCCTACCGGTCCTATCTCGACAAGCCAGCCGGGCAGCGGCCGCCCATCGATTGGGACGAATACTCGGACATGCACTGGCAAGCCACTCGCGGCATCCAAGGTGACTTCGAGATCGCCGACGTCGAAGAGAGACATAACTTCCATCCGATAGTCGGCGATCGGCCGGCGCCCGACCTGCTGACCGAGCAGGTCGCCGGGCGCCCGCTCGTCACGACGGCGCCACCGGAGTTAGGCAAGTACGACCCTCTGCCGCAGAGCCTGCGTGACAACGCGATCGTCACCATTTCTTCGTCGTGGGGCGACATCCCAGCGGTCCGAACGGAATTCGCCGAATCCGACGTGCCGCGAATGGTGAACGCGGTCTTCGACCAGTTTTACGAGGATCTCGGGGGAGCGGAAACCGAACACGACAAGCTGCGGGCCATCGGTCGGGTAGTGCGCACGTTGCATGTGCTGCACCCCCACAACGATGGCAACGGTCGTCTCAACATCAATCTGCTGTTGCCGCGGCTGTTAATGGAAAACGGCTTCTCGCCGGTCGTCACGCATTCGATGTCCGATCTGTTCTCCGGTGGTTTTTCGCTCGACCAGATTGCGACGGCATTGCGGTGGGGCCAAGACCGCGATCTGACACGGGGTCTGGACGATCTGCGGAACCCAGAATCGCCTACCGGGACGGGAACCGCGGCGGCGCCTCACGCGCCAGAAGATGAGTTGCAGGGACTGCCGCCGCAGGAACCCGAGGCGACGGTGCTAGGGGGCTTGCTCACGGAAGAGCCCGCAACCGACGACGCCGCGGCGCATCAAGACGCTTCTGCACCAGCGGAGGATTCCCCGCGGGAAGACGTGCCCCCGGTCGCGCACTCGCCGGAGGGGCCGCTGCCCCCACTACCCGATGACCGCCGTGAGGCGTGGAGCCAGGAGTTGGCGGGCCATGCTGAGGGGGAGGGGCCCTCGGCGGCCACCGGAAAGCGGCGTGAGGGCGCGCCGCAGACCCGCATCGATGCGTGGGACCGCTTCGTTGAGGCGCTCAATGCCGGTGAAGACTCGCAATTGGCCCGGGCGCGTGCTGATCTGGTGAATTGGGGGATCACGGATCCCGATGCGTTGCTACCGGTCTACCGCGATCAGATGGCCCTGCCGTCACCGAAAAGCGGTGCTTTCGGACCGCTACGTGACGCGCCGCCGGTGGATGCCGACCTCGATCACGAGTACGGCCCGTTGGTCAACGCCAAGCGGGTCAAGCCCGAGGAAGCCGATCCTGACGGGCTGACGCATGTCAATCCGGTGTTCTACCGACTCTCCGATATGCCCCCGGGGCTGCTCGATCTGCATCGAGACGCGAACTGGCATTACGCGGTCGACGCCGAGGGGCACATCCGCATCGGCAGTGAAGAACTCGCCGACATGCTGTCCCACGACGAACTCATCGAGCAGTTCCAGGCCACCTACGATAGGCCGCCGGCCTCTGACGTTGAGCTCGGCGAGTTCCGCAGCCTGATTGACGGGCAGGGTCATCCCACCGTCGCGGTGGAGTTCGACGCCCAGGGCAATGTTGCCGCCGGCCGGCCGCAGTCGCGCGTGAGCGGTGAAATCGGCTGGAACGCTGAGACACATCAGTGGGAGGTCAACGACAAGTCCGGCCGGTACATGAGTGAGAAGGTCCGCCAACCCTTCCCGACTCAGGACGAGATGCGCCGCTGGGTCGACAACGTGGCCACCCGGCTTTCGGCGCATCTTGGCCAGCCCGTGGCAGGCAGGTTGCTCAAACACGCCGACCGGCCCCAGCCTCCCGACCCGGGACACCACGATGCACCGGCGCCCGCGCCCGACGCTCACCCGCCGGCCGGCGACACCGCCCCCGACGCCGCTGCGGCACCCGCCACCGAAACACACCCAGCGGATCCCGCCCCGCCCCGACCCGCCGCCGACCGCCCCACCGGATCCGAGAGCCGAAGACCCAGCGCCGAAGGAAAGCTCGAAACCTGTACCGCCGCAGGAGCCGCCCGAACCGGAACCCCGGCTGCCCGCCCGCATCGGGGACAACCTGACCCTCGGCGGCACCGACGTGCTCGAGCAATTCAGCTCCGACGATGCGGGGCTCAAACACGTCGAGCAAGTGGTGCGGCAATTGGGCGGCGACGCCGTATGGGAGAGCAACCGGGAGCAGGTCACCGCGCTGTTCTCCGACGACGGCCTGCGGCCCAACGTGGGCGGCATGCTGCGGGGCGGCCACGTACCGACCCGCGTCATCGACCTCTCGGGCAGGCGGACTTTGACGATCAGCCTCCGATTGGACGGCGCATCGGAGCACTCCACCCTGCGCTTCAAGGAGAACATCGAAAAGTACGAGTTCGAGCACACCGCCGACTCCACCAACACCTCGGGTTCCTTCTTCGAGCATCGGCGTCAGCTCTACGGCATCGTGCAGGGCAACATCACCCACCCGAAGGCGAGCGACACCGCGGCGGCGATCGGCTCGCGGACGCACGACACGGCGCTGACCAACCTGCGCGCCGACCGCCAGATCAGCGGCGCCCAAACAGCGGAGCCGGGCACCCGATTCCACGGACAGATCCAGGCGGTCATCACCCACCGGCTAAGCACATCGCCCGACGAGACGCATCCCTATCCCCTCGCTTACAAGACACAGGTTGTCGTTCCCAGTCGCGACGTCATCAGTGGCGATGAGCACCACGCCGACGGGGCACGTGACACGCTGGGCCCGCTGGCCGGGGAGTCGGGTCGGCCCGATGCCGGCCAGCCTGAGGCACCACCGCGAGTGCAGTACTCCCACGCCTTGAGCGGTTCGGACGTCGTCACGAATTTTTCGCTGCTGACCGACGACGCCCCGCCGTCCGCACGCGAGGAAGACCACGGCCACCCGGCCAACCCCGCACGGCCGCTCGAGTCCGCGGCACAGCCGCAGACCATCGCCGCCTTCGTCACCAGCGAACCGATGCGGGCCGCGTTCGCCAAGGCGTACGGCAACAGGCTGGGCCACCGCGCCATGAACGAAACCAACAGCTGGCTCAGCGTAGAGCTGTTGCAAGCCAACCTGCATTCCATGACCAACAAGCAACCGCTGGTCCTCAACTTCGAGGCGATACCCGGCGCCCGCCTGGAGGTGCACGCCTTCATCGAACCCGTCGGTACCCCCGCGAAAACACACCCGCCGACCACAGACACCGAAAACCGCGAAGCCCGCCCCATGATGCGGGCCACCGGCACGACGAAGGAAACCGAGTTCCACTTCGGGACCGAGACCGACACCACGCAGGTGCGCCAGGACGTGGTGACCTGGTCGGCGCAGCTCCCCACCCCCGGCCGGTTCCGCGGCCAAGGCGGCACCGACACGGGCCAGATAAGCGGCGGCCTGGACGGCACCTTCACTCGCGGACAAGCGGACAACGAGACACAAACCCGCCAGTGGCGGGTCCGCACGACACTGAAAAACCCTGCGCCAGGCCAGAGTTGGCACGGCCAGGTTCGGCTCCGAATCGAGATGCACACGCCCGACTCGGTCTCACCGGCCAAACTCGGGGAGCCGTTCAAGGGCGCCGTGCACGAGACCCGCGGCCAATTCGACGTGCTGATGGCGCAGTCGGAGACCAGCCCGACGACCGACTACCTGGGCAAAGAGGTGTGGGCCCCACCGCAGCGGATCTGGGGCATGCCTGCGACCGAACGCAACTCGGTCGTCAAACCAACGCTCTGGCGCTTCGGCGCAACGCCGGCCGCGGTCAGATTGGCGGCGGCGCCGGAGATTCCGCGTGGGGTGCGCAAAGAAGACACCGTTCCCTTGCGCGGGCTGGGCAGTCTGGACCGCGTCACCAACCTGGACCTGAGCGGCTTCCACGGAATGCTCGATTCGATGGGGCACAAGGCCTACGGCAGCCGCTGGAAGAACGTTCGTCCGCAGGTGTCGTCGTGGTATCACCTCAACCGCGTTCGCGGCTCGCTGGCCGCCATGTCCCAACACAGCCCCCTGAGCCGCCCGCAGTCACCGGGGCGCTCATCGGACGGCAAGGACTCGTTCACCGCCGACTTCGAGCGACTCACCTTCCGCAAGGTGATCAACACGCTGTCCAGTCCGAGCGCCGAGCTCACCGAGGGCGTCGCGAGCACCACCGATCGCAACCGGCAGACCGCGATCCAAGTGGCTCCCGGTGGCCGGGGCGGTGATTTCAACGAAAGCACCGTGCTCGGTGAAGCCCTCGGCGGCGCGAACACGACCGTCCGGGACGGCGAACGCGTGCGCAATCAACAACGCGTGGCGGTCGCAACGAAATTCGACCAACCGATGGCACTCTTCGAGGGTTGGGTACGGCTCGACGGCACCATGACCGGCCCTCGGGCCACCGTGCACGAGTCGGGTTTGTTCCCCGTCGAGATCGCGATCCCCCTCGCCGATCTGCAAGGCTCCCGCACGCACGACTCGTCGCTACCGCCGACGTTCACCCGTGACATCCCCACGGGATTCGTCGACGAGCCACGGCCCAAGCCTCCTGTCGACCCCGTCGATCAAGCGCCTCTGCCCAGAAACCCGTTCGCCCCCAACTCGATCGAACACCAGGGGATCCGGGCCGCCGCAGGCGCCCGGCAGGACCGATCGGCTGCTCCGGCTCCCTCGGCGGTGCGTCCAAAGCGGCTCGACAATCTCAGCTACGTCGTCGACCGGGACGTCCGCGACAACCCCCAGGCGTACCAGCTGATCGACAGCCCAACCGCCGACGCCCCCGCGCGCCGCGCGACAGCCGATGCGCCGAACGAGGACGAGGCCCGGGAAGCCTCGGCGCCACGCATCCCGCTTCGCCAGGGCACGGTCGAGAGCATGCTCGACGGTGAAGGGGCGGACCGCTCGACGCCGTTCGTCCCCAGCGACCGGGATGCGCCCGAAATCGGGCCGAGCCGCCAGGGCACGATCGAGAGCCGCGCCGGGCGTCAAGGCACCGTGGACAGTACGACACCGCTCCTTGGCCGTCGTCAGGGCACCGCGGACAGCGCCCCCGATCGCCGGGGCACCGCCGACGCGCCGTCATCCGAGGCACCGCAGCATCTGCTGACGGACGCCGCCGACGGCACGGCACCGCCGCAACCGCCCGAACCGGTGCGGCCACAACTGGACTGGACGACACCGGGGGTCACGGACGTGCACCGTCCCCCCGAACACGCCTTCGGACCGGCCTGGCATCCCTCCGACATGCTCGTCGGCATCGACCCCGCGAGCGGCCTGCTCGAGGCGATACGCCAAGACCTCGCCCCAGCCCTCGGCCGCTCCCTCGACGAGGCGATCGGCGGGCTTTCCCACGCGTTCGGCCCCAACATCTTGCTCGGCCGGCTGACCCACGAGTCCGGTAAGGAATGGAGTCACGACGTCGCGGTGCGGGGCGGCAAGATCACCGTCAAGGTACACCCGGTCCGCGGCAGCGACCCCGACGACTTCGAATACATCGGTCCGTCAAAGAAATTCGAGACGGACCTGTCCACGGAGTCACAATCATCGACCGCCCACATCTACGGCAATTCGCTGCGAACGGTGGCAGGCGCGCGGATCCAGATTCCCGTCCCGCACGGCTCGGTCAGCGCGCAAATCACGCACACCTCGTCGGTGCGCCCCCGGGAAGACGTCTCGGGCCGGGCCGACCAGGGCCTCGGCCACCTGAGCAACGTGGACTTCCCGAACTTCACGGGCGAGATCGAACACCGGGTACCCGCCAGGGTGCGCACGACGGAGCCGCACGACCTGTTCCGCCAGCCGATCCGCTTTCACATCAGCTACGAACAACACGTCGTCGGCAGAAAGGTGCCGGGCGTTCCCGAAGCGCCACAACCGGTGCGGCTCAGCGGCACCTTCTCCTACCCGAAGGAAACCCCGACCCTCATCGGCGGCGACCGTGAACGCGATCTGCCCGCGCCGGGACGACGCGTCGAGCTCGCCGTCGACCAGGCTGTGGTGAAAATCCGGCCACATACCGGCCGTGACTCGACGGCCGCCTCCGGCGGTGAAGGCCAAAGCCGTTCTTCGGGAGAGGATTTGGTGGCCACCCACATCCTCGACTCCATGACGGCCCAAGGCAGCGCGGTATTCGGGACCGCGTGGCCACAGGTACGCGCCGAACTCGCAGAACACCTCACAACGATGACCGTTCAACGGGCGCTGGGTGATTACAGCCGGGGCGGCACCAAGACGGTCCACCTCAACTCGGTGCGTGGCGGTCAGATTGTGCTCGGCGCACGCCTCGACAGCTTGAACGCCACGGACTCGAAGCCCACCACCGAGTTCTACAGCGGCGGCCAGCAGTCGGTGGGAGCGGGTGTTTCCAACATCAAAGCCAGCGCCTGGCAGGGCTACGTTCAGGCCCAGGCAGACATACTGCCCGGCCAGCACCCCGTGAACATCTCGGCGCTGGGCCGCCTGACCGGCGGCATCGGCAACGAGACCGTCGACGCGCGAACGCACAATTCGGCTGTCGGCAATGTCTTTCGCAAGAAGGTTCCCACGGTGACGCATGTCGGCGTGGCCACCCTCACGGTCGACATGAGTCGGCCGACCGGTCTCTTCGGTATCGGCGGTGGTCGCGTCAGCCACGTCGGCACAGCACGACTCGACTTCATCACCCGCGAATCGCCGACCGACGCACAAGACCACCCGGTGTACGCCCCGCGCGACGGCATTATCGGCAACGACGAACGGCGAGACGCCGTCGCACCTGCCGACCAGACCGGGCTACCGTCCCACGGCTTCAGCCGTGACACCATCATCCGCAAAATCACCAACGGTGCCGACGTCCGCAAGCACGTCGTGGAAAACCTGTCCGCGCTGAAAATCCCCGATATCAGCAAGCACCTGGACGACTACCTGACCGACACCCGCCTGGCGAGCAAACTGGGCGAGATGACCCGAGCCGACGGTGACGTGGAGCTGCTACGGCGCGGAAATCTGCGCATCACCGCCCGCGCCGCCGTCCGAGAACTCAACTTCCAGGAGATCGAACACGAAGGCGGCAACGCGTACGTCCTCAACGACGTGACCCGCAGCCGAAATCATCAACCCATCAGGACCCGTGAGGCCGGGGGTCGGGTGATGTTCGGTCCACACTGGCGGTCCGAAGACCTTCAGGGCAGCCTGCTGGCCGGTGCTGGCATCACCGGCCGACAGCGCCAAGCCCCGATCTCCAGCCAGGCGGCCCGAGTCTCGGCCAACGGGAAATTCCCCCGCGCCTACGCCGTATTCGACGCCACCACGGAAATGTCAGTGACGGTGACCTACGCGGGTAAAGCCCACGAAATCCCTCCCGTCGAGGTTCGCGGCCCAATCCTATTGCCCCAGAATGAAACCCACCCCGTCGCCCTCGAACCCGATCACGCCCCGGCGGAACAGCAACCGCCACCGCAAGCGGACCCCGCGGCCCTCCCGCCCGACCACGGCGGCGGGAATCCCGTTGGCGCAGGCGTCTCGAACTCACCGACGGAGATAGCGTTGTCCGCGGCCGTTCATCGCGAGGACGCCGACGTCAACGTGCGGACGCCCGAACTATCGGCGGGCCCGCAGCAGCCCGGTCCCACGGCCGATGCAAAGACGCTCGCACCGGATCGCCCAAGCGACAACGACCGCCGTGACGACGCGCAGCCGCCGAGTCGCCCGACTGCGGAGTCAACGCGCAGCGCTGCGCCACGCCCCGACGTCCCCGATGACGCAACAGTGGTAGTGACGACGCCGTTTGACGAATGGCGGCGGTTCGAGGCGGCTGATCCCGGGCGAGCCCAGGCCGTTCTGCAGGAAGCTGTGGCCAGGCTGGAGCGGGTCGGAATCGACGACGGAGCGCAGGCGATTCAGCGGGTCTATGCTGCGTTGCCTGATGTCGAGCGCCGCCTCAATAGTGTCGACCTGGCGGAGATTCTGTCGCGGCGGGTGGCGACGGGTCAGTCGTACCCGGCCGGCAAGGGCGGCGCCCGGGGCGGACAGGCACACCCCATGGTGGACCAGGTTCTGCAGAACCTGGAAAGGGCTCGGGATGAAGGCCGGCTCACGACCAGCGAGATGACGGGTCTCGCTCTGCTTCTTGACGAGGTTCCTTCGATCAGCACGCGCCAATTCGACCGGCTGACCGCTCTGGGCGCGCAGGTCCCGGACCGATTGCGGCCGGTCGCGGGCCGGAGCAACGCCACGGCGGGACCGTCTCGACTGGGGGGCAACACAGCAGCAGGAACATCCCGGCTCACGGGCAACGCCGGCTTACCGGTGGCGCGACACCGGGAGGTTCACCCTCAGTCATCGCGCGCCACAACCACTTCAGCGCCGAAGCGGATAAAGACCGAAGACGCCGCGGCCAGCGGCGAACACCCATCCTCCAGGGGCGGTGAGGCCGAAAGCTCCACCTCGAAGGGCAAAGGTAAAGCCCCGGCAAGCAAGCGGACTCGCGACGAGCGTGACGCGGGCCCCGCTGCCGCGACGAAGCGGCCGAAGCCGCCACCCGCCGACGGCGAAGAGCCGCCGTCGGGCGCCCCCGGCGACGACACCCCGATGACCGCCAGGAAGCTCGAGCAGATGCTTGTCGCCCTGCAGGAGCGGCTACGCGCCAATCCTCGTTCCGAGCGCGGCGCGCGCACGGACATCGCCAGGCAGTTTGAAAGCCGGGGCGCGTCGCAAACGCGGATCAATACGACCGCCACCTGGCTCAGCGAGAAATCGTGGCGAGAGGTCAAAAGGAATTTCGCGGGTCGGCTCAGTGCCCTGCCGGACTATGAGGAGCACCGGGCTGCCATCCAAGACCTGTTGAACAGCCTGGGGCTCTTCGAGGGACAACTTCCCGAGCCGACGACGCAGACAAGATCGATCTATACCGCCGCGGATTTGGTCAGCGTGTTGCATTCGCTTATCGACTTGCGCAGCGAGCCCGCGTCGCCGCGAAGGGGCAGTGTCTTCCGAACGCTGGCCGAACGAACCGGGCTCCCCGAACGGCCAATTCAGCGGTGGATCAACGCGAATGGATCCCTGAAGATTCCGACCGAGCATCTCAGCCGGCTGCCGCGCTACGCCGCACACCGCGAGCAGTTGCGAGACGCCTTCACGCGACTGGAAAATTACGACGTCGCCTCGCACCTCCCCGAGCCAGGCGATCCGGCCCTGACCGACCGGGTCACCGCCGAAACCATTGCGGGCGCGCTCCGAAGGCTGGCCGAGGACCCGCGGGCCTCCATGCCGGCAATCAGCCGCGCCCTTGGCATCGGGGAGCAAACGCTCGGGGACTATGTCGCGCCCGGGCACGGTGGTCTTCGCAACCGAGAGGTTCCGCAGCACCTGACGCGGCTGCCCGATTACGCGCAATGGCGGGATTCGATCGCGAGTTCACTGATCGCCATGGGTCGAGGTGTGCAGGCGGCGGAGTTGCCGACGACGATCAGGGCTCAAGACTTCCTCAACGTCTTCCGCACGCATCAGGCACAGGTCGCCGATGCGATAGCTCGGATGCGGCGTGACCCCGCGTTGTCGGCCCACGACGCCGCACGAGCAGCCGGGGCGCCATGGGGTGCATTCGCCATCGCGGTCGGCGCCGGACCCGCGATCCGGGACCGGGCGGACATCGAAAACAGGCTGCACAACCTCTCGCCGCTTCAGCAGAGGGGGGTCGCCGCGCTCGTCGAAACTCTCAACCGCCTCGCGCTGGGCACCGAAAGCGCCGACGGTCCCATGGTTCCGATAACGGTTCGTGGAGGGATGTACGCGCCGGACCGCCGCTTCGTCGTCGCTCGCGGCCCGGACGAATCGGCGCCCGGTTCCCAGGTGGCACAGCTGTACGCGCGAAACCCGGAATTGGTGCGCGATCCGCGGTCGTTCGAACATGACCGCTCGGCGCAGCTACTGCGTTGGGTGTCAACGGTATTGCGGCGTCGCTTCGCGTCGTCCGGGGAAGTGCAGTCCTACTTCGACCGTGAGCAGCGGACGTTGTATGTGTCGTCGAACACCTATGCGGGGAACCGAGCGATACGGGAGTTCTTGACCGACTCCCCACTGGGTGATGCTTTGGATCTGCCGCCGGAGCACCAACCGACGAGCAGGGAGACGCGCCACTGGCGCAAGCTGCGCAATGCGATGTCGCGGTCGACGGCGAACGGCGACGGACTGGTCGACGAGATCGTGGATGCGATCCGGCAGGGCCGCGTAAGCGTTCCGGACGGTCGTTACCGAGACGATGACCGGACCGTTGAGCTACATGCCGAGCGCCGAATCCAGGAGGAGCTACAACGTCAGGACCGCCCCCTCGACCTGCGACTGCTTGCGGGCACCATGCGGGCCTGCGCTCAATGCGCCGCCGCCCTCGGATTCGACGACCAGCGATCCCGCGGCCCATTCTGGATGACCCACGGCGCCAACGCGTTCCTGCCGACGGACCAGGTCCTCCAAAACAACCTCAGCGGCCGCGTCGGGACCTCCGCCACCAGGGACCGGAGCGGCCGAATCACCGCCGATCACAACACCGACAGCGACACGGATGCCGACACCGACGACGAGTCGATTGCCGGCGGCGCCGAGAAAAAGGCCGACTAGGGCCAGATGGGTTGCGCAAACTTGGCCGACACGGCACCGGCCAATTCGAGATAGGCCTGCGCCGTCGCCGGCCTGAGCAAGGCGAAGTCGAAGTCGGCGCCCTCGGCCAGATGGGGCTCGAACGGGATGACGTGGATCGACTCGCAGCGCGCTTCGAAGTGCTCGACGACCTTGTCCAATTTCAGTGCCGCGGAGCCGGGTTTGGACGCGCTGAAAACGACGTGCGCGCTGCGCACCAGCCCTGCGTGACCGTGTTGACTGAGCCAATCCAGTGTCGCCGACGCGCTGCGGGCCGCGTCGATGGACGGCGAACTCACCAGAACAATGGCGTTGGCCAAGTCCAGCACGCCGGCCATCGCCGAATGCATGATCCCGGTGCCGCAGTCGGTCAGGATGATGTTGTAGTAATGCCGGAGAATGTCCATGGTCTGGCGATAATCGGTCTCGCCGAAGACTTCCGCCACTGCGGGGTCTTGCTCACTGGCCAGCACCTCCAGCCGGCTCGGCGCCATGCGGGTGTGGTTGCGGACATCCGCATAACGTCGAATCCGGTCGTCCCGCAACAGGTCTCGCACCGTCGACGATGTCGAGGTATCGAGCACCCGTTCACCCAGTGTGCCGCGATCGGGGTTGGCGTCGACGGCAATGACCCGGTCGGTCCGCACCATCGCCAAGGCCGAACCCAACCCTATCGTGGTCGTGGTTTTCCCCACCCCGCCCTTGATCGACAGCACCGCGATCCGGAAGTCACCGACAATGGGGGTGCGGATCTGCGCGAACAACTCCTCGCGCTCGCGTTCTTTGCGCGACATACCGGGATTCAACCGTCCCCCGGTGATCCGGTACACCACCTGCCGCCAACCCGACGACGGAGCGTCGGGATGGCGGGTCAGCACCTCAGCTTCGTCGAGTGACGGTGCCACGCGGTAGGTCGGCGCGGTGTCGGGACGAGGCGATGGGCGCCGGTGTTCCTGCCGGTCGGGCTGGTCTCGAGAGTGCCGCGGTCCGGCCGTCGTTCGTGGACCGTGGTGGTGGCCCGCGGGAGGTTGCCCCGGCATCTGTTCGAGGGACGCCAACCATGGCGGCAGGCCCTGCCATCCGGGCAGCAGCGGCGGTGGCAGCCCGGGAGGCCACCCCGGCGGGGGACCCTGCCAGCCCGGCTCGGGCAGCGGCAGCCCCGGCGGCCACCCCGGGGGCGGTACCGGGGCGTCGGTGGGATGCGCACCGCGGTGCGCGGGCGGCTCGTCGCGCGCGGGGGGCGTGAGCTCGTCACCCGGAACATGTTGCGCCTCATCGTGTGCCGCATCGAAGTCCGGGGTCAATGAAGGGGTCGACCTCTGCCAGGGCGGTGCGGCCATGCGTCGGATCGGGCGTGGGTCCGCGGTTTCGTCTGGCACCGGCTCGCCAGCGGATGCCGGATGCTGGTGAGGTTCGCGTGCGTCGACAGCACCGTCGTCATGCTCTGCCGGCGTGAACTCGGCGGGTGTCGCGGCCTCGTCTGCGGGAACGAGGCCAGCGTCCGTGTCCCCGAGATCGCGGTCCTGTTCTGGGCGCATCGCGTCGATCGATTCGGTTCGATGCTCGTCCCGTTGCGACCGCCGCGCCGCCATCTGTGCCATCAGGCGAGCGGCTCTGCCTTCGACCTCGTCGAACTCGTCCGCCGGATCCGGACCGTGCTCGAACGGATCGTTCATGGACACTGTCGCACCTCGACTTTCGGCGCGGCACCGTTCACCAGCGGCGTCGCCTTCACTGTTGGCTTTCCGTTGCGTCCTTGCCCAGGACCCGGGTCAGGGCCATGGTGATCCCGGCCATGGTCACGCAGGCGGCCACGACGATCAGCGCGACGTTGCGTCCTCGACGGCTAGCCGGCTGCGGCGCGGGCGGTCTGCTGATCGGCCGCCCGGCAAATGGAGCCCGCCCGGTTCCTGGCGGCACGTCATAGGTCAACGCCGCGACCGGGTCGATCACCCCGAAGCCGGTTGCCGCGTTGGGGCCGGCCCCCGGGGTCTGCGCGGTGCGTTTGATCCGTTCCATCACCTGCCCGGCTGACATCTCGGGAAAGCGGGCGCGGACCAAAGCAACCAGACCGGACACGAAGGGAGCGGCGAAGCTGGTGCCGTTGACCGCCACCAGGCCGTGCTGTGGATCCTGCCAGGCGTTCATCAGCCCAGAGCCGTTGGGATTCAAGGACGTCAGTTGCTCGCCGGGGGCGGCCAGACTCACCCACGGTCCATGCAACGAGAAATCACTGGGCTTGCCGTCCGGTGCCACGGCGCCGACGGTCAGCACATAATCCCGAAACCATGCCGGGCTGGTGATCGTGCGCACCGAACGCCACGCATCGGCGAGCGGAAGGTTTGGATCGCGCGCCTCGTTCTGGGCGCTGCACAGCCCTTGAGCGCTGAGATTTCCCGCCGCCGCGACCACCACGACGTTTCGCTCGAACGCGTACCGAACGGCCTGCCCGACGGCCGCATCATCCAATGCCGCGCCCACGGGTGCACACGCCGCCTCGGACAGGTTGATCACTGTGGCGCCGACATCCACCGCGTGAGCGATCGCCAAGGCCAGCGTGTGCGTGTTGCCGTACCCCGGCGATACCGCGTTCGGGTCGTTTTGGGCGGATCCACTTCCCTTGACCGAGTACAGGTCACTGTTTTGGCGGATCGACAGAATGGTCGCCTCGGGTGCCACACCGGCGAACCCATCGTCGGGACTGGGGGCCGCAGCGATCAGTCCGGCCACCAGCGTGCCGTGTGCATCGCAGTCGACCAGGCCGTCCGTCGACGAGACATAGTCGCCACCGGGCTCGAGCGCACGCAGCCGCGGATTGGGCGCCACGCCGGTATCGATCACCGCCACCTTCTGACCGGCTCCTCGCGAAAACCGCCAGGCAGCAGAAAAATTGAGCATGACGTCGGAGCTGGGGCGCTGTTCGAACCGGCTGCCGGGAACTACCGCGCCGATCCCGCAGGCGACCTTCTGCTCGGTCGGCTCCGGTGGCGCGACGGGACCCACGGGCGGCCCGCCAGGGGGCACCAGCGGCGGCTCGATGGCCACCGCGGACGCCGGTGCGAGGGTCGTCGCGACTATGAACAACACGCCCGTAAGGGGCACCACCCGCCGCTTCACGCGCCGCTCAATCGGTCGTAGGCGCCGATCACCCACAACGCCAGCGGTATCAGCGCAGCGGTCAGCAGGTAAGTCGAGTAGTCCAGCATCGTCTTCAGCCGCTGGGACCCGGGGTGAGCGCGTATTCCGAGGACCGAGAGGCCGGCGATCAGCGTGAGCACGATCACCCACCCTGCCAGCGCCTGCAATCGGCTACCGCCTTGTGCCAGAACACAACTCAGTGCCGTCAAGCCACCCGCGGGAACGGCCAACCCGGCGCGTTCCAGGGCGGTACCGGGGCGTTGAACGTAGCATCCCAGCGCGGCAGCGCAGGTCCACGCGAACGCGAGATCCGACCATGCGGGGGTGCCGCGAGCGGTGAGAACTACCGCCACGCCGAGGGCGGCGGTGACGGCCAGGCCGGTATAGAGCGCCGAACGCGTCAAGGTTTCCGATCTGCTGCGGGACCACACATCCTGCTCATCGACCGCGCCCGGGCCCCCGTCGCCTTCCGTGCCGCGTCGGCGCCGAGCGGCACGGGCGAAGCGCACCGGCAGGCGCGGCACCAGGCGGCAGCCCAACGTGGTGAACACGGCCAGCAAGCTAGCCGTCACGCCGATGCCGGCGCCGGCCGTGTGTGCGGCCAGCGCGAGGGCAGCGAACCCGGAAATCACGCCGGCGCTGAGATAGCCCCAGTGCCCGGTGCCGATGACGCGAAACAGGGCGCCGGCCAAGAGAACAAGCGCTGTGCATCCGCTCGCCAACGCATAACCACCCCACCCGCGCAACGCCAGCCAGCCGACTGCCGCCGCGACGGGCAGTGTCGCCCACCCCAACGCCGCGCCCACGTCGGACTGGTGGTGTGAGCGATAGGCCAAGGCCGCGGTACCGGCGAGCATCAGCGCCGTGACCACAGCCAACCCCAGCAGCACCGCCCGGTGCGGGGCGAAAATGGGGGAGAGCAAGAAGTAGACCCATACCGCGGTGCCGAGGTAGACACCGGCGAACGTCATCACGCGGGCCGCTCGCCAATCCCACGCAGCGCTACCGGTTTTGTTCAAGCGCGCTGCGGCATCCACCACGTCGTCGTACAGCGTCGGCGCGCACAACGCGCGCTCGGCGGTCAACCGCAGCAGATCGCCCTCGGCGACGCCGGCTTGGCGCAGCGTGCGGTCCGCCGGCAGCGCCGCCGTGCCGCCGTGACGGGTCAGCACCCAGACGTCGTGTCTGGCCTCCGCGGGCTCGTCGAGTGAGTCGGTGTTGACGCCGTCGCGCAGTCTCGCGACCTTCACCAGCTCCGGGGTCAACCCGGCGATCGGCACGTCCAACGGCAGTGACACGTCGACCTGAGTCCGGCTGCTCAGGAACGACACTCGCACCCGCTCCGGCACGGGCGAGATCGTCGCGGCGTGCCCACGACCACGGGGGTCGGTCATCGGTCCGGTGCCCACGCCAGTTGGACCACGTCGCTGCGGACCGTTCGGGAGATCAGCATGCCGCGCCCCGGCGGCATCAGCTGGGCTTTGTAGCCGAACAGCGCGCCTTCCTCCTTGGTGCCGCTCATCACGAGACCGTGGCACGACAAATCCTTGAGCCGCCCGACGATCGGATCCATCAGGGCCCGCGCCGCTCCGCCGATACGTCGGGTGACGACGACCCGCAGGCCGATGTCTCGTGCCTGGGCCATGTATTCGACGATCGGGGCCAGCGGGTGGTTCAAAGAGCCACCCGGAATCAGGTCGTAGTCGTCGATCAGCACGTACAGATCCGGGCCGTGCCACCACGACCGCTCCTTGAGCTGCTGCTGGGTGATGTCACTGGGCGGCAACCGGTCCTGCAGCGACGCGCCCAGCGCGGTCATCAACTCTCCGCAGGACTGCGCGGCGGTCGCGTATCCGCCGAGGTATTCGTTCTCGACGGCGCCAAGCAAGGTCCGGCGGAAATCGACCAGGATGATCTTGCACTCCTGAGGCGAGGCGTTCTCCATCAACCCCTGGGCGATGTTGCGCAATAACGCGGTCTTACCGCATTCACCGTCACCGAAGACCACCATGTGTGGCTGGGCGTCGAAATCGAGTATCACGGGCGCCAATTCGGACTCGCTGAGACCGATCGCAACCTTGGCCTTGCCCAGTGCACCCGCCCGCCGGGCGGCCTCGACGACAGCGTCGCGGCCGACGTTGTGCGGCAGCATCCGCACCCGCGGCGCCTCCCGGTCACCGTAGAGCTGGCGCACCGCCGCGCAGGCGTCGGCCACACCGGAGGGCAGGTCCTCGACGTCGGAGCTGGAGTCCAGGCGCGGCAACCCGATGAGGATGTGTAGGCGTTCAGGGCTCATGCCCCGGCCGGGCCGCCCGACCGGCACAAGCTCGGCCCACTTGCGGCCGACGTCGCTGTCGACCGGATCGCCCATCCGCAACTCCACGCGGGTGCCGAGCATGTCCTTGACGGCCGGGCGGATCTCCATCCAGCGACTGGCGGTGATCGCCAGGTGGATGCCGTACGACAGGCCCTGGATCGCGATGGCCTGCAACGCCGGTTCCAACAGTTCGAAATCGCTTCTGATGGTCGCCCAGCCGTCAACCACGAGCACGACGTCGCCGAAGTGGTCGTGGCTCAGCGGGTCTCGGGCGGCGACCTCCGGCGGCATGGCCGCCAATTGCGCCTTGCGCTGGCGGAAGTCGCGCATCGATTCGATTCCCAGATCGCGGAATCGCAACTCGCGCTCACGCAGCAATCCGCTGACCTCGGCGACCGTGCGGCGGATGCGATCGGCGTCCATGCGGCCGGCGACGCTGCCGACGTGGGGGAGGGCGGTCAGGCTGCCCAGGGTGCCGCCACCGAAGTCCAGACAGTAGAACTGCAGCTGTTCGGGAGTGTGCGTGGCCGCCGCGGCCATGATGAGCGTGCGGATCGCCGTCGATTTGCCCGACTGCGGGCCGCCCACCACTGCCACGTTGCCCTGGGCACCGGACAGGTCGACCACCAACGCATCGCGGCGCTGATCGTAGGGGCGGTCCACCACGCCGATGGGTAACCACAAGCGCCCATTGAGGTTTCTGGGGTCGTTCCAGGTCTGACTGGGCAACAGGTGGTTGACTGGGGGACTGGCTTCCAGGGGCGGCAGCCAGACTTCGTGGGCGGGGCGGCCGTGGCCGCGCAGCCTGTCGACCACCACGTCGAGCAGCGTGATTTTGCTCGGTCCGGACGCCGCCGCAGCGGGCTCGTCGACGCCCGCGTCGAGCGGGGCGACGGTGGGGACCGGATCTTTATCGACGGGGGTGGCGGTGAAGAGCTTGGCCGCCTGCGCACCGAGCAGCGTCGTCCTGCCGGTGCGCGCCGAGAGCCGGGGACTCACGTATTCGCCCGAGACGTACGACGAGTTGAACCGGACCGGTTCGTCGGCATCGCATTTCAGGAAGGCCGAGCCCGGAACGCTGGGCAAGTGGTAGGCGTCCGGGACCCCGAGCACACTGCGGGACTCACCGGCGGAGAACGTCTTCAGGCCGATCCGGTAGGACAGGTGCGAGTCCAGGCCGCGCAGCTTTCCTTCCTCGAGGCGCTGCGACGCCAACAGCAGGTGGATGTGCAGCGAACGGCCAAGTCTACCGATCATCACGAACAGCTCGGCGAAATCTGGCTTCTGCGAGAGCAGTTCGGAGAACTCGTCGACCACGATGAACAATGCCGGTAGTGGGTCCAACTCGGCGCCGTTGGCCCTGGCGCGTTCGTACTCGGTCACGTTGGGGAAGTTGCCGGCCGAGCGCAGCAGTTCCTGGCGCCGATTCATCTCGCCGGCCAGGGCGTCGCGCATCCGGTCGACCATCGTCAGCTCGTCCTCGAGATTGGTGATGATCGCCGCGATGTGGGGCACACCGTCGAGCCCCAGAAACGTTGCCCCGCCTTTGAAATCCACCAAGACCAG
This sequence comes from Mycobacterium sp. E1214, assembly GCF_001666755.1. Taxonomy (GTDB): domain Bacteria; phylum Actinomycetota; class Actinomycetes; order Mycobacteriales; family Mycobacteriaceae; genus Mycobacterium. The sequence continues at coordinate 21,639 of NZ_LZJC01000016.1, read as the reverse complement.
GTTCAGCACCTCCGGCGAGTGCGATGTGATCATCGCCAGAACCAAGGTGCGCAGGAATTCCGACTTCCCGGACCCGGTCGCGCCGATGCACAGGCCATGCGGGCCCATGCCGGCCTCGGCGGACTCCTTGATGTCCAGCTCCAGCGGTTGTCCGGACGGGGTGTACCCCACCGGGACCCGCAGGCGGCTGCGGGGTGTGAGCCGTCGCCACACGTCCTCGGGGACGATCTCGGCGGCGTCGGGGATCTTGAGCAGTGCCATCAGCCCCGGATCCGTTGCCCGGGTGTCGGATTCCAACGTGACGATGTGAGCGGCGCCGCCCAACTGGTACCGCCCGAATGCCCGCGCGGTGGCTGCCGCCTCGGCCAGCGTCAGGCGGTCCGGCGTGGCGAAACGCTCCATGCCCGCCGCGGTGCGGGCCCCGATGTCGTCGCCGTCGGCGACCAACTGCAGCCCGCGCCGCGACGCCGGCCCCTGCCGGGGGCCGTTGAGGTCGAGCACGGTCACGCTGTCGAGTCCGGCGTCGGCCACCAACCGCTCGTCGCCGGTGACCTGGCCGTCGTCGATGATCACGACCAGTTGTGGCAAGCCCTGTTTGGGCTGGGCGTTCCGGGTGAACCGGCCGCGGTCCGCGAGGTCGTTCGCCAGCGAGCTCTCCAGCAGTTCGAGCGAGGGGAACAACATCCGCATGCTCCCGCACCCGTCTCGTGCCGAGGGGTGCTGCGCCTGCGGCAGCCATTTGACCCAGCTCCAGCTGTCGTGGTCCGGGTTGGCGGTCACCAGCGCGACGTGCAGATGATCCGGGCCGTGAAAGGCGCACAATTCCAGGAGCATCGAGCGCACCAACTGCCGACCGAGTTCGCGATCGCCCTCGAACGTCACCACCGGAAAGGCCCGCAGCGACACCGCCGTTGGCAGGGCATGCACCACCGAATGCGTGATGACGAAGCGCCGCAAGGCATTGGTCGAGACCGGCTCCAGGTCTTCGGGCGGCCCGGTTTCGGGTGCCATCAGCCGGGTCGCCAGCCGGTGGGTACCCACCCCGACACGCACGTGGCAGAAGTCGTGGTCGGTGGGGCGGCGCTCCCACATGCGCCGCGTACCGGCCACATCGATGAGGGTCCGCGGGTCCGGATGACTCCACTCCAGCGCGGCGCGCTGTGCTTCTCCGGTGGCGTTCGCGTCGTCGCGCAGGCCGGCCAGGTAACTGAAGAAGTCCTTGCGTTCTTCGTCGAGTTCGGCCGCGGCCTTGCCCACTCGGCCGCTGCCGCTCATGAACATGCCGGCCACCGACATCACCATCATCATCGGAAAGATCAGGAACGTCGGATTCCGGCTGACGTCGCGTCCGCCGACCGTGATCATCAACGCGATCATGCCGACGCTCGCAACGACCATCATCAACGGCATCAGCTTGCTCAGCAGGCTGCCCGGAATGAGGCGCGGCACGTCCGGAGGGGATTGAAGGACGACCTCTCCGCCGGGCATGCGCGGCGGCGCGACACGGAGGCGACGGACGAAACCTTGCCTGCCCAACCTAACTCCTGTGCCTCTGGCCGCTCGGCAAAACGAGCCTGTCCACGTAGCGTAAACAGTATGCGTCGAGACCCGGGTTGCGCGCGATGACGGAAGCACCTTCGTTGATAGACCTCGAGGCCGAAGCGTCCGAAGGGCAAGAGCTGAGCCGGATCACAGTTCTGGTCGGCGAGCTGCTAATCGACGTCGGAGTGCCCGACCGGGCCGGCGTCTCGGCAATCGTCAACGACGTCATCGAACTGATCAACGAGCGAATACCCCTGCACGGTTCAAAGATCGAATTCGATAATCCCGAAGGGAAGTGGACGCTCGCGCGCCTCACGGGTGACGCGATCGATCCCCACCGTTCACTCGCCGAAGCCGATGTCCACGACGGTGAGATCCTGGTGGTGCGCGAGGCCCGGGCACCCGCGTCGTCGTCTCTGGTCGACGACCTGACCGGGGCGAGCGCGACCGACGGACCGCGCCGCAGTTGGTTTGCTGAGCAACGTTGGACAGCAGGGTTTTTCGGGATGAGCGTCGCCCTGTCGGCGGGGACGGTGGCCATGCTCGTGGGCAGTGGTTCCGCCGCTGGATGCGTCGCGGGGGTGCCGTTGCCGGCGCTGGGGGTGCTCGTCGCCGGCATCGGTGCCGCGCTCGGCGCGTTCGTGCTGCGGATGCGTTCCGGCGATTCGCCGACGGCCACCTGGTTGGCGGGTATGTCGCTGTTGCTGGTCTTCGGGGGGTCGCTGCAGGTGGTGCCGGACGCCCGCGGCGTTTCGGCCCTGGCCATCGCGTTGGCGCTGACGGCTGTGGTCGCCGTCGCGCAACTCGTGCACTCCCAGCACGGCCGCGCGATCTACGCCACCGTGATTGCGGTTGCCGTGCTCGGGGTGCCCGTCGCCCTCGCGTGCGCACTGGCGCACCCCAATCCGCGGGCCCTGGGCGCGGTTTCGGCGTCCGCCGCCGTCGTCGTCGTGTACTTGGCACCCCGGATCGCGATCATGGTGGCCAGGTTGCCGGTGCCGCGGGTACCCACCGCCGGTGAGCCGCTGGACGACATCGAAACGCAGGGCGGCACCGCGGTCGAGGGCGTGAACGCCGTGGGTAAGCAGGTCATCCCGACGGAGGAAGGCATGGCCGACCAGGTGCGGCGGGCCCGCGATCACCTGACCGGCCTTGTCGCGGCGGCCGCGACCCTAGCCGCGGTCGGCTGTTATCAGGCGCTCGATGTCGGCAATGGATTCTTCTGGCAGGGAACGGCGTTCGGCTTCGCCGTAGCGACGGTGTTGTGTTTGCGGGGTCGCAGTCATCACGACCTGGTCCAGTCCGCCGTATTGATCGGTGGTGGCCTGGTGATCGTGCTGATGGTCATCGTGAAGACGGCGACCCGGGTCCCGGGCTGGCAGGTGAATGCCGCCGTTGCGCTCGTCGCCCTGACGGTGCTGTTGGTGCTGTGCGGCTTGGTCGCGCCGCGGCTCGAGTTCTCACCGGTGATGCGGCGCCGGGTGGAAATCCTCGAGTACGCGGCGATCGCGACGGTCCTTCCCTTGGCTTGCTCGATCACCCGCCTGTACGGCATTTTTCGCGAACTCCGGGTGTGACCGTGCGAGCCGTAAGCTCTCACGAGATTGGTTATGGGTCGCACCGAGTCGAATTCGGTTGTCGCCGGCTCGCGTTCGCGCTCCAGCGTCTTGGGCGCAGGTGTCTCACGGTTTGGGCGGGCTGATCTGCTGTCCCGCCGGGTCTGCCGCTATCCCGTCGTGGACGATCAACGCGGCCTGCTGGGACAATTCGGGCCCGGGCGGAAGTAGCTTCAGCACCGGCCACGGCGCAGTGCGGGGCGTCTCGTCGGTGCTGCCGGGAGCCTTCGCTCCGACGAGCCCCAGCGCCGAAGCTGCGGCCGCGTCGGCGACGTGGAAGCGCACGCCGACATCGTTGACGTAGAACAGCTGTCCCAACGCTCGGCTGCCGGACTCGTCGGTGGCGGCCCGCACGTATTGGCCGGTGCCGGGCGAGAGGTACACGCCGTCCAGGCCGGGCCCGCCGCCGTCGGCGGTGGCCAGGCGCACGGGCTGCGCGTTCTCCGGTAGTGGGAGGCGGTTTCCGATCAACAGGCGGGTGCTGGGCGCGGCCGCGGAGTCGTTGCGCTGCCAGGACATACACGCCACTCGATCCGGGTCGGCGTGGATGAACTGCGGGGGAGTCGCGGGATAGCGGTCCACGCGCAGACTGTGCACGATCGGTGACGCGCTGACCAGCGCCGGGGAGATGCCGATGGGCTCGGTCGCCGTGGGCTTGCTGTAGCGGATGATGTCGGCGGTGGCCGCGGTGATGGGCTGCAGCCCCTCCGGCAGCGCCACGTACAGCTGTTCGCCGCGAGAGTCCACGGCCCGCAGTATCGAACCCACCCGGTAGAAATCCGGTAGGTATCCGGTGGGCGCCCCGGTGTCCTGAATGTCGATCGGCAGGATCGGGTCGACCAGTGGGAACGCGTTCAACAGCCCCGGTGAGACCTCGCGGATCTCGCCGTCCCCCAGATGAAGGGCGTTGCGCAGGGCGGAATCTGCGGGATCGATCGCCGCACGCACTCCGTTGTACAAAAGATAGGTGGTGTCACCGGACTTGGTCAGCATCATCTGGTCGGGGGAGGCGACGCGCACACCGTCGCCCAGGACAGGGTTGTTGCCCAGGACGGTCGTCTCCACCGGCGAGATGCGGGCCGGCTCGGTGACGGCGGGCGGTTGCATCGAATCACACACCGCCCACGACGAGGTCGACGAGTCGTCGGGGCCGTGGATGCTGCTGGGTCCACCGACGACGCCGACCACCGGTCCCAGCGGGACAGAGTTGAGGAAGTTGTCGTCCACTTGCTTTGGTGCGTCGCTCTTTCCGACGATCAAACGGGCCGACGCCAGGTTCAGCACGGGATGCAGGCGGTCACCGATCCGCACGAACATGGTGCCATTAGACTTGCTGAGCATGATCGTCGCGTCGCCGAAATTTGGCGTCGGCCTGAAGAACGCGAGGACGCCCGCGCCTCCGCAGATGAGCACGGCGACGACCACCCCGACCAGCAGCGCCCGCATCTGCCCCCGCATCGGGTCGTGGATCATTCGGGAATCGGCGCGGATGAGCGCGTGCTCCAAGCGGCGGACCAGAAGTCGATACCCATTGACCTGCGCGCGTGTGGTCACCTGCGCCGGCATGGCGGCCCCTCTCGGCGTTCGAGGGAATGTTCAACGACGCGTTCAGCTTACCCGGGCCCGTGCGAGCCTCGCCGAGACGCCAAACCTGTTGCGGCGCAGCCCAGGGGGCCGCTGATGACCGGCGCGACGCGACGGCGGCTGGGGCGACGAAGGGCGTCGCCGGGACTCGTCGCCACGCGGGCGATCTTGCCGCAACGCGTCCTGCCGCTGACCGATGTGCTGACCGTGCAGGCCGTTGTGGTGGCGGGGATCGGCGGCGGGTTGCTGATGGACCGACCCGGCTGGCGCGCGGTCGCCGCGGGCTTCGTCGTCGCGCTGCTGTGCGTGGTGCCGATCCGTGGACGGTCGATGCCGCGCTGGGCGGCTGAGCGGCTGGGCTTCGTTTTCGATCGGTGGCGCCGCAAGCGCCGGCGCGGCCCATCGGAACCGTTCGACGCGAAGGCGTCCGACGGTACACAGATCGGATTTCACTGGGACGGCAAGACTTTGCTGTCGCTGCTGCGCATCGATCAGAATCCTCAAGCGATCACCGTGATGGAGCCCGCGTTGACGGTAGCGGGCGAATCGGTCGCCATGGAGGTCTTGGCGGAATGTCTTCGCCAGTTCGACATCCGCCTGGATTCCATCGATGTGATCTGCCGCGGTGTCCGTTCACACGGCAACGGCCACGTGGGTGCGGTCTACGACGCTGTGCTGGGCCCGCTACCCGCGGTCGCCGAACGTGCGGCGTGGGTGGTGGTCCGGATGAACCCGACGGGCTGCCCCGACGCGGTGCGCCCCCGAGGTAGCGGGCGGGACGCGATCATGCGGACCGCGGCTACCGCGACCCGGCGGGTGGCCAATCGCCTTTCGGATGCGGGGGTGCGGGCCCACATCATGACCGACGCCGAAATGACCAGGGCGGTAACCGAGTTGTCCGACGGGTTGGACGTCACCGACATCGGTGAGAGCTGGCTAGCCTGCCACGCGGGCCGCTTCGAGCTGCGCAGCTTCTCCATCACGCCGGCGTTGTTCACCACGGGGGGGCTCGAGTCGTTGTGGACCGTCCCGAGTCATTCGACGACCCTGTGTGTCACGCTGCGCCGCAATGAACGCGACGACGTCCTGCAGCTTCGCGGGCTGGTGCGGTTCGGTGTGCAGGGACGGGTTCGGGTGCACCTGCCCGGCCTGGAGCAGCTACCCGGTAGGCAGTACGCCGCGCTGCTGTGCAGCCTGCCAGTGCCCCCGCCGCGCCGGTCGGTCCAGCGGTGGGTGGTGGGCCGCGGGGCCACTGCGTTGCACGGCCTGACGTTGCCCACGTCCGGTTGCGGCCAGCTGGTGGGCGCCGACGAACATGGTCGCGCGGTGGCGTTGCCATTGTTCGGGCCGCGAGTTCAGCGGGTGGAGATGTGCGGCACGCTGCACCTGGCGCAGCAGGTGGTGTTGCGATCGTTGGCCTTGGGCGCGGGCGTGCGGGTCCGGACCAGCCGGCCGGCCGCGTGGCAGGTGATGGCGGATCAGGTCGGCGACCGTCATCTGCTGCGCGTCAACGACAACGGCAACGGAGCGGTGGCGGCGCCGGCCGACCCGTCGCGCCCCTTCGCCGTCGAGATGTTCGACGGCCCTTCCGAACGGACCGTTCCGGACGGGGTGACGACGATGGTGGTCCGACCGGTGCACGCCGAGCCGTCCCGACGAGCAGATGTGACCCTGCAGCTGCTCGATCACGATCACGACCTCGTCCGGGTGGCTACCCGGACGGAATCGGCGGTGGTCACGATGGTGGCTACCGACGACGAAATGCGGTACCTCAAGTCGTCATTGGATGCGTGACAGACTCGTGTGGACGGTGCTGGCGATCGATCGATCAGGGGAGCGACCATGACCAACACACCGGGCCCGTCGGCGCGCCAGCCTTACACCACCGCCTACGGTTGGTATCCCGCGCCGCCCGGCGCGAAATCGCAGCGCCCGGACCAACGAAGCAGAGCGCTGTGGGCCGCCGTCGCGGTGCTGGGCGCCGCGACCTTCGGGGTGAGCGTTGCCGCGCCGGTGGCTTCGGGGTACCCGATGCGGCTCAGCGTGTTCGCGGCGGTGGTGGCTGCCGTAGGGCTGCTGCCGGGTCAGGGGGACCGCGGCTGGATCGTCGTGGCGCTCGCTGCCACCGGCTTCGGCGATGCGACCTGCAGCTGGGTCGTAGGCGGCATCCCCAACTGGGCGGTGACGGTCGTCATGGTGCTGACCGCGCTGCAGTCGCTCGCCGCGGCCGGTGCGTTGCTCCACGAAGGCCGGGCCACGCACACCAAAGATGTCGCGACAGGCGACTATTCCGCCTACGCGCAGCTGACCCAGCTGTATCAGGCTTATGCGGCGCACTACCAGCAGCCGCGGCCGGAATCCCAGGCCGCTGCGTACGCCACGGCGGCCGCCCAGGCCGAAGCGGCCGCCCGCGGCGCCGATGCGGCGCAGGAGTCGTTCGCGGACCTGCAAGCCAGGTACGCCCGGCACGGTGTGGGCGCCACCGAGCAACCTGCCCGGGGTTCGAGCGGCGTGCAGTCGGTAGCGCCCGCGGCCGCCCCGGGAGTGCCCGGGGCGAATCACGTTGCCTCGGAGTCCGGGTCGTACCACGCGCGGCGCCAAGCCGTCGACCAAAGCGCTATCGAGCCCACCGGTCCCTAGCTGCGGCCGGCCACCTCAGCCAACGCGGCCCGTCACGCACTGCCCTTGCCGGCAAACCCGTCGGCCATCGACGCGGCGAGCTCCATGAACTCCAAGCGTGTCCTGCTTTTCAGCAAGTCCAAACAGATCTCACCACCCTCGCCGAGATGTTCGTCGTAGGAGACGACGAACAGTGAATGCGCGCGCGAACGGAAATACTGGGTCAGTTGATCGAGATCGATCGGCATGGCACCCGGACGCGCGGAACTGACGACCACCGTGGCGTCGGGCACCAGATGGGCGTAGCCATGATGCTGCAACCAATCGAGGGTCGCCAAGGCGCTGCGCGCAGAGTCGATCGCCGGGGCGGCGACCACGATCAGGGCGTCGGCGGTGTCCAGAACGCCCCGCATGGCCGAATGCGTCAGGCCGGTGCCGCAGTCGGTGAGGATGATGTTGTAGAACCGATCGAGGACCCTGTGCACCGCACGGTAATCGTCTTCCGAAAAAGACTCGGACACCGCGGGATCGCGCTCGGAGGCCAGAAATTCCAGCCGATTGGGACTTTGCGAGGTGTGCCGGCGCATGTCCGGATAGCGCAGCAGATCCCCGTCGGTCCGGAGATCGCGGACAGTCGAACGGGTCTCGTTCGGGCCACGCTGGGCCAGCGTCCCGAAGTCCGGGTTGGCGTCGACGGCTATCACCCGGTCACCCCGTAGCGATGCGAACGTTGCCCCCAGGCCGACGGTCGTCGTCGTCTTCCCCACACCGCCTTTCAGGGATAACACCGCGATGCTGTAGGAACCCCGCACCGGCTGATTGACGCGATCGGTCAGAGTCCGGATCCTTGCTTCCGCCGCGGATTCGCCCACGTTCAGCCTGCCGCCGCTCAGGCGGTACAACGCCTTTCGCCAGCCGTGCCGGGGCGGCCGCTTCGCCAAGCGAATCAGGCCGAGTTCGTTCGCGGCCGGCGCGTTGGCGCCCTGCTGCCATCCCGCGTCGTCGGGCAGGGTGGCCGTGAAATGTGTACGCAGCGGTGGCCGTGCTTCGTCGCGGTCGGTCATGGCACCTCCCGGTGGCTATTTCAGGTTCAACGTCTGCAGAATGCTGCTCAACGCCGCTTTCATGTCGCTTCCTTCGATGAGCATCAATGCGTCCTCGTCGATGCTCTGAAACGCGGCGTCCTGACCCTCGGTGAGGCGGTAGGCGCGTTCCTCCTCGGCCGCCTCGATCACGTTACGCACGAAGCGCCCGTTGCCGGCCAAATCGATGTTCTTTCGGACGTTCCCGTCGTGATCGGTGGACTCCTCGGCGCACAGCCGCGTGCACACACTCACCAACTCGTCGTAGGCGCTCGGTGACAGCTCGGAGTCCCGCGACTTCGCCACCAGGCGGCCGATATCCCCCAGCTCGTAGGGCGTGTAGGACGGAAACCGGATTCGTTTGGTGAACCGTGACGAGAGCCCCTCGTTCGAGGACAGGAAGCGATCGATCTCGGTGTCGTATCCGGCGATGATGACGACCAGGCGGTCCCGGTCATTTTCCATGCGGGCCAGCAGCGTATCGACCGCCTCGCGCCCGAACGCGTCTCCACCGGAGAGGCCGGTCTGGATGAGCGTGTATGCCTCGTCGATGAACAGCACGCCACCCATGGCGGTGTCGATCAGGGCGCTGGTCTTGATCGCGGTGCTGCCCAGGTGCTGCCCGACGAAGTCCTGGCGCTTGGCCTCGACGACGGAAAGCGACTCCAAAAGCCCAAGCCCACAGTAGGTTTTGGCTACCACCCGCGCGATCGTGGTCTTGCCGGTGCCGGGCGGGCCGGTGAACGCCAGATGCAGGCTCCGGGATGCGGTGTTAAGCCCCTTGTCCTCGCGCAGCTTCGCCAGACGCGCCGCGGACCGGAGTTTAGCGACTTGAAGCTTGACATCGGCCAAGCCCACCTGCCGGTCGAGTTCCTGTTGGGCCGCCCGCAGGTGCTCGTTGCCGCGCTCGGTCATACTTTCCGCATCCAGATCGGCCGACGTCGGTGAGCTGGCGGGGTCCCACCGGTCGGTGCGGGCTTCGATGGCCTCCCGGGTGGTGACGACGAGCCGGAACTTGGGATCCTTCAGGGCCGCGTAATTGGCCTCAAATCCCGGTTCCTCGCTGTAGATGCGCTCGAAAATCTTCCGGGCGTCCGGCTCGTTGCCCATCTCCCGCAACGTGAGGCCCTTGCAGAACTCGGCGGCCCGGCGAGCGGCCGGGATGGGGCCTTCCAGTGCTTCGTCGAGCCGACGCAGGCCTTCACCGAACAGGCCCATCTGGGCGCAGGCCGACCCCACCATGAGGTGCGCGCCCGCCGCGAGGTACTCGTCGGTGAACGATGCTGAATCAGCAAGCGCGGTCAGCACATCCGGCCAGCGTTGCGTGGTGAAGTGCAGGATGCCCCGCATGTAGGCGCAGATGCCGTCACTGGCCGGGTCCGGGTGGGCGGCGCGGGCCGCGGCGAGTTCGTCGAGGGTGTATTCGGCTTCGTCGTAATCCTTGCCCTGGATCAGGCTCGCGATGTAGGCGAGTTTGATCTCGGTCAGCGAACTCAGCGTGTAGTCCACGTACAGGCCGGTCTCGAAGCGCCCGCACAGCGTTCGCGGCCCCAAACCCAACCTGCGCTGTTCACGGCCCAACAGCTTGCTGGTGCGGTTCAGGTGGTGGATCACCTCGGGAGTGCTTTCGCCCGCGGCCGCCCGGCCGAGCCAGGCGTCACACATGTCCGGGTCGTATTGGGTTGCCCGGGCAAACGCCTTGGCGGCGTACTGCAGGTCGCGCTCGACCTCCATCCCGTCGATCGGAATACCGAGTGAGAGTATGCCCGCGTCGAACACACGCTGCGCGTTCCTGTTCTCACCACTCATCGAAGGCCCCTCAGCTCTCTTCGATCGGACCGGGTCGGTGCGCCGGCCGACGCGGCAGCGCCCGCATTTGCCGGCCGGCAAGCCGCGACTGCCCGCCTGCGATTGTACTAAGCTGCGGGCCATAGCCTTTCGAGCGTTCGAGTGAGGACAGCCATAATGGTCGGATCGCTGGGCTCCCGCAGTGGAGGGATTCAGGTTCGGACGACCGAACGCGGGTTGCCAATCGCCCTCAAGCTCGATAAGCGCGAGTTATCGAAGTCCCCAACGCAATTGGCACAGGAGATTCTGACGCTCTGCCAGCTTTCGGCCAAGCGCATGCAGGTCGAACGCCGACGCGCGTTGCTCGCCGCCGGCGTCAGCCCCGGCATCGTGCGCGGTCTGAATCTCAGTTCACCCGAAGAGTTGGCCCGGGCCGAGGCGGAGTCGAGCGACAGCCCCGACGATCTCCCCGACAGCTGGATGAGACCGATATGACCGGCGGCCTTGCGGATTCGCTACTGGCACGCATCGCCAAGCAGCGGGATTTGATCGACGCGCTCGATGAACACTGCCGCTCGATCACCGTGCGTGCCACGAGCCGCGATAAGGCGGTGAGCGTCGAAGTGGACGGGCTCGGGGCGATGACGGGCCTATGGCTGAGTGACTTTGCCTACCGCGTGGGAGCCGACACCCTCGCCCAGCTGATCGTTGACACGGCCCACGCCGCGGCGGCGAAAGCGGCTGAACGCCAGCGATATCTGCTCGGGGAATTCGGTCTACGAATGACGGCGTTGGAGCAGGCGCCGCTCGTTCACCACGACGGCAGCGCGTTCCAGCCCGGTCCACGGCGCTCCCGCATCGACGCGAAGGAGGCGACGACACGGCCCACTAGGGGGAAGCCCCCGGGCGCGGTGCCCGGGGGTTGAGCGGGCCCGCGGCGAGCCAGTGACCGCGCGGTCGGAATTCTGTGGCCGACCGGCGCCGCTCGCGCGGCTTCAGGTCGCCACCGGTGCGGGCCGCCATGGGCGTGCGGAGGACCTCGATCGCCACCGCGCTCGGCCGGGTGTCGGTGTGCGCCTTACAACCCCAGATCGCTCAGGCCCGGGTGCTCGGTGGGCCGGGGACCCGCCTGATCCCAGTGGAATTTGCGCTCGCTCTCGGCGATCGCGACGTCGTTGATGCTCGCGTGGCGCCACCGCATGAGACCCGCCTCGGTGAAGTGCCAGTTCTCGTTGCCGTAGGCGCGGAACCATTGCTGATCGACGTTGTGGTACTCGTAGCAAAACCGTACCGCGATCCGGTTGCCTTCGAAGGCCCACAGCTCCTTGATCAACCGGTATTCGAGTTCGCGTTGCCATTTCCCGCGCAGAAACTCGACGATCGCCGGGCGGCCCTGGATAAACTGCGACCGGTTGCGCCACCAACTGTCCTCGGTGTAACCCTGGGCAACTTTCTCGGGATCCCTGGTGTTCCAACTGTTTTCGGCCAGCCGAACCTTCTCCACGGCGCTGTCTGCGGTGAATGGGGGGAGGGGCGGTCTGTCGGCCATGGTGCACTCCTCGAGGGCTGCGGCGGATCATCGTTGTGACGTGTCGTCGACAGGGCGAGGCACCGCGCTACGCGGCGCAGTCGAACGCCCCCATCCTATGCCGTGACGTCGGCGGGTGCCGGCGGCGTCACCAACTGGCATCCGGGGCGATACGGGAGAGCAGCTCACCCAGCTGGACGACGTCCTCGGCGGTGAGGTGGTCGAACACGTGTCGGCGCACCTCGCACACATGTCCCGGCGCAGCCTCGGTCACCTTCTGAAATCCCTTGTCCGTCAAAACAACCCGCGTCAGCCTGCCGTCGCTCGGGTGACTCTCGCGGTACGCGTATCCGTCGGCCTCCAGGCGTTTGACCACGTGGGACAACCGCGACAGCGACCCGTTGGTGACGACGGCCAGCGCCTTCATGCCCATGGTCCGGTCGGTGCGCTCCGCGAGTCGACCCATCACGATGTACTCGTATTGATTGAGGTCGGAGTCGCGGCGCAACTGCGCGTCGAGCGTCGTGGGAAGCAGGGTCATGATCCGCACCAGTTCCAACCATGCCCGGCGCTCGCGTGCGTTGAGCCACCGCACTCGCTTACTCACACGTCCACGATAGCGACTTGACGCTTCAACCGATATCGGTCAAGCTATGACTTGAAATTTCAAGTCAATGGAAAGGCGGGCGATGAACATTGCGCTGTGGGTCCTACAGGGAGTGCTTGCCGTCGCGTTTCTGGGCGCGGGCTCGATGAAACTGTTTGCGAGCCAACAGGCCTTGGTGAGCCGGGGCATGGACTTCGCGGAGCGCGTGCCGATGGGTGCCGTCCGGGCGCTGGGCCTGGCGGAGGTCTTGGGCGCCATCGGGGTGGTGTTGCCCGGCCTCGTCAAGATCGCACCCGTGCTGGTGCCCGTCGCGGCGGCGTGCCTGGCCGCGGTCATGGTCGGGGCCGTCATCCTGCACGTCCGCCGCCACGAGGGGCCCGCCGTGCTCCCTGCGGCGGTGCTGCTGGTGGTCGCGGTCGCCGTGGCGTGGGGCCGGTTCGGGCCCTACGCTTTCTGAAACGCCGCGGCGCCGGCCCGCCCGAGGGTCAGTCCAGCCGATACCGGATCAGCCGGGAACTGTTGGCCACCACCGCGACCGAGGACGCGTTGTGCAGGATCGCGGCGAGAACGGGGGACAGGGCGCCACCCGCGCCGATGATCAGCCCTGCGGCGTTCACGGCGATGGACATACCGTAGTTCTCCCGGATGACGTCGACGGCCCGGGCGCCCAGGTCGCGCACGTCGAGCAGGCGGTGCAGGTCGTCGTTGGCCAGCGCCACGTCGGCGGTCTCGACGGCGACGTCCGTGCCGGCCAGGCCCATCGCGATGCCGATGTCGGCGGCCGCCAGCGCGGGGGCGTCGTTGATGCCATCGCCGACCATGCCCACCACGTACCCGGCGTCCTGCAGCTCACGCACCACCGCGAGCTTGTCCTCGGGCATCACCTCCGCGCGCCACTCGTCGATCCCCAGCTCGTCGGCCACCACCTCGGCGATGTCCGGGTGGTCGCCGGTGAGCATCACGATCCGGCGAATTCCGTTGGCACGCAACCGCTCGAGCACATCGGCGGCTTCGGGCCGCACCTCGTCACGAAGGCTGATCAACCCCACCAGCGTGCCGTCGACCGCCAGCAACAAAGGCGTCTCGGCCTGGCGGCGCAGCTTGTCCACCCATTCCGCGGCCTTCTTGGACACCTTGACCTTCTCGGCCCGCAGCAGCCCGGGGCTGCCCAGGAGTAGGGTCCGCCCGTCGGCCCAGGTGCGCATGCCCAGGCCCACCAGTACCTCGCACTCCTCGTGTGGGGGGATGGTGATGTGGCGTTCCTCGGTGGAGCGGATGACCGCCTCGGCCAACGGGTGGCGGGAGTGGATCTCGGAGCTGGCGGCGTAGGCCAGCACCTGCTCCGGTTCCCAATCCTTGTGCATGGCAACGATATTGGTGACGATCGGGCGGCCGACGGTCAGCGTCCCGGTCTTGTCGAACACGATCGCGTCCACCCGGCCCGCCTGCTCGAGGTGCGAGCCACCCTTGATCAGGATGCCGCGCCGGGCGCCGTTACCGATCGCGGCGCTGATCGCGGTGGGGGTCGAGAGCCCCACCGCGCACGGGCAGGCGATCAGCAGCATGGTCATCGCGCGCCGGACGTCGCCGGTGACCGCCAGGGTGATCGCGGAGACGATGAACGACGTGGGAACGAAACGGCGGGAGAAGTTTTCGCCGACGGTCTGAATCGGCGCCCGGTCGTGCTGGGCTTCCTCGACCCGGGAGATGATCCGACCGATGGTGGTCTGGTTGCCGACGGCCTGCGCACGCACCACCAGGCGCCCGCGCACCACCACCGACCCGGCATGCACGTGCGCGCCGGACACGACACTCACCGGCAGGTTCTCGCCGGTGATCGCGGACTGGTTGACCACGGCTTCCCCGTCGACCACCTCGCCGTCGACCGGGATGGCGACGTGGTCGTGCACCACCACCTCGTCACCGATCTCCACGGTGTCGATCGGCACCTGGACCTCGGTGCCGGCCTGCGGGCCCTCCCGCAACCGGATCCACGCCGTGTCCTGGCTGCCGCGCAGGAGCTCGGAGATGGCGCGCCGGGTGCGGCGCAGCGTGAGGTCCTGAAGGTACTCGCCGATGTTAAGCAGCCACAGCACGGTGAGCGCGACGACGTTCTCGCGCAGAATCAGGCTGGCCACGGTGGCGGCCGACACCAGCGCGTCGGTTCCCGCCCGCCCGGATCGCAGCGAGCGCAGGGCGCCGCGCAGGAACGGGTAGCCGGTGAAGATGGTGACGCCCGTGGCGACCGCGCGGCCGCTGGGCCCGAGCAGCGGTGGCCGGGCGAACACGTAACGGCGCACGCCCAGCAGGGCCAGCGCCGCGCCACCGATGACCATGCGCAGCACGTCGGCGTTCCGAATCTCCGCCGAATGCGGCGCCCGCGCCGGGATCAGCTCGGCCGCGACGTGCGCGGCGGACCCGATGGCGTCCAGCAGCTTCGGGGGCTGGGCGCGTCGCGGCGAATACCAGACGACGACCGAGCCGGTGCGCGGGTAGGCGTGCACGGCGCGCACCCCCTGGCAGGCGGCCACGGCCTCCTCGACGGCCACGGCGCGCCGCGAGTCGCCGCGCAGCCACGGCACCGCCACCCGCATCCGCCCCGCGGCATCGGAAAGCACCCGCAGCGCAGCGTTATTCGACGAGTCCACCTCGGGGACCAGGGCCAGCGTCATGCGCGGGCGGTCAGTGCTCGTGGTCGTGCACGTCGGTGACGGCCGGGGTCGGGGCTTCCTCGCCAATCCGTTCGCGGGCCTCGGCCATGACGTCGGCGAGCTTGAGCCGGGCCGACTCCGCGGCTTCCTCGGCCTTGCGGGTGCCCCGCAGGCCGAGCTCGGCGCCCTTGACGGCCGTTTGGTGCAGCGGGGCCTTGTCAATCGCCTTGCGCACTACCTCGTAGGCCGTCACGCCGACCAACCCGGTGACAACCGTTCCCGCCGCCTTCGCCAAGAGCCCGTACACCGCCATGGAAGAAACCTTTCTCTTTGTTCGTCGGAGCGTCAACCAGCGCTGAACCGACGTTAACATTGAGATATAGCGATATCAATATGGATTGCCCGCCGGGGGTGGGCGATGGCTTGCGCGGGGCGGGCTGGCGATTACGGTCGGGGGGTCGGAGGGAGCCCGTCATGTCGATCGATCCGCCCCCCTTTCCCGGCCAGCCGCCGGGCTACGGGCCGCACTACGGCTGGAGTCCGGGCCCGCCCGCCGTCCCGCCCAAACCGGCGCCCCGAAAGCACTGGTACGCGGTGGGTGCCGGGCTCCTCGCGGTCGGGATCATCCTCGGCGCCACGGTGTTCGGGGTGGGGCTGGTCACCATCTTGAGCAAGCGACCCGCGGCCGAGCACACCTTCGGCAGCGGCGGGTCGACGACCGTGCACATCGACGCCGGCGCGACGAAGGTCATCTACGTCGACAACGACGAGGGGTCCGGGCGGCACCGCGTGCACTGCGACGTCGACGGCGGTTCGACCCAGCGTCCCCGCCTGCAGCGCTACGACGGCAACATGACGCTCAATCACTGGGACGCGTTCTTCACGATCGACGCCGTCGACTCGGGTGACTACACGATCGCGTGCACGGGAGCGCCCGCGGACACCTTCGGCGTGGGGGACAAGCCCAGCACCGCCGCGTTCGTCGCCACGATCCTCGGCGGGCTGGCGGGAGTGGGGATCGCGGTGGCGGGCATCGTCACCCTCGTCGTCACCGCGGTGCTGCGGCACCGCCGCGCGACGACGCCGTGGTACCCCGGCTTCACAACACCCGGGTGACCTTCTCCGTCTCGATGCGGCGCGGCAGCGCGGCCGGGTCGGGATTGGCCACCTGCACCAGCGAGCCGCCGACCGACAGGATCGCCAGCAGCCCGTCGACCAGCTCGGCCGGTCCCGGCCACGACGCGGTGGACAACACCCGATCCCGCGACGTCAAAGCCCTTGTCGCAACGGCTCTTTCGCACTCCGCCCGGACCTGCTCGACAGTGCGGCCGGCCAGCGCCGGGCCGGGCCGGGCCTCCGGAACGATCTGGTCGCCGTGCACCCGCACCGCGGTGGCGTAGTCCGTCACCCCGATCGGCAGGCCGTCGGCGGGGCGGCCGAACGGGTCCAGCGACAGCACCGCCACCTCGCCACCGGGTGCCGCCGCGTCAGCCTCGTCGAGCCGCTCAGCGGTGCACAGCGCCAGGTCGGCCGGGCCGTCGAGCACCGCCTCCGCGCCGATCCACCACACGCCGAACAGCACCGCGGCCGTCTGCCAGTGCGCCGGCAGCAGGATGGCGACCCGGCTGGCCGGGCCGGCGCCCAGCTCGTCGCGCAGCAAATTGCCCGTCTTGGCGGCCCAGTTGGCCAGGGTCACCGCCGACAGTTCGATGCGCTCACCCGTGGCGTCGTCGTAGTAGGTGATGCGCGGTCCGACCGGGTCGGCCCGCAGCAGCGGATCGAGGATCGCCCCGGACAGCGTCGCCGGCGCGCTCAGTTGATGCACTCCGGCTTGTCGGAACCAGCGGTCAGGATCGGCGACGGCGCCGGCACGTTCGGGTCGGCGGCCGGGCCGGTGTTCGACGCCTTGGCGGCCAGCACCGGCCCGCCCGACGAGCCGCCGGAGAGCCCCGAGCCGGGGCCGCTGTAGTCGTTGGCCAAGACCACCCGCACCGACCCGGGCGCCAGCGACGTGTCCGGGACGACGGGTAACCCGCCCAGCTCCTTGGACACCTGCTGGGCGCCCAGATCGTCACTCTTGGCGGCGCGCACCTGGCTGGTCTTGACGTGTGTGCCGTCGCTGTTGCCCACCGTGCCCGCGCCAAAACCCTTGGCGCTCAACACATCCGACACCGCGGCCGCCAGGCCGTTGATGTCGGTGTCGTTGACGACGCTGGCGGTGGTCTTCGCCGGGGTGTAGGCGATCTCCTCGGTCTTGCCCTGCTCCTGGTTGTGCAGCAGGCTGCCGACCCAGTCGGCGACCTGATGCGGGTCGACCCGCACCACGCTCTGCATGCCGTCGTCGCTCCAGCCGGCGCCGTCGAGCACCGGGATGGTGGCGAACGCGACGTTGCCGCCGGCCAGCTTCTGCATCTGCTGCACGAAATCCATGACGTCCCAGCCGGCGGAGATGACCACCGAGCGCTGCACGGCCGCCTCGAGCCGCTTGACGGTGGCGGGGCTGGACAGCGTCTGGCCGGAGATGACGCGGTGGGCCAGCGACGCCATCACCACCTGCTGGCGCACCACCCGGTCGAGGTCGCCGCGGGGCAGCTCGTGGCGTTGGCGCACGAAGCTCAACGCCTCCGGGCCGCTGAGTCGCTGCGGGCCCGCCGGGAAGTCCGCGCCCGAAAGCGGTTCGAACACCGGCTCTTTGAGGCACACGTCGACGCCGCCCAGCGCGTCGGTGATCAGCGAGAAGCCCAGCAGGCCGATCTCGGCGTAGTGGTCGACGGTGACGCCGGTCAGGTCGGCGACGGTCTTGATCAGCGCGTCGCGGCCGGCCTCGGTGCCCTGCGCGGCGGCGTCGGCGGCGGAGTCGCCGGCGCGCACCAGGCTGGCGCGCTTGGACTCGCGGGTCTGGCCGTAGACGCCGTTGATCTTGGTCTTGCCCAGGCCGGGCGCCGCGACGTAGGAGTCGCGCGGGATCGAGATGGCCGTCGCCGACTTTCCGTTGTTCGGGATGCGGATCAGGATGATCGTGTCGGTGTTGGTGGCTTCCTCGTCGCCGGCTTTGAGGGTGTCCAGTTCCTCCTGGGACAGCGGGTTGCCGTGCGCGTCGGTGCGGCTGTCGAGGCCCACCAGCAGGATGTCGATGGCGCCGTCGTCGCCGCCCTTGCCCAGCGAGGGCGCCGACATGTGGAAGATGCCGTTCTCGAAGGAGCGGACATTGGTCCATGCGATCCCGGTGCCGACGACGACCAGCAGCGTCAGCGCGGTGGCAATCACACGAATCACACGATGCACAGGCATCCCATTAGGCTACTTGCGACACACGCGCTTCACGGGTAACGAGCCCCGCGTGCCCAGGGATCGCCCCAACTTTTCGGGGCATGCCAGACTGAAAACCATGTCGGGCAGGATCGTGATCACGGGTGCCGGCGGCCAGTTGGGCGGTTTTCTGGCGTCGCTGACGGCGCGTCAGGGCCGCGACGCGGTCGCCTTCACCTCGTCGCAATGGGACATCACCGACCCCGGCGCCGCCGAGCGCATCGTGCAGCGCGGCGACGTGGTGATCAACTGCGCGGCCTACACCAACGTCGACGGCGCCGAAAGTGACCAGGCGCGGGCGCACGCGGTCAACGCCACCGGCCCCGAACACATCGCCCGCGCCTGTGCGCGTGCCGGCGCCCGGCTGCTCCACGTCTCCACCGACTACGTGTTCGGTGGCAACGCGCCGGCCGAGCCGCGCCCGTACGAGCCCAGCGACCCGACCGCACCGCAGGGCGTCTACGCGGTGACCAAGCTGGCGGGGGAGCGGGCCGTGCTGGCGGCGCTGCCGGACGCGGTCGTCGTCCGCACCGCCTGGGTCTACACCGGCGGCACCGGCAAGGACTTCGTCGCGGTCATGCGCCGGCTGGCCGCCGGTGACGGCCCGGTGAACGTGGTCGACGACCAGACCGGGTCGCCGACCTACGTCGCCGACCTGGCCGACGCGGTGCTGCAGATCGCCGACGACGGGGTGCCCGGACCGGTCCTGCACGCCGCCAACGAGGGCGCGGTGTCGCGCTACGAGCAGACCCGCGCCATCTTCGAGGAGTGCGGCGCCGACCCGTCCCGGGTGCATCCGGTGAGCACCGCCGAGTTCCTGCGCCCGGCTCCCCGCCCGACCTACTCCGCGCTGTCCGGCCGCGAGTCCGCGGCGGCGGGACTGCGCCCGCTCAGGCCCTGGCGGCCCGCGCTGGCCGCGGCCCTGAACGCCGCCCTGGACGGCGCCGTCGCCGCGGATCGACCGTTACCCTCGACGCGTGACTGACGTCCTGCCGGTCGTGACCGTGACCTATTCGCCGGGCCCGCACCTCGAACGTTTCCTGGCCTCGCTGTCGCTGGCGACCGAGCGTCAGGTGTGCGTGCTGCTCGCCGACAACGGCTCCACCGACGGAACGCCCGAGGCCGCCGTCGAGCGCTACCCCAACGTCCGGCTGTTCCACACCGGCGCCAACCTCGGTTACGGCACCGCGGTCAACCGCGCGGTCGCCGAGCTGTCGGAGAGCGAGGGCGCGGGCCAGGACTGGGTCATCATCGCCAACCCGGACGTGCAGTGGGGCCCGGGCAGCATCGACGCGCTGCTGGACGCGGCCGGCCGCTGGCCGCGGGCCGGCGCGCTGGGCCCGCTGATCCGGGACCCCGACGGATCGGTCTACCCGTCGGCCCGCCACCTGCCCAGCCTGGTCCGCGGCGGCATGCACGCGGTCGTCGGGCCGTTCTGGAAGCGCAACCCGTGGTCGGCGGCCTACCGCCAGGAGCGGCTGGAGCCCAGCGAGCGGGTCGTCGGCTGGCTGTCCGGGTCCTGCCTGCTGGTGCGTTGGGCCGCGTTCGTGCAGGTGGGCGGCTTCGACGAGCGCTACTTCATGTACATGGAGGACGTCGATCTCGGTGACCGCCTGGGGCAGGCCGGCTGGCTGAGCGTCTACGTGCCGTCGTCCGAGGTGCTGCACCACAAGGGCCACTCCACCGGCGACGACCCGGCCAGCCACCTCGCGGCCCACCACCGGAGCACGTATATGTTTCTCGCCGACCGGCATTCCGGTTGGTGGCGCGCCCCGCTGCGCTGGACGCTGCGGGCCTCCTTGGCGGCGCGCTCCCGGCTGATGGTGCGCAGCGCGCTGCGCACCTCCCGACGCGGAAAGGCGACGCTGAGTTGACGAACCCGTTGACGGTCGACGCGGTGGTGCTGGTCGGTGGCAAGGGCACCCGGTTGCGGCCGCTGACCCTCTCGGCGCCCAAGCCGATGCTGCCCACCGCCGGGCTGCCGTTCCTCAACCACCTGCTGTCGCGGATCGCCGCGGCCGGCATCGAGCACGTCATCCTCAGCACGTCGTATCAGGCCGCGGTGTTCGAGGCCGAGTTCGGCGACGGCTCCAAGCTGGGCCTGCAGATCGACTACGTCACCGAGGAACGGCCGCTGGGCACCGGCGGCGGCATCGCCAACGTGGCCGGCCACCTGCGCCACGACACCGCGATGGTGTTCAACGGCGACGTGCTCTCCGGCGCGGACCTGCGCCAGATGCTGGAATTCCACACCGAGCAGCGCTCCGACGTCACCCTGCACCTGGTCCGGGTCGGCGATCCCCGCGCGTTCGGCTGCGTGACGACCGACGACGACGGCCGCGTCACCGCCTTCGTGGAGAAGACGCAAGATCCGCCGACCGACCAGATCAACGCCGGCACCTATATCTTCGGCCGCGACATCATCGAACGGATCCCGACGGGCCGCGAGGTCTCCGTCGAGCGCGAGGTGTTCCCCAACTTGCTCGCCGACGCCGGCGTGAAGGTGTGCGGTTACGTCGACGCCACCTACTGGCGCGACATGGGGACGCCGGAGGACTTCGTGCGCGGGTCGGCGGACCTGGTGCGCGGGATCGCCCCGTCACCGGCCCTGCGGGGCCACCGCGGCGAACAGTGGGTGCACGACGGCGCCGCGGTGTCGCCCGGCGCGGTGCTGGTCGGTGGCACCGTCGTGGGCCGCGGCGCCGAGATCGGGCCCGGCGTGCGGCTGGACGGCGCGGTGATCTTCGACGGCGTGAAGGTCGAAGCGGGCAGCGTGATCGAACGCTCGATCATCGGCTTCGGCGTGCGGATCGGCCCGCGGGCGCTCATCCGCGACGGCGTGATCGGCGACGGCGCCGACATCGGCGCGCGCTGCGAGCTGCTGCGCGGCGCCCGGGTGTGGCCCGGCGTGGCGATTCCCGACGGCGGCATCCGCTACTCGTCCGACGTGTAGTTCGTTTCGTTGTCGCCCCTGCGGGCCGAGCGTGCGGTTAGCTTCACGTTCGGCGCCGAACGTGAAGCCAGTTTCACGCTCGGCAGGCCCGGCCCACCAAATATCTCAGGGCGTCGTCGGAGCCGGGCGGCAGCTCGTCGGCGGGCCACCACCGCAGGTCGTCGGACTCGTCGCTGATCGCGATCCGCGCCCCGGCCGGGGCGTGCGCGACGAATTGCAGGTCCAGGTGCCGCGTCGGCTTGCCCAGCGAGCAGGTGACCGGGTGCACGTGCACGGCCGCCAGCCCGGGCGCCAGCAGCAGCCCGTCGACGCCGGACTCCTCGGTGGCTTCGCGCAGCGCGGCGGCCGCGATGTCGGCGT
>NZ_LZJC01000015.1 GCF_001666755.1 Mycobacterium sp. E1214 | reverse complement strand
CGCCCACCCCGTTCGACGCCCCCCGCGAGCGCGCCGACGCCGGCGACGACGTCCAGCTGGTCCCCGGCGCCCGCATCGCCGGTGGCCGCTACCGGCTGCTGGTTCCTCACGGCGGCACTGCGCCCCTGCACTTCTGGCAGGCGCTCGACACCGCCCTGGACCGCCAGGTGGCCCTCACCTTCGTCGACCCCGAGGGCACCCTGCCCGACGACGTCGTGCAGGAAATCCTGTCGCGCACCCTGCGGCTGAGCCGCATCGACAAGCCCGGCGTCGCCAGGGTGCTCGACGTCGTCCACACCAACTCCGGTGGGCTGGTGGTCGCCGAATGGATTCGCGGCGGCTCGCTGCAGGAGGTCGCCGACACCGCCCCGTCGCCCGTCGGGGCCGTGCGGGCCATGCAATCGCTGGCCGCTGCCGCCGACGCGGCCCACCGCGCCGGGGTCGCCCTGTCGATCGACGACCCGAGCCGGGTGCGGGTCAGCATCGAGGGTGACGTGGTGCTGGCCTACCCGGCGACCATGCCCAACGCCAACCCGCAAGACGACATCCGCGGCATCGGAGCCGGCGCTGGATGCGGGGCTCTCCATCGGGCGGTCGGTCACCTCCGGTCCTTTCGCTGTCCGGGCTCGGGCTGGCCGCTCCGGAGGCCTGGGCCGGGTCGGCTCCTGGACCGCATGCGCCCCAGGCGGGGACGAATTTCTCTGCTCAGGGTACGTGACGGGGCGCCGGTGAGACGATCCCGCCAGCGCAGCAGCTCGGCGGGGCCGCGGCGGCCGGCCCGTCAGCCGGGTACGCGCGGCGTCGAACGCGGCCCGTGCCTCGGGCACCCCGGCGCGCAGCATCACACCCGCCGTGATGGGCAGCATGATCAGCCCCAGCAGGACCAGCCGCAGCAAAGAGGCGGCGCCGCCGTGCCTGGTGAGCCCGTCCAGCCCGAGCAGCCGGTCCGCCACGTGCGCGAGCAGTCCCGCCAGCATCGACGCGGTCAGGGTCACCAGGATCGTGCGCACCTCGCCGACGCCGATCAGCTGGCCGCCGCCGGGTAGCAGGGTGTGCCGTAGCAGCAGGTAGCCGATGACCGCCCCGGCGAGGAACCCGACGCCGTTGGCCAGCCCGAGGTAGCCGGCGACCAGCTTGGGGTCGCTCGTCAGGTGCGGCGCGAGCACGGAGCCGACGATCTTGACCGCCGTGATGACGAGGATGATCACGATCGGTGTCCACGGCTGCTCGCGGGCGTAGAAGACGCGCAGCTGCAGCAACACCAACCCGTAGGGGATGAGGGTGAATGCCGACAGCGCGATCGCGACCCCCAGGTAGCCGGCGTCGACGTCGCCGAAGTGGCCGTAGGCGAACAGCGCGCTGCCGATCGCGGGCCCGCCGACGGTCATGAAGGCCACGATCGGGATCAGCGTGATCAGGGTCAGCCGGGTGGCCAGCGACAGGTCGCCGAGCACGGCGCGGGTGTCGTCGGCGGCCGCGTTGCGGCTCAGCCGCGGCATCACCACCGTCAGCACGGTCACCCCGATCATGCCGAAGGGCAGCATCAGGACCAGCCACGTGTAGTTGTAGATCGCCGGGCCGGACGCGGCGGCGGTGCTGGCGATCTGGTTGCCGACGACCAGGCCGAGCTGGCTGATCAGGACGTAGAGCACCATCGCGGCGGCCATGGTGCCGAACCGTTTGAGGCGCTGGTCGATGCCCCACAGCGGGCGCAGGCTGACGTGCTGGCGGCGCAGCGCGACCAGCAGCACCGCGGTCTGGGCGAAGACGCCAAGGGTGGTGCCCAGGGCCAGCACCAGCAGCTTGGTGTTGCCCATCCGCACCGGGTCCACGGACAGCTCGCCCGGCACCAACGCGTACACCGCCAGGGTGCCGAGCGCGACAACGTTGTTGACGACCGGCGCCCAGGCCGTCGGCCCAAACACGTTGCGGGTGTTCAGGATCGCCATGAACACCGACGTGAGGCCGTAGGCGAGCACCTGCGGCAGCAGGAGGTAGGCGAAGGCGACGGTCAGCGGCTCGTTGACCTGTGGGGCGCGGCCCAGCATCAGCCGCACCAGCAGCGGCGCGGCCAGCACCGACAGGGCGGTGGCGACTATCAGCAGGGCGGTCGTCAGCGTGACCAGGCGCCGCACGAACGCCGCGCCGCCGTCGGGATCGCCCTGCTCGGCGCGGGCCAGGACGGGCACGAAGATCGCCGTGAAGGTGGCCTCCAGCACCAGCGCGGCCACCAGGTTGGGCAGCTGGTTGGCCACGGAGAACGAGCTGGACAGCGCGGCGCCCAGCATGGCGGCGAGCAGCACGATGCGGGCGAAGCCGGTGAGCCGGCTGATCAGGGTGGCGAACGCCATCGCCCACGAGCGCGACACCAGGGCGGAGTCGGACAGCTCGGGGCGGCGCCGGTCGATGCCGGCGGGTACGGGCGGCAGGGGGCCGGTGGGCGGCGAGAGCGAGTGCCGGGGACGCCGCGCCGGCGGCGACGGCGGCACTCGGTGGTGGTGGGGGGGAGCCTGCCGGGAGGCGGGGTTCATACGCGGTGCTCTTCTTCGACCCGTTCGTCGACGTGCTTGGGGACGTCGTCGTAGCCGAGGTCGGGCGGGTCGGGGCGGTCCAGGTCGGCCGGGTCGGGCTGGCCCCGGAACCGGTGCCACAACCGCCGGCCGGCCAGGGTCACCAGCACCGCCGCGGCGGTCAGCGTGATGGCGAACAGCACCTTGCCGTAGGCGTTGGAATGCACCGACAGGCGCACCGGCTCGCCCAGCCGCAGGCCGTCGGGCGTGCGCAGGCTGGCGTCGATGGCGACCCGCTGAGTGAAGTTCACCTCGATGGGGACCCGCAGCGGCAGGTAGCCGGGCGGCAGTTCGATCTGCCCGACGTCGGTGACGGTCATCCCCGGCGGGGTGTCGAGCTGCAACCGCACCCGGATGGGGACGGCCAGCCCGTTGTGCAAGGCCAGCGGCAGCGGGCTGTGCTCGGTGGCCAGAGTGTACGAGCCGCCGGGGTTGACGATCGTCACGGCGCCGAACAGGTCATTGATGGTCTTAGCGACGACGACCATCCGCTGCTGGGCCAGGCCGTTGCGGGTGTCGGGCGGCTCCGACTGGCTCAGCGCCCGCAGCATGTCCTCGCGCAGCGGCGCGGTGTACTGGGCGCCGGTCAGGCCGGTGCGGTCGTCGGTGTCCAACGCCGCGGTGAAACCCCACAGCCGGCCGATCTGCCCGGTGATGTCCGCGGTGACGTCGTCACCGAAGCGGCCCCGGGCCGCGGTGTAGGCGCCGAGCTCCTCGGGCGGCTGGCCCGCGCCGGCGGCGGCCTGCGTGGCGTCGGCGACCACCGCGGGCAGCGGGCGCGGCACCGCCAGCCCGGAACGGATGCTGGTGGTCAGCGCGGTGAGGATGACCTGCGCGTCGTCGGCCTGCAGGTTCCACGCCGCGGGCGGGACGAGGACCTGGGTGCGCGGCGTGTCGTCGTGGCGCAGCGCGTGCCAGAAGATGGAGCCCAGGGCGTCTTGGCGCCGCGCGGTCACTGAGTCGTGGGCGAGGCGGATCGTCAGCGACGGGTCGAGGTAGGTCGGCACCTCGGGGGCGGCCCCGGCCCCGGCCAGTGCGGCGCCGACGGCCGGGTCGAACGGCGCGACGACCACCTGCGGGGACAGCCGGCGGGGCGCGGTGTCGACGCCGGGCCCCGGGGAGTCCGCCGACAGGTTGGCCGCGGCGACCGTGACCGTGGGGCCGCCGCCGTTGAGCAGCTTGACGGCCCGGTCGGTCAACGGGCCGTCGGGCAGCAGGGTGGCGCCGCGGACGGAGGCGACGTCGAGGATCTTGTCGACGATGCCGCCGATGGTGGTGGTGGCGGTGGCGCTCAACCCGGGATCGTTGACGCGTTGCAGGGCGTCGAGATCGGCCTCGGCGTAGGGCAGCGGCGCCACACAGGTCCGGTGCGCCAGGGCGCGCAGCCGGCTCAGCCATTGGGCCGCGGTGGCTTGGCCGGTGCCTGGGTGGGTCGGGGTGCCCGGCAACTGGGCCGGCCCGTCGGGGGAGTTGGACACGACGTAGCCGGCGGTCATCGCGTTGACGGTGACCAGCAAGTCAGGGTCGACCGCCAGGCACAGCGCCCGGTCGACGGCGCCGTCGGGGTCGACGTCGTGGCTGGTGGCGACCTCGGCCGCCGCCAACAGGATGTCCAGCCGGCCGCCGGGGGCCAGGGAGGTGGCCAGGTCGTCGTCGATGAGCCGCACCGGGATCGTGCCGCCGGGGACGCCGGGGGACAGCCGCGGCCGGTCGGCCAGGGGCCACAGCATCGTGATCCCGACGGGTTTGGAGGTGTCCGGCGCGACGGCCGATTCCAGGTCGTCGGCCTTATCCGGCGGCACACCCACGGCCGGCAGCAGGAAGCGCGCGTTGTCCAGCCGCGCGGGAGCGCCGTAGTCGGGTGTCCCGTTCACGTTGACCAGGACGGGGAAAATGCCGGGCTTGTCGACGCCCAGCGACGGCTTGGTCAGCGAGCGCAGCGGGGCCGATAGCGTGAACCCCACCTCCTGGCCGCGCTCCAGCTCGGGCGAGACGGTGAGGAAGTCCGCGGCCGGCTGGTACCCGTCAGTGTCACCGTCCAGCGAGGTCCGCAGGCCGGCCGAGCCGGTGACGGCGTCGGCGTGCTCGAGGCGCACCATGACGTCGCGGACGGGGCGGTCGCCGATGTTGGCCACCATGCCGGTGACCGTGACGACAGGCTGGCTGGTGGTGGTCACGACGTCCGGGGTCACCTGGTCGATGCGGACCCGCACGAACGGCGTCACGCCCGGCTCACCCGCGGTCGCTCGAGGCAGCACGGGCGCGGTGAGCATGGCGATGCCGGCGATGACACCGAGGACGGCGGCCAGGCGCGATAGGCCGGACCAACGCAGTCGGGGCGCCGTCACGGCAAGGGCCCGTGCCCGTTGTTGCGGCTGGTGGCCGGCTTGTCCGCGTGCCGGGTGCGCGAGTGGGTCTGGGGCCGGCGCCGCGGGGTGCTTGGCGGCAGTGGCGGCAGGGCGGCCGGGCCGTCGCTTTGTAGCTTGTCGATGAGCTCGTCGGCCACCTGGGCCAGGCGCCGCTCGTCGGCGTAGGCCAGCCGGGACGGCAGCTCGCGGATCGGCACCCAGGCCACCTCCGCGACCTCGACGTCCTCGTCGGAGAGCTCGCCGCCGGAGAAGCGCATGAGGTAGTGGTGCACGGTCTTGTGGACTCGCCGGCCGTCGGTGACGAACCAGTAGTCGATGCGGCCCAACGCCGCGAGCACACTGCCGCGGATGCCGGTCTCCTCGGCGACCTCCCTGATGGCGGTCTGCTCGGCCGTTTCACCCTGCTCGATGTGCCCTTTCGGCAGTGACCAGAGCATGCGGCCGCGCCGGTCGACGCGGCCGATCAGCGCCGCGACCTGCGCGTCGCGGGGCCCGTCGATGCCGTCGATCACCAGCCCGCCCGCTGAGGTCTCGTGGACGGTGCGCAACTGGTCGTGAGCGCGGCGCGGCGAGCGGGTGCGACGCTGCTTCGTCGTCGTCGAGTCGCCGGTCGCCTTCTCAGGTTGTTGAGCATCGGGGGCAGCCGAGGCGCCGCGACCGCGGCGCCGACCCCGGCGCCGGCGCGGCTTGCCTGCTTCGCCTTCCGACACCCAAGCGATAGTAGCTGGCACGACATGGCGCCCCGGACATACTCGCCGCGATGAGGCGCGGCAGGTCACGACCTGTTCTCAGAGCGGGCCGATGGCGCTGGCGATGGCGAACGCCGGGACGAAGATGAGGATGGATAGCGGGCCGGACAAGGTCCCGAGCAGCATCCCGCGCCCGATTTGGCCCCACCTGCCCGGTGCCCGCGCGACGACGGCGCCGACGGCGGCGTAGGCCAGGCAGATCGGCAGCACGAAGATGACGAATGGCCACATCGGCATGCACAGGAGCCAAGTCGTCAAATCCGCCACGACGAGATGAATGATCGTCACGGCGAACGTCAGAGGACCGTAGGGGCGCGCAGCCAATGAGCCGTTCACCGTAGGATCAGGTAGTCGAAGATCGAGCCGCCCACGAGCACCGCCACCGTGCAGCTCGCCATGCTCAAGCCCAGCCCTCGCCGGTATGACGCTTGAGATCTCAACAGAGCGGCGCTCGCCGAGAGCGCCGTCACCGCCGTGACGGCGAGGGCGGTCAGCATCCAAGCGCGCTCCCCGGCGTATGCATCGTGATTCCTGAAAGGCCCCT
Source organism: Mycobacterium sp. E1214 (assembly GCF_001666755.1). Classification (GTDB taxonomy): domain Bacteria; phylum Actinomycetota; class Actinomycetes; order Mycobacteriales; family Mycobacteriaceae; genus Mycobacterium. Next base: position 43,397 of record NZ_LZJC01000015.1, on the reverse strand, counting down.
CGCCCAAGAGCCACATGGTCAGGAGCAGCACTGCCAGTATCAGTTGGACGAGGAGCGGCGCCGACAACGTCGCCGCCCGCCAGGCACGGTCGTCGAAAAAGTTCATATCTTTAGAGGGCGGCATGCAAATTACATCCGTCAGTAGCCGCTAGGCGGTGACAGGCTGCCCTGGTGGCAGCGGCGGGACAACTGGTGGATATGACGTTGGGCCGAAGTCGGTCGCGGGCAGCGGAAACGTGACGTCGTAACGAGGATTCCATCGACCATTGTCAAATGGTGCGAATGCCTTCCCCCCTAAAGGGCCCAAGTCATGATGTCGCCACAGATTCAATGCCGGCCCTCCCGAGCTGCCCGACTTCGCTGGATCAATCAACAATGTGCGGGTCGTGCCATCCGGGAGGTCCTGGTACGCCTCTAGAGAGGGGTAGTTGGTCCTGGTTCCATTTATCTCGACACCGTGCGGACCCGGCGTGAATACAAGGTCGCCGTTGACGGTAATCGTGTGTCCCGCTAATGGTCCATTAGGATCAGCTGTAAAGCCTGGCGCGAACGGATTACCTGCATCGTACTTAACACGAACCGATCCGTCGGAAAGCTGAGTGACGCTACCCTTTGGGGTGCCGACCTTCACGGTGCCTGGACCACCGGTGGGTGTCTCCTCGACAGACGGGTTCTGACGCAGCACCACAACACCGTTCTCGTAGTCAATGTATGTCGTAACTTTAGTGTCTTCGGGATCGAAATGTATTTCTGGGCCGCGATTATTTCCCAAGTCTCTATTTCCGGTGAGCGAACCCGTCACGTCGCGCTGCGGTATCCACTGCGAAACACGCACAATACCTTGACCCGGCACTGGGCGAATCCTCACCACCTCAACATTGGACTTTACACCCTTGAACTTTGGGTCGTAAGTCTGCGGGTCAAGCGCGGCTGCAGTCTCCCAGTCGGCGGCGGAAATGGGGTCTCTCCCGAACACCTGCTTGAACGCACGGATTTGATTTTGCAGCCGTTGGTCATCCTGTGCTTGCTGCGCGGGCGACGCCGAAAGTTGACCGTTGACACCCTCGATCAGCGATGGATCGTACCCATCCCGCATACGTAGGTTAGTCATCGAAGTCTGAAGCGTCCGCGAATACTGATCGCGTATCCCGTTAAGCTTCTTCAACGACGCTTTCGTATCGTCGAGTGCATGCTTCTCAAGTCCGTCGATATAGTGGTCGATAAGTTGCCTCTCCAGAGGTGTAGGCTTTTGCTTCTCTTCTAGCTCGACAGCCTCGCCGATCTGGTCGTCTATTGCTTGAAGTTGACTTTCAAGGTTAGCGATTTCTGCGCCACCGGCACGCTGCGCATCAGCTAGCGCGGCCGCGATGGTCTCAAGGTCGGCACCGATGCTGGGCAGCTGCGCCGCTTGAACGCCTAACAATGTCGTGGCCCTCCGCACTTCTGCAGAGTCATTTATTGGATTACCGCCGTTCTCACGCGTCCAAGACTCATCGAACTTAGCTTTCGCCTGACGAAAAGTTTGTTCGGCTTCACCTGTAGATTGGCCCGCATCGTGAAACGCTTGGGCAAGATGGGATATCTGCGCTGGGCGACCGCTTTGCAACGTCGCATTGACCTTCCAGGGGTCACCTCCCGCAAACATGATCAATGCCACCTTGCTGATGTATCGAAGATGCATCGCACAAACCCGCCGCCCGTCGTATCTCGTGCAAAAGACGCTACTACGAGGGGTCTAGTGGTCAACTCACCTAAGCCGGTGCGAGGCCGCTCACACGGCTTGTCCGACTAGGCTCAACGAACGTGCCCGAAGCCGCCCAAGACGCCGAGTTGCTGACCGCCGCCGCGGTTGCACTCAACCGGCATGCGCCCATGCTCGCCGAGCTGGGCGCGGCCTTCGAGGACGCGGGCCGCGAGCTGTTCCTCGTCGGCGGGTCCGTGCGGGATGCGTTGCTGGGCAGACTGAGTCCCGACCTCGACTTCACTACCGACGCCCGCCCGCCGCAGGTCCAGCAGATCCTGCGGCGTTGGGCCGATAGCCTGTGGGACACCGGGATTCAATTCGGCACTGTCGGGGTCGGCAAGGATAGGCACCGGCTGGAGATCACGACGTTCCGCGCCGACACCTACGACCAGGTGTCGCGCAATCCCGAGGTCCGCTTCGGCGACCGGCTCGAGGATGATCTCGTGCGCCGCGACTTCACCGTCAACGCGTTGGCGGTGCGCATCACGCGGACGGGTCCTGGTGAATTCCTCGATCCCTTGGGCGGTTTGGCGGCGCTGCGTGACAAGGTGCTCGACACGCCCGCCGCCCCCGAGGTGTCGTTCGGCGATGACCCACTGCGGATGCTGCGCGCCGCGCGGTTCGTGTCGCAGCTGGGGTTCGCCGTCGCGCCGCGCGTGCGCGCGGCGATCGAGGAGATGGCCCCGCAGCTGGAACGGATCAGCGCCGAACGCGTCGCCGTCGAACTGGACAAACTGCTGCTCGGCGCCGACCCCGTGGCCGGGATCGACCTGTTGGTGCAAACCGGGATGGGCCGGGTGGTGTTGCCGGAGGTGGGCGGCATGCAGATGGCCATCGACGAACACCACCAGCACAAGGACGTCTATCAGCATTCGCTGACGGTGCTGCGCCAGGCGATGGCGCTCGAAGACGACGGCCCGGACTTGGTGCTGCGCTGGGCCGCCCTGCTGCATGACATCGGCAAGCCCGCGACCCGCCGCCACGAACCCAACGGCGGCGTGAGCTTTCACCACCACGAAGTGGTGGGCGCCAAGATGGTGCGAAAGCGGTTGCGCGCGTTGAAGTATTCGAAGCAAATGGTCGACGACATCGCGCAGCTGGTGTTTCTCCACTTGCGGTTTCACGGCTACGGCGAGGGTAAGTGGACCGATTCCGCGGTGCGCCGCTATGTCACCGATGCGGGGCCGCTGCTGCCGCGGCTACACAAGTTGGTGCGCGCCGACTGCACGACGCGTAACAAGCGCCGCGCCGCCCGGCTGCAGTCCAGCTACGACCGGCTCGAGCAGCGCATCGCCGAGCTGGCTGCGCAAGAGGATCTCGCGCGGGTGCGTCCCGACCTCGACGGCAACCAGATCATGAAGTTGCTCGACATCCCGGCTGGCCCGCAAGTCGGCGAGGCGTGGCGCTTCCTGAAGGAGCTGCGACTCGAGCGCGGTCCGTTGAGTGATGAGGAAGCGACTGCAGAGTTGTTGGCGTGGTGGCAATCTCGGGGGAACCCGTAGCGGGGACTCCAACGTTATGGTTGGCGGCTGCTTGGCCCGATCGGCCATCGGCGCACCGCCCGGTAGGCAACGTAATAGCTAATCGTCGGCGCCAATCCCAGCGGTACCGAGGCAGCCGAGATCAGGATTGCTTGCAAATGTTGGCCGCGGGCGACGGGCAGGTTGCGCGCTCCGTCGTCGGCGCCGCTGACCGCGGCCAGTAGGACGAAAAATGCTGCAGCAGCTGCGATTCCCCAATTCCAACCAGAAACACATGCCGCAGTCGAAACCAGGCACGCGAGCGCAACAAGAAGCCACCACATGTTGCGCGCCGACAACGTTGCAGAGCCCACTCGGTACGAGTTGGTAGAGGTGGTGGACGACGGGGGCGCTGACAGGCCGTTCGTTTCTTGATGGCTCATGACCGAGTAGGTATGGCCGCCGATCTTGAGGTATGGGGTACGCAGGTATGCGTAGGTCACCGCGGCGAACAGCCCCAGAGATCCGATGGCCGCGCTGCCTTGCCAGCCCCGTGGGGAGACAGCGGCGGCAAAGCAAAGGGTGGTGACTAGCCAGCCCAGCCAATAAACCTTTCGGTCTAGCTCACGGTCTCGAATGATGACACTGCCGACCGCGGTAGCGAGCCCGACAACAAAACCAGCGAACAGCAGTCCACTGGCCCAGGATGGGTACTGGAACGAGTGCTGGGCGACAGTGCTGGCTGCTGTAAGGACACTGTTATTTGTCGAACTGGCCACCGATAGCCCCGCCCGCTTCTCCGCCAACGAAGCCGAAGAATGCGGCTCCGACCATAGCTCCGACGAAAGCACCTTCGGGCCCGAACGCAGATCCGAACGCGGCGCCACCAGCAGTTGCGCCGAGCCACCCACCGGCAATACTGCCTCCCGCCTTTCCCGCAGATACGCCGAACCCAGCACCATGCAGGTAGTCATTGGTGGCCAGAGCTACCTCGGCCAACGTTCCACTTCGACCCATGATCTTGCCGGCTCTTTCGAACGCTTCAACGTCCGCAGAAGTGAACGCGCTTACCGCGTGCCTACCGCCGCGGGCAGCCAATGAACCGTCCGCACCGGCGCCAGCGAGAGTTACGATTTGGCCCTGCTGCCGGACGATGTCAGCCCACGGCACACCACGCGAGATGTCGCCCGCCGCGGCTGTGGCAGCAGTTGGCGACATGCCCTTGGATACCAACCCTCTGATTGCCTCTTGTGTCACGAAGGCGCGGGCGTGTTGCTCGCCATCATCGAGCAGCTGCGTCGCCTGATCAGCCGGCAAAGATGATGTTCCCGGTAAACCCTGCTCAAGCTTCTTCTGCCAGTCCAAGCGCATCTGGGCACGAGTACGCGCGTCAACGCCTAGGACAGGATCGACTGGCATAGGTCCGGAGAATTGGGACGCATTGAAATCACCAAGACGCTCGCTTGCGAGCCGCTGAGACTCGGGATCTCCGTGCGGATCAGTAATGGTGGCGAAATCTTTCAGCCGTTGCGTGGCGTCGGCTCGATCACCGGCGGAACTCTGGGGATTATCCAGAATTGCTTGGTCTTTGGCGCGCTGGTGAGTGTTGTATGCCTCGACAGCCGTCTGCTCCCTTTCCGGCAGACTCATCTGGCCGTCGAAGTCGTAACCTTGGATGGCGGCCGGGTCGTATCCGTCTTGGGCACGCAATGTAGTAAGCGAATCCTGCAGCTGTCGGGAATAGTCACCCCGTAACGATTGAAGCTGCTGCAGTGAGGCTTTGGTGCGAGCGACGGCATCATCTCCGAGTTCGTTGATGTGTTCGTCCACGAGTGCTTCATCGGTTGACGTGAGACCACCTTGGTTCTCTAGTTGAATTGCTCGACCAAGCTCGTCGTCTATTGTCTTTAACTGAGAGTTGAGCGCATTGATCTTCTGGGCTGCAGCCTTTTGGGTGTCGGCTAGAGCTATAGCGATATGTTCGAGATCAAGGCCAATTTTCGGCAAATGAGCTGCTTGAACTCCCAGTGATCGAGTAGCGCGTTGTACTTCCGCTGAGCCATTGATCGGATGCGTGCCGCGGGCACCAGTCCAGGCTGCCTCAAATCGACGACAAGCCTCGTCGAAGGCGGCGTCGGCTTCCGACGTGCACCGGCCCGCATCGTGGAATGCCTTCGCGAGGTCGGCGATCAGCTCCGGCCGTCCCGCCTGCAAGGTTTCATTAACAGCCCACGGGTCACCGCCCGCTTCGGCAATCAATGTCGGAATATCTAGGTGATCGAAGTGCACCAAGGCTCCCACATCAAGCTTGAGGTGTATTCCAACGGCTAGGGCGTCGTCAACCGTTGAGACTACTACTGGCCGATAATGGAGCGCAGTGTCGATGTTGGGCATGACTTTGTCCCAATGTGAATTAGGTGGACCGTCTATACGCGGGAAGCTTCGTGCGCTTCGCGCTCACGTTGAGACGGCCCGGCGGGATTACCGGAACCCGTAGCGATAGCCGAGCGTCACATTACGCATGGATTACTGCCTACATGGGGACGACGGCACCGCGGCGTTGTGGCACGCGCAACCGGATCTAGACCTGGACGGTGACGGCCGATTCGATTCGTATGCACTTGATTTCGACGGCGACGGTCTGCGCGACGACGCTCTCGCCGATTTGGACGGGGATGGCATTGCCGACCACCTAGTCCTTGACCTGGACAATGATGGCACCCCGGAGGCGTACTTCACGGACGACGGGTCCGGAACGTGGGGGGTGGCAACGGAGCGGGGCGGAAATCAGCTGCGCTGGTTCGGCCTTGACGGGGTCGAACACACGGGCGGCCCGCTGGTCGATTTCGACGGCCACGGCCAGCCCGACGACCGGCTCTTCGATACCGACGGCGACGGCTTGGCCGACCGGGTACTGTCCACCGACGGAGGCGGGACCACCGGGTACATCGACACCGATGGTGATGGCAGATGGAACCTACGGCTGACCGACTCCGACGGTGACGGGCTGGCCGACGGCGCGAGCCCGTTGTGACCGCGAGAAGTCCGAGCAATGCAACTGCGGCACATCAGCATTCCGATGCTGATCGTCGAAGCCGGCGATGACCCGTGGGTGCTTGACGCGAGTCTGCAAGCCGGCCGTCCGGCACAGATCGCTCGGCTGGCGCAGGCCTTCCACGATGCGGGTCAGAGCGCGAGCGAGGCGGGCTTCGCGTTCGAGCACGCACGGTTCTTCTTCCGCGCTTCATGGGAACGAGGAGTCGGCCCGCACCCGATCGACGACGCCACGGAAGTGGGTCGCGTCGTCGCGAAACTAGGGTTGCAAGCAGTACAACTGCCCCGGATTGCGGTCGACTTGGACCAGCTCGCCATTGCCCTGGCTGAAGCGCAGCGGACGTCGGCGCGTCACATCGGTGCGCTCGAAGACGACCTGGCCACCATCGACGGTGAAGTCGGTGCCGGGCATGCAGATATAGACCGCCTGTGCGCAGACGCGATTGCCGAGACGCGGGCGATTGCGTTCCAGCTGAGGCGCGTTCGTGACGAGTACGCCCTGGGCTTGCAGGGCGCTGTGGCGCGCCTGCGGTTCGACGGTGTCGACCCGTCAGAGGTCAGAACTGTCGACGAACTGTTGATCCCGCCTCCGGACAGCGCACCGCCGTCGATTGCAAGTTGGTGGTCTTCGCTTAACGACACACAGAAGGCCATGCTGGTCGCTCAGCACCCCCCGCAGTTGGGAAACCTCAACGGCATCCCCGCCCAAGTGCGTGACCAGGTCAACCGCGCGGTGCTGAAAGATGACCTACAGCGGGTGGAAAGCGTTGCGCGACAACATGGGTGGGCGGCGGACTCGTTGCGGGATGACGTCCTCCACGACCGAGGCCGAGAAGAGCTTGCCTCCCCGGAAAGTTACGGCCTGTCCGCCGAAGACGTCGCCCGATATCAAAACGCCGTGCGCACCGATCAGGGCTTGGACCTGAGCAGGGGCGCGGACCCGCCGAACGCACGCCCGGTCTTGCTGTGGGCTTACGATCCGGTCGCGTTCGGCCGCGAGGGGAGGGCTGCCATCGCCATCGGCAACCCGGACACGGCCCGAAACACCGCCGTGGTGGTGCCGGGGAGCAACAGCAGCGTGAAGGGCGGTTGGTTCTCCGATGGTCCCGACGAGGCGATCAACCTGTATGAGCAGTCGCTGCGTGCCGATCCGTCGCGGGCGACTGCGGTGCTCGCCTGGATGGGCTACGACGCCCCGACTTTCGAGGCGCCACAGTGGGATCGGACTCTGGTTGACGCCCGGAGGTTAACGGAGATCGGTACGCCTTGGATGGCGCGGCAGGCTGGCGCAGCGCTGACCGCCGACGTCAACGGCCTAGCGGCGACCCACCAAGCGCCGGCGCCTGGCCACGTAACCGTCCTCGGGCATTCCTACGGGGCGACGACGGTGGCCGATGCATTCACCATGGGTATGCACGCCAACGACGCCGTCTTAGTGGGCTGTCCCGGAACGGACCTGGCTTCTCGGGCCGCGGACTTTCATCTGCAAGGGGGAAGGCTGTACGTCGGTGCGGCGTCAACCGACGCGGTCAGCTGGATAGGCGAGAGCGGCACTGGGCTACCCACAGGCCTCAACGACCTCCTCGGAGCCCCCGTCGGTCCCGCGGCCGGTCTGGGCGCCGACCCCGCGCACGCCAGCTTCGGCGCGGTGCGCTTCCGCGCAGAGGTCACCGGTTCACACAGCGTGCTGCCATGGTTCACCGACCACTCGCATTACTACGACCCCGGCAGTGAGTCGCTGCACAACATGACGGAGATCGTCGTGGGGCGGGGGGAGGCGTTAGCGGCCGAAGGCATGACAGCATCGCCCAGAGGTGAAGGCCGGCTCTCCAGCTTGCGTGAAGTCCGCACGCCGTGGGGCACGCTGCGTTTGCCGCACCTCGAGATCCCAACACCTATCACCGTTGATCCCGAGTGGGACAGGGCGGACGTCACAAACAGCCATGGGTTCTGACGGCGACTTATCGAAGTGAATTGACCGCCCCTGGCGGGGTATTTAGCCTGGTCATAACGGATCGCACGTGCGATGGGATGCAGACCCGAAAGGACATCCGATGTTCGTCGACACTGACCTTTTGCACTCGGGCGGCAACCAATCCCACCGTGCCGGTGGGCACGCCCGCGATGGGGCCGACCGGTTGGCGCAAGGACCGCTGGAGTCGGGAATGTTCGGCGACTTCGGCGCCGCCGATGCCTTCCACGACGCGGTCACCACCTCACACGGCCAGCACGTGAAAACGCTTCAGGCACACCACGAGACGCTGACCGGTGTCGGGACGAAGGCCCACGTCGCCGCCAAAGGTTTCACTAATATGGACAACACCAACGCGAGCGATCTGCGGGCGCTTCGCCCTAGCGGCGGGCCGGGGACGCGGAACGCCTGAGAAGCCCGACTGCGCGACGCCCGAAAGGTGACGGTTGTGAGGGGCGCGGTCCACGTAAGTGGGCGACTTTCGCGAACCCTTCCTGCAGGTCTTGCGATGTCATATGTACAGATGGTTGTCGTTTGACCTGCCAATCACCTTGGTTTGCTGAAACCGGTCGAGGTAGCGAAGGGTGCGCAGAAGCGATCCCTGTGGGAAGTACGATGCAGCACAATGATCACGATCGTCTGCGAAGTTCGCGCAAAAGAGGAGCGATGAGGCGGCGGCAGTACTGTGATGTGGAGTCGAATGGCGTCGACGACCTCGCCCGCTGCGTCCACCTGCAGTAGGTACACAGTCCGAGTAGCTCATACGGTGAGGAGACACGATGTCGGGTGTTTTGCCCCCCCCGCGCGGGACAGGACCGACGAACGAACCTCGGATGCCCGGACAATGGCCCGCGATGACTTTTCCTCCATCGTCCCGTCAACAGAAGATCTGGCCCGTCACGGCGCTGGCCGCTGTCGCTGTCGTCCTAGCGGCTGTTGCGTTGGTAATGGCCCTAAAGCGACCAGTGGATACACGGCCATCGCAGGTGGCGGCAGCGCCGCCTACGTTCAGCGTGGGCGAAAGTTCGTCCGCCGCAAAGCAGCTTTGTGACACATACAACCTCGCTGCCCGCGCGGTTGGCGTCGACACAAATGGCAATAATCCAGCGCTAGCTAGGATTGCTCTTACTAATGCCGCTGCAATGATTGACAGCGTTGACGGGAGTCCCGCGCTTGCGGCTAATTTCCGAGACGCGGCACGCAATCTAGCGGTAGCGTACCGCACGCTCACCGCCAAAAGCTCTAGTGATGCGTTCTCAGAGGCAGAATATAGGGCAGCGTTGGACGACGTGAGTGCGAAAAATTCTGCAATGAAAAAGATATGCCAGGCATGATGGCTAATCCCTCAATTACACCGATGTGGTCGTAGCGATCGGGAAGGTGGCTGAGCGGGCTAAAGGTCCGGCTCGCTGCGCGCCGAGTTAAGGCACGATCATCCGAATAGTATTGCATTAAATTGGTTGCCGATCCGGCAACTCCGCAGCATAGCTAGCTATCTACAGACAACATGGTGTCGGGAACGGTCGTCGCAGCGGCCTCTTTATACGGCGTGAAGCGTTCGCTTGACGTATAGCTTTGAGCTTGCTCGGCACGACATTGTTCCTGGCGGCGCCGCTTTCGGGTTAGAACACTATCTATATTCTTCCATGGCAGGGCGGCTCCAACGAAACACAAGCGGTCGATGTACGGCCATATGGACCCTATCTTGTATGACGCGTACAACTCGCCCGGCCGAGCGTTTTAAGTCCTGACGAACCGCAAAGTCTCCAGCTAAGTTACCGGCCGCTTGGCAAGTCGTGACGATGTAGAGACCTCGAACTCTGCGACAGCGTTTAGTTTAGTCGTAAGCGTTTCGATGCGAGCATTTTTCCGCCGGCGGTAGGAAGGTGGAAATTGTGCTCGCGGGCGGTCCGATAGATGGCGACATGACACTAGGAGGGACAATGGTGGGCAACCTCCCTCCAGCAGCAGATGACGGCCCGTCGACAGGATCTGCTGGTCCGATACGATGCGGCCCACCCCTTCCAGTGCAGTCAATGCCACACGCCGATCATGGCCTGCAATGCTTCTCGCTTCGGTTGCCGTCGTATTAGGCGGCGCCGGCTTAATCGTTGCGCTTACGCGTCCGATGGGGAGCGACATCCAGTCCATTCCTGCGTCATTTACATCACCGACGTATCCGCCTGACCAATCCGCAGCTGCACACAAACAATTACGCGACGCATACGTCTTCGCGGCGCGGGCGATCCGGATTGACACAAATGGTGACAATCCGGCCTTGGCTGGGCTTGCGACCGTCAACGGCGCGGCGTTGTTGGAGCAAGTAGTAATTGCGGCACCGGCGCTTCCACCTGAAGACCGAGCGGCAGCCCTTGCGCTGGCGGCCGCGTACGGCAGAACACAGGCCACATCCAGTTGGGTGCAGCAACGCGATGACCCTGCGTGGCGATCAGTAACCGACGAGGTTAACGCCAAGGATGGAGCGATGAAGAAACTTTGTCTCAATTCGTGACCAAGCTGCTGCGCCGCTGGATTGTGATGGTGGCTAGTGGATTGAAAAGAGGGCAGCGAGCAGCTGACTGATCCCGCGTATAAGAGGGCAGTGAATTGCCTGTGCAGTCATGACTGCATCACTATGAGTGGATGCACGATGTGCAGGCTTGGTTCTGGTCTCGGCAGACCCCGGGCCTGAGGAAGAGGAGAACCCGTGACAGGAGAACACGCCCCTGGCTTTGGCGACGAGCCACTCGCCCGGCCGCCTGCAGGGCCGTGGCCAGCATCTTTCATTGGTCCCGCCGCGCGGCGAGCGCGCCCGTGGTTGGCGATAGCGGTAGCTCTCACAGCGGCTGTAGCCGTCGCTGCGCTCGTCGTGGCGCTGACAAGAACTTTCCCTGCCACGACTGCGCCAGCTGTACCAGCCGCGCCCGCTTTCACTGCGGCACAGACCACTCTGGCGCAGCAGCGACTCTGCGACGCGTATAAGTTGGCCGCGCGGGCGGTGCAAGTGGACACGAATGGCAGTGATAAAGCCTTTGCTCGGATTGCCCTTACTAACTCTGCGGTCTTACTCTATAACGCTTCCGAAGACCCAGCGTTGGATGGAGATCACCGCAGCGCGGCGCAAGCCCTAGCCACTGCGTATCTCACGGATACGGCAAAGAGCAGCGAAGGCGCCGCAACGGAAGGTGAATTTCGGGCGGCGGTCGATGATGTGAACGCTAAAGATTTAGCTATGAAGAGGGTGTGCGGTGGCGGTTGATTTACCGGCGGGAAAGTGGTCAGCTGCTTTAGTTGGAGCATGGTGGCCCGCCCCATCTACAGCTCTTCGCGCCGGAGCGCAACATTGGAGCCAAGAATCTGTCGAACAACAAAATTATTCAAAAACTCTGCATAGCCAGTGGACCAAGATTGCCGCACACAACCAAGGACGCACAGCCGATGATTTGATATCGCGGTACCAGCAGAGCGAGAAGTTTCACGTGGATTTAGCGGAGAAATACCAAACTAAATCGACTGGGTATAGTTCAGGAGCAGACGCTATAGACTATCTCCGGAGTCGGCTATCTGATATAGCTGAAACGGGTAATAAAGAGATCGATGACATCATGGCATCGAGGAAACCACCGCCTGAGCAGTTGGCAGAAGTTCAGGCCGTTCAAGCCCGCTGTAATACAGACGCGGCGAATGCTAGTCGGGATGCGGTCAATAAGCTTATGGCGGCGACTCAAAAAATTCTGAATGCCGAGGGTATAGCTGGTGACGCCCAATCATGGGCCATAGCGAATGGCTTTGACGTCGGTGACCCGAAGCCACCGAAGCCGATTGGCCAACATGACTTGCATGAGTCACCAACCGGACCTCGTTCCGGACCTGCAAATGGCGGTGTGGGCCCCAACGGCCAGGAGCAAACGCCTGGAGGCGGCAGCAGAACCGGCGGTGGCGGGCTTCCCGGCCATCACCCTGGTGGTCCAAGTAACCAGTCTCAGAACCCGGGTGGTGCCAGCTGGAGCGGCACCGAAGGATCAGCGCCGGGTGTGCCAGCACCCGCGCCGCCCGTTGTTCATATGCCGGGTGGCGGCGGAGGTATCTCACCTGGAATGCCTGGGGTGCCGGGAGGAGGGACACAGCTGTCGCCAGCAGGCTTCGGAGGGCAAGGCCTCCAACCCAATCTGGCCCAAACTTTTGCGAACGGGTTCAGCGCCGGTCAAGCGACCGGTCCGGGCGGCCAGGCGTTCTCAACGGGGGCTTTGAACGCACTTGAAGGTCAAGCACCCCAGGCGGCCCCGGCTGTGCCCGGGGTAACACCGACGGTCCCAAGTGCCGGCGCATTCATTGCAGGAGCACCACCGGTTGATGCGCCTCCTGCCGCTGCGCCGGCGCCAATGACTGGAGGTGGCTCCATAGCGCCGGTAATGAGCGGAGCCTCGTGGTCGTCGTCGACTCCGCTGAGCGGCTCAGCACTTTCGGCGGGGCCCTTGCCCGCCTACGGTTCAGATCTGCGGCCGCCCGTCGTCGCTCCTCCGTCCGTACCGTCGGTTCCTTCAGGGCCTGTTTCCGGTGCACCGGTCGCGCCGTCACCGTCGTCGTCGCCGTCCGCCGGTGGATCGCTGGTTTCGTCGGTACAACGAGGCGGGCCTGGCCCGGTCGCGGGTTCAGGCGCAGCCGGGTCGCCCACCCTGGTGGGTGCATCAGCGGCGTCAGCGGCTGCGGGTGCTACTGCCGGCGCGGTTTCTGGCCGATCGGCCGAGCAGCAGCGCCTGCAGCGGCTTGTGGATGCGGTCGCGCGCCAAGAGCCACGCTTGTCGTGGGCGGCTGGATTGCGCGACGACGGAACGACGACTTTGGTGACCGACCTGGCAGGAGGATGGATTCCGCCGCACGTCCGGTTGCCTGCGCATGTGACGTTGCTGAGCCCGGCAGTACGACGTCACGACATGACTGCGGTCGATTTGCTTGGTGCTGTCACGGTTGCGGCGGCCCATGATGCCAACTCCTATGTCGTCGAGCCGGGATCCGACGAGCCGGTGTTGAGCGGCGACCGGCTTGCTCGATCAGCCGCACCCGACGTTGACGAGTTAGGACCCACCCTTGTGGACGCCGTGCGCCGACGGGACGGTCTACCGCGGATCGCGCAAGCGATCGCGGCGCCGGCTGTGCGGAAGACGGGGGTGCTGGATAGCGAGGCTCAACTGCTGAGGCAAAGCGTCGCGGACATTCAACAGTCAGTAATTGCGGCCTATCCTGACCACGGTTTGGCGGCTGCCGGAGACTGGATGCTGTTGGCAGCCATCGAGGCGCTCATCGACGGGCACACTTACCTCGCGAACTACCACCTGGCCTGGTTCAACGCCCTCGTCCTTCGCGTAACTTCCTAGCGCCGCTCGGGGACAAAGGTGAATAGCGGTCCCGCGCGTTCATGGCAAAATGAGTTCACGACTAGGTGCTGTAGCTGAACTCGATCTGACAGCAAGAACGCTTCAAAAACGGAAATGAGGTGAGACCGTGGGCGGCCAGAATGGTCCAGCTGGACCAATTAAAGCGAGCCCGGGGGTCTACGGCGGGATAGCTAACGCACCAGCACCTCCGCCAATCGTGACTCCTCCACCTCACCCCCCAGACCCGTCGCCGGTCGGTGCAGGTGCCGGAGGTCTAACCGCTGCCGGCGCGGCCGGTGTCCCGAAAGACAACGCCGACGCCGACGCCGCGGACGCCGACCGGAAGGCCAAGGCGGCCGATGCGGCCGCCAAATTCCCCGCGAACGAAGCGAATTCGTCGCAAGACATGCAGATGATCCAGCAAATGCTGCAAAGCGTCACCGGCGCGCTCGGCGGTGCGGTGGGTGGCGTCATGCAGCCGCTGACGCAGCTCCCGCAGCAGGCGATGCAGGCTATGCAGCCGCTGATGAGCGCGATCCAGGGCGGCGCGCACGGTGCCAGCCTGGCTGGCGACTCGCACCTGGTGGACAGCGTCAAACCGGACACCGGCCTCGGCGGCGGCGCGGGCGGGGGCGGCGCGGGCCTCGGCGGTGGCGGCACGACGCCGGCCAGTTCGCTGGGCCCACCGCCGGTGCCTAACTCCTCACCGCCGACGACGCCCGCCGGGGCGAAGACCCCCGCGATGCCGCCGGTCGGCGGCATGCCGACCACCGGGGGCCAAAGCGGCATGGGCGGCATGCCGATGATGCCCCCGGGCGCCATGGGCGGCCACGGCGAAGGCGGCAATAAAGACAAGCCCGTCGAAAAGCGGATCTCGGCCCCCGGCGTGCCCAACGGGCAGCCGGTGAAGGGCCGCCTGACGGTGCCGCCGAGCAACCCCAACGGCAAAACGGGCGAGGCGAAACCGACCGTCGTCACCAACCGGCCCAGCCGGCGGATCGTCATCATGCCCAACGAAGACGAGCCCAAGGAGTAGCACCCACCCCCTCGCGGGGTGAGTGGTTGCGCACACCGGCGGCCGTTAGGGTCGCTGCTGAACAATCCGATTATTGACACCGCAACCGCCGATGCGTGCATGCTATGTAGGCGGCCGCGGCGACGGACAATAGCGCGGCCAACGGCTGGTTTTCAGGTGCGGCGCCGACTGGTGCCAGACGGTTTCAGGGTAGGGGAGTCGGTGACCGATCCGCTGAGGCGACAGGCGCTCGCGGCGCTGTCCCGCGGCCACCACCTGTTCTCGGGGCAGACCGCCGTTCCGACGATTGTCGGCGTCGACCGGGTCACCCCCGCACCGCACGACGGCCTGGCGCACCGTGCGACGGCGCAGCTGCGCCGGATCGCCGGCAACGACCGCGCCCTCGCGCACATCGCCGCGTCGGCCCACACCGAACATACCGACGCCAAACTGGCGACACGGGCGGTCCTGGACGCGGCCCACGCCGACACCACCCCGGCGGCCGACACCCCGCTCGGCCGGCGCGAGGCCGCCGCCCGCATGGCCGCGCGATTAAGGCAGCAGCACCGCCACATCGCGGCGACCCACCGCCGCGCCCGGCTGCTGGCCGCGCGTCTGCGACGGCTGCGCTACCGACACCGGCAGGCTACGCCCGACGGGCACCTTCCGTCGGGGCGTGCCGGGGTCCTGCAAGCCATCCGTAAAGCGTTGAACATCAAGGGCATTCACGATCCAGCCGCGCGCGCCCGCTGGGCGCGCGGCATGGACCTGGTGGCCCGTCGCGAATCCAACTACGATGCTGGCGCCGTCAACGGCTGGGATGCCAATGCGGCGCGCGGCACGCCCAGCAAGGGCGCCTGGCAGTTCATCGGACCGACGTTCGCGGCCTACCACGAACCGGGAACGTCGTCGAACATCCACGACCTGGTCGCGCAGGCGTGCGCGTTCATCAACTACGCGAGGGGCCGCTACGGGGTGGCGGCTGACGCGTCCGATCTTGCCCTCAAGATTCAGCAGGCCGATCCGCGCCGGTCACCTAAGGGGTATTGAGCATGCCGCTGAGTTTGTCGAACCGTGACCAGAACTCGGGACATCTCTTCTACAACCGTCGCCTGCGGGCTGCCACCACCCGGTTCTCGGTGCGCATGAAACACGATGACCGCAAGCAGACCGCCGCGCTGGTGCTTGGGATGCTGCTGGTCGCCATCGCCTGCGGATGGATGCTGCTGCTCAATGTCCTCAAACCCACTGGCATCGTGGGGGAGTCGGCGATCATCGGCGACCGCGACTCCGGGGCGCTGTACGCTCGCATCGAGGGCCGCCTCTATCCCGTGCTGAACCTGACGTCCGCGCGGTTGGCGACCGGGCAAGCGGGACAACCGACCTGGGTGAAGCCCGCGGAAATTGCCAAGTACCCCACCGGCCCGTTGGTCGGCATCCCCGGGGCGCCGTCGGCCATGCCGGTGCACCGCGGCGCCATGTCGGCCTGGGCGGTGTGCGACACAGCCGGCCGGCCCCGCAGCGGTGAAAAGCCCGTGGTGACTTCGATCGCCGGCATGCTCGGCAGCGGCGAGCGCGCGGACCCGATGCCCGACGACGCCGGGGTGCTCGTCACCTTCGAGGGCAACACCTACGTGATCTGGGGCGGCAAGCGCTCACAGATCGATCCGGTGAACCGAGCGGTCACGCTGAGCCTCGGCCTCGACCCGGGAGTGACTGCGCCCGTGGAGATTTCGCGGGCGCTCTTCGACGGCCTGCCCGCCACCGAGCCGCTCGGCGTACCCGCCATCCCGCTGGCCGGCAGCCCGTCGACGTGGGTGTCGGGCTCACAGGTCGGAGCGGTGCTGCAGGCGCAGACCTCCAGCGGCGGCAAGCAGTTCTACGTGTTGTTGCCCGACGGCGTGCAGAAGATCACCAGCTTCGTCGCCGACTTGCTGCGCAGCGCGAACTCCTACGGCTCCACGGCTCCGCGCGTCGTCACGCCCGACGTGCTGGTCAACATCCCCGAGGTCAGTTCGCTGGCGGTCGACTACTACCCGACGAAGCGCCTGAATTTCGTTGACATCACCGCGAACCCGACGACCTGCATCGCCTGGGAGAAGGGCTCGACGGACCCGCAGGCGCGGGTCACCGTCTACAACGGCCGCGGCCTGCCCACGCCGTCGTACCTGGACAACCGGATCGTGCACCTGGTGCGCGACGACCGCGACCCGGCCTCGGTGGTGGCCAACCAGGTGCTGGTGCTGCCGGGCGCGGCCAACTTCGTGACCTCGACCAGTGGGGTGATCACCTCCGATTCGCGCGAATCGCTGTTCTGGGTGTCCGACAACGGTGTGCGGTTCGGGATCGCGTCCAACGAAGAGACGCTGCGATCCCTGGGCCTAGACACCGCCTCGGCGGTGCAGGCGCCCTGGCCGCTGCTACGGACGTTCGCGGCCGGGCCGGCGCTGTCGCGGGAAGCGGCGCTGGTGGCCCGTGACACGGTGCCGGCGACGGGCAGGGTGGCTGTGGTGACGACATCGGCGAAACCGGGAGGCTAGAGATGTCCAAGAAGGCGTTTCCCATCAACCGGATGAAGATCGACCCCCCGAAACCCGTTCGGGTGGCGCCTAATTCGCCGATCGCATTGCCCGAGCGCGAGCCGCGCAACATCTGGGTGATGATCGGTGTGCCGGCGCTGATCGTGGCGCTCATCGGCACCATCGTCATGCTCTACGTGTCCGGGGTGCGGAGCCTGACCACCGGGTTCTTCCCGTTGATGGGCATCGGCGCGTTCAGCATGTTGGCGTTCTCCGGCCGATTCGGGCGGGCCCGCAAGATCACCTGGGGCGAGATGGAGAAGGGCCGCCGCCGCTACCTGCGCGACCTCGACGTCAACCGGGACGAAATCCAAACGGCGGTCTGCGCGCAACGCGAATGGCAGAACTCGGTGCACGCCGACCCGCGTGGCCTCGGCGCCATCATCGGCGGCCCGCGGATGTGGGAACGCGGCCGCAGCGACGCCGACTTCTTGGAGGTGCGGCTGGGCACGGGTGTGCAGCACGCTCCGGATTCAGTGCTGTCGGTAACGTGGCCCGACATCGCCTCCGACGAGGAACTCGAGCCCGTCACCGGACAGGCGCTGCGCGATTTCATCCTGGAGCAGCGCAAGATCCGCGACATCGCCAAGGTGGTGAACCTGCGCTCGGCGCCCGGCTTCAGCTTCGTCGGTGACGACCTGGACCGGCTGCGGTCACTGCTGCGCTCGGTGCTGGCCTCCCTCGCGGTGTTCCACAATCCGCGCGACGTCAAGCTGATGGTGGTGACCCGCAACCCCGAGGTGTGGTCGTGGATGGTGTGGCTGCCGCACAACCTGCACGACGAGCTATTCGACGCCTGCGGCTGGCGGCGCCTGGTGTTCGCCACGCCCGAAGAACTCGAGGAGACCCTGGGCGCGGAGCTGCACATGAAGGGCAAACGCGGCGCCTGGGCGCCGATGGCGGCGGCCAGCCCGACCGCGATGGGCTCGGCGCTCGAAACCGGTTCGGACGGCGTCGATCTCGGGCCGCATCTGGTGATCGTCGACGACAACACGGGCAGTCCCGACGCGTGGGAGAGCGTCGTCGGCCAGGTCGGTAAGGCCGGGATCACGTTGCTGCGCATCGCCTCCCGCGTCGGCACCGGGGTCGGATTCGCCGACGACCAGGTGTTCGAGATGGGCGAGCGGCACAGCCCGCTGCACGCGTCGGTCGACGGCCAGATGGGCATTGTCCGCAACGGTTTCGACGCCGACGGCGAGGACGGCCGCCCGGCCCCGCTGCTGCGGGTGCGCGGCAAGTTCTACGCCCACGCCGACCAGCTGTCGGTGCATCGCGCCTACCGGTACGCCCGGGCAATGGCGCGTTGGTCCCCGACCAGCCGCAGCGAGATGGCCGAATCGGCCGGCGGCGCAACCGAATTGCTGCGTGCGCTCGGCATCAGCGATCCCCGCGAGCTGGACGTCGACCGGTTGTGGGCCGATCGCCGCGGCCGCGGCGACGAACGCTGGTGCGAGGTCCCGGTGGGCGCCAAGCCCAGCGGCGAGCTGCAGAACGTCATCCTGCGGGCGAAAGACTTCGGCGGCTTCGGCTTTCACTCCGTCGTCATCGGCACCAGTGGGTCGGGCAAGTCGGAGTTCTTCCTGTCCCTGGTGTACGGCATCGCGTTGACCCACTCGCCCGAGGCGTTCAACGTCATCTTCGTCGACATGAAGTTCGAGTCGGCGGCCCAGGACATCCTCGGCATCCCGCACGTGGTCGCCGCGCTGTCCAACCTGGGCAAGGACGAGCGGCACCTGGCCGAGCGGATGCGTCGCGTCATCGACGGCGAGATCAAACAGCGCTACGAGCTGTTCACCTCCGTCGGCGCCCGCGACGCGAACGACTACGAGGAGATCCGCCTCGCCGGGCGCGACCTGCCGGCGGTGCCGGTGCTGCTCGTCATCGTCGACGAATACCTGGAGTTGTTCGCCAACCACGAAAAGTGGATCAACCTCATCATCCACATCGGCCAGGAGGGCCGCGGCGCCAACGTCTTCTTCATGCTGGGCGGGCAGCGCCTGGACCTGTCGTCGCTGCAGAAGGTCAAGTCCAACATCGCTTTTCGCATCGCCCTGCGCGCTGAGTCCGGTGACGACAGCCGTGAGGTGATCGGGTCCGACGCCGCCTATCACCTGCCGTCCAAGGAGAACGGTTTCGCCCTGCTCAAGGTGGGGCCGCGCGATCTCGAGCCGTTCCGTTGCTTCTACCTGTCCGCGCCGTTCGTGGTGCCGAAGACCAAAGAGGTCTCGACCACCGTCGACATGACGCTGACCAAGCCGCGCCTGTACAACTGGCAGTACCAGCCGCTGGACGCCTCCGACGCGTCGGCGCTGCAGCAAGCCGCCGTGGTCGACGCCGAACCCGACGAATTCCTCTATCACGAGGACGGTTACAAGAGGAAGAAGATCGTCGACGTGCTGCGTGAGTCGCTGCAGAACGTGCCGCACCGGGCGCCGCGGCGGCCGTGGCTGGAGCCGCTGGAGGCGCCGGAGCCCGTCGACGTGCTGGTAGCCGGCTACCGCGGCAAGCCGTGGCACGCCGACTACGGGCGCAACGCGGGGCTGATGTTCCCCGTGGGCATCATGGACATCCCCGAGGAATCCAAGCAGGTGGTGTACGCGGTCGACGCGCTGCGCAGCAACGTCATCGTGGTCGGCGCCAAGCAGCGCGGCAAGACCACCACGCTGATGACGTTAATGTGTTCGGCCGCAACGATGTACAGCCCGGCGCGGGTCACGTTCTTCTGCATCGGCGGTGCCACGCTCGCGCAGATCGCCTCCCTGCCGCACGTCACCGACATCGTCTCACCGAAGGACGCCGAGGGTCTGGAACGGATCCTCAGCAGCATGGACGCGTTGATCGACGCCCGCGAGGATTCGTTCCGGCGGCTCAAGATCGACCTCGACGGCTTCCGGGAGCGCCGGTTCGCGCCCGGCAGCGACGGCCTGGGCGGCACCGACCCCAACGACCCGTTCGGCGACGTCTACGTGGTGGTCGACGACTACGACGATCTGTACACGCAGGACAACGTCGTCGGCGACCGCATCATCTCGCTCAGCAGCCGCGGCCCCGAGTACGGCGTGCACGTGATGTGCAGCGCCGGCGGCTGGATCCACGGCCAGCGCCAAAGCTTGCTGCAAAACGCCACGGCGCGAATCCAATTGCGACTGGCCGACCCGAGCGAAAGCCAGATGGGGCACTCGTCGCTGGACTCCCGCGATGCGGCACGGCGGACGCTGAACCGGCCGGGCTTCGGCTTGACCGACAGCCTGCACGAGTTGCGCGTGGGCATACCCGCGCTGTCGGATCCCAGCACCGGCGCGCTGGTCAACATCGTCGACGTCGGCGCCAGCATCGCCGAGGTGGCCGGGGTCACCAAACACGCTACGCTGCAACGGCTTCCGCAGCGCATCGAGCTCAAGGCGATCCTGGACTACGAGAAGGCGAACCGGGTCGCCGAGCCCCTGTCGATCGCCTACGCGATCGGAGAGCGCCACGAGCTTCGGCCGGTGCCGCACAAGCTCGAGGACAGTCCGGGCCTGATGATCCTTGGCCGGCAGGGCTGCGGCAAGACGCTGTCGCTGGTGGCCATCGGCGAGGCGATCATGAGCCGCTTCAGCCCCGAGGAGGCGCAGCTGACCCTGGTGGACCCGAAGACCGCGCCGCACGGGCTGCGCGACTTGCACGGGCCGGGCTATGTGCGCGCCTACGCCTACGACCAGGACGAGATCGACGAGGTGATCACCGCGCTGGCGCAGCAGATCATGCTGCCGCGGCTGCCGCCCAAGGGCCTGAGTCAAGAGGAGTTGCGCGCCCTCAAGCCATGGGAGGGGCCGCGGCACTTCGTGCTCATCGACGACGTCCAGGACCTGCGGCCGGACCAGAGTTATCCGCCCAAGCCCCCGGTGGGGGCCGCGTTGTGGAAGCTCATGGAACGCGCCCGGCAGATCGGCCTGCACGTGTTCACCACCCGCAACAGCGCGAACTTCGCGACGCTGCAAATGGATCCGTGGATGAGGTTCCAGAACTCCGCGAAGGTCGCTCAGCTCTACATGGACAATGACCCGCAGAACCGGATCAACCGCGCGGTGCGCGCCCAGGCGCTGCCGCCGGGCCGTGGCCTGATGGTGAGCGCCGACGGCGACGTCGAAGGGGTGCTGATCGGGTTGCCGTCCACGGTGGTGGTGCCCGCGCAGTGAGCGGCCGTTACAGCGGCGCGCTCTGCTCGGCCAGGTTGAGCATCAGGTAAGCCAGGCACATCAGGAAGTTCAGCACGACGAGGACGAGTCCGGCCAGCAACGCCGACCGCGCGCCACGCCGCTTCATCCGCTTGTATCTCGCGGTCCGCGATTCGCGGTCCAGTTGAAGCGCGATCAGCGCGAAGTTGACGTTGATCGCCTCGTGAGCGGCCAGCGGTGCGCCCGCGAGCATCTCCCGAAGGCGCTCGGGTGCCGTCCGGACGCCCACCCGCTCGAAGTGCTGGCACAGCCTGCGGGCGCGCCGCCGGGCCAGTGCCTGAGAACGCATGTGCAACTGATGCGAGAGTTGCCCTCGTTGGTCGCCCCAGGGGTTGGACGGGGTCATCACGATTGGGATTCTAAATCGCAACGGGCTGATTGCGGCGTGTCCGCACCAAAGTTGTTGCGCGCGGTCATTTCGTCGTGTCACCTCGAGTTTGCTCGGGCTCGGGCAGCCCGAGGTAGCGGTCGAGGTTACGGTGCAGATCGATCGCGCGCCGTTCCTCGCTGGAGAGCACCGGATGGGTGCACCCGGGTTGGTGCATACCGTGCTGCATTTTAGCTAGCACGCGGATCTGTTGTGTGAGAACGATGCCCGGCTCGGCATCGTCCGCCGCTGGCCGGCCGTGCGTCGGCGTGGTGCGGGGCACGCCCGGTGGCCGCCGCGTCGTCAAGAACATGACCAGTTCCGCGCGGTCGGGATCGGGGCCCGGGCGCGAACACATGACGGTGAGGTGATCGGCAGTGGCGAGGAGCGTCATGGTGGGGAACACGTCGCACCGATGCAATCGGGTCATTCGGTTCGTGTCGGCCCACGACAGGTCGGCGACATGGCTCGCGGCGAACGCCCGCGTCCGCTGGGTGTCTTGCACCGTCTGGCCGGGTAGGCGCTCGTCCACCGGCAACGGCGCGCCCGGTGCGGCGCCCATCAGTGCGCCGTCTGCGCGTGGGCGTCCCAGACCTCGCCGTCGGTGAGCGCGCCGTCGATGTGTGGGCTCGGCACGCCGTAGGGCTTGGTCGGATTTGCCGGTGTGCCCCCAGATCCGTTGCGGCGCAGGAACATCGTGGCGCGTCGGTGTCCGGGTTGACCGACACCAGGCCCGCCCACGTGTCGACTCGGGCGGCCAGCAGCGGATAGTCGGAGAGGTGCCGCGACCCGAAGCCCCTGCGCCCGGGCACCCGAATGAGCGCCCCGGTGACATCCCACGTCCACCCGTGGAGGCCGCACCGCAGTTCACGTAGGCCAGAACCGGATCCGGTGCACAGGGCATTCCCGCGGTGGGGACAGACATTCGCCGAAGGCGCGCAGCACCCCGTCGTCACCGCGCACGATCAGCACGCCGAGCGGACCGCAGCGGTAGTCGAGGTAGTCGCCCGGCCGGGCGACGTGGTCGGCCATGCGCGAGCTGCCACACCTTCGGCCACAGCCGCTCGGCTTCGAGCGCGGGGGAGTAGTACCGCTCGGCCGGCACCAGCGCCGGCCGTTGCGGCGGGCTGCCGATCGTGTCCCGGTCGCGGACGGTGTCACCCCGGGCTGTGTCACGGCCGGGACCTCTAGCGCGCGCCGCGCACCAACCGGCCGGGCCGGGCCCCGGTGTCGACGTCGTCGCGGCGGGTGGCGATGCCGCTGACGATGGTGGCCGCGTAACCGCTGGCGCCCTGCAGGATGCGATTGCCCCCGGCGGGCAGGTCGAACGCCATCGCCGCCGGGTGCAGCCGCAACGCGTCCATGTCGATGACGTTGATGTCGGCCTTCTTGCCCGGCTCGATCGTGCCGCGGTCGGTCAGCCCGAACAGATGGGCGGTGTCGCGCGCCTGCTTGCGGATGACGTACTCCAACGACAGCTTCTCGCCGCGGTGCCGGTCGCGTGCCCAGTGTGTCAGCAGGAACGTCGGGTAGGAGGCGTCACAGATCATGCCGCAGTGGGCGCCGCCGTCGGACAGGCCCAGCACGCCCGCCGGGTGCAGCAGCATCTCGCGGATGGCGTCATGGTTGCCGTCGGAGTAATTGAACAGCGGCAGCATCAGCATCGCGTCGCGTCCGACTCGAGCATCAAGTCGTACAGGGTCGACAGCGGATCCTCGCCGCGCGCGGCGGCGATCGCGGCGACGGTGCGGTCCGGGGTGGGCTCGTAGTCCGGCGGGTCGCCCAGCGCGTAGAGCCGGCCCAGTGAGTACTGGACCATCGCGAACATGCCATCGAACAACTGCGTCGGGTCGACGGGCAGGTCGTCCTCGGCCAGGATCGCGGCTTTGACCGCCGGGTCGGCCAGGCGCCGGGCGAGCTCGTCGCGACTCAGCTCGGCCTTGAGCCGGCGGTAGGTGGGGCGGTGGCTGAAACCGTGGTGCCCCTGGAACCCGATCATCATGCCGAAGGGTCGCGCGGCGACCTGCGGGTAGAGCCGGCTGCCCGCCGCGTGGGCCGCCGCGGAGAGCTCGAGCTGCTCGCGCCAGAGCTTCGGATCGGCGTCGACCTGGGTCAGCGCGAACGACACCGGCCGGTCGATCTCCCCGCTGAGCCGCCGCATCCACTCGAGCTCCTTCTTGGGGCCGATGATGTCCTCGCCGGCGGCGCCCTGGGGGGCGAGCTCGAACACCGCCTGCCCGCCGGCCGCCATCGCCCGCCCGAGGCCGAAGAGTTCGTCCTCGGCGGCGAACGTGCCCGGCACGGGTTCGCCGTCCATGGCGCGGTGCCCCATGGTGCGCGACGTCGAGAACCCGAGCGCGCCGGCCTCGATCGCCTCGCGGACCAGCCGGCCCATCGCCTCGATGTCCTCCGGGGTGGCCGGCTCGTTGCGGGCCCCGCGTTCGCCCATCGCGTAGGCCCGGACGGCGCCGTGGGCGACCTGGCTGCCCACGTCGATCGAGAACGCACCCTTGCCGATCGCGTCGAGGTACTCGGGATAGGTCTCCCAGCCCCAGGTGATGCCCTCGGTCAGCGCGGTGCCCGGGATGTCCTCGACGCCCTCCATCAGCTCGATCAGCCACTGCTCGTTGCCGGGCCGCACTGGCGCGAAACCGACGCCGCAGTTGCCGGTGACGATGGTGGTGACGCCGTGGCCGCTGGAGGGCTCCAACAGGCTGTCCCAGCTGACCTGGCCGTCGTAGTGGGTGTGGATGTCAACGAAGCCGGGTGCGACCACGCGGCCGGTGGCGTCGATGGTCTCGGCGGCCTCGCCGGACAGCTCGGGGTCCGCCGCGCCGCGGCGCACCACGTCGACGATTTTGCCGTCCCTGATGCCGACGTCAGCGAGGTAGCGCTGCGCGCCGGTCCCGTCGACCACTGTGCCGCCGATGATTTTCAGGTCGAACATGGGACTCCTCCTCGTCGAGGCCGCCGGCGTAGCGGCATTACGCTACGTCAGGGAGCGTAACTCGCGAGGGGAAACAGCAACAGGTTCGCGGCGGTGGCCGCTGGGGCGTTCGCCGCGGCGCTCAGGCGTTGGAGCTGGAGCGCGTCAAGTCCGTCCAGGTCATGGTGACGCTGGTGCCGTGCGGTGTGCGGTCGATGTGCAGGTCGTCGGCGAGAAGTTCCATGAGGGGGATGCCCCGGCCCCGCAGTTCCTGGCGGGGCGGCGCGGGGGAGTGCGACCGCCAGCGGCCGCGATCGATCACGGTGACCGCCAGGCGGTCGGAGTCTTCGTCGTACGTCGCGACGACGTCGACCGTCCCGCGGTGCACGGAGTTGACGTAGGCGAACTCCGCGGCGTTGGCGATCGCCTCGTTCACCGCGAGCAGCAGGTCGTTGAACCGTTCGGCGTCGAGGCTGAAGTGCCGTCCCAGCCACTGCCCGAACTCGGCCCGGGCGCGGGCGGCGCTGTGTGGGTCGGCGGCTATCCGCTTGCGGACGAAGCGGAAGCGGTCATCGCTGCTCGACACGTTATGCGTCTGATGATCCACGCGTCCCATCGTCTCCAGCTGCGCCCCCACGCGGTCGAGATCCCCCCATCAGTCGCGGCCCGAGCATCAACCGACGCCGGTGAGCGCGTCGTCGAGCGTGCTGTACAGCGACAGCACACTGTCGATGCCCATCAGTTTGATCGGCCTGCTGGTGGCCGCGCCGTTGGCGACCACGGCGAACCGCGTCGGCGGCTCCGCCTCCGCTTGCGCGGTCACCAGGACCGTCATCCCCGCGGATGCCAGGAAGTCGACCTTCGACAGGTCGACGATCAGCGCCGCGGGCTTGTTGGCCAGCGCCGTCTGGATGGCGTCGGCCAGATGCGGCGAGCTGAGCATGTCCACCTCACCGGACACGGTGAGCACAACCGCCTGATCTACCTGGTGCTTTCCTACTTCAAAAGCCGTTGGATCGATGGAATCGCCGAGTTGTTCACCCATGGTCTATCACTCACAATCGGTCCCTCACGGGACACTGCTAACTACCGAACAGCCAATGTCAAAACCTGGGAGCTGTTGATTCAACCCCACGGCACACGCTTGCCTACGGAGGAGCTTCACCCCGTTGATCTGCGCTACTCACAGCAGATACCGCCACAAGTGTTTAGTCGATGGTAGGACACGCGGTGATCCCGCCTCAAAATGCTGAACGATTTCGGGCGCGGCGACGTACTCCGGATGTGTGTGCCGGTCACACGCCAAGCGGCCCTGGGCACCAGCCCCCGCCCGGGCGGCCGCCAGTCATTTCGTTCCCATTCCCCCCGCCTGGGCTGCGGAAACGGTAAAGGATGGTGGCCGTGAAACTCGATGACCGCGACGGTGAACCCGCGGACGAAACCGTCGAGGCCAGCCCGGCACCGCCGCCGGCGGGCGGCCTATTGCGCCGCCGCGCTGTGCTGGGGATGGGCGCGGTGGCCGGCATCGCCGCAGTCGATGTGGGCGGTTTCGCCTACGCCGGCGGCTGGTTGCGGCCGGACGCCCTCACGCCGGCCCGGATCGCCGACCGCTTCGAGCACGTCTACGGCCGTCACGCCGGCTTCCGGCGCAACCACGCCAAGGGACTCAGCGCGATCGGAACGTTCACCAGCTCCGGTGACGGCGCCGCGGTGTGCCGGTCACCGATTTTCCGGCGAGGCAGCGTCCCACTCGTCGGGCGGTTCTCCCTGTCCGGCGGCCTGCCCGACCAGCCCGACAAGACCGACACCGTGCGCGGGCTCGGCCTGCTCTTCCGCGGGCCCGAGAGCCAGCAGTGGCGCACCGCCATGGTGAACATCCCCGTCTTCCCCGACAGCACGCCGCAGGGTTTCTACGACCGGCTGGTCGCGTCGAAGCCCCGCGCCGACACCGGCAAGGCGGACCCGGCGCTGATGGCCGCCTTCCTGGCCCGCCACCCCGAGACCGTCGCCGCCATGCAGATCATCAAGCGGACGCCGCCCAGCGCCGGATTCGCCGACGCGGCGTTCCACGGGCTCAATGCCTTCCGTTTCACCAACGGCGTCGGCGCCACGGTGCCGGTGCGCTGGTCGCTGGTGCCGCAGGACGCGCCCGGCACCGCCGCGCCCGGCCAGGGCCGGGACTACCTGTTCGACGACCTCATCCGCACGGTGGCGTCGCGGCCGGTGAGCTGGCGCCTGATCCTGACCCTCGGCGAGCCGCAGGACCCGACCCACGACGCCACCCGGCCCTGGCCGGCCGAGCGCCGCACCGTCGACGCCGGCACCATCACCATCACCACGGTGCAGACGGAACGGCCCGGCAACGCCCGCGACGTCAACTTCGACCCGCTGGTGCTGCCCGACGGCATCACCGCCTCCGACGATCCGCTGCTGGCGGCGCGGTCGGCCGTTTACGCCCGCTCGTTCACCCGCCGCGCCGAGGAGCCCAAGACGCCCAGCGCCGTCGACGTGGGGACGGTGCAGCGGTGACCGCCGAGCCGGCGACGCAGGCCACGCCCCGCTTCACGCTGGCCTCGCGGCTGCTGCACTGGCTGATGGCGCCGATGGTGATCGCCCAGCTGCTGCTGGGCGTGACGATGGTCGCGGCCCTGGCGTACTACCCGTTGTTGCTGGCCATCCACCGGCCCGTCGGCCTGCTGATCCTGGCCTTCGCCGTGGTCCGGCTGGCGAACCGGCTGACGCACCGGCCGCCGGCGTTCCTGGCCACCATGAGCCGAGCCGAGCGCCGGATCGCGACGTGGTCGGAGTACCTGCTCTACGCGCTGCTGCTGGTGCAGCCGCTGACCGGGTGGGCGATGCTCTCGGCGGCCCGATTCCCCGTCACGCTGGCCGGGCCGCTGCGGCTGCCGTTCATCGCGCCGCGCAACCTCGACCTGTTCGCCGTGCTCCGCGAGTGCCATGGCGTCCTCGCGTTCCTGCTGTTCGCGGCGTTTACCGCGCACATGTGCGCGGTACTCTTCCACACCTTGGTGCTGCGCGACCGGCTCCTCGACCGGATGGCGCTGTGGCGCACTCGGCGGGTGCGCCCGGAGCAAGCCTGAGGACCGCCTCCGGTGGCCTGCCTGCCCGGCCGGGCAGCGGCCGAATATGATCGGCACGATTCAAGCGTGCAGGCGCGCGGCCACCGGGACCACGAGAGACTGGGAGAGTTCGATGCCGAACCAGCAGCAAAGCGAGCGGATGACCTCCGGCAAGGGGTTCATCGCCGCGCTCGACCAAAGTGGCGGCTCGACGCCCAAGGCGCTGCGCTTGTACGGCATCGAGGAGGACGCCTACTCCTCCGAGGAGGAGATGTTCGACCTCATCCACGAGATGCGGTCGCGCATCATCACCTCCCCGGTGTTCAACGGCGACCGCGTGCTCGCGGCGATCCTGTTCGAGCAGACCATGGACCGCGACATCGAGGGCACCCCGACGACCACCTACCTGTGGGAGACCAAGGGCGTAGTGCCCATCCTCAAGATCGACAAGGGTCTCGCGGACGCCTCCGACGACGTGCAGTTGATGAAGCCGATCCCGGGGCTGGACGACCTGCTGAGGCGGGCCGTCAGCAAAGGGGTGTTCGGCACCAAGGAGCGGTCGGTGATCGGCGGCGCCAACCAGCAGGGCATCGCCGCGGTGGTAGCCCAGCAGTTCGAGGTGGCCCACCAGGTGCTGTCCCACGGCCTGGTGCCCATCATCGAGCCCGAGATCACCATCTCGATCTCGGACAAGGCGCAGGCCGAGCAGATCCTGCGCGACGAGATCACCAAGCAGCTCGACACGGTGCCCGACGGGCAGCGGGTGATGCTCAAGCTGAGCCTGCCCAGCGAGGCGAACTTCTACCGGCCGCTGATCGAGCACCCGAAGGTCATGCGCGTCGTCGCCCTGTCCGGTGGCTACTCCCGCGAGGAGGCCGACGAACTGCTGGCCAAAAACGCCGGCCTGATCGCCAGCTTCAGCCGGGCGCTGACCGAGGGCCTGTCGGCCCAGCAGTCTGACGAGCAGTTCGACGCCACCCTGGACAAGTCCATCCAGGCGATCTACGACGCCTCGGTCGCCGGCTGACCTAGTACCGGTGCCGCGCCAGCCGCGGCGGGCCCTGGCCGGTGTCGCCGTCGTCGGACACCAGCGCGGGGACCAGCTCGCTGGTGACCAGCCCCTGTTCGCGGGTCACCTCGTCGACGACGTCGAAGGATTCGGCGATGTTGGCCGGGGTGTCGATGACGACGGTCAGCACCGGCACCCGCCGGGTCAGCGACATCAGCGTGTCGCCGTGCGGCCGGTGCTCGCCGTGAAAGCCCCAGACCCCGCGCAGCACCGTCGCGCCGTCGGGACCGCGGCGTCGGCGAAGCTCGGCGACCAGCGCCCGGTGGATCGGCACGCCGGCGTGATGCGCCGACTCGCGGGTGTAGATCGCCAACTTCTGGAACAGCGGCAGCCCGTGCTCGTCGACGCCGGGCAACGGGTCCGGGCGTTCCAGCAGCGTCCCGTCCCGTTTGCACACCCGGACGCGTTCGAGGGTGAACAGGGGCCTGCGCAGTAACGTGCCCAGCTCCGGCACCACTTGGCCGATGCGGTCCCCCGACCCGACGGCCACGATCATCATCGGCACGTCGGCGTTGCGGCCCAGGAAGTGCGCGCGCTGGCGCCGCCCGTGCGAGACCCCGTCGACGCCCAGGAAGACCGACGCGCCGGCGAGCCGGCGCCGGTGCATCAGGTCGCAGAGCGCGACGTAGGCGGGCGCGCCGTTGACCCGCTCCTTGCGGCCGACGTAGATGGTCAACTTGACGGCCTCGGGCAGCTCGTCGGGCAGCCCGCTGCGGCCGGCGTCGCCGCGCAACAGGCGGGCCCGCTCGAGGGTCACCAGGCCGCGTTGCTGAAGGGCGAGCACCGGGTCGATCAGCGCCTCGATCCTCGCGGTGGTGTCGACCGCGCTGATCGCCACCGGGGGATCCTCGGACAGCGTCAGCGACTGATCCGTGCGCAGGTGCCGGCCGGTGCCGAAGCCGCTGATCCCGCGCAACACGATCCCGCAGGCGACGTCGTGGCGCGCGTACAGGTCGAGCATCTGGTCGGAGACGAATCCCTGGGCGGTGCGCCGGCGCTCGGCCGAATAGGTGGTCAGCTTCAGGCAATCGTGGTCCACGGCCGCTCCTCGGGCGTTGCTGCCGGCAGTTTACGGCGCCCGGACGGGCCGTGACGGCGCAGTGCCCGGCCGGGGGTCAGCGGCCGTCGCCGAGCGCCCCGACGATGAGGCGCGTGGTCCGTTCGGCGCGCCGCCGCGAGTAGGCCTGGGCGCCGGAGAGGAGGGGGTAGACGACGCCGCCGACGATGGCGTCCGCGGCCGATTCGGCGACCCCGGCGTCGATGCCCCCGGCCAGCAGCCGGGTCCGCACGCTGTCGTGCAGCGGCGCGCTGAACCCGGCGCGCAGCCGGACCGCCGTTTCCTCGTGCTCCATGCAGGCGACGGTCAACGTGCGCAGCATCGCCGAACCGCGGGCGGTGGTCAGGCTGGCGACCAGCTTGCCGACCCAGGCCACCAGATCGGCGGTCAGGTCGCCGCTGTCGGCGACGGAGGCCACGAGTTTGTCGGCGTCCTCGAGCATGACGTCGGCGACCAGCGCCGGTCGGCTCGGCCACCAACGGTAGATCGTCTGCTTTCCGACGCCCGCGCGGGCGGCGACCGCCTCGATGCTCAGGCCGTCGAATCCGCGCTCGAGCAGCAGTTCGCGGGTGGCGGTGACGATCGCCGTGCGCGATCTCTCGCTGCGCCGCCGCGGCGCACCCGCCTGGGTGAGATCGCTTGGCATGGGGGGGATCCTCACTGCGCATCAGCCCGCTTTACATCTCGCGACTACCCCCGGTAGTCTGCCACAAGACGAGACGGTCCGTCTTGTCTCGAGGCGGGTCGCCGCAGCGAGAAGCAGTCCCCAACCGCGGAAGGGTAGCAGCCCGTGCGGCCCACACCAGTCGCCCTCCGGCCGTCGTCATGACCCTCGGCCTCAGCCCGGAACAACAAGACCTCAGCGACGCCGTCGCGCAGTTCGCCGCCCGGCACGCCCCGATCGCCACCACCCGAGACCACTTCGACCAGCTCGCCGCGGGGCGGCTGCCGACGTGGTGGAAAACGTTGGTGGGCAACGGTTTTCACGCCGTCCACGTCCCCGAGGAGCTGGGCGGGCAGGGCGGTCGACTGATCGACGCGGCCTGCGTCCTCGAAGCGGCCGGCAAGGCGCTGCTGCCCGGGCCGCTGCTGTCGACGGTCACCGCGGGTGCGGTCGCGCTGCTCGCCGAGCCCACCCCGGCCGCGCAGGCCTTGGTGCGCGACCTGGCGGCCGGTGCACCGGCCGCGGTGGTGCTGCCCGACGACGGCGACTTCCGGGCGCGCGCCGAGGGTGGCCGGTGGTTGATCTCCGGCGCCTCGCAGGAGGCCGCGGGCCTGGGCGCGGCGCGACTGGTCCTGCTGGGCGCCCGCGGCGACGACGGCGTGGTCTGGGCTGTCGTCGACATCGAAAACCCCGCCGTGACAGTCGACTTGCTGCCGGGCACCGACCTGATCGCCGACACCGGCGTGCTGCGGGTCGACGACTACCGCGCCGCCGAGGACGCGGTGCTCACCGGACTCGACGCGGACCGCGCCCGCTGCGTCGCGCTGGGCCTGGTCGCCAGCATGACCTGTGGTATCGCGCAGTGGTGCGTCGAGGCCGTCACCGCGCACCTGCGCAGCCGCGAGCAATTCGGCAAGGTGATCGGCACCTTCCAGGCCTTGCAACACAGCGCCGCGATGCTGTTGATCAACAGCGAGCTGGCCACCGCGGCGGCCTGGGACGCCGTGCGCGCGCTCGACGAGTCCCTCGAGCAGCACCAGATCGCCGCGGCGGGCGCGGCGACCATCGCCATCTCGCCCGTGCCCGACCTGGTCCTAGACGCGCTGACCATGTTCGGCGCCATCGGGTTCACGTGGGAGCACGACCTGCACCTGTACTGGCGGCGGGCGATCAGCTTGGCCGCGTCGATCGGGCCGGCCAGCCGGTGGGCCCGGCGGCTGGGACAGCTGACCAGCACCCGCCAGCGGGACATGTCGGTCGATCTGGGCGACGCAGAGGCCGGCTTCCGGACGCAGGTGGCCGAAACACTGGACGCCGCATGCACACTGAGCAACGACCAGCCGGGGCGTCAGGGCGACTACGACGAATTCAAGATCGGGCCCCAACGCACCCTGATCGCCGAGGCGGGCCTCATCGCGCCGCATTGGCCGCCGCCGTGGGGCCTGGACGCCGGCCCGCTACGGCAGCTGATCATCGACGACGAATTCGCCAAGCGCCCGGACCTGGTGCGGCCCTCGCTGGGCATCGCCGAGTGGATCCTGCCGTCGGTCCTGCGCGCCGCGCCACCGGACCTGCAGGAGAAGCTGATTCCACCGACGCAGCGCGGCGAACTCGCGTGGTGCCAGCTGTTCAGCGAGCCCGGCGCCGGATCTGACCTGGCCGCGCTGAGCACTCGCGCCACCAAAGTGGACGGCGGCTGGAACATCAACGGGCACAAGATCTGGACGTCGGCCGCCAACCGCGCGGACTACGGCGCCCTGCTGGCGCGCACGGACCCCGAGGCGAGCAAACACCGGGGCATCGGCTACTTCATCCTCGACATGCGCACCCCCGGGATCGACGTGCACCCGATCAAGATGGCCACGGGCGAAGCGCATTTCAACGAGGTCTTCCTCACCGACGTCTTCATTCCCGACGAGATGCTGCTCGGCGACGCGACCGGCGGCTGGAACCTCGCGATCGCCACCATGGCCGAAGAGCGTTCGGCCATTAGCGGTTACGTGAAGTTCGACCGCGCCGCCGCGGTGCGCCGGCTGGCCGCCGAGCCGGGCCCGGACCGCGACGACGCGCAGCGCGCGCTCGGCGAACTCGACGCCTACACCAATGCCATCAAGGCGCTGGGTGTGCGGGAGACCATCCGGCTGCTCGACGGCCAGGCGTCCGGGCCGGCGTCGAGCATCGCCAAGGTCGCGATGAACGTGTTGCTGCGCAACACCTTCGAGGCCACCCTGCAGCTGACCGGCAAGCTGGCGATGGTCGCCGATTCCGACCCGCCCGTCGTGCGGCCGTACCTGCACCTGCCCGCCGAACTGATCGGCGGCGGCACCCGGGAGATCCAGCTCAACATCATCGCGCAGATGATCCTGGGCCTGCCGCGAAAGTAGGGCCGCCGAGCGTGCAACTGGCCGCCCGCTCCGGTGTGCGCCCCGCTTACATCTGCGCCCAGACGATCTTGGTCTGCAGGTAGGTCTCGATGCCGGCCTTGCCGGACTCATAACCCCAGCCGGACTGCTTGTACCCGCCGAACGGCATCGAGTGGTCGAACTGCATCTGACAATTGAGGCCGACCGTTCCGGCCTTGAGCCGCTTGGCCATTCGGTGTGCCCGACCGAGGTCACTCGTCCAGGTGGTGGCGGCCAGCCCGTAGGTGCTGTTGTTGGCCAGCGCGACGACCTCGTCCTCGTCGTCGAAGGGCAGGATGGTCACCACGGGTCCGAAGATCTCCTCTTGGAACAACCGGCTCGTATCCGGGTCCACGTTGGTGACGACGGTCGGGTGCACGAAATAGCCCTTGCGGTCCAGGCGGTGCCCGCCGGTGACCAGTTCCGCGCCGTCGGATCTGCCCTGCTCGAGGTAGCCCAGAACCCGGGTCAACTGCTTCTGGCTGATCAGCGGGCCGACCATGGCGCCCTCGTCCCTGGGGCCGCCGAGCTGCATGAGGTTGGCCATGTTGGCGATGCCCTCGACGACGCGTTCGTAGACGCCGCGCTGGGCGAAGATCCGCGAGCCGCACACGCAGGCCTGGCCGGAGTGGATGAAGGTGCCGAACGACGCCATCGGGATCGCGAGGTCGAGGTTCGCGTCGTCGAAGATCACGACCGGGGACTTGCCACCCAGCTCCAGCGTCACCTTGTTGAGGTTGCTGTCGGCCGCGGCGTGCACGATGGCCCGACCGACCTCGGTGGACCCGGTGAACGCGACCTTCTCGACGTCGGGATGCGCGGTGATCGCGGCGCCCGCGGTGTGGCCGTAGCCGAGCAGCAGGTTGACCACGCCCTCCGGCACCCCCGCCTCGGCCAGGATCCGGTCCAGCACGAGGGCCGACAGCGGCGTCTCCTCGGCCGGCTTGACCACGCTGCTACACCCCGCCGCCAGCGACGGCGCTAGCTTGGCGCAGAAGTTGAACACCGGGCCGTTCCACGGAAAGATCAGTCCGACAACGCCATACGGTTCCCGAAGCGTGTACGTGTGCAGGTGCGAGTCGACGCCGGTGAGACCGCCGGTGTTGACGTCGCGGGCGATGCCGTCGATCTTGGTGCACCACCCGGCGTAATAGCGGAACCACTCCGAGCCGACCTTGGTGATGATCTGCGCCTGCGCCGGCGGGATGCCGGCGTTGACCGATTCCAGTTCGGCCAGAATTTCGGCGTTCTGGTCGATCAGGTCGGCGACCCGCCACAGCACCTTGGCCCGGTCATAGTCGGGCATCCCCGACCACACCCCGGACTCCGCCGACGCCTTGGCCCGCGCGACGGCGTCGTCGACGGCCTCCGGGCCGCAGTCGGTGAATTCGGTGAGCTGTTCCTCGGTGGCCGGGTCGATGATCGGGATGACGTCCCCCGTGCCGGGTCGCTCGCGAATCTCGTCCAACACAGCCTGCACCGACATAAACCCTCCTGGCATCGTTGCGCGAATGGGGCGCCACGGCGAAGGTTATGCGCTTAACCGCGCGGTGTCCAGCCTCCGCTAGGTCGACGACCGGACGACCAGCTGGGCGATGTCGGTGAGCTCCGGCGACGGCGGGGCGGGATGCCCGAGCCGCTCGAAGACGGCGGCGACGGCGGCGTCGGCGACCGCCGCGGGGTCGAACTGCACGGTGGTCAGCGGCGGTGTGCTCATCACGCCCATCGGGCTGGCGTCGACGCCCATCACCGCCAGGTCGCCGGGGCAGGCCAGCCCCGCCCGGTGCAGCCCGTAGAGCACCAGGCACGCGATCTCGTCGCTCTGGGCGCACACCGCGGTCACCCCGTCGGCGACCCAGCCGGTCACCACCGTCGCGGCGTTGTCGAGGGTGACCTCGCCGACGCGCACGGGCGGCAGGTCACGCAGCCGCGCCGCTCGGGACACCCCCTCGAACCAGTAGTCACCCAGGGGGCGCCACCGGGCAATCCCGGTGTAGGCGAACGCGATTCGTCGATGCCCGCGCGAGACCAGATGGTCGACCCGCATCTCGCCGACGGCCAGATGCGGGTCACCGAGCGCGGGCAGCGTACCGATGTCGATGTGCGGAATGCCCGCGGCGCGCACCGCGTGCAACGCCACCGCGCTGAGCGGGAACAGGCTCGTCACCGCCACCGGATCCAGGTTCTGGATCGCGTCGACCACGTGCTGGTCGTCATCGGTCTCGAAGATCTGCACCTGCAGCAGACCCTGCCGCGCCAGCGCTGTCGTCATCCGGCTGCCGGCCTGCATCGGCATCTCACCGACGGCCACGTGCGGGACCACGTAGAGCACGACGCCGCCCTTGCCGCGGGCGAGGTTGCGCGCGGCGAGGTTGGGCCGGTAGCCGAGCAGCTTCGCGGCCCGGTAGACCGCTTCGCGGGTGTCGGCGGAGATGCGGCGGCCCTCGGCGTTGTTGAGCACGTAACTGACCGTGGCGGTGGACACGCTGGCCAGGCGGGCGACGTCGGCGGTGGTGGGTCGCGCGGCTTTATCGGTGCTCACTGCCTCACCTTCCGCGCCCGGTCATGCCTCATCGTGGCACGCCGACACCTCGCGGCGCGCGCGCCCCGCGAATCGCCGGCGAGAGCAGTCGGCCTGCCGCACGAAGGGGCCGCGGGTGCGCGCGGAAATGCATGCGGTCATCCCCGACCTGACGCTGCCCTACGGCACCGCGTGCCGGCCAGACCGGCTCACCCCGCCGACCGGGCGCCGAGCGCCACGGAACGGTAAGCCGTGCCGCGGGATTCGCGCTCCCAGAGGATGTCGCCCCCTTCGCAAGCGGTGCCCTGCGCGATCAGCTGGCGCTTGAGAACCTTGTGGGTGGCGGTGCTGGGCAGGTCGGCCGCGATGCGCAGGTAGCGGGGGCGCGCCTTCGGGGACAGGTCCGGCTGCGCGGCCAAGAACGCCTCGAACTCCGCGGGCTGCAGCGTGTGGCCGTCGTTGAGGACGACCGCGGCCATCACCTGGTCACCGACATGGCCGTCCGGGACGGCGTACACGGCCACCCTGTTGATAGCGTTGTGCCGCAGCAGGATCCGTTCGATGGGGGCGGCGGCGAGGTTTTCGCCGTCCACCCGCATCCAGTCCGCGGTGCGCCCGGCGAGGTAGATCCAGCCGTCGGCGTCGCGATACGCGAGGTCGCCCGACCAGTACATGCCGTGCCGCATCCGCTCGGCGTTGGCCTGCGGGTCGTTGTAGTAGCCGGTGAAGAAGCCGGATCCCGCGGTGTTGACCAGCTCGCCCACCGCCTCGTCGGCGTTGAGCAGCGCCCCGTCGGCGTCGAAGCGCGCGACCGCGCATTCGGTGACGGTGTCGCTGTGGTAGATCGCCACCCCGTCGGCGCCCCGGCCGATCGACCCCTTGGGCGTGCCGGGTTCGCGGATCACGATCACGGCGTTCTCGGTCGACCCGAAACCGTCTTCCACCTGCACGCCGAACCGCCGCCCGAACTCCTCGATGTCTTTATCGTTGGCCTCGTTGCCGAACGCCACCCGCAGCGGGTTGTCGGCATCGTCGGCGCGGCGCGGCGTGGCCAGGATGTAGGCCAACGGTTTGCCGACGTAGTTCATGTAGGTGGCGTTGTGGCGGCGGATGTCGTCGAGGAAGCTGCTCGCCGAGAACTTCGCAGGCACGATTGCGGCGCCCGAGCACACCGCCGGCGCCCAGCCCGCCACGACCGCGTTGGAGTGAAACAGCGGCATCGAGACGTAGCAGGTGTCCCGTTCGGTGAGGTCGAAGCGCTGCGCGAGGCTGAGACCGGCGACGGTGGCCATGAAGTGAGACACCTGCACCGCCTTGGGATTGCCGCTGGTGCCGGAGGTGAAGATCATCATGAACGCGTCCATTGCGGTGACGTCGCGGTGCGGCGTCAGCGCGCTCGCGGCCTCGACGAACTCTGCCCACTGCGGCGTCGAGCTGTCGAGGATCCGGACCGCGCCCAGGTCGAGGCCGTCGAGCAGCGGGCGGTGCTCGGCGTCGGTCACCACGAACTGGCAGTCCGAGCGCCGGACGTCGGCGGCCAGGGCGTCGCCGCGGCGGGTGGTGTTCAGGCCGCACAGCACGTAACCGCCGAGCCCGGCGGCCGCCATTTGGCTCAGCATCTCGGGGGTGTTGCCGAGCAGCGCGCCGACGTGCATAGGCCGTTGCGGGTCCGCCGCGGCGATCAACGCCGCCGCCCGGGCCGTCGCCCCAGCCAGGTAATCACGCCAGGACCATTGCGCGTCTTGATGTTTGACCGCGACCGCCGGATCGGCCAGGCGCTTGCGCAGCAGCGCTTGAATCGTGTCGTCAGTCATTGTCCGGGTGCACCTTCACTCTGCCGTGCGAGACGAGACGGTCCGTCTTAGGATAGCCGCCGCCTCGGCGCCGCCGCGCCGCGGCGAGGGGCCGGCATCGCGGAGGTGTTGTGCAAAGCTTCACGCCCCTGTCGCGCAGGATTTCCCGGCCACGGCCGCGCGTATCCCGGCTCGGCCGGGGGCTTCGGCGATGATTGCCCCATGTTGTTCGAACTTGGCAGGTCGCTCGTGCTGCTGCGGAATCGCGCCCGCGGGCTCCGGCGCGCCACCGCGCGCCCGCAGCCCATCCAACCCGCCGGGCGTCGCGACGGCCGGCGTTGCGAGCCGGGGGG
Organism: Mycobacterium sp. E1214; assembly: GCF_001666755.1. Lineage (GTDB taxonomy): Bacteria > Actinomycetota > Actinomycetes > Mycobacteriales > Mycobacteriaceae > Mycobacterium. Next base: position 5,749 of record NZ_LZJC01000015.1, on the reverse strand, counting down.
CACCGCGCCGTAACCGGCGTCCGGCGGCGTTATCCGCCGACCATCATCAGGCCGCCGTCCACGGCGAGCAGTTGCCCGGTGATGAACCGCGAACCCGGCCCGGCCAGGAAGACCAGCATCGGTCCCACGTCCCGGGCGGGGTCACCGAGCGCGCCGCCGAGCGGGATCATCATCTTCATCTGCTGATCGATGAGCGCGCCCGCCTCCGGACCGAGAAAAGCGCGCAGCCGGTCGGCGCCGGGCGTCTGCACCGCGGGCGCCAACGCGTTGACGGTGACGTTGTCGGCGGCCCACGCCTTGGCGGCCGAACGTGTCCAGGCCTGCACCGCGCCCTTGGTCGCGGCGTAGACGGCCGAGATCGGGCTGCCCATCACGGCTTCCGAGGAACCGAAGTTGATGATCCGCCCACCCCGGGGATCCTGGCTCTTCATCACCGCGTAGACAGCCTGATTGGTGAGGATGGTCGCTTTGACGTTGGTGTCCAACAGGAACGAGATGTCGTCGGCGTCGATGTAACCGGGGATGCCGGCCTGCCACAGGCCCGCCGCGTTCACCAAGACGTCGAGTCCGCCCAACCGTTCGGCCGCCTGCTGCACCATGGCCGCGACGGCGTCCGCGTCGCGCACGTCGCACTGCAGCCAGCCGGCCGCGAGGTTGTCCGGCGGCGGCGTCTGGTGATAGGTGGCCACGACGTCGGCGCCGGCCGCGGCCAGGGTGCCGACGGCGGCCGCGCCGATGCCGGTGGCTGCGCCGGTGACCAGGATCCGCCTACCGCGCAGCGGCAACGTCGCGTCTGACATGGGCACGACGCTACCGCCGCGGCGGCGCAGCGCTACGCGGGCACCGCGATCGACGACAGCAGGTCGGCGAGCCGGTCCGGCTGGTCCAGCATGGAGAAGGTGCGCGCGTCGGCGATCACCTCGAGGCGGGCCTGCGGAATGAGCTGCGCCAACCGCGCGCCGTCGGCCTGCTCGAAGAACACGTCGTCGGCCGACCACGCGATGAGCGCCGGCTTGTCGAATTCGGGCAACCGGGCGGCCACCGCCGTGGTCACCTCTTGGCGCAGCGACAGCGTGAAGCGCCGCAGGTCTTCGGTGATCGCCGGGTCGGACAGTGCCGGCCGCACCCACTGTTGCGTGAGGTCGTCGATGTCGGTGTGCGCCAGGCCGGCATAGGCGCGCCGGCGCGCGGCCGGCAGGCGCATGGCCTGGGCCGCCGCCCGGAACGTCGCCTTGGACGCGGCGGCCAGAATCAGCGGCTTGAGAATCGGCGGTGGAAAGTGTTCGAATGCATCGCAACTCGTGAGGACGAGCGCGCCCAACCGCTCCGGGTGGTGTACGGCCACCATCTGCGTCAACACCCCGCCGGTGTCGTTGCCCACCAGCACCACGTCGCGCAGGTCGAGGGCCTGCAGTGTTTCGGCGACCATGTCCGCGACCCCGGCGATGGTGCGGTCCGCGCCGCGCCGCAGCGGCTGCGGATGCGCGCCCAGCGGCCAGGTGGGCGCGATGCATCGCAGGCCGCGCTCGGCCAGCCTCGTCCCGACGGGCCGCCACAGTTCGCCGCCCATCATGTAGCCGTGCACGAAGACGACGGGCCTGCCGTCGCTGGGTCCCGTCGCTTCGTAATGGATCGTTCCGGCACTAATGTCGATCGTCGACATGAAAACTCCTCTGGTTACCCGATACATTTACAAACAGGCTGTCTGTTCGTAAGTTACCGACAGGCTGTATGGAAAGCAAGAGACGGACCCAAGAAGAGCGCTCCGCGGCCACCCGCGATGCGCTGATCGCCGCCGCCCGCAAGCTGTGGGGGCTGCGGGGTTATGCGGAGGTTGGCACCCCGGAGATCGCCACCGCGGCGGGGGTCACCCGGGGCGCGATGTATCACCAATTCGCGGATAAGGCAACGCTATTCCGCGAGGTGGTCGAGGTGGTCGAGCAGGACGTCATGGCGCGGATGGCCGCGGTGGTCGCCGGATCGGGGGCGAGCACCCCGGCCGACGCGATCCGCGCCGCGGTCGACGCGTGGCTCGAGGTATCCGGCGATCCCGAAGTGCGCCAGCTGATCCTGCTGGACGCGCCGAGCGTGCTCGGCTGGGCGGAGTTTCGCGACGTCGCCCAGCGCTACAGCCTGGGCATGACCGAGGAGCTCCTGACCGAGGCCATCCGCGCCGGCCAACTGGCCCGCCAGCCGGTGCGCCCGCTGGCGCACGTGCTGATCGGCGCGCTCGACGAGGCGGCCATGGTCATCGCCACCGCGGACGACCCGAAGCGCAGCCGCCGGGAGACCCGCCAGGTGCTGCACCGGTTGATCGACGGATTGCTAGAGCAACGATAACCGTTGCGCCGCACGACAATCAGCGGACTTGCGCGACGCCGGCGATGACACCCTGCAGCAGCCGATCGAGGCGCTCGGCGTCCTGCACCGCCGGCTGATTGGCGACGAACGTCAGCATGATGCCGTTGATGAACGCCAGCGTGGCCACCGCCTGGTCGTCGATCAGCGCGGGGTCGGGGTCGCTGCCCGCCGGGTGCCACTGGGTGACGACCCCGCGCGCCAGCGCGTAGAGCCGCTTCGCGGACGCGTCCAGGATCGCGGCCAGCTCCGCGTCCCGGCCGGCGAGCAGGGCCAGCTCGTAGCGCGCCTTGGCGCGGGTCAGCCACGGCTCGCTGTTGACGTACATGACGATCCGCGCCAGCCCGGCGGTGCCCGCGAAATCCGTTGACGTGTCGGCGAGTTCGGCCATCCGGGAGAAGTCGGCGACGTCGAGCTCGGTGAGCCGGGCCGCCACGGCGTGCAGCAGGGACTTGCGTGTTCGGAAGTAGAACGAGGCGGTACCGGCCGGCACCCCGGCGCGGTCGTCGACCTTCGGGTGGCTCACCCCGTGCAAGCCGGCGCCGCCGAGCAGCGCGATCGCGGCGTCGGCGAGGTCGCGCCGCCGCTCGGCCGCGTTGTGTCTCCTAGCGATGCGTCCAGTCTAAAACTGGCCGCAGTTGGGCGCGGTCGGTTCGCCGTTGAACCGGGCGGCGATCCACTGCATGGCCGGCTCGCCGTCGACGAGCATCGGCAGGGCGTGGTTGAGGACGAGCTTGTTGAGGAAGGGCGGCTCTTCGTTGGTGCGCATCTCGACGTCGGCGCCCTGGGCGCACCAGTCGTTGGCGAGTTGCACGACGGGACCATGGGGCACCAGTGGGTCGTAGCGGTTGCTGTCGAGCAGCACTGGCGCGTTGGGCTTGTGGCGCCCGATCCGCTGGTCGTCGAGCAGTGTGCTGAAGGGTTCCTCGTTGACCAGCTGGTTGATGTCCTCGGTGAAGTAGGGCTGCAGATGCCGGAACATGAAGTCGATGATGGTTTGGCCGACGCACTGGCGCGACACCGATTCCAGCATCGCCAGTCCCCGCGGCGTCATCTTGGAACGGATGACGTCGGCGAATTCCGGGTAGGCGGCCATCACGCTGTTGAGCGCATAGCCGACGACACCGACCAGCGCGCTGCCGTCCGCGTAGGGGAACAGCTCCTTCAGGTCGGCCGGTGGCGCCCCGGCATAGGTGCCCACGATGTGCAGTTCCGGGGCGTAGGAGGCGGCCAGCTCTGCCGCCGACGCGGTGGCGCCGCCACCCTGGGAATAACCCCAAAAGGCCACGGGGCCATGCGGATCCAGCGATGTCCCCGGCAGCTGCTGCGCCGCGCGGGCGGCGTCGAGCACGGCCTGGCCCTCCGCGATCCGCCCGACGTAGGTGTGCATCGACGGCGTGCCCAGGCCCTGGTAATCGGTCATGACGATCGCGAAGCCGCGCGCGACCATCGTGGCGACGAACAGCTCCTCGTAGTTGAACATGATGTCCCAGCCACCCGAATAGTGGATGCCTTGGTTGAACATTCGCGACGGCGCGCACTGGTTACCCTGCCCCTGCGTGCCGGGCGCGTAACTGAGCAACGGCCGCGGCCCCTTGCCAGGCCAGTCGTTGTAGGGCTCGAAGTAGGTGCCGGTGACCGCGATCGGATTGCCGCGAGTGTCGGTGCTGCGGTACATGATTCGCGTCCCGGTAGCCATAATTGCCCCGAGCTGGCCGGACGGTTCGAGCACCAGGCGCGACGGCTCGGTCCGGATCAGGTCGCCCGGTTTGCCCGGTGGCAACGGGTCCGGTGGCGCATAGAACTCCGCGTATTGCGGCTCGTCGCCGTCGGCGGCCGCATTTCCGGTTCCGAGCAGTGCCGCGACCGCAACCAGCAGCACCACACACAAGCCCCCACCCCAGCGCATAACGGAACGCTAACAACGGCCGCTCTCCGGCGGGGGCATTTCTCTAAAATATTAGAGATTCGGGCGGCGCGGCGGCCGCGCGGTTTCGGGCGGCGCGGCGCCCGGCGGGCTACGGAGTCTTCAGGAACACGTCGTTGAGGGTGACGGTGCGCAGGTTGCGCGACCGGATGGTGTCGACGAGCTCGGGGTAAACGTGCGTCACCGGCAGGTGATTGAGGTGACCGATGACGATGGCTTGGGGGGTGAAGTACTTGTCGGCCATCTGCACGATGTAGTCCTCGGTGATGAGCGTCGAATCCGACAGCGAGCCCGACCACAGCGTCGGCACCGTGTAGCCGAGATCGGCGGCGACGGCGTCGACGGCCGCGTTGCGCTTGGCGTACGGCGGCCGCCAGTAGGGCTTGGCGCCGATCCCGTAGGTCTTCTTCAAGAACTCGTCGTTACGCGTGAGTTGTTGCGAGACTTGCTCTTTGGTCAACGAGGTGAGGTCCGGGTGCGACCAGGTGTGGTTGCCCAGCTGGATCTGGCCGCTGTCGACCAGCGGGCGCAGCATCTCCAGGTTCTCGGTCCAGGAGTCGTAGACGCCGTTGACGAAGTACGTCAGCCGCACGCCGGTGTCCTTGGCGAACTGCGTGTAGGCGCGCACCACCTCGCTGTTGACGCCGTCGTCGACCGTCAGCGCCAGCAGGTCACCGTCACCGGGAATCTTCATCAGCGCCCCGCCGCCGGGCAGGGGTATGCGGGTGTCGGCCGGAGGCGGCGGCAGCAACGCCATGGGCGCGACCGGACCCGACGTCGGGACGTCCAGAGCCGGCGTCTGCGCGAAGGTGCGCGGCTGCGGGTCCACGATCAGGCGGGCCGCCCCTACGCCGGCGACCACGGACGCGGCGAGGGATCCCAGGAACTGGCGCCGATTCATGGCCGGCACGCACGCGCGCGGCGCGGCGCGGGCGGGTTCCCCGGGGAACCACCGGCGGGGCGGAGCTTGGCAGCCACAGCAGCGAACCGTACCACTACCTGCACCGATATGGCGGATGCGGCCCCGGAGGGTCGGCTGTGAATTCCCGGCCGGCCGCTAGCCGCCGTGCGGCAGCGGCACCGGTTCGACGCTCGGCGTGCCCAGCGTGCCGGCCAGCCACGGCAGCGCCGCGGTGAACGCCTCGGCGGCGAACGGCCAGTCGTGCTTGCCCGGCTGGGTCACCACGGCGCAGGAGATCCCGTTGGCGGTGGCCGCGGCGCACAGCGCGCGGGCCGCGGCGTCCTGACCCTCGGGGTTGGCGTTGGGATCGCTGCCGGCGAGGGTGGGGTTGCCCTGCTCCGCGAGGCTGTGGGCGTCGCCCGACCCGGGAACGTCGAACCACCCGGACAGGCCGGTGTAGCGGCCGTGGCGCGTCATGACGGTGATCGGGTCGAACGCCGCCCAGGCGGCCTGGTTTCCGCCGTACAGCTTGGCGACGGTCACGTCCTTGGGACCGACATTCG
>NZ_LZJC01000014.1 GCF_001666755.1 Mycobacterium sp. E1214 | reverse complement strand
GCCTGGACATGAGGCTGGCGCCGGTGACGCCGTCGACCCCGGCGTGGTGCACCTTGGTCATCACGGCGACCCGGCCGGCGGTGTGGGCGGCGGCAGCGGGTGGCAGATCGCCGCCGGCGGGCTGGTCCGGTTCGCGAGGCGGCCGCTGCACCTGGCCAGCGTGGTGCCCGACACGGTCTCCTCGGTGTTCGCGACGCTGCGGCGGGCGCGCGACGGGCTGACCATGGCCCGCCCGTTCGCGGCGCCGCCCACCGCGTTCAACGCCAAGATCACCGACCGCCGCAATGTCGCGTACGCCGAATTGGAATTGCAGGACGTCAAAACGGTGAAGGACCATTTCGGCGTCAAAGTCAACGACGTCGTGATGGCCCTGGTTTCCGGCGCGCTGCGCCAATACCTGCTCGAACGCCACGCGTTACCGAGCTCGTCCCTGGTGGCCTCGGTCCCGGTGTCGGTGCACGGCAAATCCGACCGGCCGGGCCGCAACCAGGTGTCGGCCATGTTCGCCAGCCTGCACACCGAGATCGCCGACCCGGCGCAGCGGTTGCAGGCCATCGCGGAGGCGAACGCCGTTGCCAAGGAACACAGTTCGGCGATCGGCGCGTCGCTGCTGCAGGACTGGTCGCAGTTCGCCGCGCCGGCCGTCTTCGGCATCGCGATGCGGCTCTACGCCAGAACCCGCTTCACCGACAGCCTGCCGGTGCACAACCTGGTGGTGTCCAACGTGCCGGGCCCGCAGGTCCCGCTGTACATGCTGGGTTGCGAGGTGAAGGCGATGTATCCGCTGGGCCCGATATTCCACGGCTCGGGGCTCAACATCACCGCGATGTCGTTGCAGGGCAAGTTGGACATCGGGCTCGTCTCGTGCCCGGATTTGGTGCCCGATCTTTGGGAATTGGCCGAAGAATTCGCGGTGGGGATGGAAGAGCTGCTGGCGGTGACGCGGTAGCCGGGCGGCGGCGCCGCTCATCATGATCTCAGGTTTCCTCTGGCAGCATGTGTTGGCATGGGGCTTCCTCGTCGCGACACGGTCGCGCGCACGTTGCTGATCTCGACCGCGATCGCCGGCGTCGCGCTGCTGCTGGCGGGGTGCCTTCGCGTCGTCGTCGGCCGCGCCGTGATGGCCGGGCCGAAGCTGGGCCAGGCCGTGGAGTGGACTCCGTGCCGGACGAACAACCCCAAGGCCAAGATCCCGCCCGGCGCCATGTGCGGGCGCCTGGCCGTGCCCGTCGACTACGACCACCGCGACGGTGACGTGGCGACGCTGGCGATGATCCGGTTCCCGGCGACCGGCGACAAGATCGGTTCGCTGGTGATCAACCCGGGCGGCCCCGGCGAGTCCGGCCTGGAAGCCGCCGTGAGCGTCGTGCAGTCGTTGCCGAAACGGGTCCGCGAGCGGTTCGACCTGGTCGGGTTCGACCCGCGCGGGGTCGGGCTGTCGCGCCCGGCCGTCTGGTGCAACTCCGACGCCGACAACGACCGGCTGCGGACCGAACCCAACGTCGACTACAGCCCGGCGGGCGTCGCGCACATGGAGGACGAGACCAAGCAGTTCGTCGGCCGCTGCGTGGACAAGATGGGCAAAAGCTTCCTGGCCAACATCGGCACCGTCAACGTCGCGCGCGACCTCGACAGCATCCGGGCGGCGCTGGGCGACGACAAGCTGACCTACCTGGGTTACTCCTACGGGACCCGGATCGGCTCGGCGTACGCCGAGGCCTACCCGCAGCACGTCCGGGCGATGATCCTCGACGGCGCCGTCGACCCCAACGCCGACCCGATCGAGGCGGACCTGCGGCAGGCCAAGGGTTTTCAGGATGCGTTCAACGACTACGCCGCCGACTGCGCCAAGCAGCCGACCTGCCCGCTGGGCACCGACCCCGCCAAGGCCGTCGACGTCTACCACAGCCTGGTCGACCCGATGGTCGACCCGAACAACCCGATGGTCGGCCGGCCGACGCCGACCAACGACCCCCGAGGGCTCAGCTACAGCGACGCGATCGTCGGCACCATCATGGCGCTGTACTCCCCGGGGCTGTGGCGCCATCTGACCGACGGCCTGACCGAGCTGACCGAGCACCACGGCGACACCCTGTTGGCGCTGGCCGACATGTACATGCGGCGCGACTCGCACGGGCACTACACCAACGCGACCGACGCTCGGGTGGCGATCAACTGCGTCGACCAGCCGGCGATCACCGACCGCGCCAAGGTGATCGACGAGGACCGCCGCTCGCGGGAGATCGCGCCCTTCATGAGCTACGGGCAGTTCACCGGTGACGCGCCCCTGGGCACCTGCGCGTTCTGGCCGGTGCCGGCGACCAGCAAGCCGCACAGCATCTCCGCGCCCGGGCTGGCCCCGACGGTCGTGGTGTCGACCACGCACGACCCCGCGACGCCGTACAAGGCGGGAGTCGACCTGGCCAGCCAGCTGCGCAGCTCGCTGCTCACCTTCGACGGCACCCAACACACCGTGGTGTTCCAGGGCGACAGCTGCATCGACAACTACGTCACGGCCTACCTGATCGGCGGCGACACGCCGCCGAGCGGCGCGAAGTGCTGAGCGGGCCCGAGATCAAGGCGTAACCGTTTCGCGCTGCCACGGGAACCGGCGGCTGCGACGATGGCAGCCATGTCGCGGCTGAGATCCCTGAGCTCGGCGTTGCTTTCCTTCGGGCTCTTGGTCGCTGCGTCGACCGGCATGCCGCCCGTCGCCGCCGCCGCTCCCGAACCCGATGCCGGGCAAACCCCGGGCCCGACCCCGCCCGCGGCGGCGCCGCAAGGGTGGGGGAGCTGTAGCCAATTCGTCAGCGACACAAGCGAAATCCCGTCGGCGCGGTGCGCGACGGTGCCGGTCCCCGTCGACTATGCGAACCCGGGCGGGGCGCAAGCCAAGCTGGCGGTGATCCGGGTGCCGGCCACCGGGCCGCGGATCGGCTCGCTGCTGATCAATCCCGGCGGGCCCGGCGGGTCGGCGGTCGACATGGTCGCCGGCATGGCCGCCGACCCCAACGGCGCCGCGATCCGGCGCAACTTCGACCTGGTCGGCTTCGACCCGCGCGGCGTCGGGCACTCGACCCCGGCGCTGCGCTGCCGCACCGACGCCGAGTTCGACGCGTACCGCCGTGAACCGATGGTCGACTACAGCCCCGCCGGCGTCACCCATATCGAAGCGCTCTACCGCCAGTTGGCGCAGCAGTGCGTCAACCGGATGGGCGCACCGTTTTTGGCCAACGTCGGCACCTCGTCGGTCGCCCGCGACATGGACGCCGTGCGACAGGCATTGGGCGAGAACCAGATCAACTACCTCGGCTACAGCTACGGCACCGAACTGGGCACCGCCTACCTGGAGCGCTACGGCGAGCACGTGCGCACGATGGTCCTCGACGGCGCGATCGACCCCACCGTCGGCCCGGTCGACGAGAACATCCGGCAGATGGCCGGCTTCCAGACGGCGTTCAACGACTACGCCGCCGACTGCGCCCGCAGCCCGGGCTGCCCGTTGGGCACCGACCCGGCGCAGTTCGTGAACCGCTACCACGCCCTGGTCGACCCGTTGGTCGCCAGGCCCGGCCGCACGTCCGACCCGCGAGGCCTGAGCTACGCCGACGCGACCACCGGCACCATCAACGCGCTGTACACGCCGGCCCACTGGAAATACCTGACCAGTGGGCTGCTCGGCCTGCAGCGCAAAACCGACGCGGGCGACCTGCTGGCGCTCGCCGACGACTACGAGGGCCGCGACCGCAACGGGCACTACGGCAACGACCAGGACGCGTTCAACGGCATCCGCTGCGTCGACGCCCCCACGCCGACGGATCCGGCGACCTGGGTGAGCGCCGATCAGCGGATCCGGCAGGCCGCGCCGTTCCTGAGCTACGGGCAGTTCACCGGCAACGCCCCCCGCGACCTGTGCGCGCTGTGGCCGGTGCCGGCGACCTCGACCCCGCACGCCGCCGCGCCGGTGGCGGCGGGCAAGGTGGTCGTCGTCTCGACCACCCACGACCCGGCGACCCCGTATCAGGCGGGGGTGAACCTGGCCCGCCAGCTGGGCGGCCCGCTGATCACCTACGACGGGACGCAGCACACCGCGGTGTTCAACGGCAACCAGTGCGTCGACGCGGCCGTGGTGCGCTATCTGGTCACGACGACCATGCCGCCGGCGTCCTACAGCTGCCACCCCTGACGCCGCGCGTTCCGCCCGTCACGGCGAGAGCTGCACGTGGCCCCGCGGCGGCCGGGGAGGCGGCGGTGGCGCTGGCGCCGGACCCGGGTCTCCCGGCGCGGGCCCGTCCTGCCCCGGCGCGGGTCCCGCCTGCTGCGGCGGGGGCTTGTCCTGCTGTTTCGGCGGGGCCTGCGGCTGTTGCGCCTTCGGCGGCGGTGCGGCGACGGGCGGCTGCAGGGGGCTCGCCGTCTGCTCCGGGATGACGGGCGGATCGGGCGTGATCTCGCCCGCCGGGACCGGATCACCAGGCGTGGCGAGCGCCGTCGCGTCGCCGCCGCTCGCGATCGAGGCGGCGACGAGGGCCGCCGTCATAGCGCCCAACGCCCGTCGCGCGACGCCCCGACGCCGCGGGTGGGCGCGAAAGTCCAGTGGTGACATCCCGTGATGAGCAGTTACGATGCCCATCATTGCAGGCGTCAGCGGCCTGCGCTGTTAACGCTCGATGTCGATCGCCAGCGACGCCGAGCGGGTGACTCCCAAGGGATTCCGCCGTTGCACACTCGCTTCACCGGTCCGCACGCCGCCGCCCTCGCCGGCGTCTCGGCGGCGCTGATCGCCGCGGTGCTCGGCGCCGGTGTGGCCGGCGCCGACAGCCAGCAGGACCAGTTCGTCGCCCTGCTCGCCCAGCAGCAAATCCCCGCCACCGACAACGTGCCGGGCCTGGTCTACCGCGCCCACGAAATCTGTGGCGAGCTCGACCACGGCGCCTCGTTCGACGCCGCGGTGGACGAGGAAGTGAACACGGCCTACGCGGACAACCCGTCGCTGCGGATCGTCGGTGACCGCGTGCGGCGCACCGCGGTCAAGTTCATCACCGCGTCCGTACAGGTCTACTGCCCGGCCCATCAGGGCCAGCTGCCGTAGCCCGCGGCCGGGCCCGGGCGCCGCGCCCCGTTCGCCCGCCGGGACGGGCGGCAACGGTTCTGAACGGGCGTTGGTAACACGGAATTAACAGCGGTTGCATAGTGTTCGGGGTTATGGATCGCCAGAAGGAATTTGTCCTGCGCACGCTGGAGGAACGGGACATCCGCTTTGTCCGGCTGTGGTTCACGGACGTGCTCGGTTTCCTCAAATCGGTGGCGATCGCCCCGGCCGAACTCGAAGGGGCTTTCGAGGAGGGCATCGGCTTCGACGGCTCCTCGATCGAAGGGTTCGCGCGGGTCTCGGAGTCAGACACCGTCGCCAACCCCGACCCGTCGACGTTCCAGGTGCTGCCCTGGGCCACCGCCTCCGGCCATCACCACTCGGCGCGGATGTTCTGCGACATCACCATGCCGGACGGGTCGCCGTCCTGGGCGGATCCCCGCCACGTGCTGCGCCGACAGCTGCAGAAGGCCAACGACCTCGGCTTCTCCTGCTACGTGCACCCGGAGATCGAGTTCTTCTTGCTCAAGCCCGGTTCCGACGACGGGTTGGTGCCGCCGGTTCCCGTCGACAACGCCGGCTACTTCGACCAGGCGGTCCACGACTCGGCGTCGAACTTCCGCCGGCACGCCATCGAGGCCCTGGAGTTCATGGGCATCTCGGTCGAGTTCAGCCACCACGAGGGCGCGCCCGGGCAGCAGGAAATCGACCTGCGTTTCGCCGACGCCCTGTCGATGGCCGACAACGTGATGACGTTCCGCTATGTCATCAAGGAGGTCGCGATCGAGAACGGGGCGCGGGCGTCGTTCATGCCCAAGCCGTTCGGGCAGCACCCGGGCTCGGCCATGCACACCCACATGAGCCTCTTCGAGGGCGACGTCAACGCGTTCCACAGCACCGACGACCCGCTGCAGCTCTCCGACGTCGGCAAGTCCTTCATTGCCGGGATCCTCGAGCACGCCTCCGAGATCAGCGCCGTCACGAATCAGTGGGTGAACTCCTATAAACGGCTGGTGCACGGCGGCGAGGCACCCACCGCGGCGTCCTGGGGCGCGGCGAACCGGTCCGCCCTGGTGCGCGTGCCGATGTACACCCCGCACAAGACGTCGTCGCGCCGGGTCGAGGTGCGCAGCCCCGATTCGGCCTGCAACCCGTACCTGGCGTTCGCGGTGTTGCTGGGGGCGGGGCTGCGGGGGGTGGAGAAGGGTTACGTGCTGGGCCCGCAGGCCGAGGACAACGTGTGGGATCTGACCCCGGAGGAACGCCTCGCGATGGGTTACCGCGAGCTGCCGACGAGCCTGGACAGCGCGCTGCGGTCCATGGAGTCCTCGGAGTTGGTCGCGGAAACGTTGGGGGAGCACGTGTTCGACTTCTTCCTGCGCAACAAGCGCACCGAATGGGCGAACTACCGCAGCCACGTCACGCCGTACGAGCTGAGCACCTACCTGTCGCTGTAAGACGTGTCGATGCGGCGGCGCGCCGCTCGTGCCTGAAGCGCCGGGGGGTGCGCTACCGTCGTGGTCGTGACCAGACCCGCGACGCAGCGCCCCCGGCTGCCCAGCGTAGGTCGGCTCGGGCTGGTCGACCCGCCCGCCAACGATCGGCTGAGCCAGCTCGGCTGGTACGACCACGACGACCAGCCCCACGTCGACCTGCTGTGGTCGCTGTCGCGCGCACCGGATCCCGACGCCGCGCTGCGGGCACTGATGCGGCTGCGGGAAAACCTTGGTGCGGGCTGGGACGAGCTGAACGCCGCCCTGCTGACCGAGCGCGCCCTGCGCGGGCGGCTGTTCTCCGTGCTCGGCTCGTCGCTGGCCCTCGGCGATCACCTGGCCGTGTACCCGCAATCGTGGAAGTTGTTGCGCGGCAACGTCGTACTGCCCAGCCGTGACCGGCTGCACGAGATGTTCACCGAGTGCCTGGCCGAGACGGACGCCGCCGAACCGGTGCAGACCCGGCTGCGCACCCGCTACCGCGACCAGCTGCTCGTGCTGGCGGCGCTCGACCTGGCCGCCACGGTCGAGGACGAACCCGTGGTGCCGTTCACCGAAGTGGGCGCGCACCTGTCCGACCTGGCCGACGCGGCGCTGGCGGCCGCGCTGCGGCTGGCCGAGACCACCGTGTGCCCTAACCGGACGCCGCCGCGGCTCGCGGTCATCGCGATGGGCAAATGCGGCGCCCGCGAGCTGAATTACGTCAGCGACGTCGACGTCATCTTCGTCGGCGAACAGGCCGACCCGCTGACCACCCGGCTGGCCACCGAGATGATGCGGGTGGCGTCCGAGGCGTTCTTCCAGGTCGACGCCGGGCTGCGCCCGGAAGGCCGCAGCGGTGAGCTGGTGCGCACCGTCGAATCGCACGTCGCCTACTACCAGCGGTGGGCCAAGACCTGGGAATTCCAGGCCCTGCTGAAGGCCCGCGCGGCGGTGGGCGACGCCGAACTGGGCAAGCGTTACCTCGACGCGTTGCAGCCGATGGTCTGGACCGCCTGCGAGCGTGAGGATTTCGTGGGCGAGGTGCAGGCCATGCGCCGCCGCGTCGAGCAGCTGGTTCCCGCCGACGTCCGCGGCCGCGAGATCAAGCTCGGCAGCGGCGGGCTGCGCGACGTCGAGTTCGCCGTGCAGCTGCTGCAGTTGGTGCATGGCCGCAGCGACGATGCGCTGCACGTGGCGTCGACGGTCGACGCGCTGGCCGCGCTGGGCCGCGGCGGCTACGTCGGCCGCGAGGACGCGGCCAACCTCACCGCGTCGTACGAGTTCCTGCGGTTGCTCGAGCATCGGCTGCAGCTGCAGCGGCTCAAGCGCACCCACCTGCTGCCCGAACCCGACGACGACGAGGCGGTGCGCTGGCTCGCGCGGGCCGCCCACATCCGGCCGGACGGGCGCCACGACGCGGCGGGGGTGCTGCGCGAGGAGCTGCGCCACCAGAACCTGCGCGTCTCGCAGCTGCACGCGAAGCTCTTCTACCAGCCGCTGCTGGAGTCGATCGGCCCCGCCAGCCTGGAGCTCGCGCACGGCATGACGTCGGCGGCCGCCGAGCGGCAGCTCGCCGCCCTCGGCTACGAGGGGCCGCAGACCGCGCTCACCCACATGTCGGCGCTGGTCAACCACAGCGGCCGCCGGGGTCGCGTGCAGTCGGTGCTGTTGCCCCGGCTGCTGAACTGGATGTCGTATGCCCCCGATCCCGACGGCGGGCTGCTGGCCTACCGGCGGCTGTCCGAGGCGCTGGCCGGCGAGAGCTGGTATCTGTCCACGCTGCGCGACAAGCCCGCGGTCGCCCGCCGGCTGATGCACGTGCTGGGCACCTCCGCCTACGTGCCGGACCTGTTGATGCGCGCCCCGCGGGTCATCCAGGACTTCGGCGACGCGCCGGGCGGTCCCAAGTTGCTCGCCACCGATCCCGCCTCCGTGGCGCGCGCGCTGATCGCCTCGGCCGGCCGTCACGCGGACCCGGTGCGCGCGATCGCCGCCGCGCGCACCCTGCGGCGCCGCGAGCTGGCCCGCGTCGGGTCCGCGGACCTGCTGGGGATGCTCGAGGTCACCGAGGTGTGCCAGGCGCTCACCTCGGTGTGGGTGGCGGTGTTGCAGGCCTCGCTGGACGCGTTGACCCGGGCCAACCTTCCCGAGGACGGCAAACCGCCCGCCACCATCGCCGTCATCGGCATGGGCAGGCTGGGCGGCGCGGAGTTGGGTTACGGCTCCGACGCCGACGTGATGTTCGTCTGCCAGCCCGCCGACGGCGTCGAGGATTCCGTGGCGGTGCGCTGGTCGACGCTGATCGCCGAGCAGGTCCGCGCGCTGCTGGGCACCCCGAGCGTCGACCCGCCGCTGGAGGTCGACGCCAACCTGCGGCCCGAGGGGCGCAGCGGCGCGCTGGTGCGCACCCTGGCGTCCTACGCCGCCTACTACAAGCAGTGGGCGCAACCCTGGGAGATCCAGGCCTTGCTGCGCGCCAACGCCGTCGCCGGCGACCCCGAGCTGGGGCAGCGCTTCCTGCTGATGGCCGACAAGACGCGGTACCCGGCCGACGGCGTGTCCGCGGAGGCGGTGCGCGAGATCCGCCGCATCAAGGCCCGCGTCGACGCCGAGCGGCTGCCGCGCGGCGCCGACCCCAACACGCACACCAAGCTGGGGCGCGGCGGCCTGGCGGACGTCGAGTGGACGGTGCAGCTGGTGCAGCTGCTGCACGCCCACGACATCCCCGCCCTGCATAACACGTCGACGTTGCAGTCCCTCGACGCGATCGAGCAGGCGGGTCTGGTGCCCGCCGACGAGGTGGACCTGCTGCGACAGGCGTGGCTGACCGCCACCCGGGCCCGCAACGCGCTGGTGCTGGTGCGCGGCAAGCCCACCGACCAACTGCCCGGACCGGGCCGCCAACTCAACGCCGTCGCGGTCGCCGCCGGCTGGCCGAACGACGATGGAAGTGAGTTCTTGGACAACTATCTGCGGGTGACGCGTCGGGCCAAAGCGGTGGTACGCAAGGTGTTCGGCAGTTGAGCGAGACGGCCGGCGCCTACGACGCTATGTTCCATCCGTTGAGTACGGCGGAAGCCGACCGGGTGCAGGGGCTGTACGCGCCGTTGGCCGGTGCGGTGCGCGAACTCATCGAGGCCACCATCCTGACCGAGGCCGACGACGACGTCGTCACCGAGGCGCGGGCCAAGATCCAGGCCGTCACCGAGCTGCTGCGCCAACGGACCAGGCCGGTCGGGGTGAGCTTTCGCGTCGAGGGCCGCACACTCCCGCTGGGCAACGCCGTTGTGGGCCTGTGCAATCCGATCGCCCCGCCGGTCGTCGTCCGCCACGACGGCGACGGGCGCTGCTCGAGCGAGTTCGTCCTCGGTTGCGCCTACGAGGGTCCGCCCGGCCTGGTGCACGGCGGCGTCAGCGCGCTGATCCTCGACCACCTGCTCGGCGAGGCGGCCAGCGAGGGGCTGTCGAAGGCGCGCTACACCGGAACCATCAGTGTGAAGTACCTGCGTGGCACGCCCCTGGGCCCGCTGCGCTGCGACGCCTGGATAGACCGCGCGGAGGGCGTCAAAGTGTTTGCGCGCGGCACCATCTCGGACGCCGACGGGGTGACCGTCGAGGCCCAGGGTGTCTTCATCGAACCGGCGTGGGCGCGGGAATCTTAAGGTGAAGTTCTACGTCAGCAGCGCATTCCTGAACACCCGGGAGATCATCGAGATCGCCCGCGCTGCAGACGAATTGGGTTACGACGGCATCGGCATTCCCGACCACGTCGTCAATTTCGAAACGCTGGACACCCCCTATCCCTACACCAAGGACGGGCAACGGCGCTGGCAGCCGTTCACCGACTGGCCCGACCCGTGGGTGCTCATCGGGGCCCTGGCGCAGGTCACCGAACGGCTGCGGTTCGTCAACACCGTGTACATCCCCGCGATGCGCAACCCGTACTCGGCGGCCAAAGCCATTGGCACCGCAGCGGTTCTGGCGGCGGGCCGGGTGGAACTCGGCGTCGGAGTCGGGTGGTGCCGCGAGGAATTCGCGTTGATGGGCGAGCGGTTCGAGGCGCGCGGCAAGCGCACCGACGAGATCCTCGCGTTGCTGCGGACGCTGTGGCAGCCGGGATGGAGGCAATTCGACGGCGAGTTCTACCGGGCTCCGCGCCTCGAGATGCAACCCACCCCGCCGCCGATACCGGTGTACGTCGGCGGGCTCAGCGAGGCGGCACTGCGGCGGGCCGCGCGCAACGACGGCTGGATCGGCGACCTGATCACTACCGAGCGTGCCGTCGAGGCCGTCGGCCGGCTGCGCGAGATGCGCAGCGAATTGGGTTTGTCCATGGACGATTTCACGGTGCTGACCCCGCTGACCGACGCCTTCACCAGCGCCGACTACCGGCGGGCCGAGGAGGCGGGCATCACCGGCATCATCACCATGCCGTGGATGTTCTACACCGAGCGCGGCGCGCCGCTGGCCGACAAGATCGACGGCATGCGGCGGTTCCGCAAAGACCTCGGGCTCGACGGAAAGGCGCAACGATGAAGCGTTCGGTGCACACCGGCGGCGCCGCCGCGGCGTTGCTCGTCCTGCTCACCGCCTGCAACGGGTCGCCGAACCCCGGCACCTCGACCACCACCACGGGACCACCCACCAAGACCTTCACCACCACGGTGTCGCCGGCGACCGCGACCGGTGACCCCGGCCCCGACCTGCGCTCGCTGATCCCCACGCCGGCCGGCACCGCGCGGACCGACGGCCCGGATCCTTTGCCGGACAACGGGATTCATCTGCACTTTCTGGTCAACGGGTCACCGACCGACGTCGTGAATGCCTACCAGACGGCGCTGGAAGCCGCCCGCTGGTCGGTGACGGTGGTGAGCTCCGGGGGCGACGCCCAGGGGGGCGGCGCCAGCTACGCCGCGACCAACGGGCCCGACTACGGCGTGTTCACCGGCGGCGGATCCGGCGCCAGCGCGGACGTCGACGCCTGCGCGTGGCCGACGCAACCCACGAATACCGGCTGCGGTCACTCGAGGTAGCGGCGCTGCTGACGACCGGCTTGAGCGGCCTGATCACGCGGCCGTGGCGGCGTGGATTGCGCACCGGGTCGCCGAGGAGGACACGACGCAGCAGGCGCGCTGGCGGCACGGCCCAGGGCCGACGTCGCCGCGGCGGCCGCGCTCGACCGGTGGCGGGGCGAGATTAATCGCGTGACCGTGAGGGTATGACAACGAAAAACGTTGTCGACAGCGCCAGGAGCCCTGGCGCCTCTCCCGAAGAAGATGTTGATCCTTGAACACAGATCCCTCGACGACCGTCGCCGCGCTGCTGGGTGACCTCGCCGTGCAGATGCAGTCCGAATCGGACTCGCAGGCCCTGCTCAAAATCATCGTCGGCGCGGGCGTCCACATCATGCCCGGCATCAGTTGGGCCGGCATCTCGTTGGTGCGCGGTAAAAGCGTGACCTCGGAGGCGCCGTCGGACGACGTCGCCCGCGACCTTGACCGGTTGCAGAGCGACCTCGGCGAGGGGCCCGCCATCAGCGCGCTGGCCGACGAACGGACCATCGCGATCCCGAACTTGGAACGCGAGGCCCGCTGGCCCCGTTTTGTGGCCGCGGCCACCGACCGCGGGGTGCGGTGCATGCTGTCGTTTCGGCTCTTCGTCGATCGCGGGGCGTTGGGCACCTTGAACCTGTATGGGCCCGATCCGGACATGTTCACCGAGGAGTCGCTGGCGATCGGCGAGATCCTGGCGCAACATGCGGCGGTCGCGATGGCGGGCGCCGCCGCGGAGGAGGGCGCGCAGGCCGCGCTCGCCAGCCGCGACATGATCGGGCAGGCCAAAGGCATCCTGATGCACCGCGACGGCCTGACCGGCCTGCAGGCGTTCGCACTGCTCAGCCGCGCCTCGCAAGACGCCAACGTCAAGCTCGTCGACGTCGCGCGCCTGGTCGTCACCGAATTCGAAAAACGCCTTCCGCGAAAGATATAGCGGCCTACACAGCGAAACCGCCCGCGGGGTTTCCCCGCGGGCGGTTTCGTCGTCAAACGCGCTTAGACGTCTGCTTCAAACGTCCGCTTTAAACGTCGTAGTACAGCGCGAACTCGTAAGGGTGCGGCCGGATCTGGACCGGCAGGATCTCGTTCTCGCGCTTGAAGTTGATCCACGTCTCGATCAGGTCGGGCGTGAACACGCCACCCTCGGTGAGGTACTCGTGGTCCTCTTCCAGCCGGTCGATCACCGCGGACAGTTGCACCGGCGCCTGCGGGATGTTCGCGGCCTCCTCCGGCGGCAGCTCGTAGAGGTCCTTGTCGACCGGCGCCTGCGGCTCGATCTTGTTCTTGATGCCGTCGAGGCCGGCCATCAGCATGGCCGAGAACGCCAGGTACGGGTTGCCCGAGGAGTCGGGGCAACGGAATTCGAGCCGCTTAGCCTTCGGGTTGGTGCCGGTGATCGGGATCCGGACACACGCCGAGCGGTTGCGCTGGCTGTACACCAGGTTGATCGGGGCCTCGTAACCCGGAACCAGCCGCTTGTAGGAGTTCACGGTCGGGTTGGTGAAGGCCAGCAGCGACGGCGCGTGGTGCAGCAGGCCGCCGATGTAGTGGCGGGCGGTGTCGGACAGGCCCGCGTAGCCCGTCTCGTCGTACATCAGCGGGCTGCCGTCCTTCCACAGCGACTGGTGGGTGTGCATGCCCGAGCCGTTGTCACCGAACAGCGGCTTGGGCATGAAGGTGACGGTCTTGCCATTGGCCCACGCGGTGTTCTTGACGATGTATTTGTACAGCTGCATGTCGTCGGCCGCGTGCAGCAGCGTGTTGAACTTGTAGTTGATCTCGGCCTGGCCGCCGGTGCCCACCTCGTGGTGGCCCTTCTCCAGGCTGAAGCCGGCCTTGATCAGGTTGCTCAGCATCTTGCTGCGCAGGTCGACGTAGTGGTCGACGGGCGCGACGGGGAAGTAGCCGCCCTTGGGGCGAACCTTGTAGCCGCGGTTCGGGCTGCCGTCGATCTCGTTGGGCGAGCCGGTGTTCCACCAGCCGGAGATCGCGTCCACCTCGTAGAAGGAACCGTTGGTGCGCGAGTCGAAGCTGACCGAGTCGAAGATGTAGAACTCGGCCTCGGCGCCGAAGTAGGCGGTGTCGGCGACGCCGGTGCTGATCAGGTAGTTCTCGGCCTTGCGGGCGACGTTGCGCGGGTCGCGGGAGTACGGCTCGAGGGTGAAGGGGTCGTGCACGAAGAAGTTGAGGTTCAGCGTCTTCGCCTCGGTGAACAGGTCGATCTGCGCGGTCTGCGGGTCGGGAAGCAGCAGCATGTCGGACTCGTGGATCGACTGGAATCCGCGAATCGACGAGCCGTCGAAGGCCAGGCCGTCCTCGAAGACGCTCTCGTCAAAGAACGAAACCGGAATCGTGAAGTGCTGCATGATGCCCGGCAGATCACAGAACCGGACATCGACAAACTCGACGTTCTCGTCCTTGACGAGCTTGAAGACGTCGTCGGGCGTCGTTTCCGTCACAGACATGCTCCTTTACTTGGTGAGATCCGCGGCCGACGCTATGGAGCCGATGTTGCCCGCCGGTCAACCCGGTGTTGCGCGCACGTTACGCGACCCATGGGCCCGCAATCGAAGCCGCCTGCCCGGCGGGCTTTATTGTGAGGCCATGAACCGCAGAATCGTATCTGGTCCGGTATGCGGTCGCACAGGCCTCTCCGCATACTCTGCCCGGCTGTCGGCGGCGCCCGGTCCGGGCCTGACCGCGTGATGCCCGACGCACCGTCGGACTATCCCGGTCACGGCCTGGGGTTGCCGCCCAGCGGGTCCGGCTCGCTCGCGCCGATGGGGCGCCGGCTGGGCGCGCTGGCCGTCGACTGGTTCATCGCTTACGGCCTGGCGGCCCTGGCCCTGCGCATCGGAATGTTCTCCGGCAGCATGCTGTCGACCGCGGTGCTGCTCATCTGGTTCGTGCTCGGGGTGGTCTCGCTGCGGCTGTTCGGCTTCACGCCCGGTCAGCTCGCGCTGCGCCTGCGGGTGGTGCCGCTGGACGGGGGCCTGGGGGTCGGCCTCGGCCGCGCGGTGGTGCGCGGTGCGCTGGTCGGCACGGTGGTCCCGGCACTGTTCACCGACTACGACGGCCGCGGCCTGCAGGACCGGCTGACGGCCACGGCGGTGGTCCGGCGCTGACCGCGGGGCGGGCGCCGGCCTAGCGGCGGCGGACCGTGCGCTGCACGCCCCGCATCTTCCCGGCGTTGGGCAGCGGGCCCTTCGGCAGCACCGCCGCGCCGGCGCGCGACCCCAACGCGGCCAGCCGGGACTCCAGCGAGTCCATCTGCTTGACCGTGATGTTGGCCGGCAGCCGGGTCAGGTGGCGCTCCAACTTGGCCAGCGGAACCTCGTCGTCGCCGTTGCCGACGATCACGTCGTAGATCGGCACCTCGCCGACCAGCCGTGCCGTGCGCTTCTTCTCCTGGGCCAGCAGCGGCCGCACCCGCGACGACGTGCCCTCGCCCACCAGGATCACGCCGGGCCGGCCGATCACCCGGTGCACCGCGTCGAAGTGGCCGGTGGCCGCCACCCCCGGGGTGACCCGCCATTTGCCGCGCAGGTTGTCCAGAGCCCATGCGGCGGCGCCGGTTTGGCCCTCGGCCTTGCTGTAGACGGATTTCTGCGCTCGGCGGCCGAAGACGATGAACGCCACCAGTGCGCCCAGTAGCACGCCGAGCGGGATCACGGTGATCATCGTCAGGCCGCCGGCCCACACCCCGACCGCCACCGCGATTGCCACGATCAGGACGAAGGCGCCGATCATGTACGGCAGGAGGCGCTTGTCCTCCTTGCGCTGGATGTTGAAGGCCTGCCACAGCTGGCCGCGGCGCTCCCGCGCGGCGGCCTTGCGGGCGGCCTGCGCCTCGGCGCGGGCGGCCTTGTTCTCAGCGGCGGTGCGGGATTTAGCCATAGTCAAAGAATACGTAGGGCGCCGCGCGCCCCGGCACCGAAGGCGGTTACGACGCCGGGGCGTCCGAGGCGCGGCTGCGCGCGGCCTGCTCGTAGAGCCGGCCCGCCCGGTAGGACGACCGCACCAACGGCCCGGCCAGCACACCCGCGAAGCCAAGCTCCTCGGCGTGCCGCGCAAACTCGACGAATTCCTCCGGCCGCACCCAGCGCTGCACCGGGTGATGCCGCGCCGACGGCCGCAGGTACTGGGTGATGGTGATGATGTCGCAGCCGGCGTCGTGTAGGTCGGCCAGCGCGGTGCGGACCTCGTCGGGGGTCTCGCCGAGGCCCAGGATCAGGTTGCTCTTGGTGACCAGTCCGGCGTCGCGGGCCGAGGTCAGCACGTCGAGGCTGCGCCGGTAGGTGAATGCCGGGCGGATGCGCTTGAAGATGCGCGGCACCGTCTCGACGTTGTGCGCCAGCACCTCCGGGCGGGACTCGAACACCTCGGCCAGGCGCGCGGGCTCGCCGTTGAAGTCGGGGATCAACAGCTCGACCCCGGTCGACGGGTTGAGCTCCTTGATGGCGCGCACCGTCTCGGCGTAGAGCCAGGCCCCGCCGTCGGGCAGGTCGTCGCGCGCCACCCCGGTGATCGTGGCGTACCGCAGGCCCATCGCGTGGACGCTGTCGGCGACGCGGCGCGGCTCGTCGCGGTCCAGCGCGGCGGGCTTGCCGGTGTCGATCTGGCAGAAGTCACACCGACGGGTGCACTGGTCGCCGCCGATCAGGAAGGTCGCCTCGCGGTCCTCCCAGCATTCGAAGATGTTGGGGCAGCCCGCTTCCTCGCAGACGGTGTGCAGGCCCTCGCGCTTGACCAGGCCCTTCAGGGCGGTGTACTCGGGGCCCATCCGGGCCCGCACCCGGATCCAGGGTGGCTTGCGCTCGATGGGCGTTTGCGCGTTGCGCACTTCCAGGCGCAGCAGTTTGCGGCCTTCGGGTGCGACAGTCACAGAGCCGATGCTACGCCCGCGGCGCGGTCGTGGTCCTGCACCGGCAGGACGCCGTCGAGGGCGTCACAGACGGCGTCGGCGACGAGCGTGCGGACGCTGTCGACGCTCACCCGGCGGTGCAGCTCCGCCGACAGCGACGTCACCCCGGCGTCGCTGATGCCGCACGGCACGATGGCGGTGAACGCGTCGAGGTCGCAGTCGCAGTTGAGCGCGAAGCCGTGCAGCGTGGTCGCGCGCGACACCCGCACGCCGATGGCCGCGATCTTGCGGTCGGGCCGGCCGGAATCGCCCTGGCCGCCCGGCACCCAGACGCCGGACCGGCCCGGCACCCGCACGGTCGCCAGGCCCAGGTCCGCGCACACCTTGATGAGCGCCTCTTCCAGCCGGCGGACGTAGTTGACCACGTCGAGCGGCTCGGTCAGGCCGATGATCGGGTAGCCGACCAGTTGGCCGGGGCCGTGCCAGGTGATCTTGCCGCCGCGGTCGGTGTCGATGACCGCGGCGCCGCCCAGCGGCCGTTCATGCGCCTCGGTGCGCCGGCCCGCGGTGTAGACCGGGGGGTGCTCCAGCACCAGCAGCGTGTCCGTGCCGCCGGTCACGCGGGCGTCGGCCAGGTCCCGCTGCTGCCGCCAGGCGTCGGTGTAGTCGACGGTGCCGAGCTGGCGGACGTCGATCAACGCCTGGCTCGACCGGATGGACTCGATCATTTCCGCGACGGTACCCGCCCGGGGCGCGGCCGGGCGCCGCCGCGTCGCTAGTCGTGGTCGCGGCTGGCGGTCGCGTAGCTCAGCGCCTCGCCGATGGTGTTGTGGTGGAACTCGAACCCGGCCCGCTCCAGCGCCGACGGAATCGCGCGCTGCCCGATGAGCAGGCCCTCGTCGGCGAATTCGCCCAGCGCCGTGCGCACGGCGAAACCGGGAACCATCAACGGCGTCGGGCGGTTGACCGCCCGCCCGAACGACGTGGTGAACTCCGCGTTGGTCACCGGCGCGGGCCCGGTCATGTTGACCGGCCCGGACAGCGACGGGTCAGCGATCGCGAACAGCAGCGCCCGCACCTCGTCCTCCAGCGTGATCCACGACATGTACTGGCGGCCGTTACCCAGCCGGGCGCCCAGGCCGGCGCGGAACAGGGGCCGCAGCCTCCCCAACGCGCCGCCCGCGGGGGAGAACACCAGCCCGGTGCGGGCCAGCACCACCCGGGCGCCGCCGTACTGGGCCGGCAGCGTCGCGGCCTCCCAGTCCTGGCACAGCTGCGCCAGGAAACCCGTTCCGGCGCGGTCCGTTTCGTCGACCACGCGGTCCTTGGTGTTGCCGTAGTAGCCGACCGCGCTGGCGTTGACCAGGGTCTGGACGCCGGCCTCGGCGACGGCGTGGGCGAGCACCTCGGTGGGGGCGATGCGGCTGTCGCGCAGGGACTGCTTGAACGCGCCGGACCACCGCCGCTTGCCGATGTTGACCCCGCACAGGTTGACGACGGCGTCCACGTCGTTCAGCGTGTCGGGATCCAACTCGCCGTTCTCGGGATTCCAGTGCAGTTCGTCGGGGTGCGCGGGCGCGCGCCGCACGATCCGCAACACGCGGTGGTCGGCGGCGCGCAACGCGGCGGTGAGCGCGGAACCGATCAGGCCGGAGGAACCCGCGATCGCGACGACCGCCCGGGGGCCAGCTGGAGCCACAGTGGTGTAAGCCCTCCTACAGACCCAGGTCGGCCTCGAACGCTCCCTCTTCGAGCCGGTGCTTGACGGTGGTCAGGAAGCGTCCGGCGTCGGCGCCGTCGATGAGCCGGTGGTCGTAGGTCAACGGCAGATAGCAGATCGAGCGGACGCCGATCGACTCGTTGCCCGCGTCGTCGACCACCACCCGCGGGCGCTTGACGATGGCCCCGGTGCCCAGCATGGCGGCCTGCGGCGGGACCAGGATGGGCGTGTCGAACAGCGCGCCCTGACTGCCGATGTTGGTGATGGTGAAGGTGCCACCGGACAACTCGTCGGGCTTGAGGTTGCCCGACCGGGCGCGGTCGGCGATGTCGGCGATCGCGCGGGCCAGGCCGGCCAGCGACAGGTCACCGGCGTTGTGCACGACGGGGGAGAGCAGGCCCTGCTCGGTGTCGACGGCGAACCCGAGGTGCTCGGCGTCGTAGTAGGTGATCTCCTTGGTGTCCTCGTTGTAGCTCGCGTTCACGTTGGGGTGGATCTTGAGCGCGTCGATGACCGCGCGGGCGATGAACGGCAGGAACGTCAGGTTCACGCCCTCGCGCTCGGCGAACGCGGACTTCGCCCGGGCGCGCAGCCCCACGATCTTGGTCATGTCGACCTCGTGGGTCTGGGTGAGCTGGGCCGTGGCCTGCAAGGATTCACGGGTCTTCTTGGCCGTGAGCTGGCGGATCCGGTTGGCCTTCTGGGTGGTGCCGCGCAGGTGCGCCAGCGCCGGTGCCGGTGCGGTGGGCGTCACCTTGCCCGCGGCGGGAGCCTGCCCCGGGGCCGACGCGGGGGCGGGCGCCTGTCCTGCGGTCGAGGCGGCGGCCGGCTGCTGCGCCTGCCGCTGCTTGGCCTCGGCGGCGGCGAGCACGTCCTGCTTGCGGATGCGGCCGCCCACTCCGGTGCCCTTGACCTCGGCGAGGTCGATGTTGTTCTCGTTGGCCAGCTTTCGCACGAGCGGGGTGACGTATGGGGCGCCGTCACCGTGCGCTGCCGGCTGGGCGGGCGCCGGGGTCGGCTCGGGCTTGGGCTGCGGTGCCGGCTGCGCCGTCGGTTGCGGCTCCGGCTTGGGCTCCGGCTCGGGCTTGGGCTCCGGCTTCGACTCGGCTCGGGGTTGCGGTGCCGGCTGGGGTTCGGGTTCGGGTTCGGGTTGGGGCGCGGGCGCCGGCTCGGGTGTCGGTGCGCCCGCGTCGGAGCCGCTGCCGATCCGCGCCAGCTCGCCACCGACGGGCACCGTGGCGTCTTCCTCGGCGGTGATGCTGATCAGCACCCCGGCCACCGGCGATGGAATCTCGGTGTCCACCTTGTCGGTGGACACCTCGACCAACGCGTCGTCGACCTGAACCGAGTCGCCGACCTTCTTCAACCATCGGGTCACGGTGCCCTCGGCGACAGACTCGCCCAGCTCGGGCATCAGCACCGGGGTTGCCGAGCCGCTGTCGGAACCCTGCTGCCGGGCCGGTTCCGGCTGCGCCTGGGCGGCGGGGGCCGGCTCGGGCTCGGGCTGCGCCGCCGGGGCGGGTTCGGGCTCGGGCTGCTCCTGCGCCGGCTGCTGGGACCCGCCGTCCTGCGCGCCGCCGTCGGCGGAATCGCCGATCACGGCCAGCTCGCCGCCCACCTCGACGGTGTCGTCCTCCTGCGCGACGATCTTGGTCAGCACACCCGCGGCCGGGGAGGGGATTTCGGTGTCCACCTTGTCGGTGGACACCTCGACCAGCGGCTCGTCGACTTCGACCGTGTCGCCCTCCTGCTTGAGCCAGCGGGTCACCGTCCCCTCGGTGACGCTCTCACCGAGTGCCGGCATCTGGACGGAGAAGGCCATCTCTTCTGACTCCTCGATCACGCGTGGTCGGGATGGGTCAACAGCTCGCTGACAAGAACCGCGGCAGCAATCCAAAACTATCCTGTCACTGCGCCTCCGTCGGCACACATCCAGGGCGGACCGACCGCCCTACCCGCCTGGTGCCCACTTCAGCCGGGCCGCGGAGACGGCCTTGTCGGCAACATCACAACCGTGGGCACGTCGCCGACGTGGGCCGGGGGATGCCCTCGCGCTGGCGTCTTGCGCACGGCATCGGCACCGGCTTCGACGCGCCAACCGGAAGGGGGCGGCGCCGTCGACGGCCGCCGGGGCCCGGGTCACGTCAACCGCCCGGCGCCCGCGCCGATTCAGCGGTTTGAGTCTCAAATCCTATGCGCTGCAAGGGCTTTCGCGGTTCGCCACGCGGGCGAGGTGAAACCTAAGGTCGTCGGGCCCGCCGGGTCAGATACCCGGCCGGGCCGCACCCTCGCGCCGCACCAGCAGCGCCCCGGCGATGCCGAGGATCCCCAGGATGGTCAGCGGGATCGTCCAGGTGCGCCGGCTGCCCACCGACGACTGGCACTGCGCGACGTAGTCGGTGTGCGGGACCACCTGGTTGAGGATCGGGACGTTGGCCACGCTGTTGTTGTTCGCGCTGCGGGCCGAGGACAGGTCGGTGGCGACCGCGTTGCCGCAGCCGATGGAGTGGCCGTTGCCGTCCGAGATCGACACGGGCGCCAACAGCCCAATCACGCCGGCCAGTAACAGCACCGCACCCACACCGATGATCAACCGTCGCAGCGTCACGATCGCGCCTTTCGCCTCAGGGTTTGGACCGGTAGCAGGTTAACCGGCCCGCAGCCGCTGTAAACGCGGAGTTCACCGGGTACGCGCCGCGATTCTGGGTATCCCGGCGCAATGGCGCAGGCGAAAGGACGCGAGGTGATCACAGCGGTTCGGGAGGTGCCCGCTCCCTGCGAACGGGTGTGGGAGGTGCTCGCCGACGGCTGGACGTACACCCAGTGGGTGGTGGGCAACAGCCGGATGCGGGCCGTCGACCCCGACTGGCCGGAACCCGGCTCCACGATCGAGCATTCGATCGGCATCTGGCCGTTGGTGATCAACGACAAGACGGTCGTCGAGGTGAGCGAGCCGCCGCACAAACTGATGCTGCGCGCCCACCTCGGGCCGCTGGGCGCCGCCCGCATCACGCTGCTCCTGCAGGAGACGTCGCAGGGGTGCCGGGTGGAGATGATCGAGGTGCCGGCCGTGGGCCCGATGGGCGTCGTCCCCGATTCCCTGGCCCTGGCCGCGGCCTATCCGCGCAACAAGGAATGCCTGTGGCGGCTGGCGGCGCTCGCGGAGCACCGGGAGCCGAGCCAGGTGACGTGAGCGCGCCCCGAGACGCCGTCGACGCCGTGGTCGTCGGGGCCGGGCATCACGGGCTGGTCGCCGCGGCCATGCTGGCCGACGCCGGGTGGGACGTGCTGGTGCTGGAGGCCCAGCCGGAACCGGGCGGCGCCGTGCGCAGTGCCGAGCTGACGCCGGGCTACGTCACCGACCTGTTCAGTTCCTACTATCCGATGACCGTGGCGTCCCCGGCGATGGCGGCGTTGCAGTTGGAGGATCACGGGTTGCGGTGGTCCCACGCGCCGACGGTGGTGGGCCATCCGCGCAACGCCGCCGACGACGACCCGCCGATCGTGTACCACGACCCCGGCCAGACAGCCGCCGAATTCGAGCGCCGCGTCCCGGGGGACGGCGCGAACTGGCTGCGCACGGTCGAGCTGTGGAACACCGTCAAAAAGCCGCTGCTCGAAGCGATCCTGTCGCCGTTCCCACCGGTGCGCCCGCTGCTGACGCTCCTGCACAAGCTCGGGACGTCGGACGCGTTGCGGCTGGCGAACCTGCTGGTCCAGCCCGCCAACGCGATGGCCCAACAGCTGTTCGACGGCGACGCGCCGCGAGTCATGTTGTTGGGCAACGCCTTACACGCCGACATTCCGCTGGACGCGCCCGGCAGCGGCGTGATGGGCCTGCTGATGACCATGCTCGCCCAGGACTGCGGCTGGCCGGTGCCCGTCGGGGGGTCGGGCCAGCTGACGGCGGCGCTGGTCAGGCGGGCCGAGTCGGCCGGGGCGCAGATCGAATGCAACCGGGAGGTCACCCGCATCCACGTCGAGGGCGGCCGGGCCGTCGGCGTCAGCACCGCCGACGGCCGCATCGTGCGGGCGCGCCGCGCGGTGATCGCCGCCGTGACGGCGCCCCGGCTGTTCTGCGACATGCTGCCCCCGGACGCGGTGCCGCCAGGGCTGCTGCGCGACCTGCGGCACTTCGTGTGGGACCCGCCCGTGGTCAAGGTGAACTACACGCTCGACGCGCCGATCCCGTGGCGCGCCGCCAACCTGCACGACGCCGGGACCGTGCACCTGGGCGCCGACGGGGACGGCCTGGTGCGGTGGATGGCCGACGTCAACACCCGCACCGTGCCGCAGCGTCCGTTCATGCTGCTGGGCCAGACCACCACCGCCGATCCCTCCCGGTCACCGGCCGGCACCGAAAGCGTCTGGGCCTACACGCATCTGCCGCGCGAGGTCTCCGACGACGCGTCGGCCGAGCAGCTCGCCGAGTCGATGGATCGCGTCATCGAGGAACACGCCCCCGGCTTCGGTGCCCACGTCGTCGGCCGCTTCCTGCAACGGCCGTCCGACCTGGAGGCCCACGACGCCAACCTGCACCGCGGCGCGGTCAACGGCGGCACCTCGCAGCTGCAGCAGATGCTCATCTTCCGCCCGGCGCCGGGCATGGGCCGCGCCGAGACGCCCGTCGAGCGGCTCTATCTGGGCAGCGCGTCGGCCAGCCCGGGCGGCTCGGTGCACGGCGCGTGCGGGCGCAACGCGGCCAACGCGGCGCTCGCCGCGGACGGCCTGACCGGCTGGCCGCGCCGCAACGTGCGCCGCGCCGTGTTCTTGCTCATGACGGGCCGGCGCTGAACGCTAGCCGTTTTCGGCGATGTCCTCCAGCACCGCGAACATGGTGCGGGTCGGCACGCCGGTCGCGCCCTTGGGCGAGTAGCCCCACGCGCTGCCGGTGTTGAACGCCGGTCCGGCCACGTCGAGGTGCGCCCAGCTCACGCCGTCGGCGACGAACTCACGCAGGAACACCCCGGCGACCAGCATGCCGGCGAAGCGCTGCCCGCTGATGTTCGACAAATCGGCCACCGTCGACTTCAGGTCTTCCTTGAGCTCGTCGGGCAACGGCATCGGCCAGCCGTTCTCACCGACCCGCTGCGAGATCTCCGCGACGCGGTCGCGGAACTCGTCGCTGCCCATCACGCCGGGGATGCGGGCGCCGAGCGCCACCGTCTGCGCTCCGGTCAATGTCGACGTCTCGATCAGATAGTCCGGGTTGTCCTCGCACGCCCGCACGATGGCGTCGGCGAGGATGAGCCGCCCCTCGGCGTCGGTGTTCTGCACCTCGACGGTGATCCCGCCGTACTGGGTCAGCACGTCGCCCGGGCGCTGCGCCGTCGCCGACGGCATGTTCTCGGCCATCGGCACCGTGGCGATGACGTCGATCGGCAGCTCCAGCTGCGCGGCCAGCGCGACGGTCGCGATGACCGCGGCCGCGCCGCCCATGTCCGAGGTCATGTGGTGCATGCCCGCGGCCGGCTTGATCGAGATGCCGCCGGTGTCGAAGGTGACGCCCTTGCCGACCAGGGCCACCTTCTTGGCCTGCTTGGATCGCTTGGCGTGCTTGGAGCCGCGGTGCGTCAGGCGGACCAGCCGCGGCGGGCGCGACGAGCCCTGCCCGACGCCGATGATGCCGCCGTAGCCGCCCTTCTGCAGCGCCTTGTCGTCGAGCACCTCCACTTCCAGACCCACCGATTCGCCCAAAGCCCGCGCGCGCTTGGCGAATTCGGCGGGGAAGAGGTGGCTGGGCGGGGTGTTGACGAAGTCGCGTGCCGTGGCGACGGCCGTCGCCACCGCGGCGCCGTGCGCGGCATCCTTCTTCGCGTCCTTCGCGGTGGCCAGCACCGTGATCTTGCGCAGCCCTTGATCTTTGGGTGCCGTCTTGGCGCTGCGGAAGTCGGTGAACCGGTAGCTGCCCAGGATCAAGCCCTCGACGGCGGCGGAGAGGACGTCGGCGCCGGGCAGCTCGCCCAGCGTGGTGAGCACCGACTCGGTCTTGCCGAGCGACCGCCCGGCCACCCCGGCGGCCCGGCGGATCGTGTCGGCGGGCCACTCGGGGCGCGGCTTGCCCAGGCCGACCGTCAGCACGCTGGACACCGGCAGCGACGGCACCACGAGCCGGTGCACCTGATCGGCGCCGCCCGTGGCCTCCAGCGCCCGCAGCCCGGCCTGAATCTCGGCGACCGCGTCGGCAGACAGGAAGGGCTCGGCCGCCGCCAGCGCCGCGCCGGGCTGGTCGTCGTCCCCGGTGGACACGACCGGCACGATCAGCACGGACGAGGTCCCGCCGCGTTTGGGCAGCGACGTGGCGACAGTGACGGTGGGGGCGGCGTAACCGGGTTCGGTGCTCATCCGCATCACCCTAGTGGGCCGCGGGCCGCCGCTGATTAGGGTGAAGGGTCGTGACCCCTGCAGCCGAGCCCCTCGAACCCCGCGAACCCCTGCGTGGACCGCTGGAAGACCGCCACCGCGCGCTGGGCGCCAGCTTCGCCGAATTCGGCGGCTGGTTGATGCCGGTGTCCTACGCCGGCACCGTCAGCGAACACACCGCCACCCGCAACGCCGTCGGCCTCTTCGACGTCAGCCACCTCGGCAAGGCGCTGGTCCGCGGCCCCGGGGCCGCCCAGTTCGTCAACTCCGCGCTCACCAATGACCTCGGTCGCATCGGCCCCGGCAAGGCGCAATACACGTTGTGCTGCACCGAATCCGGCGGCGTCATCGACGACCTGATCGCCTACTACGTGAGCGACGACGAGATCTTCCTGGTGCCCAACGCCGCCAACACCGCCGCCGTGGTCGAGGCGCTGCAGGCCTTCCAGGCCAGCAACGCGTCCGCCGGCCTGACGATCACCGACCTGCACCGCGACTACGCGGTCCTGGCCGTGCAGGGCCCCCGCTCGCCGGACGTGCTCACCGAGCTGGGCCTGCCCGCCGACATGGACTACATGGGTTATGCCGACGCGTCGTTCGACGGGGTGCCGGTGCGGGTCTGCCGCACGGGTTACACCGGCGAGCACGGCTACGAGCTGCTGCCGCCGTGGGACACGGCCGGGGTGGTGTTCGACGCGCTGGTGACCGGGGTGCGCGCCGCCGGCGGTGAGCCGGCCGGCCTGGGCGCCCGCGACACCCTGCGCACCGAGATGGGTTATCCGCTGCACGGCCACGAGCTGTCGCCCGAGATCTCGCCGCTGCAGGCCCGCTGCGGCTGGGCGATCGGCTGGAAGAAGGACGCGTTCTTCGGCCGCGAGGCGCTGCTGGCCGAGAAGGCGGCCGGGCCGCGCCGGTTGCTGCGCGGGCTGCGGATGGTCGGG
Source organism: Mycobacterium sp. E1214 (assembly GCF_001666755.1). Classification (GTDB taxonomy): domain Bacteria; phylum Actinomycetota; class Actinomycetes; order Mycobacteriales; family Mycobacteriaceae; genus Mycobacterium. The sequence goes on along the minus strand of NZ_LZJC01000014.1, from coordinate 12,564 downwards.
CGCGGCGTGCTGCGCCCCGGGCTGACGGTGCTGGCCGGGGATGCGCCGGTCGGGGTGACCACCTCCGGCACGTTCTCCCCGTCGCTGCAGGTGGGCATCGGGCTGGCGCTGATCGACGTGGCCGCCGGGGTCGAGGACGGCCAACGGGTGACCGTCGACGTCCGCGGCCGGTCGGTCGAGTGTGACGTGGTGCGGCCGCCCTTCGTCGAGGCGAAAACCCGTTAACCGCGGGGATTGCGCGGGCAAAAACCCGTTGGCGGGCGCATATACAATCAGCCCCATGTCCAGCGGCTCGCTCGAGTTCACGGTCGCGCACTCGGAGAATCCCGTTCCGGACGCCGAGCGCGAGACCATCTTGGCCGACCCCGGATTCGGCCGGTACTTCACCGACCACATGGTGTCCATCGACTACGACGAGGGCCGGGGCTGGCACGACGCCCGCGTCATTCCCTACGGCCCGATCGAGCTCGACCCGTCGGCGCTGGTGCTGCACTACGCGCAGGAGATCTTCGAGGGCCTCAAGGCCTACCGCTGGGCCGACGGCTCCGTCGTGTCGTTTCGCGCCGAGGCCAACGCCGCGCGGCTGCGGTCCTCGGCGCGGCGGCTCGCGATGCCCGAGCTGCCCGACGAGCTGTTCATGGGTTCGCTGTGCCAGCTGGTGGCCGTCGACGACGCGTGGGTGCCCGTCGCCGGGGGCGAGGCCGCGCTGTACCTGCGGCCCTTCGTCATCGCCACCGAGCCGGGGCTGGGCGTGCGCCCGGCCAAGCGGTACCGCTACCTGCTGATCGCGTCGCCGGCCGGCGCCTACTTCAAGGGCGGCATCAACCCGGTGACGGTGTGGGTGTCGACGGACTACGTGCGGGCCAGCCCCGGCGGCACCGGCGCCGCCAAGTTCGGCGGCAACTACGCCGCCTCGCTGCTCGCCCAGGCCGAGGCCGCGGCCCACGACTGCGACCAGGTGGTGTGGCTGGACGCCGTCGAACGCCGCTACGTCGAGGAGATGGGCGGCATGAACATCTTCTTCGTGTTCGGCAGCGGCGGCTCGGCGCGGTTGGTCACCCCGGAGCTGTCCGGTTCGCTGCTGCCGGGCATCACCCGAGACTCGTTGTTGCAGTTGGCCGTCGACGCCGGCTTCGCCGTCGAGGAACGCAAGATCGACATCGACGAGTGGCAGAAGAAGGCCGCGGCCGGCGAGATCACCGAGGTGTTCGCCTGCGGCACCGCCGCCGTCATCACCCCGGTCGCGCGCGTCAAGTACGGCGACACCGAGTTCACCGTCGCCGACGGCCAGCCCGGCGAGGTCACGATGGCGTTGCGCGACACGCTGACCGGCATCCAGCGGGGCACCTTCGCCGACACCCACGGCTGGATGGCGCGGCTCGGCTGAGCGCGGCCGCGCGGCGCAGCCCGGCGGCTAGAACCGCACCAGCGCCGCCAGGGCCAGCGCGCTCACCGTCGCGGTGCATTCGATCGCGGCGCCCAGCACGTCGCCGCTGATCCCGCCCAGGCGGCGCACGCAGTGCCGCACCAGCAACCCCGCGCACCCGACGCCCAGCAGCACCGCCACCGGGCCCTGCCACGGCCGCGGCCCCACCGCGGCGGACAGGCCCAGCAGCGCCGCGACCCAGGCCGCCGCGACGGGCGCCGGTTGGCTGCCGGCGACCCGCGCGCCCAGCGAGCTGCCGGCGGCCGCCGGCACCGACCGGCGGCACGCCAGCACGGCCGCCACCCGGCCCGCGAACACCGCGATGGCGACGCCCAACACGGCGCGCGTCCCCGCCGCCGCCAACGCCGAGAACGCCAGCCCCTGCACCGCGATCACCAGCACGACGGCCGCCACGCCGAACGGCCCCGTCGACCCGTCGCGCATCACCGCCAGCGCGCGCTGCGGCGGCCCGTAGCAGCCCAACCCGTCGGCCGTGTCCGCCACACCGTCGATGTGCAGCCCGCGCGTCGCCAGCAACAGCGCGGCGACGGCCAGCAGACCCGGCAGTGGGCTCGACGCCCCGAGCGCCGCGGCGGCCCCGCACGTCACCGCCGCGGCCGCCGCGCCCAGCGCGGCGCCCACCACGGGCAGCGCCGTCATGGCGCCGCGGCCCATCGGGGCCTGCGCCGAGCCCGGGACGGGCAACACCGTGCCGAAGGCGAAAGCAGTTGCCAGCGAACGGATCACGGCGTCGCGGGCGGCTGCCGGTCGGAGACGCCGGCCTGCGCGAAGGTGGCCATCGACGCCAACGTGGCCGCCGCCGCGCGCAGCACCGGCACGGCGAGCGCCGCGCCGCTGCCCTCGCCCAGGCGCATCCGCAGCTCGAGGATCGGTTCGAGCTCCAGCGCCGCCAAGGCCAGCGTGTGGCCCGGTTCGGTGGACCGGTGCCCGGCCTGCCACCAGTCGCGGGCGCCTGGGGCCAGCCGCTCGGCGACCAGCGCGGCCGCCGTCACCGCCATGCCGTCGAGCAGCAGCGGCGTGCGCCGCACCGCGGCCTGCGCGCAAAAGCCCGCCATCGCGGCCAGGTCGGCGCCGGCCGCGCAGCGCAGCAAGCCGACGGGGTCCGGCAGCACCCGGCGGGCGCGAAACAGCGCGTCGCGCACCGCGGACGTCTTGCGCGCCCACCCGGCGTCGTCGACGCCGCTGCCGAAGCCGACCGCCACCACCGGCTCGGCGTTCGTCAGCGCCGCCACCAAAACCGCTGCGGGCGTGGTGTTTCCGATGCCCATGTCACCGGCGATCAACAGGTCCGCGCCGGCGTCGACCTCCTCGTCGGCGATGTCCCGGCCGGCCGCGATAGCCCGCCGCACCTCGTCGTCGCTCAGCGCGTCCTCGACCGTGATGTCCCCGCTGCCGCGCCGCACCTTGTGCGCGGCGGCGCGCTCACCGGTGGCCGCGTCCACGGCCACATCAGCGACCCGCACCGTGGCGCCCGCGACGCCGGCCAGCACGTTGATCGCCGCCCCGCCCGCCTCGAAGTTGGCGACCATCTGGGCGGTCACCTCGGGCGGGTAGGCCGACACCCCGGACCGGGCGACGCCGTGGTCGCCGGCGAAAACCACCACCCGCGCGCGTTCCAAAGGCCTTGGCGGACAGACACCTTGGCAGGAGGCGAGCCACACCGACAGGTCTTCCAGGCGGCCCAGCGAGCCGCGGGGCTTGGTCAGTGTGTCCTGGCGGGCCCGGGCGGCGGCGGCGACGCCGGCGTCGGGCGGCGCGACGGGCGCGAACTCCGTCACCCGAGCGGCGCCTTGATCGGCAACGCCTGCCCGGCGACCACCAGCACCACCCGGTCGCAGAGCTGCGCGACCCGCTGGTTCAATTCACCCAACTCGTCGGCGAATTTGCGCCCCGCGGGCGTCGCGGGAACGACGGCCAGCCCCACCTCGGGGGTGACGAGCACCAGCGTGGCGCCGAAGGCGCCGATGGCGGCGACGGCGTCGTCGACCGTGTCGCGGACCGCGCCCGCCGCCGAGTCGTCCTCCCAGGCCCGGTTGCGGTCCAGCGTGCCGGTCAGCCAGCCGCCGAGGTCGTCGACGAGCGTGGGGGTGCCCGGCGAGCCGCGCAATTCCGCGGCGAGGTCGGTGTTTTCGACGGTCGACCAGTGCGCGGGCCGGCGGTCGCGGTGCGCGGCGACCCGGTGCGCCCACGCCGCGTCGTCGGAACCGGGCGGCCCGGGAGCCAGGTAGCGCACCGGCTCGCCGGCCGGCAGCGCCGTGGCGATGGCCTCCTCGGCCCAGCGTGACTTGCCCGACCTGATTCCGCCCAGCACCAGCGTGCGCACCGGCGTCAGGCGGCTTTCCCGCGCCGCTTAATCGGCACTGCCGCCGCGCTGGACCTGAGGCCGCGGCGTGCGCAGCCGACGCATCTGCGACGCCCGGCTGGCGGCGTACAGGCCGAGCTTCCAACGGCTTTCGGTGTTCTTGGGGAACTTGGCGTCGACCAGCCTGCTCACCTTGCGGCCCAGCACCACCCCGTCGATGCCCATCACCAGCATCAGCGCCAGCATCGCGGGCGACACGTAGAGCTGCAGCTGCGGCGTGGTGAACATGGCGAACATCAGGAACAGGGTGGACGGCATGAACAGGCCCAGCAGGTTGCGCCGGGAGTCGACCACGTCGCGCACGTAGCGGCGGATCGGGCCGCGGTCGCGGGGCAGCAGGTAGGCCTCTTCGCCGGACATCATGCGTTCCCGGCGGTCGGTGAGGCGGGCGCGGCTGGCGGCCTTGTCCGCCTTGCGCTCCTCGCGGCTGAGCTTCGGACCGGCCAGCGTCTTGCGCCGGGCCCGCGCCTCGGCGGCGGTCATCGGTGCGGGGGCGACGGGCCCCTTCTTGGCGCTGCGCCGGGCTTGGTCACGCTTGGGCGTGGGCCGCCCCTTGGGGCCCGTGCGGTGCGACTCGCGCGTCGCCGCGTCCGACGCCCCGGGGACGTCCGCCGCCACGACGGTCGGGGTCAAGTCCCCGTCCTGGCCTTTCTTGCGGCCCATCAGCTTCACAGGGGCCAGGTTACTTCCCGGCGCGGGTGTGGCGGAATTCGCCTGGAATGCCTCGCTATTAGACCTGCGTCAGCACCGTCCTTGGCCCTACTCTTACCAGTGATGAACGGCTGCCTGTGATGGACGACGGGTCGATGGCCACCGACGACGGCGGTCCCGGCCTCGCTCCCGGCCGTCTGCAGTTGCCGGCCATGCTCGTGCTGGTGGCCCCGGACTGTTACGGCGACAGCATGACGGCCGTCGAGGCGGCCGCGGCGATCGCGACCGGCTGGACCCGCTCGCGCCCCGGCGACCGGTTCATCGTCGCGCCGCAGTCCGACGGCGGCCCGGGATTCGTCGAGGTGTTGGCCAGCCGCTTGGGGCAGCTGCGGCGGGTGCGGGTGTTCGGTCCGCTGAAGGCGATGGTGACGGCCGAGTGGGTCTTCGACCCCGGCTCGGCGACCGCCTACCTCGAATGCGCCCAGGCCTGCGGTTTGGCCCTGCTCGGCGGCCCGCCCACCCCCGAAACCGCGATGGCGGCGCACAGCAAGGGCGTGGGCCAGTTGATCGCCGAAGCCCTGCGCGCGGGGGCGACGCGCATCGTCGTCGGGCTCGGCGGCAGCGCGTGCACCGACGGCGGGCAGGGCATGATCGCCGAACTCGGCGGCCTGGACACGGCCCGCCGGCAATTGGCGAACGTGGAGCTCATCGCCGCTTCCGACACCGAATACCCGCTGCTGGGACCGTGGGGCGCGGCGCGGGTCTTCGGGCCGCAGAAGGGCGCGGACACCGCCACGGTGGCCGCCCTCGAGGTGCGCCTGCAGGCGTGGGCGCTGATCTTGGAGGCGGTGGCGGGCCGCGACGTCAGCGCCGAGCCGGGCGCGGGCGCGGCCGGCGGCATCGGGGCGGGCCTGCTGGCGCTCGGCGGCCGGTGCGAGTCCGGGGCCGCCATCATCGCCCAGCACACCCGCCTGGCCGACGATTTGGACACCGCCGAGTTGATCGTCACCGGCGAGGGCCGGTTCGACGAGCAGTCGCTGCACGGCAAGGTGGTCGGCTTCCTCGCCGACGCCGCCCGGCCGCGCGGAATTCCGGTGGTGGTGCTGGCCGGGCAGGTCGGGCTGGACAACGCGACGGTCCGTTCGTCGGGCATCATGGCGGCCCTGTCGATCGCCGACCACGCCGGGTCGGTGCGGTTGGCGCAGGCAGACGCCGCCAACCAGCTGATGGGGCTGGCGTCCGTGGTCGCGGCGCGACTCGGGAATAGCGGTCCCGCAAGGTACCGTTGATGCAGTGGGCTTTTTTCGAGCGGTTCGGGCCGGCCGACGGAGGCCGGTGGAATCGACCCTGACGACCACGCCCCACTAGGCATGTAGGAGAAGCAATGACGGTGCAAAACGAGTCGAACGTCGCGACGCACGGCGTGATCCTGACCGAGGCCGCCGCCGCGAAGGCCAAGTCGCTGCTGGACCAGGAGGGACGCGACGACCTGGCGCTGCGCATCGCCGTCCAGCCGGGCGGCTGCGCGGGGCTGCGTTACAACCTCTTCTTCGACGACCGGACGCTGGACGGCGACCTGACCGCGGACTTCGGGGGAGTCACCCTGACCGTGGACCGGATGAGCGCCCCCTACGTCGAGGGTGCGTCCATCGATTTCGTCGACACCATCGAGAAGCAGGGCTTCACCATCGACAACCCGAACGCCACCGGGTCCTGCGCCTGCGGCGACTCGTTCAACTGAGCCGGGGCCGCTGACCGCTGGCGGTCGGTTGTCAGGGGCTCAGTACGAGCCCGCGGTGCGCAGCACGTAGGAGCAGACGGTGATCTGCCCGCGCTGGAACAGCAGTTGCGCGATGCCTTGCAGCGGTCCGCGCGTCGGGCCGCCGCTGGCCGGGGTGACTTGCATGCTGAACAGCGCCTGCGCCTGGTACTGCGACAGGTAGACGATCTTGTCGATCGAGGTCACCTCGACCTCGGAGAACTGCTTGCGGAACGCGTCGCTGTTGAGCTTGGCCAACGCCTGATCGGAGCGCTTGTCCTGGACGCCGTCGTACAGGCCGCACAGCGCGTTGCGCACGATCACGTCGATGTCGCGGTGGTCCAGCGCGTCCAGATAGCCCTGGATGGCGGTCTTCGCCGCCCCCTCGGAGAAGGTGGCGCCGCTGTTGGCCCCGTTGGTGCGCACGCCGTACACGATCGCCACGGTCAGCACGGCGACCAGCGTCAGCGCGAGCAGCACGCCGGTGACCAACCGGCGCCGGGACCGCTGCGGCGGGTAGGGAACCGCCGGCGGCGGGCTCCCGGCATAATTGGGAGCCGCGGGTCCCGCGTCGCCGGCGCCGGGCCCGGGCCCGAAGGCGGGGCCGGCAGGCTCGTGCGGGAACTCCAGAGGCTGGGATTCGTTTGGGGGCGTTGGTCCTTCGCCGCCGACGGTGTGGTTCGACGAATGCGGACCGGCCATCGTGGGTCTCCTACGGTGATCGTGATCCCGGCAGCAACTCGAAGCGACGGGAGTGAGTTCCCTAGGGAGGCTAGCGCACCACCCGCGCGCCGAGGAGCGGACGCAACGACGCTCTGGGTGCGTGAGTAAGCTCGATAACCTTGCTAACGAAGAGCGGAGACTTTCGTGACGATCGCGGTAACAGGCTCGATAGCCACCGACAACCTGATGCGCTTCCCCGGCCGGTTCTCTGAGCACCTACTGGCCGACCACCTGCAGAAGGTGTCGCTGAGCTTCCTCGTCGACGACCTGGTCATCCACCGCGGCGGTGTGGCCGGCAACATCGCCTTCGCCATCGGGGTGCTGGGTGGCGACGTGGCGCTGGTCGGCGCGGTCGGCGACGACTTCGACGACTACCGGCAGTGGCTGCAGTCGCACGGCGTCAACACCGACCACGTGCTGGTCTCCGACACCGCGCACACCGCGCGGTTCACCTGCACCACCGACCAGGACATGGCGCAGATCGCCTCGTTCTACCCGGGCGCCATGTCGGAGGCCCGCAACATCAAGCTCGCCGACCTGGTGTCGTCGATCGGGAAACCCGACCTGGTGATCGTCGGCGCCAACGACCCCGACGCGATGGTGGTGCACACCGAGGAGTGCCGCAAACTCGGCCTGCCGTTCGCCGCCGACCCGTCCCAGCAGCTGCCCCGCCTGTCCGGGGAGGAGATCGACAAGCTCGTCGACGGCGCCGCCTACCTGTTCACCAACGACTACGAGTGGGAGCTGCTGCTGTCCAAGACCGGCTGGTCGGAGGCCGACGTGCAGCAGAAGGTCGACCTGCGGGTGACCACGTTGGGTGCCAAGGGCGTCGACATTGTCGAGCGCGACGGCACCACCACCCACGTCGACGTGGTGCCGGAGAATAGCCAGACCGACCCGACGGGAGTCGGCGACGCCTTCCGCGCCGGCTTCCTCACCGGCCGCAGCGCCGGCCTGAGCCTGGAGCGTTCGGCGCAGCTGGGCTCGCTGGTGGCGGTGCTGGTGCTCGAGTCCACCGGCACCCAGGAGTGGACCTGGGACCGCGAGGACGCCAAGAGCCGGCTGGCCGGCGCCTACGGCGACGAGGCGGCCGAGGAGATCGGCGCGATCCTGGCGTAGCCGCGGGTGGCGTCGGCGGCTGACGCCGCTGGCACCCGGTACCGGCGCTGCGCTGCGCTGAACTGCGCTGAACCCGCGAGCGTAAGCACCCTGCGACTTTGGGCCCGGATTTCCGCAGTGGCCTTACGCTCGCGAGCCCAGGACACGCCAGGCAGGCCGGGCGCGAGGCCAGGCCAGGCAGGCCAGGCCGGGCGCGAGGCAGGCCGGGCCCGGGCAGTCAGAGCTGGACGGGATACACCGGCTCGCTGATCTGGGGCACCACGCTGTGCTCGACGAAGATCGCGTGCCAGAGCATGAAGATCAGCACCGTCCACAGCCGGCGGCTGTGATCGCTGACGCCGTTGCGGTGCTCGTCGAGCATCCGGCGCACCGCGGCGAGGTCCACCAGGTGGCCTGCCTGCGACGCGTCGACCGTCGCGTAGGCCCACTCCAGCAGTTCTCCGGCCCGCAGCCAATGCCGGATCGGCACCGGGAACCCCAGCTTGGGCCGGTGCAACACGTGGGCCGGGACGACGGGCTCCAGGGCGCGCCGCAGCGCGTACTTGGTGGTCGTGCGGGTGATCTTGGCGTCGACGGGCAGCCGGGACGCGACGGCGAACACCTCGGGATCTAAGAAGGGCACCCGCAACTCCAGGGAATTGGCCATGGTCATCTTGTCGGCCTTGACCAGGATGTCGCCGCGCAGCCACGTGAACAGGTCGAGGTGCTGCATGCGGGCCACCGGGTCCCAGCCGGCCGACTCGGCGTACACCGAGGCCGTCACGTCGGTGTGGGTCCAGTCCTCGCGGAAGCCCGGCAGCACCTCGCGCAGCTGCGCGTCGGAGAAGCTGCGGGCGTTGCCGTAGTAACGCTCTTCGAGCGTCAGCGAGCCGCGGTGCAGCAGGCTCTTGCCGCGTATCCCCTCCGGCAGCGGCCTGGACACCTTGCCCATCGACCGGCGCAGCGGCCGCGGCAGGTAGTCGAACGGCTTGAGCGACAACGGCTCCCGGTAGATCGTGTAGCCGCCGAACAACTCGTCGGCGCCTTCCCCCGACAGCACCACCTTGACGTGCTTGCGGGCCTCGCGGGCCACGAAGAACAGCGGGACCAGCGCGGGGTCGGCCACCGGCTCGTCGAGGTACCACACGATCTCGGGCAACGCGGCGACGAACTCGTCGGGGGAGACCACCTTGGCGATGTGGCGGGCGCCGATCGCCTCGGCGGAGGCCACCGCCACGTCGATCTCGGAGAACCCCTCGCGCTCGAAGCCGGTGGTGAAGGTGATCAGCCGGGGGTTGTGCCGGATGGCCAGCGCGGCAATCGCGGTCGAGTCGATGCCGCCGGACAGGAACGCCCCGACGGTGACGTCGGCACGCATGTGTTTGGCCACCGAGTCCTCGAGCACCGCGGTGATCTCGTCGTAGCGGGCCTGCTCGGCGCCGCGGGTGATCGGGGTGGCCGCGAAGCGCGGCGTGAAATACCGGGTGATCTGCGGCCGCTGGCCGGGACGGATGCGGGCGTAGCAGCCCGACTCCAGGCGGCGCACCCCGCGGTGCAGCGTTTCGGGCTCGGGCACGTACTGCAGGATGGTGTAGTGCTGCACCGCCCGCTCGTCGATGCCGGTGTCGAAGCCGATCAACTCGGCCAGGTCCAGCAGGCACTTCTTCTCGCTGGCCACCGCAGTTCCGCCGGCGCCCGTGGCCAGGAACAGCGGCTTGATGCCGAACGGGTCGCGGGCGCAGAACAACTCACCGGTGGCGGTGTCCAGCAGCGCGAACGCGAACATGCCGCGCAGCCGGGTCAGGACGTCGGTGCCCCAGAAGTGGAAGCCGGCAACGATCGCCTCGCCGTCGCCGTCGGTGGCGAACACCGCGCCGTGCCGGGCGGCCAGCTCGGCGCGCAGCTCGAGGTAGTTGTAGATCTCGCCGTTGAACACCAGCACGTAGCGGTCGGGCGCCTCGGGCGGACCCCAGCGCAGCGGCTGGTGCGCGTGGGCGATGTCGATGAACGACAGCCGGTTGAACCCGAACACGACGCTGCCCTCCGCGGCCAGGCCGCCGGGTTCGTCGGGCCCGCGGTGCCGCATCAGGCGCAGCGAGCGGCCGACGGCGCCGTCGACGCGGGCGGCGTCGGCGACCTTGATCGAGGAGCTGTCGAAGCCGGGATCCGAACCGTCCGGGGCGGCGACGAACGCCAGCAGACCACACACGGCGCCCCAGTATGCCGCACTCGCGCGCTCCGGGTTGGCGGCGCTCGTGGCGGCCGTGCCCGGCGCGCGCCGAGGGGCCGCGGCGCGAGCCGACCGGGGTTTCGTCGCCGCGCTCAGCCGCGTGGTCTACGCTGCGTAGTATTCGATATCCGAGCAGGAGGCGCCAACGTGACACCTCGCGAGCAGCACCGTTCGCAACGTATGTCGCAGGGCAGGATTCAGCGCCGTTCCGGGGGCGCCAGCGGGGGCCTGTCCCGCCGTCTCCGGCCGTTGGCGCTGGCAGCGACGTTCGGGGGGCTCGCGGTCGCGCTGAGCGGATGCAGCTGGCAGCACGTCCTGGCGTTCGGCTGGCCGGACGGTATCACCCCGCAGGCCCACTACAACCGCGAACTGTGGATCGGCTCGGTGATCGCGGCCCTCGCCGTCGGCGTGGCGGTGTGGGGCCTGCTGTTCTGGTCGTCGGTGTTTCACCGCAAGAAGGCCACTGACACCGAGCTGCCGCGGCAGTTCGGCTACAACATGCCGCTCGAGCTGGCGCTGACCGTCACGCCATTCCTCATCGTGTCGGTGCTGTTCTACTTCACCGTCGTGGTGCAGGAGAAGCTGCTGCACGTCGCCAAGGACCCCGAGGTCGTCGTCGACGTGACCGCGTTCCAGTGGAACTGGAAGTTCGGCTACCAGCGCGTCGCCTTCAAGGACGGCACCCTGACCTACGACGGCGCCGACGCCGAGCGCAAGAAGGCGATGCTGTCCAAGCCCGAGGGCAAGGACGCCCACGGCGAGGAGCGCGTCGGCCCGGTGCGGGGCCTGAACACCTCCGACCGGCAGTACCTCAACTTCGACAAGGTCGAGACGTTGGGGACCAGCGACGAGATCCCGGTGCTGGTGTTGCCGACCGGCAAGCGCATCCAGTTCGACCTGGCCTCCGCCGACGTCATCCACACGTTCTGGGTGCCGGAGTTCCTGTTCAAGCGCGACGTGATCCCCAACGCCGAAGCGAACAACTCGGTGAACGTGTTCCAGGTCGAGGAGATCACCCGGCCCGGCGCGTTCGTCGGTCACTGCGCCGAATTCTGCGGGACCTACCACTCGATGATGAACTTCGAAGTCCGGGTGGTGTCGCCCAACGACTTCAAGGCCTACCTGCAGCAGCGCACGCAGGGCAAGACGAACGCCCAGGCGCTGCAGGCGATCGGACAGCCGCCGCTGGCGGTGACCACCCACCCGTTCGACACCAAGCGCGGCCAGTTGGCCGGAAGCCAGTAGGTTAGGACGCGAAATGCATATCGAAGCCAGGTTATTCGAATTCATTGCCGGGTTTTTCCTACTGATCGCCGTCCTTTACGGCGTGCTGACGGCGCTTTTCGCAACCGGCGGCGTGGAGTGGGCGGGCACCACCGCGCTGGTGTTGACCGGCGGCCTGGCGTTGATCGTGGCCACCTTTTTCCGCTTCGTGGCTCGGCGCCTCGACACCCGGCCCGAGGACTACGAGGGCGCCGAGATCAGCGACGGCGCAGGCGAATTGGGTTTCTTCAGCCCGCACAGCTGGTGGCCGATCCTGATCGCGCTGTCCGGATCGGTGACCGCGGTCGGCATCGCGCTGTGGCTGCCGTGGCTGATCGCGGCCGGTGTGATGTTCATCCTGACTTCGGCGGCCGGATTGGTTTTCGAGTACTACACGGGGCCCGAGAAGCACTGATTTTCACGACCCAAGGTCACAATCCGATCACGTGATTGGCGGCCCGGTCGCCAGAACGGGTTTGCCCCTTTTGGTTCGGTAATGTTTTGCCCAGATCAATGAGAACGTCCCAAGCGCGCCCGCGACGATGCAGCGGTGAATCTTTGCGCGTTGGCGATGTAGTCGAACAGGGCAGGCGAAGATGAGCGGGCCGAAGCACCCGGGATGGGACCCGGATGAACCCGACGACGCTCACGGCTTCGATCACGCTTCCGGTCAGGCGTCCGGTCAGGATCTGGGCCCGGACCCCGGCCCTGAGCCGGAACCCGACGCGTTCGACGGCGCAGCGGCGGGGCTGGGGGACGCCGCTCCCGCCGACGGTGACCTGGAACCGCTCGATGGTGGCGCGGACCCCGAGCCGGTGGACCAGACGGGGCAGACCGACGCCTACTCGCGGGCGTACTCGGCCCTGGACGCCGAGCAGTTCACCAGCGGGCCCTACGTGCCGGGCGAGCTGGGGCTCTACGACTACGAGGACTACAACGAGGCCGCCGAGGCCGACGACACCCACAGCGCGCCGCGCTGGCCGTGGATCGTCGGCGTCGCCGCCATCGTCGCCGCGATCGCGCTGGTGGTC
>NZ_LZJC01000013.1 GCF_001666755.1 Mycobacterium sp. E1214 | reverse complement strand
CCACCCGCCCCGCCGCAAGCCGCCCCGCCTCAGGCCACCACACCCGCCCCGCCGCAGCCGGCGGCGGCGCCGTTGCCCGTGGCGGGCCGGGCGGGCGCCGCGTTCTGCGCCGGGGCGCTGGCGACCTGTTCGCTGGTTGGCTCGGGGTTGTAGTCGACCAGGAACTCGTGCCAGCTCGGATCGACCGAGGAGGGGTCGTCGCGGAACTTGCGGTACATCTCCTCGACCAGCCACTCGTTCTGCCCGAATGGTGAACTTATGTTGCTCACGACCGCTGTTCGCCTCAATTCCTCTGTCTCGCAAGCGCATCGGGCGCCTGCCACGTTGTCGTCCCCGGCTGGCGGGACGCGCCTCGCGGTCGTGGCGATCCGCGACGTTCCCGCCCTATAAAGGCTAACCTCTCGCCGCTAATTCGCCAGGCAGAGGGCGAAAGGCGCCGGCGGGCGGCGCTACCCGGCTTCGTGCGCCGGGGGCACCAGGTGCAGCGCGCGCGGCCACCGCGCGGGCGGGCCACCGAACGCCCGATTTGCGTTGCGGATGATCCTTTTGCCGGCGAGGTAGTTCCCGACGGCGCCCACCACCACCCCGATGCCCACCGGCAGCAGCTTGCCGAACAGCAGCGCGCTGCGGCGCACCGTGTAGCGGCGTACCCACGACTTGAGCAGCCGGGAGTTCAGGCTCGACATCGACGACAGGGGGAGGGCGGCCACGCTCTCGGACACCCAGCCACCGCTGGTGCGGCCCGGCCCGAGCAGGTCGGAGACCGCCTGCTTGCCGTTGTCGCCCACCAGCACGGCCAGCAGCAGGGCGCGGCGCCGCTCGTGGTGCTCGGCGGGGATTCCGTGCACGACCGCGACGGCCAGCACAAAGAATGCGGTGGCCTCCAGGAACGTCACTGTCTCGGCCGCCGCGGCCGACAGCGCGCTCAGCGTGCCGACCCCCGGGATGGTCGCGGTCGCCCCCACCGCGACGCCGCCCGCCGTGACGATGGCGACGTAGCGCTTCTGCAGCTTGGTCAGGATCTGCGCCGGGGTGGCGTCGGGGTCGGCGTTACGCAGCCGCGTCACGTACGCCTCGGCGGCGGGCCCCTGGATGCGCGAGCTGCGCTCGATGACCTGCGCCAACGCGCGCGCGGACATCTTCGGCCGCCCGTTGGCCGCCGCGCGGTCCGCGTCGGACTCCGCGTTGGACGTGGGGAAGCGGTCTGAAGACCTTTTTCGTCGGGCCCACATATCGTCTCTCCTGCGTGATGGCGTTTCTCCAGGCTAACGCGCCGGCCGGGGACGCCGACCGAGCACGGCCAACCCGGCCCCACTGTCCTTCCCTGTCTACCCCGTCTGGTGCCCACCGCTGCCTCAAGACTTGCCGGACCCTGAATAATGCAGGCTTAATCTCTGTGCCGGTCCGGGGTGACCTGGCCGGACGGCAGCGTCGAAGCGGAAACGAGGTGGGTCACATGGCCGCGGTGACGCCCCGCGGGCCCGGGGGCCCGCCCCGCGCGGGCACGCTTCCGCCGCGGCTCGCCGCGCTGGTGGGGCTGTTGACGCACAGCCCGCCGCGCTCGCAGAACCCCTGGAACGCGCTGTGGGCGCTGATGATCGGGTTCTTCATGATCATGGTCGACTCGACCATCGTCGCGATCGCGAACCCGACGATCATGACCAACCTGCGCATCGGCTACGACACCGTCGTCTGGGTGACCAGCGCCTATCTGCTGGGATACGCGGTGGTGCTGCTGGTGGCGGGACGCCTGGGCGACCGATTCGGCCCGAAGAACCTCTACCTGATCGGGCTGGTGCTGTTCACCGTCTCTTCGGTGTGGTGCGGTCTGTCGGGCAGCGCGGCGCTGCTCATCGCCGCCCGGGTCGCGCAGGGCGTCGGGGCCGGGGTGCTCACCCCGCAGACGCTGTCCACCATCACCAGGATCTTCCCGCCCGAGCGGCGCGGCGTGGCGGTCAGCCTGTGGGGCGCGACCGCGGGCGCGGCCAGCCTGGTGGGCCCGCTGGTCGGGGGCGTGCTGGTCGATGGGCTGGGCTGGCAGTGGATCTTCTTCGTCAACGTGCCGGTCGGCATCGTCGGCCTGGCGCTGGCGCTGTGGCTGGTGCCGGTGCTGCCCACCCAGGCGCACCGATTCGACGTGCTCGGCGTGGGCCTGTCGGGCCTGGGGATGTTCCTGATTGTGTTCGGCCTCCAGCAGGGCCAGGCCGCGCGCTGGGAGCCGTGGATTTGGGCGATGATCGTCGCCGGCGTGGGGTTCATGACGGCGTTCGTCTACTGGCAGTCGGTCAACACCCACGAACCGCTGATCCCGCTGCGGATCTTCGCCGACCGCGATTTCAGCCTGTGCAACGCCGGCGTCGCCATCACCTCCTTCGCGGCCACCGCCATGATGCTGCCGGTGACCTTCTACGCGCAGGACGTGTGTGGGCTCTCGCCGACCCGCTCGGCGCTGCTGATCGCGCCCATGGCGATCGCCAACGGCGTGCTGGCGCCGCTGGTGGGCCGCATCGTCGACCGCTACCACCCGCGCCCGGTCCTGGGCTTCGGCTTCTCGGTGCTGGCGATCGGGTTGACGTGGCTGTCGTTCGAGATGGCCCCCGACACGCCGATCTGGCGGCTGGTCCTGCCGTTCGGCGTCGTCGGCGTCGGGATGGCGTTCGTGTGGTCGCCGCTCACCGCGACCGCGACCCGCAACCAGCCGCCGGAACTGGCCGGCGCCAGCTCGGCCGTGTACAACGCCGTCCGCCAGCTCGGCGCCGTGCTCGGCAGCGCCGGCATGGCCGCGTTCATGACCTACCGGATCGGGGTGGAGATGCCGCCCCAGGCGTCGGACGAGGGCGGCGACGCCGCCGCGGCCCTGCAACTGCCCGAGTTCCTGCGCGAGCCGTTCGCCGCCGCGATGGCGCAGTCGGTGCGGCTCCCGGCCTTCGTCGCGCTGTTCGGGATCATCGCGGCCCTCTTCGTGGTCGGGTTCGCCGCCCGCGGTTTCGGTGCGCGCGCCGGCGCCGACCGCTGGGCGGCCGAGGATGACGTCGTCGACGACGACTACGACGACGACGAGTACGTCGAGCTGGTGTTGCTGCGCGACGCCTACGACGCACCGGCCCGCGACGCCGGGCCGGTGCCCCGCGGCGAGCCACCCCGCTCGGGCCGGGTGCCCGTGCCGCCGCGACGGCACCGCGTCGCCCCGCACGCCGACCCGGCCGACGCGCGCCGCCGCGTGGCCGCCGATCCCGCGCCCACGTCGCGGCCGAACGCGTTGGGGCGCAACGGCTTCCACGCCGATAGCCAACGGCGGTTCCGCCCGGTCGCGGGGCTGCGCGCCGACTCGCGCGGCGGCCGGCCGGGCCCGCCCCCGCCGAACGGCCCACGCCGCAGCGACCCCGACGACGATCCCCGCCGCCCCACCGGGCTCTAGGCCGAGGTCAAGCCCCCGCGGTGAGCGCGAGGAACGCCCCCAGGTCGATCAGGCCGGCCGGCGTGGCGGGCAGATAGTCGGTCAGCGCGGGGGACCGCACGACCACCGCCGCGTACTGCGCCCTGCTGACCGCCACGTTGAGCCGATTCCTGTTGAGCAGGAACGAAATCCCGCGCGGCACCACGTCCATCGACGAGACGGTCATCGAGATGAACACGACGGGCGCCTGGCCGCCCTGGAACTTGTCGACCGTGCCGACCCGCACGTCGCCCAGGCCGGCCGCGGCCAGTCGCCGTCGCAGCAGCGCGACCTGCGCGTTGTAGGGCGCCAGCACCAGCACGTCGGCCGCGGTCAGCGGCCGGGTGCCGTGCTCGTCGGTCCAGGAAGCGCCCAGCAGCCGGCCGATCTCGGTGGCGATCGCGTCGGCCTCCTGCGGGCTTTCCGTCGAATTGCCGTGATGCGGCACGGCGTGGACGCGGACGCCGGGGCGGCACCCGTCCAGGCGCCGAGCCGCCGTGCACTCATGGGACCGCAGCCGGCCCTCGTAGGACAACCTGGATACCGCCGCGCACACGTCGGGATGCATGCGGTAGGAGCGGTCCAGGAAGTATCCGCGCGTGTCGGGCAGCGTGCGCTGCCCGTCGACCAGCCACTCCAGCGCCGAGGTGTCCACCGGCTCGGGATGGGTGCCCTGGCTGACCTGGGGCAACTGCTGGGGGTCGCCCAACAGCAGCAGGTTCGCGGCCGCCGGGGCCACGGCGATGGTGTTGGCCAGGCAGAACTGGCCCGCCTCGTCGATCACCAGCAGATCCAGACTGCCCGGCGGCACCCGGTTGGCGTTGGCGAAGTCCCAGGCCGTGCCGCCGATCACGCAACCCGCGGTGTCGGCGATGAAGGCGGCGTAGGAGCCGCCGTCGAGCTCCCGCCAGGGCGGTGTGCCGCGGTCGTGGCGCTTCTTGCCGACGCGCTGGGGATCCAGGCCGGCGTCGATGACGCACGACAGCACGTTCTCGACCGTGGCGTGCGACTGTGCCACCACGCCCACCCGCCACCGGTGGCGCGTGACCAGCTCGCCGATGACCCGGGCGGCGGTGTGCGTCTTGCCGGTGCCGGGCGGCCCGTGCACGGCCAGGTAGGACGCGTCCAGGTCGAGCAACGCCGCGGTGATGTCGGTGACGGCGTCGGCGGCGTGCGGCAGCGCGCCGCCGCTGCGGGTGCGGGGAGCGCGGCGCAGCAGGATGTCGACGACGGCCGTCGCGGGCAGCCCCGGCAGCGCCTCGGCGACCTCGGCCGCGGTGACCTCGATCGATTGGCGCAGCGCCGTGGTGGCGATCGGTGGGCCGGGGGCCAGCGCGAACGGAAGCTGGTCGAACGTGTCGCCGTCGGCGCCGACGCGCTCCACGATCACCACCTCGGAGGGCACCGCCGGATCGTCGGCCTCGATCACCGTCGCGCGCCCCGCGGCGCGGCGGTCGGGGTTGTCGCTCATCCCTGCCGGCGCGGGCGGTTCGTACAGCGCGAACACGTCCTTGGTCAGGTCGCCGCGGGCCAGCCCGCCGCGCAGGCGCACCCGCCGCTGCGGTTTGCGCGCCCGGGGCGGCGTGTGCCAATCGTGCGCGACCGACGCGTGCTCGGCGACGAATACGTCGGTGTCGTCGGCCCATTCGTCGACGGGAAAGTTCAGGCGGTCGAAATGCGCCCACCAGAACGGCTTGTCCTCGCGGCGGTGATAGCCGCGCGCCGCACCCAGCAACGCCACGGCCGTCTGCTCGGGGGTGCGGTCGCCCAGGCCGGCGGCGCCACCGAACGCCGCGAGCGTCATCGCCAGCCCGTCACGGTCCTCGACGGTGTTGCCGTCGCTGACCGGTTGTGCGCCGACGGGCAGCACGCCGGATTCGTACGCGCGCAACATCAGCCAGTTGCGCAGCTCTTGGGTCGAGCGGCAGTCGTAGTGGTTGTAGTCCTCGATCTCCTTGAGCACCGACGCGGCCTCCTCGCGCCGGCCGTCGGCGCGCAGCTCGCAGTACCGCGCGTAGGAGGTGATCGATCCCGTGGCCGTCGTGACGTCCCCGGCGCGCAGCTGTGATCCCATGTAGAGCGGCTCGAGCGCCTTGAGGCTGAACGAGTCGGCGCCCACGCGAATGCTCTTGCGCACCAACGGATAGAGGTCGACCAGGGTGCCGCTGCGCAGCAACTCGTCGACCTCGTCCTCGCCGACGCCGTAGCGCCCGGCGAGGCGCAGCAGTGCGCTCTTCTCGTAGGGCGCGTAGTGGTAGATGTGCATGTGCGGCCGGCGTTTTCGGCGCTTGGCCACTAGCGCCAGGAAGTCGGTGAGAGCCTTGCGTTCGTCGACGCGGTCGTGCGCCCACAGCGGCCGGAATTTGCCCGCGGGCCCAGCCTCCAGCACGCCGAAAAGATATTCCAGGCCCCAATGCCGGCCGTCGGGCGTCCACAGCGGGTCGCCCTCGAAGTCGAAGAACAGGTCGCCCGCGTCCGGCTCGGGCAGCAGGGTCAACGGCTGGGGATCGACGATCTCGTACTGCGGAACACCCGTCGAGCGTTGCCGCGCCTGCAGTGCGGCCTGAGTCTGCAGCTTGCCGACCGCGGCCGGGGCCAGACCGGGAACGGGCGCGCGGTGTTCGGCGAGCTCGGCCAGCGTGGTGACGCCCGCGTCGATCAGCTTGTCCCGCTGGCCCACGCGCATCCCGGCGACCAACAGCAGGTCGTCGGTCGCGCGCAATTCCTCGGTGCACACCGGGCAGCGGAAACAGGCGCCCACCCCGTCGTCCGCCCAGCGCACGGCGGCGCCGCCCGCCAGGTGGTCGTCGAGCAGCCGTTGCAGCCGGGCGCGCTGGGCGCGGTAGACCGGGACCAGGTCGCAGGTGCGGTACCGCACCGACGTCCCGTCGCCCAGCCGCAGCTCGGCCTCCGGCGCCACCGGAACACCCTCGGCGGCGAGCGCGTCGGCGTAGGCCGCCAGCTGCAGCAGCGCGGCGACCTTGGCCGAGCGGGCCAGCTTCGTGTCGACGACGCGGTAGTGCTCGCCGTCGCGCAGCAGGAAGTCGGCGAATCCGAGGAAGCGGCCGTCGAACATGGCGGCCTGGTACACCACCGGGGCGCGCGCGGCGACGGCGCGCCGGGTGGCCGCGGCGGCCGCCGCCAGCCCGGCCGGTGTGTAGGCCGGGCGGCCGATGGTCGCGACCCCGTCGCCGAACTCGTCGCGCAGCCGCGCGAGCTCGCGGCGCTCGTGGTGGTCGCCCAGGGTGGCGGTGCGAACGAGCAGGTCGTCCTCCACCGCGACGGCGGGTGCGCGGCCGAGTTTGGCGTCGAAGTCCCGCAGCAGCGCGAACTCGCAGCGAGCGGCCGCGGCGAGGTCCGACGCGCTGTAGAGGACGCTGTCGCCGGTCACGAACACTTGAGCCACTGTAGGTCAGGCATCCGACAGCGCGGTGCTGCCGGATCCGCGGCGGGCTCAGCGGCCGGGGGTGTTGCCGATCAGCTCGACGCCGTTGCCGTTCCAGTGAAACTTCACGTCGGTGCTCAGGTTGGTGATGGCGCTGGGGTAGGTCAGCGCCACCGTGTCACCGGTGGTCTGCGCCGCGTCGATGCCGTTGAAGCCGTAGGTGTCGGGCACCCCCTGGGGGATGAACTGCCCGAGGTGGAACAGCACGGCCCGGGTGGTCGGGTTGATCGCGTTGGTGTTCGCCTTGATGATCACCGCGGACAACTGGGCGCACTGGTTGTAGTTGCCGGCCAGGGGTTCGGGGTTCCACGGTTGCTGGCTGCGCGGGTCGCGCGGCAGCTCCGAGACCACCTTCGCGATGGTGGGGGAGGCGAGGTTGACCGCGCACGGATCGGCTGGCGCGGCGTTGGGCGGGGGGCCGGCCGGCGGGGCGGCCGAGGCGGCCGGTGCGGTGATCGACGCCGTCTCGGAGGTGGTCGCCTGCGGCGTCTTGGCGACCGTCGAGTCCCCGGACCCGCAGCCGGTCACGGTCAAAGCGATCAATGCGACTGCGGCCGAGCCGGTCAACGGCTCGGCACGAGCTAGCGACCACACGTCAGGCACCGTACCGGCTGCGTCCGCGCGACCGCGACAAGCCCGCGCTGTGCCGACCGCTTCGCCCAGCTGTGCTGCGCTCGCGGTCACCGCGGGGCTCGATGGTGGTGACCCGCTTCGCCCAGCTGTGCTGCGCTCGCGGTCACCACTAAACTCCTGGGCGATGACCCACCCGGACAGCTCGCCCGAGGCTGCCTCGACGACATTCGCCGACCTGCAGATCCACCCCGCAGTCCTGCGGGCGATCGCCGACGTCGGCTACGAGTCGCCCACCGGCATCCAGGCCGCCACCATCCCGGCGCTCATGGCCGGCTCCGACGTCGTCGGGCTGGCCCAGACCGGCACCGGCAAGACCGCCGCGTTCGCGATACCAATCTTGTCCAAGATCGACGTCAACAGCTTCGCGACCCAGGCGTTGGTGCTGGCGCCCACCCGTGAGCTGGCGTTGCAGGTGGCCGAGGCGTTCAGCCGCTACGGCGCGCACCTGAAGATCAACGTGCTGCCGATCTACGGCGGCTCGTCCTACAGCGTGCAGCTGGCCGGCCTCAGGCGTGGCGCCCAGGTCGTCGTCGGCACGCCGGGCCGCGTCATCGACCACCTGGAACGCGGCACGCTGGACCTGTCGCACGTCGACTACCTGGTGCTCGACGAGGCCGACGAGATGCTCACGATGGGCTTCACCGAAGAGGTCGACCGCATCCTCGCCGAGACACCCGAATACAAACAGGTCGCCCTCTTCTCGGCGACCATGCCGCCGGCGATCCGCAAACTCACGTCCAAATACCTGCACGACCCCGTCGAGATCACGTCGAAGGCGAAAACGGCTACGGCCGAGAACATTTCGCAGCGCTACATTCAGGTGGCGGGGCCGCGCAAGATGGACGCGCTCACCCGGGTGCTCGAGGTCGAGCCCTTCGAGGCGATGATCGTGTTCGTCCGCACCAAGCAGGCCACCGAGGAGGTGGCCGAAAAGCTGCGCGCCCGAGGGTTTTCCGCCGCCGCGATCAACGGTGACATCGCCCAAGCGCAGCGCGAGCGGACCGTCGCCGCCCTCAAGGACGGCAGCATCGACATCCTCGTCGCCACCGACGTGGCCGCCCGCGGCCTGGACGTCGAGCGCATCTCGCACGTGCTCAACTACGACATCCCGCACGACACCGAGTCCTACGTGCACCGCATCGGGCGCACCGGCAGGGCGGGCCGGTCCGGCACCGCGCTGTTGTTCGTCTCGCCGCGGGAACGCCACCTGCTCAAGGCGATCGAGAAGGCCACGCGGCAAACGCTCACCGAATCCGAGCTGCCCACCGTCGAGGACGTCAACGCGCAGCGGGTGGCCAAGTTCGCCGACTCCATCACCGCCGCGCTGGGCGCCCCGGGGATCGAGTTGTTCCGCAAGCTGGTCGAGGATTACGAGCGCGAACACAACGTCCCGATGGCCGAGATCGCCGCGGCGCTTGCGCTGCAGTCCCGCGACGGTGAGGCGTTTCTCATGGCGCCCGAACCGCCGCCGGAGCGCCGCCGCGAGGAGCGCGGCCGCGACGAGCGCCGCGAGCGCGCGGGCAAGCCGCGCAGCACCCGCCCGTTCGCCACGTACCGCATCTCGGTGGGCAAGCGGCACAAGATCGGCCCGGGCGCCATCGTCGGCGCCATCGCCAACGAGGGCGGCTTGCACCGCAGCGACTTCGGGCACATCGCCATCGGCCCGGACTTCTCCCTCGTCGAGTTGCCGGCCAAACTACCGGGATCGACGCTGAAAAAGCTTGAGCAGACTCGGATTTCGGGTGTGCTGATCGACCTGCGGCCGGACCGGTCATCCGGTGGTGGCGGCAAGGCCGACCGACCGCGCAGCGGCAAGCCACGCAAAAGACACGACGGATGACGCTGTCGGAAGAACAGGACGCCCAGGGCGGCCTGGAGCAGACCTCGCGCGTCGACCGGGTCGCGTCGCTGACCGGCATCCGCGCGGTCGCCGCGCTGCTGGTGGTCGGCACCCACGCGGCGTACACCACCGGCAAGTACACGCATGGCTACTGGGGCCTGGTCGGCGCCCGCATGGAGATCGGGGTGCCCATCTTCTTCGTGCTCTCCGGGTACCTGCTGTTCCGGCCGTGGGTGAAGTCGGCCGCCACCGGGGGACCGCCGCCGTCGCTGAGTCGCTATGCGTGGCACCGGGTTCGGCGCATCATGCCGGCCTACGTCATCACCGTGCTGTTCGCCTATGTGCTCTACCACTTCCGCGAGGCGGGACCCAATCCCGGGCACAGCTGGCTGGGGTTGGCGCGCAACTTGACGCTGACGCAGATCTACTGCAACGGCTACCTGGGCAAGTACCTGCACCAGGGGCTGACTCAGATGTGGAGCCTGGCGGTCGAGGGTTCGTTCTACGTGGTGCTGCCGCTGCTGGCCTACCTGCTGCTGGCGGTCATCTGCCGACGGCGGTGGCAACCGAAGCTGGCGTTGGCCGCGCTGGCGGGCCTCGCGTTGATCAGCCCCGGGTGGCTGGTGCTGGTGCACACCGATCACTGGTTCCCCGACGGCGCGCGGCTGTGGCTGCCGACCTACCTGGCCTGGTTTCTCGCCGGCATGGCGCTGACCGTGCTGCAGCAGATGGGGGTGCGCGCCTACGCGTTCGTGGCGATCCCGCTGGCCGTCATCTGCTACTTCATCGTCTCGACGCCCATCGCCGGCGCGCCGACCACGTCCCCGGCCACGCTGAGCGAGGCGCTCTACAAGACCGTCTTCTACACCGTCATCGCCGCGCTCGCGGTGACGCCCCTGGCGCTGGGGGGCGCTAGCAGTAGTCAGGGCTGGTACTCGCGGCTGTTGGCCAGCCGCCCGATGCTGTGGCTCGGCGAGATCTCCTACGAAATCTTTCTGATCCACTTGATCACCATGGAATTCGCCATGGACTACGTGGTGGGCGCGCGGGTGTACACGGGCTCGATGCTGCACCTGTATGTCGCCACCCTGGTGCTGACGATCCCGCCGGCCTGGCTGTTGCACCGCTTCACGCGCGTCCGCGACTGACGGGGCGCCCGCCTAGCGGCGGCTGCTCAGCGGTGTCACGACAGGCACCACGAACTCCTCCAGCATCGCCCGCTCCTCCGCGTCGTCGCGCCCGGGGAACAGCAACAGCGAGGTGATCACCCGCACCACCCAGCGCGCGCGTCGTTCCACCACGGCGGCGTCCTCCAGGCCCAGCGAGCTGACGAACGCGGCGGCCAGCGCGGTGATCACCTCGGACTGACCGGCCAGCTCGCCGCCGAGGGGCGGTCGGGTGGTGGCGAACCAGGCCGCCAGGGCCGGGCTGCTGCGCACCAGCTGCAGCGTGGCCGCAATGCTGGCGACCAGGCGCTCGCGCGGGTCGTCGATGCCGTCGATGTGCTGGCGGATCGCGCGGCCCAGCCGGCGGGCCTCGCGGTGCACGTAGGCGGTGCGGAGCGCCTCGCGGTTCTCGAAGTAGCGGTACAGGGTGGCGCGCGAACACCCTGCGGCCCTGGCGATCTCGTTCATTCCGATGGAGTCCTGGTCACGCTCGGTGTAGAGCCGTTCGGCCGCGTCGAGGATGCGGTCCACCGCGGCCTCGCTGCGGCTGGGTCCCAGCCAATCGGTCGGCATCAGGCGCGCACCCGAATCGGCACCGACAACGGGCGCCGCACGTAACTGCCGCCCGACCAGACGATCCCCGATTCGTCGACCTCGAAGTCCGGGCAGCGGGCCAGCAACTCGCGCAGCGCCACCCGCGACTGCATCCGGGCGGCCGCCGCGCCCAGGCAATGGTGGGCGCCGTGACTGAAGGTCATGATGTTGCGCGGGTTGCGGGTCACGTCGAGTTCGCCGGCGTCCGAACCGTATTGACGCTCGTCGCGGTTGGCCGAGCCGTACAGCAGCAACGCCTTGCGGCCGGCCGGGATGGTGACCCCGGCGACCTCAACGTCACGGGTGGTCGTGCGGGCCAGCCCTTGGACCGGGCAGGTCAGCCGCAGCAGTTCCTCGACCGCGGCGGGGATCAGGCTCGGATCCTCGATCAGGCGCCGCCGCTGGTCTGGCCGCTGCTGCAGCAGCGGCATCGAACCGCCGAGCATGCCGGTGGTGGTGTCGTTGCCCCCGGTGACCATGGTGAAGGTGAAGGCCAGCACCGACAGGGTGCCGGCGACGTCGCCGTCGGCGCCGACGCCGGCCGCCACCAGGTGCGAGATCGTGTCGTCCTCGGGGTCGGTGCGGCGCCGCTCGATGAGCCGGGTGAAGTAGGCCATCATCGACCCCACCGCGTCGCCGACCGTCTCCAAAGCGCCGGCGACGCCGCCCTCGGCGGTGTTGGCGGCGACGATCGCGTCGGTCCAGCCGTCGAACTGCGCGCGGTCTTCCTCGGGCACGCCGAGGTAATGCGCGACCACCATCGAGGGCAACGGCTTGAACAGTTCGGCGACGATGTCACCGCCCCCCGCGGCGCGGAGCTTCTCGATGCGGTCGACGACGAAGTCGCGCACCGTGGGCTCGACGGCCTCGACTTGGCGCGGCGTGAACCCGCGTGACACCAACTTGCGAAACTCCGTGTGCACCGGCGGGTCCTGCATGACGAACGGCGGATTGTCCTGCAGCCCGATCATTGCGATGTCGCCGTAGTTCACGGTGAGCCCTTGGGCGGAGGAGAACGTCTCGTGGTCGCGCGCCGCCGACCAGACGTCGGCGTGCCGGGACAGGACGTAGTAGTCGTGGTCCGGGCGGTTGCGCGGCACCACGTGGTGCACGGGATCGTCGTCGCGCAACGCCCGGTACATGGGCCAGGGATTCGGCCACGTCTCGGCGGTGGCCAGTTCGAACGTGGCGGGCGCGCTATGAGACATAACGGCAGTCATGTCTCATTCGTACGACAGCAATGGCGATATGTCAACGCCCGGCGGCCGTGGAACGCGGGAAAGTCAGATCCCCGCGCCGGGGTTGAGAATGCCCTCCGGATCCAGCGCCCGCTTGATGCGGTGATTGAGGTCCATCACCTCGGGGCCCAGGTAGCCGGCCAGCCACGGCCGCTTCAACCGCCCGACGCCGTGCTCGCCGGTGATCGTGCCGCCCAGCCCGACGGCGAGGTCCATGACCTCCCCGAACGCCAGATGCGCCCGCTCGGTCATCGCGGGGTCGGCGGGGTCGTAGACGATCAGCGGGTGCGTGTTGCCGTCACCAGCGTGCGCGATCACCGAGATCATCAGCTCCCGCTCGGCGGCGATGCGCGCGATGCCGGTCACCAAATCGCCCAGGGCCGGCAGCGGCACCCCGACGTCCTCGAGCAGCAGCGAGCCCTTGGCCTCGACGGCGGGGATGCAGAACCGGCGGGCGGCGACGAACGCCTCACCCTCGTCCGGGTCGTCGGTCAAGAAGACATCCGTGGCACCGATCTCGGCGAACACCGCCGACATGATCTCGGCGTCCTCGCTGCCGGCGCGGCCGCGCTCGTCGGACCCGGCCACCAGCATGGCCGCCGCGCCGCGGTCCAAGTCCATGCGCAGCGAGTCCTCGACCGCGTTGATCGCCACCGCGTCCATGAACTCCAGCATCGACGGGCGCAGCCGGGCGGTCACGCCGAGCACCGCCTCGACGGCCGTCTCGACCGAGGCGAAGGTGGCCACCACGATGCTCGACGCGTTCTGCTTGGGCACCAGGCGCAGCGTCACCTCGGTGACGACGCCCAGCGTGCCCTCGCTGCCGACGAACAGCTTGGTCAGCGACAACCCTGCGACGTCCTTGAGCCGGGCGCCCCCGAGCCGCACGGCGGTGCCGTCGGCCAGCACCACCTGCATGCCCAGCACGTAGTCGGTGGTCACGCCGTACTTCACGCAACACAGGCCGCCGGCATTGGTGGCAATGTTGCCGCCGATGCTGCAGATCTCGTACGACGACGGGTCCGGCGGGTACCACAGCCCGTACTCTGCGACGGCCTTCTTCACCTCGGCGTTGAGCAGGCCGGGCTGACACACGGCCGTGCGAGTCACCGGGTCGACGGCGATGTCGCGCATCTTCTCCGTCGACAACACGATGCCGTCGTCGAGGGCGGTTGCCCCGCCCGACAGCCCACTGCCGGCCCCGCGGGTCACCACCGGCACCCGGTGGGCGGTGGCCCAGCGCAGCACGGTCTGCACCTCTTCGGTCCGCCGCGGCCGCACCACGGCCAGCGGCTTGCCCGCCGACGGGTCGAATGCGCGGTCCTGGCGGTAACCCTCGGTGACGGCCGGATCGGTGACCACCATCCCCTCGGGCAGATCGTCGATCAGGCTGGCGAGGGCGTCGGTGCTCACGGCCCGATAGTAGGCCCGTTCCCGGGTGCGGGGCTCTCAGAAATCGGCAAGGTCGTATCCAGTTCGCGCAGCGACGGCAGGCCGCAGGCGACGCACCCGATCACCAATATCGGCACGGCGAGGGCCAGGAACGTCACCCGCAGCCCGGCCGCGTCGGCCAGCGGGCCGGCCACCAGCAACCCCAGCGGGCCGGCCGCGTACATCAGGCCCGTCATCACCCCGACCACCCGGCCGCGCAGCCGGTGCGGCGCCCGGGTCTGCATCACGTAGTTGTAGATCGGCTGGATGGGGCCGTAAACCAGGCCCGTCACCCCGCACAGCACCAGGATCACCGGCAACGGCGGCAGGAACGCCACGCCGGCGGTCGCGGCGCCGAACGTCAGCGTCGCGGTCAGCACGGCCGTGCGCCGCCGCAGCCGCGCCGACAGCACCGCGTAACCCAGCGCGCCCGCCACACCACCGACCCCCAGCGCCATCAACGCCCAACCCAGCTGCGCGGGCTGGTGACGGTCGCTGAAGTACTTCGGGAACAGCACGCTCTCCATGGGCAGGTATAGGGCGGTCACGGCCAGGTCGATGAGCGCCAAGGTGCGCAGCACCCGCAGCCGCCACACGAAACGGAGGCCCTCGGCGACCCCGGACACCAGGCCGTCGGGCCGGCTCGCGTGGTGCGGCCTGCCGGCGCCCTCGAGCCGCAATGCGGCGATCGCCACCCACGACAACCCGAAACAGGCCGCCGTCACCCACATGGTGTCGACGCCGCCGACCGTGGCGATCATCAGTCCGCCCAGGCCCGGACCGCAGATGTAGGCCAGGTTCAGGATGGCCTCGTAGACGCTGTTGGTGCGGTCCAGCGACCAGCCGGCCCGGGCCGCTGCCTCCGGCAACATCGACTGGCGCGCCGTCGTCCCGGCGGGATCGAACGCGGCCGAGAGGAAGGCCAGCACCGCCAGCCCGCCGACGTCGAGGGCGCCGGCGCCGAACGACCAGGCGAGCAGCGGCACGCTCGCCACCGCCACCCCGGACAGCGCGTCGCACACCAGGGACACCGGGCGGCGCCCGAAGAAGTCGACCGCCGTCCCGGCCACCAGCGTGGACAGCACCAGCGGCAGCGTCATGGCGGCGGCCACGAGGGAGGCGTCGGCCGCGCTGCCGTGGTGCTGCAGGGCCAGCCACGGAAAGGCGACGATCGAGATGCCGGTGGCCGTCGTGGCCAGCAGGGTGGCGAACAGGATGAGGGATGCCGGGCCGCGGCTCGTCTGGCTCATGGGTCTCGCGGTGAGAATCTAATCGCCCGTCGACGGGCGGGCGCGCGGATTTCACGCGCCTGGCCCGCGGCCTGCAGGATGTTCATGTGCTCGTCCACCCCCGTACCGGTCGACCGTTCGATTCCCCGGTGCCCGCCGGCTCCGGCTGGCCGGGGGATCCGGCCACCCCGCAGACCGCGGCGGCGGCCAACGCCGCCCAGGTCGTCTCGCTGGCGGACAACGCCGCCTCGGTCCCGGAGCTCGACGCCCTGGTCAGCGTCTGCCGGGCGTGCCCGCGGCTGGTCTCCTGGCGCGAGGAGGTGGCGGTGGCCAAACGCCGCGCCTTCGCCGCCGAGCCGTACTGGGGAAGGCCGGTGCCCAGCTTCGGGTCGCCGCGGCCGCGGCTGCTGATCGTCGGGCTCGCGCCGGCCGCGCACGGCGCCAACCGCACGGGCCGGATGTTCACCGGCGACCGCTCCGGCGACCAGCTGTACGCGGCGCTGCACCGGGCCGGGCTGGTCAACCAGCCGACCAGTGTCGACGCGGCGGACGGGTTGCGCGCCAATGGGATTCGGATCGTCGCGCCGGTGCGGTGCGCGCCCCCCGCTAACGCCCCGACCCCGGCGGAGCGCGACACCTGCTGGCCGTGGCTGGATGCCGAATGGCGGCTGGTCCGCGGCGACGTCCGCGTCGTGGTGGCGCTGGGCGGCTTCGCCTGGCAGCTCGCACTGCGGCTGCCCGCCGAGCCGCCCCCGCCGGGGGGCAAACCCCGCTTCGGGCATGGGACCGTGGCGAATCTCACGCCCACGGTACGGCTCGTGGGCTGCTACCACCCGAGCCAGCAAAACATGTTCACCGGTAGGATGACACCAGCGATGCTCGACGACGTTTTCCGCGAGGCAAAGAGGTTGGCAGGGATCAAGTGAGCGCTCATGGCTGAGATTCTGATTTCGGGCGCCAGCGTGGCGGGTGCGACGACGGCGTTTTGGCTTGGGCGGCACGGTCATTCGGTCACCGTGGTGGAGCGCTATCGGGGCCCGCGGCCCGGTGGTCAGGCGATCGACGTGCGCGGCCCGGCGCTGGAGGTGCTCGAGCGCATGGGCCTGCTGGCGGCCGCCCAGAAACGCAAGACGCAGATTCGGGGCTCGTCGGTGGTCGACCGCGACGGCAACGAACTGTCCTCCGACACCGAGTCGACGCCCACCGGCGGCCGGATCGACAGCCCCGACATCGAGTTGCTGCGCGACGATCTGGTCGAATTGCTCTACGGCGCAAGCCAATGGACCACCGAGTACCTCTTCGACGACACCATCACCGCGCTGGACGACGCCGGCGAGACGGTCCGGGTGACGTTCGAGCGTTCGCCCGCACGCGATTTCGACCTGGTCATCGGCGCCGACGGGCTGCACTCGACCGTGCGCCGCCTGGTCTTCGGGCCAGAGGAACAGTTCCTCGAGCGGCTGGGCACGCACGCGGCGATCTTCACGGTGCCCAACTTCCTCGACCTGGACTACTGGCAGCGCTGGCACTACGGCGACGCCACCATGGCCGGTGTCTACAGCGCGCGCAACAACACCGAGGCCCGGGCCATGGTGGGCTTCATGGACGCCGACCTGCGGATCGATTACCGCGACACCCAGGCGCAATTCGCCGAACTGGAACGACGGATGGCCGGCGACGGCTGGGTGCGCCCCCAATTGCTGGAGTACATGCGCACTGCGCCCGACTTCTACTTCGACGAGATGGCGCAGATCAAGATGGACCGTTGGTCGCGGGGCAGGGTGGCCCTGGTCGGGGACGCCGGGTACTGCTGCTCGCCCCTGTCGGGCCAGGGCACCAGCGTCGCGCTGCTCGGCGGCTACGTGCTGGCCGGCGAGCTCAAGGCGGCCACGACGGACGGGGTGGTCGATCACGAGCTCGGCTTCGCCAACTATCACCGCGAGTTCAACGATTACGTCAAGCGCAACCAATGGCTGGTCGTGGACAACATTCCGGGCGGCGCACCGATCCCGCAGGAGGTCTTCGACCGCATCGTGACCTCGATCGCCCTGAAGGACTACTGACCCGGGGAACGTTCGCGGAGCCCCCGGCGTTGAGGCGAACGTGCGTCTTTCCGTCCTTGACCTCGTTCCGGTGCGCGCCGACCAGAGCACCGGTGACGCGCTCGCGGCCACCGTCGAGCTGGCGCAGACCGCCGACCGGTTGGGCTTCACGCGTTACTGGGTGGCCGAGCACCACAACATGCCGTCCGTGGGTGCCACCAGCCCGCCGGTCGTCATCGCCTACCTAATCGCACACACGTCGCAGCTGCGCCTCGGGTCGGGCGGCGTGATGCTGCCCAACCACGCGCCGCTGGCGGTGGCCGAGCAGTTCGCGCTGCTCGAGGCCGCCGCCCCGGGCCGCATCGACCTGGGTATCGGCCGGGCGCCGGGCTCGGACCCGGTGACGTCGTACGCGTTGCGTGGCGGCGACGGCCATCGCGATATCGAGAACTTCCCCGAGTACCTCGACGACGTGGCCGCGCTGATGAGCGCCCGCGGCGTGCGGGTCCCGCTGCGCTCGGGCGACTACACGCTCAAGGCCACACCGGCGGCCACCACGGAGCCGCGGCTGTGGCTGTTGGGGTCGTCGATGTACTCGGCGCAGCTGGCCGCCGCCAAGGGTCTGCCGTATGTGTTCGCCCACCACTTCTCGGGCCAGGGCACCGAGGAGGCGCTCGAGCTCTACCGCTCCCGGTTCGTCCCCAGCGAGCTGACCGGCGAGCCGCTGACCTTCCTGACGGTCAACGCCGCGGTCGCCGAAACGCGGGACGAGGCAGTCGAGTTGATCCTGCCCAACATGCAGGTGATGGCGAAGCTGCGCACCGGGCAGCCGCTCGGGCCGTTGCCGCTGGTCGAGGAGGCGCGTGTCGCGCAGCTGACCGAACAGCAGCAGCGGATCGTCGAGAGCGGGCTGCGCCGCGCCGTCGTGGGCACGCCCGCCGAGGCGGCCGAGCAGGTCACCGCGCTGGCGAAGCGGTTCGGTGTCGACGAGGTGATGGTGCACCCGGTCGCGTCGGCCCGCCGCGGCACGCCCGCGGCGACCGCGCCCGCAAGGGTGGCCACCCTGGAGTTGCTGGCCAAAGAGCTGTTCTGAGCGCTCACGCCTGACGGCTGCGGTCGATCGACGTGGGCGCGTGCCCGGTGATCCACCGCCGTAACTCGTCGGCCGGCAGCGGCGGGCTGTGCACGAAGCCCTGGGTGATGGTGCAGCCGTAGCGGCGCAGCGCGGTCAGCGTGACCTCGTCCTCGACGCCCTCGGCCACCAGGTCGGCGCCCAGGCTCTGCGCCAGCGCCACCGTGTTGCGCACGATGGCCACCGATCGGGGATCGTGGGCCAGCCGCGACACGAAGATCTTGTCGAGCTTGAGCTCGTCCACCGACACGTCCTGCAGGCGGGCCAGCGACGACCAGCCGGTGCCGTAGTCGTCCACCGAGATGCGGACCCCCAGCAGCTGCAGCGCGGCGACGGTGTCGCGGGACCGCGGCGAGTCGACGAGCGCGCTCTCGGTGATCTCGACAATCAGCGCGTCGGGCGGCAGGTCGTGGCTGCGCAGCAGCCGCTCGATGGTGACGGCCAGGTTCAGGTCGAGCAGGTTGGTCGTCGACAGGTTGACCGCGACGGCCAGGGCGATACCGTCGTCGCGCAGGCTGCGGATCTGCTCGAGCGCCAGGTTGATGGTGCGGTTGGCCACCGTGCGCATCATCCCGGCGCGTTCGGCGGCGGGCAGGAACTCCTCCGGCAGCAGCAGCCCCCGCACCGGGTGCTGCCAGCGCAGCAGCGCCTCGACGCTGTGCACGCTGCCGTCGCTCGCGTTCACCTTGGGTTGGTAGTACACCGTGAGCTGGTCGTCGTCGAAGAGGGCGGCGCGCAGCTCGCCGACCAGGTTGGGGTCGTCCTCGCGGTACATCTCGAAGGCCGGCTCGTACACGGTGATGTTGCTGATGCCGGACTTGGCGTGCGCCAGGGCCGCCTCGGCGCGGGTGAGCAGTTCCTGCGGGTGGTCGCAGTGATCGGGGTACAACGCGATGCCGATGCGGGCGTGGGTCTGCGCGCTCTGCGCGCCGAGCGGGACGGTGTCGACGAGGGCGGCCAGGAGCTGGCCGGCGCGGGCGCGGGCGGCGATCAGATCGGCCCCCTCGGCGAGCAGGATCGCGAACTCGTCGTCGCTGACCCGGGCGAGCAGGTCGTCGCGGCGCACGCTGCGCGCCAGCCGATTCGCGACGTGCCATGCCAGCTCGTCGCCGAAGTGGCGACCCAGCGTGTCGGCAATGTCGTGGATCTCGGGAACGTTCACCAGCAGCAGCGCCCGCCGCGCCGACGTCCGGACCGCGGCCGATTCCGCCGGCGCGGTACCGGACAGTGCGGTCAGGGCGGTCGCCAGCGACCGCCGGTTCGGCAGGTCCGTCAACTCGTCGGTCATGGCCCGCTTGTGACGGTCGGCCACCATGCTGACGTCGCGGAAGGTCACGGAGAAGCGTGCGGCCACGGCCACCAGGCTCAGCGCGGCGAGGGTCGACGCCAGCCGGGAATCATGCCCCAGCACCGTCACGCCCAGAGCCAGCACGGTGCAGGCCACCGGCACCCCATAGGAGGCCAGGCCGCGCCGCGGAAGTGGGGCCGCCGACGACCAGCGCGCCCAGCCGGCCATGGCCACCAGCCACGACGACGCCGGCCACAGCACGTCGAGCGAGGTGCCGGCCCGATACGAGCCCGCCGAGGTCTGGAACAGGTACACCGTGTCCGCGACCGCGAATCCGATCAGCCCGGCGGCCAGCAACACCCACCGCAGCTCCTTGCGCCGGCCCAGGATGGGCAGCATGCCGGCGGCCAGCGCCAGCAGCACCAGATCCCCCCACGGGTACACCAGCCCCACCAGCACGGTGTCCGGCAGCCGGGCAGCGGCGCCGCGCATGGGGCCGGCGCGCAGCGCCGCGGCCGCCGCGGCCACGGCCAGCCCGCAGACCAGCGAGTCCAGGCGCACCGACGCCGGCACCCGCCACAGCCGGGTCCGCATGAGCAGCAGGATCCCAGCGTAGGCGAACGGGTAGAACGCCAGGTAGCACGGGTCGGCGACCGAGGGGGATTGGCCGTCGGGCACCCACTGCGCGTACACGAAGTCGCCGAGGGCCGAGAAGGCCATGCCGGCCGCGATCAGTGACCAGGCCAGGCGGTCGGCCCGCACCCGCCATGCCCGACCCGCGAGCAACCCCGCGGCGAGCGCGTTGAGCGCGGTGTAGAGCACTTCGCCGAACGAGCCACCGTGGCCGGCGTTGCGGTAGCCGACGCTGATGACGGTGAACGCGGCGACGCCAACAGCTAACAGCGCCAACAGGATTCGGATCAGCAGCGGCGGCCACGGCGCGCCGTCGGTCGACTCCGCGCGCGGCGGGTCGGCCCGCGCCGTGGCGATGGCGGCGACGGGCCGCAACGCCGGGCCCACCGTCGTCTCGGTGCCGAACGCGCCGACGGTGCCGGCGCCCGCGGCGGCCTCGAGGGCCAGCGCGGCCGGGCTGGGCCGAAAGGCGGATCCGGGTGCGTCGCCGGATTGCGGAACCGAGTACGCCAGGGGCAGATCCGACACGAAGCTGCGCACGCAGTGGCCACCCTCGCGTTTGGCGGTGTACATCGCGACGTCGGCGTGCCGGAGCAGCTGTTCGACGCTGCACGCCGAGTCGCCGGTGGCGACCGTGAAACCGATGCTGGGCCGGGCCTGGAGGGGAACGCCGTCGATGACGATCGCGGCGTCGAAGGCCTCGAGCACCCGGTCCGCCGCCGCCTGGGCGTCCTCGACGGAGCCGTCGAGCAGCACGGCGAATTCGTCGCCGCCGAGGCGGGCCGTCACGCTCTCGTCGCCCAGGGCCGCCGTCAGCCGGGCGGCGACCCGCACGAGCAGTTCGTCACCGGCGGGATGCCCCATCTGGTCGTTGACCGACTTGAAGTTGTCGAGGTCGAGGCACAGCACCGCGATGGGGGCCGCGTCGTGGCACCCGCGGGCGACGGCCTGTTCCAGCCGGTGCAGAAAATAGGCCCTGTTGGCCAGGCCGGTCAGGCTGTCGCGGAAGGCCTCGCGCGCGACCTCCGACAGCAGGCTCTGGTTCTCCATGAGGACGACGAACTGCCGGGCCAGCACCGCGGCGACGAGGACGCCCAGCGCGACGAGCAGGGGCCCGTGCGCCATCAGTCCGACCGCGTGGCCCAGCCCCACCGCCGCGGCGATCACCAGCGGCAGATACGGCAGCCACAGCCGGGTGCGCGACAGGACCTCCTCGTTACGCGACCCCGGCAGCGGCGTCGCCTTGACGCTGGCCAGCGCGGCCAGCGTGATCAGGCCCAACCCCGCCACCCGACCCACGTCGAGCAGGTCGCTCAGGTGGTAGCTGCCGATGCCGGTGCGGAACACCCCGGCCATGTCGGCGACGCTGATCGTGGCGACCCCACCGGCCAACAGCCGCCGACTGGGCAGGTCGCTGGGGCGGCCCCGCGCCAGCATCAGGATCGCGGTGGTCAACAGCACGACGTCGTTGAAGATCTCCGGCAGCGTCGTCAGCAGCGAGTCGTTGTCCGCGTGCAGCTGACGGTCCAGGACGAACACCCAGGAGATCACGAACAGCGACGTCGCCACGATGAGCCCGTCCAGCCACAACCGCCGCGGGCTGCGTCGGGACACGTGCGACAGCAGCACCATCGCCCCCATGGCGCCGAACGGCCAGGCCAGCATCACCACTTCGGGGGCCGCCGGGTGCGTGGCGTGCGCCAACTCCGGGCGCACGTCGTAGACGGCCCAGATCACCTCGCCGGCCGCCCAGCCCAGCAGGGCCGTCACCATCGCCAGCCAGCCGAACCGGTGCCGCCGCACCGACGTGCGCGCGGCGTAGCCGGAGCAGGCCGCGCCGGCCAGCAGGCACAGCGCTATCACGATCTCGTCTACCGGCCGGGTGGCGGCGGCGCCTTCCCACCCGGCCTGCGACGAAACCACCACCAGAGCTCCCGCGAGAGCGAAGCCGCCGGTGAGCAGGCCGCCGACGCGACGGGACAGCCCGAACCGCAGAAACGGGTTTCCCGTCCAGCGTTTCATAGCCGCTC
This sequence comes from Mycobacterium sp. E1214, assembly GCF_001666755.1. GTDB lineage: Bacteria > Actinomycetota > Actinomycetes > Mycobacteriales > Mycobacteriaceae > Mycobacterium. The sequence goes on along the minus strand of NZ_LZJC01000013.1, from coordinate 55,544 downwards.
CAGCCGATCCCGCGTCGTGCAGAGAACAAGAGTTCACGCGCGCCCAAGGAGAATAAACCCCCGGGCTGGGCAAACGTCAGCGCGGCGCGAGGACCACGACGGGAATGGGCCGCGACGTCCTTTTCTGGTACGCGGTGTAGCGGTCCTCGTTGTTGTCGTTGACGAGTTGCCAGAGCCGCGGGTAGTCCGGGTCGTCGGGCAGCACCGGGCGGGCGGTGACGCCGAAGCGCCGCGGCCCGACGTTGATCTCGACGTCCGGGTTGTTCCGTAGGTTGTGGTACCAGCCGGGCGCGCGCGGGTCGCCGCCTTTGGACGCGACGACGAGGTAGTCGTCGCCGTCACGGGCGTAGCTCAGCGAGGTGGTTCGGGGCTTGCCGGTCTTGGCGCCGACGGTGTGCAGCAGCAGGCTGGGCGTCGGCAGCGTGCGGTGCCCGATCCAGCCGCGGGTGTTGCGGTAGACAACGTCGTGCACCCGCAGTATGCGCGGCAACAACCTCCGCTCGACCCAGGACGGGAACGCCATGACCCCAGTATTACTGGTTCGCGTCGATGCGGGCCAAGGCGTCCCGCAGGATCTGGCCGGTAGCGTCGCGGTCGGGATCGCGGCGCAGCACCAGCCCCTTGGCCACCGACAGCTTGTCGCCGTTGCGGCGGGGCAGCACGTGCAGGTGGATGTGGAACACCGTTTGGAAGGCGGCGCTGCCGTCGTTGATGGCGATGTTGGTGGCGTCGGCCAGCTCCGTCGCACGCGCGGCCCGCGCGATCCGCTGGCCCAGCGTGACCATCCCGGCCAACGTTTCGGGCGCGGTGTCGGTGAGGTCGACGCTGTGCTGCTTGGGGATCACCAGCGTATGGCCGCGGGTGAACGGCCGGATGTCGAGGATGGCCAGGTAGTCGTCGTCCTCGGAGATCCGGATGGCGGGAGCCTGGCCGGCGACGATCGCACAGAACACGCAAGACATGCGGCCCACGGTACTGGCCGGTGCCGGCCCCGCTGTCACCTCGGCGCACCGGGCCATGGCGGGCGTCCCCTCGGCGGCAATCCGTCGTCGGGGGCGGGATACGCTGCGGCAGTGGACGATCTCGCCTTTGCCGGGGCGGCGGAACAGGCGCGCATGCTGGCCGACGGCGAGCTGACCGCGCCTGAGTTGCTCGAGGTCTACCTGGAGCGGATCGCGCGGTTGGACAGCCAGTTGCGCTGTTACCGGGTGGTGCTGGCCGACACGGCCCGCTACGAGGCCGCGGTGGCCCAGGACCGTCTGGACGCGGGGGAACGGCTGCCGTTGCTGGGCGTGCCGGTCGCGATCAAGGACGACGTCGACGTCGAAGGCGAGGTGACGACGTACGGCAGCGGCGGACACGGGCCGGCCGCGACCTCGGACGCCGAGGTCGTCCGCCGGCTGCGCGCGGCGGGCGCCGTCATTCTCGGCAAGACCAACGTGCCCGAGCTGATGATGATGCCGTACACGGAGTCGCTGACGTATGGGGCGACCCGCAATCCCTGGGACCCGCGGCGCACGCCGGGTGGCAGCAGCGGGGGCAGCGCGTCCGCCGTGGCCGCGGGGCTGGCCCCGCTGGCGCTGGGCTCCGACGGGGGTGGCTCGATTCGCATCCCGTCGACCTGGTGCGGCCTGTTCGGCGTGAAACCGCAACGCGACCGGGTGTCCCTCGAGCCACGCGACGACGCGTGGTACGGGTTGAGCGTCAACGGCCCGATCGCCCGTTCGGTGCGCGACGCCGCCATGTTCCTCGACGCCACCTCCACGGTGCCGGGCCCGGAAGGGGAGTTCGCCGCGGCGGCGGCGCGCCGCCCCGGCCGATTGCGAATTGCCCTGAGCACCAAAGCCCCGACGCCGCTACCGGTGCGCGTCGGACGGGCCGAGCTGGCCGCGGTCGAGCAGGCCGGCGCGCTGCTGACCGACCTCGGCCACGACGTCGTCGCCGCCGACCCCGACTATCCGGCGGCCGCGATCCCGGCCAACTTCCTGCCCCGCTACCTGCGCGGCATCTACGACGACGCCGACGCGTTGCCCCACCCCGAGCGCCTGGAACGGCGCACCCGCTCCATGGCCCGCCTGGGTTCGTTCTTCTCCGACGCCCGGATGGCGGCGATCAGGGCCGCCGAGGCCGCGGTGAGCTCACGAGTCCAGGCCATCTTCGACGACGTCGACGTCGTCGTCACGCCGGGCACCGCGACGGGGCCCTCACGCATCGGCGCCTACCAGCACCGCGGCGCGGTGTCTACCTTGCTGCTGGTCGGCCAAGCCGTTCCGTACCAACAGATTTGGAACCTTACGGGCCAGCCCGCCGCGGTGGTGCCGTGGGATTTCGACCGGCGCGGCCTGCCGCTGTCGGTCCAGCTGGTCGGCCGGCCCTACGACGAGGCGACGTTGCTGTCGCTGGCCGCGCAGATCGAAGATGCCCGGCCGTGGGCGCATCGGCGGCCCCCGGTGTCCTAAGACGCCCGGCTACGCCGCGCTCGCGATCGGCTCGCGGGTGGGCGGCGACCCGCTTCGCCCGGCTACGCCGCGCTCGCGATCGGCTCGCGGGTGGGCGGCGACCCGCTTCGCGCGGCTACGCCGCGCTCGCGATCGCCGCGCCCCACGCCGCCAGCTTGGCGCCCGGCCGCACAGCGTGCGCCGGGCTGGTGGACGGCAGCCGTGTATAACGGACCCGTTCGGAGACCACCGCGTGCCTGCGGTAGAGCTGCTCGGCCTTGGCGCCGTTGAAATACACGCGGTCGATGGCCGGGTAGCTGGCGAACAGCTCAGCGAAGTCGTTGGCTTGCAACCCTTCTCGTTTGATCGCCGCGTCCGCGCTGCCGGCGCGCCGGCAGGCGTGCAGTACATCCCACAGGGCCACGCCGTGGGCGCGCAGTGCGCTCAGTCGCGCCGCATACGGCGAGGCCGGGTCGAAGCCGAAGAGTCGACCGGTGATGGGCCAGAAGGCGTTGCGCGGGTTGGCGTAGTACTGACCTGTAGCCAGGGATTGCGCGCTGGGGAAAGAACCCAGGATCAGCATCGAGGCGCCCCGATCGATGACGGGCGGAAAACCGAACGCCAGTGGTGGGGTCATCGCTTCCGTCTCATCGCTTCCGTCTCATCGCCTGGATCATCGCCTGTCCTGAGCGGCGCGCGCCAGCGCGTGCCGTCGCGGCCCGCGCTGTACGTTGACGACGTGGACGGTGGCGACCGGGATATCGAAGACTTGCTCGAGGGGCTCGACGACGCCGCACGCACGGAACGGGCCGAGCTCGCGCGGTGGCTGCTCGAGCAGGGCGTCTCGGCCGACGAGATCAAATCGACCAATCCGCCGCTGTTGCTGGCCACCCGCCACCTCATCGGTGATGACGGCACGTACGTATCCGCCCGCGAGATCAGCGAGACCCACGGCGTCGATCTGGCGCTGCTGCAAAAGGTCCAGCGCGCTATCGGTCTGGCCCGGGTCGACGACCCCGACGCCGCCGTCCACATGCGCGCCGACGGGGAGGCGGCCGCCTTCATCCAGCGCTTCGTCGAGTTGGGGCTCGACCCCGACCAGTTGCTGCTCGTGGTTCGGGTGCTCGCCGAAGGGTTGTCGCGCACCGCCGAAGTCATGCGGTATACGGCGCTCGCGGCGATCATGCGCCCGGGCGCGAGCGAGCTGGAGATCGCCAAGGCGTCCAAGGCGTTGGTCGGCGAGATCGCTCCGCTGCTCGGCCCGATGATCGAGCAGATGCTGTTCATGCAGCTGCGGCACACCATGGAAACCGAGGCGGTCAACGCGGCCGAGCGCGCGGCCGGCAAGCCGTTGCCGGGAGCGCGGCAGGTCACCGTCGGCTTCGCGGATCTCGTCGGCTTTACCAGGATCGGGGAGGCGGTGTCGCCGGAAGAGCTGGGCCACCTGGCCAATCGGCTGGCCGCCCTGGCCCGGGACATCACCGTCCCGCCGGTGCGCTTCATTAAGACCATCGGCGACGCGGTGATGCTCGTGTGCCCCGAGCCGCTGCCGCTTCTCGACGTCCTCGTGAAGCTTGTCGACACTGTCGACGGCGATAACGACTTCCCGCGACTGCGCGCCGGAGCCGCGGCCGGCATGGCGGTCAGCCGTGCCGGCGATTGGTTCGGCAGCCCGGTCAACGTAGCCAGCCGCGTCACCGGCGTCGCGCGCCCCGGCACGGTGCTGGTCGCGGACTCGGTGTGGGATATCGTCTGTGACAGTGGACAATTCGAGGGGTCATTCGCCGGCGCCCGCCGCCTCAAGGGCATCAAGACCGAAACCAAACTGTTCCGGATCCGCCGCGGCGCATAGGGCAGGCCCGGGCGACTCTGGGGCGTCTGACTCCGTCTTACGCGTGTCCTACGCGGCCGAATTTCTACCCTGTTGTTCGGCGCTTCGAATGGTCGCTTCCGGGCCTGCTTCGCATCCAAAGCTACGCCGCTGAGCTCGCCGTATCAACGGTTGATTCGCCGAAGGCGTGGTGATCGTTCGCCGGTGGAGAACGCCATCGCCATCCCTTGAGTGCAATGACTGTAACGGTGTAATCATGTAATCATGAAAACGCATCACGAGCACGGACGGCGGCACGGCCGGTCCGGAGGCTGGCAGCAAGCGCAGCAACCCGACGCCAGTGACGCCGCGGACTGGTTCGCCGGGCGCCTCCCGGAGTCCTGGTTCGACGGCGATCCCACGGTCGTCGTGGACCGCGAAGAGATCACGGTGGTCGGCAAGCTCGCCGACGCGGCGGAGGCCGACAAACAAGAGAGCCAAGCCCGTGCGGCCGGGCGCGCCTCCCGCTTCCGGGAGGAGACCCGTTCGGAGCGGATGCGCATCGCCGACGAAGCGCAGGGCCGTTACGGGCGCAAGGTCTCCTGGGGTGTGGTGGTCGGTTCCGGCGCCGCCGCGGAGCGAATCCTGTTCACGCACATCGCCGTTCCCGTCATGACGCGATTGAAGCAACCCGAACGCCAGGTGCTCGACACGCTGGTCGACGCGGGGGTCGCCCGGTCCCGGGCGGACGCGCTGGCGTGGTCGGTCAAGCTGGTCGGCGAACACGCCGAGGAATGGCTCGAGAAGCTGCGCGGCGCCATGTCGGCGGTCGACGACCTACGCGCGCAGGGCCCCGACTTGCAGTCGTAAGCCGTTACGGCGCATCGATCTTCGCAACGATCTTGTCCACGATCTGGCCGGCCTGGTCGGTGATGTGGTAGCCGCACGCGTTGATGTCGACGATCACGTTGTTGGCCACGCTCATCGCGCGTTCGCACTCCCAGCCGTCGGCGCCCTCCTGGGTGTCCATTACCGTCACCTTGGGCGGATCCCCCTGCACCTGGCCGAAGGTCCACCTGTAGGTCTTGCTCTTGTTGGTGACCGTCACCGTCTTGCCCGCGCAGCTCTTCCACTTGTCGGTCGACGCCTGCAGGAAGGCCTTGGCCTTCTCGGCCGACGGGAACAGCACCACGGCCTGATTCACCCAATGGTCGTAATTGTCGCCCGGTTCTGAGGAGACCAGCCCGTTGATGGCCGTGTAGCCGGTGCCGGCGTAGACGGGATCTTGAGTCGTGTACAGCGCACCCTGGCAGTCCGACGTCGACACCCGCACCGACGAATTGTCCATGGTCGTAATGAGTTTGCCCGGCTGCATGGCCGACGCGCCCATGACGGTGTTGACGTCGGGCGCGGGCAGCAGCAGCCCGCTGAGGCGGTCCGCCGACAGGGGAGGGGGCGGCGGCGGCGCCGGCGTGGGCCGCGTGATCAGCCAAACGCCGACGCCCGCGGCGACGAGGACGAAGACCACCGCGACGGCGGCGATGACGGGCCACAGGTTGCGCGCCTGCTTGGCCGGTGGCTGACTCCACGGCGGCGCCGCGGTGAACTGCGGCGGCCCCGCCCAGCTGGCGCCGCCGGCCTGGTAGTACGGCGGCTGCGCGCCGGTGGCAACCGGTCCGCTGTCGGGGGCCCACGGCAGCGGTCCGCTCGAGTACGGCGGGGTGTTGGGCGCGCTGGGCGGCGGCGTGTGGGGCGGGGGTGTACCCGGGACCGGTGTATGGGGCGGGGGTGTCACCGCGGTCTTGGCGAACGCCACCGGGTCCGCGGTGGGCAGCGTCGATTCCTGGCTGCGGCGCAGGATGTCCGCCGCGTGGTCCTGGTCGGGATTGCTCAGCGCGTGGTTCGCGGCCAGGGCCAGGTCGCCGGCGCTGGCGTAGCGGTCCTCGGGTTTCTTGGCCATCCCGCGCGCGATCACCGCGTCGAACGCTTTGGGAATGCCTGGGCGCAGGGCGCTGGGCTGCGGGATGGGCTCCATGATGTGCGAGCTCACCAGCACCGCCGCGCTGTCGGCCCGGTACGGCGGCGACCCGGTCAGGCATTCGAACAGGACGCACGCCAGGGCGTAGATGTCGGCACGGTAGGTGACCTCGGCATTGGAAAAGCGTTCGGGCGCCATGTATTTCCAGGTGCCGACGGCGGTACCCAGCTGGGTCAGCTTCTCGTCCGTGGTGGCGCTGGCGATGCCGAAGTCGACCAGGTAGGCGAAGTCGTCGCGGGTGACCAAGATGTTCTGCGGTTTGATGTCGCGGTGCATGACGCCGGCCGCGTGGGCGGCGTCGACGGCCGAAGCGATCTGGGTGACGATGGCCACCGCCCGCGGCGGCGTCAGCGGTCCGAAGCGTTTGAGGACGCTGTCGAGGTCGATGCCCTCGATCAGCCGCATCTCCACGAACATCTGGCCTTCGATCTCGCCGTAGTCGTGGATGGGCACCACGTGCGGTTCCTGCAAGCGCCCGGCGGTGCGCGCCTCGCGCTTCATCCGCTCGCGAAACACCGGGTCCCGGCTGAAGGAGTCGGAGAGCAGCTTGACCGCGACGGTCCACTCCTTGACGGTGTGCTCGGCCTCGTAGACCTCGCCCATCCCGCCGCGGCCCAGCAGCCGTTTGAGGTGGTAGGGGCCCACCGTCGACCCCACCCGGGAGGTCTCAGCGTCGCTCATTCGTCAATCCTTCCGGCCCTGCCCCGGGCCCGCCAACCCCATGACTCTCGCGGGAAGGCCGCGCAATCGCAAACCAGTGACCGAGCAATCATGACGGTAGGCCGCGGCCCACCACAGCGCACGGTAACCCAGAACATTTGCCAGGCGCCGCCGCCCCGCGCCGGTCCGCACGCTGGTCACGGAGTCGCGGCCGACCCCCCGCCCTGCTCGTGACCGGTGATCCGGAACGTGAATTCGTGGTCACAGATTCGCAATTGGTCGCCGTCCTGCAGGGTGGCGGTCGCGTGGATGCGTTGCTGCTGCACGTGCACGCCGTTGGCGGACCGCAGGTCATTGATGATGTAGCTGGCGCCGGTGTCGACGACGACGGCATGGTGGCGGCTGACCTTCGGCGAGTCCAGCACGATGTCGTTGTCGCTGAGCCGCCCGATCCGCGTTGTCGCGTGCAGGGGATACCGCCGTCCGGACGCATCCTGCAGATAGGCGGCCGCCCTACGCTCGGCCACCAGCGTGTACTGCTCGAGCACCGTGATCGTGACGGCCGCGGTCGTCATGGCGTTCTTCCTGGCGTCCAGCGGGTCCTGGCGCAGGATTCGGTCGTTGAGTTCGCGCAGCGTGGCGCCCGGGTCGATGCCCAGCTCATCGGCGAGCAATGCCTTCACGCGGCGGTAGGCCGCCAAGGCGTCGGATTGGCGGTCGCTGACGTAGTAGGCCGTCATCAACTGCACCCACAACGGCTCGCGGTAGGGGTGCTCGGCGGTGAGCGCCTCGAGCTCACCGATCACCAGTTGGGCTCGGCCACAGGCTATCTCGGACTCGGCTAGCGCCGTGTGCACAAGAAGCTTCTCCTCGACGAGCGAGGTGGCGAAGGTGTCGACGAACGCGAAGTCCCGCAGGTCTTCGAGCACGGGTCCCCGCCACTGGTCCAACGCGGCCCTGAGGTGCCCGCTGGCCGCGTCGAAGCGGCCCGCGGCGGCCGCGTGCACGCCGGCGGTCTTGTCGATGTTGAACCGCCCGAGGTCGCACGCCGCGTCGGGGATGTTGAGCCGGTAGCCGGGCGGCGCCGGAACCAGGATGTTGCGCGGGTCGATCCCGGCGCCGTTGATCAGCTTGCGCAGGTTGGACACGTAGGAGTGCAGGCTGGCCCGGGCGCCCGACGGCGGCGCTTCCGCCCACAGCGCCGTGGTCAACCGGTCGACACCTACGGGACTGTTGCGGTTCATCAGCAGCACGGCCAGCACCGCGCGCTGCTTGGGGGTGCCCAAGGGCACCAGCGCGCCCCCGACGCTCATCTCTAGGGGGCCCAGCAGGCCGAGTTCGAGCCCGGCGTCCGACCCGGATGGGCGCAACTGCACGCGTTTCAGCCTCTCCGCGTCGGGGGCGCCGGGCGCCGGTCACGTAATGCCAATGGTGATTGTGACACCACGCCAACGCGGGCGCGCCGAGTCAAGCCGGAGACTCCCCAGCCGGTGCGGCGTCAGGTCGTCACGACCATCACGTCGTCGCCGGCGTCCCACGCCTCGCTGAAGAGCTTGACCGGGACCTGCTCGTCGCGGCCGTCCTCGGCGCCGCTGTCGTTGAGGTGAACGATGCCGTTGACCGAGTCCACGCCGGTGACCACCACCGCGTGATCCGTCTGCGGGTTCCCCTGCTCGTCCCGGTCCGTGACGGGCAGGTGCCAGATGAGCGCGGAGTTCACGCTGGCGATCACCTTGCGGCCGGCGCCCAGCGCCTGCTCGAGGCCGGGGATCCCGGTGGGGATGCCCGTTTCGGCGGCGCTGTCCTTGTCCGTGAGCTTGGCGCGGACCTGATACTTGGCAAGCAGGGCGGCCACGTCGCGCATGTCGGCGCCCATGCCCGAATCCGGGTCGCTGGTGTTGACGGGCTTGACGTAGATCGAGCCTGGGTGCACGGTGCTCGGCGTGGTCTGGGCCATCTCGATGATGGCCTGCTCCGACGGCAGGGTGCCGGTCAGCTCGCCGACGACGTCGGCGCTCGACATCAAGACACAGTCGTCGTACTGCTGCTGGCGCCAGTAGTTGGCGGCGGCGGCCGGGTCGCCGTACATGCCGCCGGCCGCCGCGCAGGCGGGGGCAGACAGCGCCGCGGCGACGGCGCAGGCGACCAGGGCGAACCAGGTGGCCGAGGCGGCCCCGGCGACGGTATTGATCTTCACGACGGGCCTCTCTTGCGGATCGGTGGCTTGTTCGGTGTTGCGAGAAAAGCCTCCGACGCGCGCCTTCGAGGATCCTTGACGGATTCTTGGAGCCGTTCTGGAGCCGCTGGGTGTTAGGCCCGGGTCATCGCGAAGTAGGCGCCGCGCCGGGCCAGCAGTTCGGTGTGGCTGCCCTGTTCGACGATCCGGCCGCCCTGCACCACCAGGATGCGGTCGGCGTCGCGGATTGTCGAAAGTCGATGCGCGATGATGAAACTCGTGCGGTCACGGCGCAGTTCGCGGGTCGCTCGCTGGACGAGGGCTTCGGTGCGGGTGTCGACTGAACTGGTCGCCTCGTCGAGGATCAGCAGTTGCGGCCGGGCCAGGAAGGCCCGGGCGATGGTGATGAGCTGCCGCTCGCCGGTGCTGATGTTGGCACCGTCGCCGGTGATGCGGGTCTGATACCCGGCGGGCAGCGTGTGCACGAACCGGTCGACGTAGGCCGCCCGGGCGGCCGCGATCACCTCGTCGGGGCCGGCGCCGGGGCGCCCGTAGGCGATGTTCTCCTCGATCGTGCCGTCGAAGAGCCAGGCGTCCTGCAGCACCATCCCGATCCGTGCCCGCAGCGCCTGCTTGCTGACCGTGGCGATGTCGATGCCGTCGAGCAGGATCCGGCCGGAGTCCACCTCGTAGAACCGCATCAACAGGTTCACCAGCGTGGTCTTGCCGGCGCCGGTCGGCCCCACGATGGCGACGGTGCTGCCGGGCTCGGCCACCAGCGACAGGTCCTCGATCACCGGCGTACCCGCCCGGTAGGCGAAGCTGACGTGCTGGAATTCGACGCGCCCGCGTGGCCGCGCCGCCGCGCCCAGGGCCGCCTCGGGGCCCGGGGTCTCCTCGGGTTCGTCGAGCAGCTCGAAAACCCTTCCAGCGCTGGCGATTCCGGACTGCAGGGCGTTGTACATCCCCGCGATCTGCCCCACGGGGCCGTTGAATTGCCGCACGTATTGGATGAAGGCCTGGATGTTGCCGAGCGTGATGTGACCGGTGGCCACCTGCAGGCCGCCCACGACGGCGACCGCCGCGTAGCCGAGGTTGCCGACGAACGTGGTGGCGGGCGCGACCAACCCGGAGAAGAACTGGGCCCCGAAACTCGCGCGATAAACGTCGTCGTTGAGGGCACGGAACTGAGCGCGCGCCGCGCCCTGGTGTCCGAACGTCTTGACCAGTGTGAAACCGCTGTACGTCTCCTCGATGTGGGCGTTAAGGCGGCCGACGCTGGCCCATTGGGCGGCGAAGAGCCGCGCCGACCGTCGCACGATCGCGCGGGTGGCGAGCAGCGACAGCGGCACCGTCAGCAGGGTGATCAGCAGCAGCAGCGGGGAGATCGACAACATCATCGCCAGCACCGCGACCACGGTGAGCAGCGACGTGAGCAGCTGGCTGAGCGTCATCGACAGCGACGACTGGACGTTGTCGATGTCGTTGGTGACGCGGCTGAGCAACTCGCCGCGCTGGCGGCCGTCGAAATACGACAGCGGCAGCCGGTGGATCTTGTCCTCGACGTCGGAGCGCAACGCGACCATGGTGCGCTGCACAGTGACGTTGAGCAGCCGCGCCTGCGCCCAGATCAGCAGCGCCGAAACGGCATACAACGCCGCGGCGACCGCCAGCGTGCGGCCCACCGCCCCGAAGTCCACGCCGTGGCCGGGCACCACGTTCATCGCCGACACCAGGTCGGCGAAGGTGTTTTCGCCCCGGGCGCGCGCGGCGGCAACGGCCTGCGCCTTGGTGATCCCGGCGGGCAGCCGCCGCCCGATGACGCCGTCGAACAGCAGATCGGTGGCGTGGCCCAGGATTCGGGGAACGACGACACCGATGGCCGTGCCGGTGAGGCCCAACACGATCACCGCCACGCTCAACCGGCGTTGCGGCGCAAGCCGTTTCACCAGTCGCGCGGCGCAGGCCCAGAAGTCCGTCGCGCCGCTCACGGGCCACTCCCCACCCCGGCGCTGATCGACTGCGAGTCGGCGAACTCGGCGTAGGTGGCGCACCCGGTCAGCAACGCCTCGTGCGTGCCGCGCCCAACGACGGTGCCGTTGTCGACGACAACCACTTGGTCGGCCGTGGCGGCCACCGAAACGCGTTGTGTGACAACGATAGAGGTGGCCCCGCCGGTGGCGGTGCGCAGCGCCGCGCGCACCCGGGCCTCGGTGTGCACGTCGAGCGCGGCGAAGGCGTCGTCGAACAGGTAGATCGCGGGGCGGCGAATCACCGCGCGGGCGATCGCCAGGCGCTGCCGTTGCCCGCCGGAGAAGTTGATACCGCCCTGGGCGACCCGCATGCGCAGCCCGTCGTCGTGGGCGCGGACGAATCCGTCGGCGTCGGCGACGCGCAGCGCGTCCCACATGTCGTCGTCGGTGACTTCGCGGCCGGGGGGAGCGCCGTAGCGCAGGTTGTCCGCGACCGTCCCGGTGAACAGGTAACCGCGTTGCGGCACCAGCCCGATGGCGGCCCAGAGGCGTTCGGTGGGGTACTCGCGGACGTCGACACCGTCGACGAAGACCGCGCCGGCGGTCGCGTCGTAGAGCCGGCAGATCAACGCGACTAGCGTCGACTTGCCCGACCCCGTGCTGCCGACGACCGCGGTACAGGTGCCCGGTTCGACCGTGAACGAAATGTCGTGCAGCACCGGCCGATCGGCGCCCGGATAGGTGAACGTGACACCGGCGAGGCGCACGGACCCGGTGATGGCGTCCGGCGTGACCGTCGGGGTCTGCGGGTCGGCGACGGCGGGTCGGGTGGCGAGCACCTCGGTGATCCGTTCGGCGCACACGGACGCGCGGGGCAGCACCACCAGTGTCATGGTGGCCATCAGCACCGACATGAGGATCTGCGTGAAGTACGCCAAGAAGGCGGTGAGCGACCCGACCTGCATGCTGCCGCGGTCGATGCGCAGGCCGCCGAACCAGATCAGCGCGACGCTGGAGAGGTTGATGGTCAACGTCGTGACCGGCAACATGAGCGCCTGCCAGTTGCCGGCGGTCAGCGCGGTGTCCGACAGCGCGTGGTTGGCGCGGGCGAAGCGGTCGCGCTCGAAGCCCTCGCGGGCGAACGCCCGGACCACGCGCACGCCCGCCAGTTGGTCGCGCAGGACGCGGTTGATGCCGTCGATCAGGCCCTGCATCCGGCGGAACAGCGGCAGCATGTGCGTCATCACCCAGTAATTGGTCACGAACATGACCGGCACGCTGATAAGCAAGAGCCACGTCAGCGCGGCCTCTTGCCGCATCGCCATGGCGATCCCGCCCAGGCAGGTCAACGGGGCCGCGACCAAGACGGTGCTCGAGATCTGCACCAGGTATTGGATCTGCCGGACGTCATTGGTGTTGCGCGTCAGCAGTGTCGGCGCGCCGAAGCGCGCCGTCTCGTGTTCGGAGAACGTGGTGACGTGATTGAACACCGCCGCGCGCAGGTCGCGGCCAAATCCCATCCCGGCCCGCGACCCGACGTAGACGGCCGCCACGGAACACAGCGCCTGCAGACCGGTCACCGCCAGCATCACCACTCCGAGCCGGACGATCGTCGCGGTGTCGCCCTTGGCGACGCCCTCGTCGATGATGGCGGCATTGACCGTCGGCAGGTACAGCGCGGCGAGGGTGCTGATCAGCTGGATCACCATCAGCACCGCAACCAGCCGGCGGTACGGCCGGATGTACTGGCGCAGCAGTGCCAGGAGCATGGGGTAACTGTCGCACACCGCCGGGCCGCCGGGCCGCAACCGCCGCGGCGGCTCGGCCGCGGCCAGACGCCGCGTCGGCGGTCGAATTGCCTGCTCAGGCGCGTCGCTGGTTGACCCGCTGGGCTGCCGCTACAGTGCATCGTGTGGACCAGCAGCGGGCTGAGCAAAGGCGGAGTGGTTGTGCGGCGTAGCGCAAGGGTGTTGGCTCTGGCGGCGTCAGCCTTGGCGATCCTGATCCCTTCAGTCGCCGCGTGCTCCGACTCGGGCGGCAACAAACCGGGGTCCACGGCGACATCGTCGGCTCCCAACGCGCAGGGCCACCACGGTCCGATGTTTCCCCAATGCGGCGGCATCAGCGACCAGACGGTGGCGGAGCTGACCAAGGTGACCGGCCTGATCAACACGGCCCGCAACTCCGTGGGCTGCCAGTGGCTGGCCGGCGGTGGCATCCTCGGGCCGCACTTCTCCTTCTCCTGGTACCGCGGGAGCCCCATCGGGCGGGAACGCAAGACCGAGGAGCTGTCGCGGGCGAGCGTGGACGACATCAACATCAACGGCCACGGCGGTTTTATCGCCGTCGGAAACGAGCCCAATCTCGGTGACTCGCTGTGCGAAGTGGGCATCCAGTTCCAGGACGACTTCATCGAGTGGTCGATCAGTTTCAGCCAGAAGCCCTTTCCGCCGCCGTGCGACATCGCGAAGGAACTCGCGCGCCAATCGATTGCGAATTCGAAATGATGCCCTCGATGCGCCGCGAACCCCGTCCTGGCGGTGTCGTCCGCGCCGCCCTGGCGGTGCTGATCGCCGCAGTGCTCGTCTTGACGGGTTGCTCCAAGTCGGTGGGCGGCAACGCCGTGAAGGCGGGGGGCAACGCGCCGCGCAACAACAACTCCCAGCAGCAGTATCCGAACCTGCTCAAGGAGTGTGAGGTGCTCACGAGCGACATCCTGGCCAAGACGGTGGGGGCGGATCCGCTCGACATTCAAAGCACGTTCGTCGGTGCGATCTGCCGTTGGCAGGCGGCGAACCCGGCCGGGCTGATCGACATCTCGCGGTTCTGGTTCGAAGGCGGCAGCCTGAGCAACGAGCGCAAGGTCGCGGAGTTCCTCAAGTACAAGATCGAGACGCGCACGATCGTGGGCATCGATTCGATTGTGATGCGTCCCGACGACCCCAACGGCGCTTGCGGCGTGGCCAGCGACGCGGCGGGCGTGGTCGGCTGGTGGGTCAATCCGCAGGCGCCCGGCATCGACGCGTGCGGCCAGGCCCTCAAGCTGATGGAGTTGACGCTCGCGACGAACTCCTAGATCAGCGCGGGACTTCGAATCCGGTCAGCGTGGCCCGGCCGAGCTCCACGTCCTTCCACGCGCAGGACACGGCGAAGATCGCGATGGCCGACGTCGGGTATTTGATCGAAATGCGTTCGGCCGCATCGATGCTGGCGCCGTCCACCGGCGCGCCCGCGAGGCCGAGCGCCAGGGCGGACATCGTGGGCTCGTGCCCGACGACCAAGAGGGTGCCGACGTCGTCGCTCACCGTGTTGATTTCGTCGATCACCATCCCTGGAGTGGCGCCGTAGAGCCGTTCGACGTAGCGGACGGGCGCTTCAACGCCGGTGTGCGCCAGAGTTTCCCGCGCACGCGTCGCGGTGGAACACAGCACGGCGTCGACGCCCGGCGCGTTCGCGCGCAGCCACTCACCGGCCAGGCCGGCCTCCCGGATGCCGCGCGGCGCCAGCGGCCGGTCGTGGTCGGCGACGCCCGCCGGATAGTCCGACTTTGCGTGCCGCATCAGGAGCAGGGTTCGCTGGCGCATCACGGGGAATCACGTTAGCCAGTGCGGCGCCCGACGCGCTACGCCGCGTCGTCGTCTTAGGTCTGGCTTGCCGTTGTCGTCGTTGTCCCGTCATCGTCGTTGTCGGTGTGGAAGAGTTTTTCGGGGTGGTGGTGGGTGTTGGTGCGGGGTTTCATGCGTCTTCTCCGGCGTGCCCGCACAGAACTGGTTCGGTTCCAACGCATCAAACGTGTTGATCTGTCGTGCCAACGCGGCCAGTAACCCGAGGTTCTACGTTGACGCGCTCCTAACACCCGGCAGTGTCTCGTTGCGGTTCGTCAACGGAGGAACGGATTCCCAGCTTGTTGCGCCGCGCGAGCACCACTACGAGGACTACCGCTGTTGTTCAACAATTCCCAGCGAGCCTCTTCGACACCAACAGTGACGAGACGTCCGACTTCAGCTACTCGTCGGCCACCAACAAGCTCACGGTGGCGAACACCGGCTGGCACATCGTCAAGATCAACTCCATAGTCCAATTCGCAGAATTCAGCGCGATGACACCTCTGCTATCGCGACGGGTCGATCACCCACTACGGACACTCGAACTGGTTCATCAATATGGACTACGTCCCACCGAGCGCATCGGCATGGTTCTGCTTTATTGCGCTGTTGCCATCAACCACGGCCGCAGGCGATAACAATTATTGATCGCGGGACTCCGTCAGACGTGTGGAAGCCAGCGGGTGCCTTGTTGCGAGATCACAAATCCTCGGCCATTCGAGTCTTTGCACGCGGTGGCGCCCGAGCCGTCGACTCCACAGAAGGTGCCACCGGCGGCCAAGGCTTGCAGTGGGGGTAACGCCTTAAGGGGATGTCCTTGGATAGAGCCGTTGGTGTACGGAGTCGATGTTGCTGCTCGTATGCCCGTATCTGTCGACACCGAAGTAAATGGATTCTTGTCGTTGTCCGGTACGCCGGGGACGTTGCCTATGCACTCGATGCTTCCGGTGTGGAAGTTGCACGGAATCCCGTCGGGTGTAAGGAAATAGATGGCTGTGGTGGGATCACGCTGGGGGTTAGCTAACGCGATTCCGTAGTCGTACACGTTGACGCGCGGGTAGCCGGAGGGATCCGGGAATGCCGGGTCGGCATGCGACTGTGTGCAGGCCGACGTGGCTACGATGAGGGTCGCCGCTGCGGCAGTAAGCACTCGACGTAGTGTTCTCATCGGCTTGGACCCTCTCAGCTTCCTGGAGTTACGGTAAAAGTCGTTGTGTAGGTCTTCGGATCGTAAACGCCGACACCCAGCCCATACGTGCTGACGCGCATTGTGACGACGTTCTTGCCCCCTTCTTGCCGTATGTCGGTAATTGTAGGTCCATACGGAATCTGGGTGTCGGGCATCTGTCCGACCAGCGTTTGTGTCGGTGCATTTAGCAGGCCTTCGGGAGTGCTGGCCACGGCGCCGACGATCGGCTTATTGGCGGCTCCACCGACGACCATAAAGCCTTTATTTCCGGGAAGCGCCGTAATTTGGCTCTCTCGATTGCCGTTAAGTTCACCGTTGAAAGTCCCCTTGGACTGGAGAGTGTTTCCCCAGCTGCCGTTCTGCTTGACGGGAGCGGATTCCCACAGGCCGCGCTGCCCGTCTGCAGTGTTGCCCATGATGATCATTTTCCCGGTGTTCGGGTCGAAAACTCCACTGGCTTGCGAAATGCCATGCAGCGTGTACAGCACCTTGTCGGGGTGCGCGAGGTCGACCACAACGGTGTCTGGAACAGAGAAATGAGTGTTCGGCTGTCCGTCGGGCCCCTTCAACGGGACGAAGCCGTAGAACCCATATTTCTCACCGTTGGGGCCGACAGCGGTTCCGGTGGGCAACGGACGAGTGCCCGGCGGATGCGGTAGCGGATTGGGACCGTTGACGCCGGGCGCCTCACCGTCAGGCGGGACCAGGATATTCGGGGAACCATGGGCGCCGTCGCCGCCGAGCGCGATGCCGGTGCCGGGAATCGACAAATCCAAGTCGTCTTGGTCTTTAGTGTTCTGGCCCTCAAGTAGGGGTGGTGTCGCTGGCCCATCAATCCGTGGTCCGGTTCCAGGGGGCGTATCCAGGGGCGGATCACCGGGGCCAAAATGCGCGTCGTCAGCCCAGATCGCCGCGGGGTCGTATCCGTCCTTGACCAGGCTGGCCTGCCCCGCATGGAGCTCACTTGTGTAGACGCCGCGGATAAGGCGCATCTGGACCAGCGCATCGCGAACGTCGTCCAGCTCGTCGGCCTTCGCGTCCTCAATTAGCGTCTGCAGCGCATGCTGTTCGTTCTCCGTGAGACCGCCTCTCGCCAGATCGGTCTGCGCCGCGACGACGACTTTGTCGAGCAGCCGCAATTGATGATTCAGCGTTTCGATCTCCGTTTTCCCGCGCTTCTGTGCTTCGGCCAGAGCAGCGGCAATGTCTTCCAAATGGGAACCGATCATCGGCAGCTGCAACGACTGTGTGCCAAGGGCTTTGGCCACCCGCTGCACTTCGGCTGAGTCGTTAATTGGGTGGTCACCGTCCTGATGGTTCCAGGCCGCGTCAAACCGCTTCTTGGCCTGGGCGAATTCCTCGCTGGCCGCCGTGGTGCACCGCCCAGCATCGTGAAAGGCCTGCGCGAGATTGTTGATCTGCAGTGGGCTGCCCGCCTGCAGGCTCCTATTGATCGCCCAGGGATTGCCCCCCGCCTTCGCGATCAAGTCCGCAATATCTAGCATCGCACCGCCCGTGACCTCGCCACACGCTGTAAAAGCACCTACGAAGCTACCGCGGTGGTGCGGTCGTGCACGTCCGTTTCGCGTGACATGGCGGCACGACGCGCTTGGGACCGCTCGTCGAGGAGTGCGTCAATCAGGGTGGTGCTTGGCGGGCCGCCGCGGATGCGCCAAGCTCCGGTCACCAGCCGGAGTCGCCGTCGATGGTGTCGATGTCTCGCGTGGCGCCTCAGCCTAGGTCTCGGCGATTCCAACCGCACTTCGCTCGTGGCGGATATCGGCGACAAACAAGATTTCCTCACGTCCGCCAACGGACCGTGGACCTACTGCGTAGCGGCAATCCACCACGGCCTCGACAAATTGACGCACAATCCGCAAGACGGTCGACCGCCCGTACCTCTACATACCGGACAAAGACCTGCCGACCGAGGTCCCGCGTCTTGTCAGTGCACAGCCTTAAGCTCGCGGTGCCCTGGTAGTCACGCAGTTCGAAAGGGGTTTCCGGATGCGATTCCTGCACACCGCCGACTGGCAGCTGGGCATGACCCGGCACTTCCTGGCCGGTGACGCGCAGCCGCGCTATTCCGCGGCCCGCCGCGACGCGGTGGCCGGGCTGGGACAGCTGGCGGCCGAAGTGGGCGCCGAATTCGTGGTGGTCGCCGGGGACGTCTTCGAACACAATCAGCTGCCACCGGCGGTCATCGGCCAGTCGCTGGAAGCCATGCGCGCCATCGGAATTCCCGTTTATTTGCTGCCGGGCAACCACGACCCGTTGGACGCCTCGTCGGTGTACACCGGCGCGCTGTTCACCGGCGAGTGCCCCGACAACGTCGTGGTCCTCGACCGGCCCGGTGTGCATCAGGTACGCCCGGGGGTGGAGATCGTCGCTGCGCCATGGCGTTCCAAGGCGCCGACGTCGGACCTCGTCGCCGACGTCCTCGACGGGCTGCCCCCGGCCCCGGCCACCCGGGTGCTCGTCGCGCACGGTGGGGTCGACGAGCTGGACCCCGACCGCGACAAGCCGTCGCTGATCCGCCTGGCGAACCTGGAAGACGCGCTGGTCCGCGGCGCGGTGCACTATGCGGCGTTGGGCGACAAGCACTCTCGCACTCGAGTCGGCAGCAGCGGCCGGGTGTGGTACTCCGGGTCGCCGGAGGTCACCAACTACGACGACGTCGAAGCCGACCCCGGCCACGTCCTCGTGGTCGACATCGACGAGGACGACCCGCACCGCGCGGTCTCGGTGCAGGCGCGGCACGTCGGGCGCTGGCGATTCGTCACCATGCACCGGCAGGTCGACAACAGCCGCGATATCGCCGACCTGGACATCAACCTCGACCTGATGACCCACAAGGACCGCACCGTGGTGCGGCTGGCGCTGACCGGGTCCCTGACGGTGACCGACCGCGCGGCACTCGATGGGTGTCTGGACAAGTACGCGCGGTTGTTCGCGCGGCTCGGGATGTGGGACCGCCACACCGACCTGGCGGTGATTCCCG
This sequence comes from Mycobacterium sp. E1214, assembly GCF_001666755.1. Lineage (GTDB taxonomy): Bacteria > Actinomycetota > Actinomycetes > Mycobacteriales > Mycobacteriaceae > Mycobacterium. The sequence continues at coordinate 36,654 of NZ_LZJC01000013.1, read as the reverse complement.
CCGACGGCGAATTCAGCGACCTGGGCATCGGCGGATTCGCCGCCGCCGCCGTCGACGAATTGGTCGCCACGGCAAGGGAAACGGATACGGAGGCCGCCGGTGACGCGCAGGCCGCGCTGGCGCTGCTGCTCCGACTCGCCGATCGCGGGGCCGCATGAAGCTGCACCGGTTGACGCTAACCAACTATCGCGGTATCGAGCATCGGGAGCTCGAGTTTCCCGACCACGGCGTCGTGGTGGTCTCCGGCGCCAACGAGATCGGCAAGTCGTCGATGATCGAGGCCCTCGACCTGCTGTTGGAGTCCAGGGATCGCTCGACGAAGAAGGAAGTCAAGCAGGTCAAGCCCACCCACAGCGACGTCGGCTCGGAAGTCAAGGCCGAACTCAGTTGTGGGCCTTACCGATTCGTCTATCGCAAGCGGTTTCACAAGAAGTGTGAGACGGAGCTGACGTTGCTGCGGCCGCACCGCGAGCAATTGACCGGTGACGAGGCGCACGAGCGGGTCCGGGCGATGCTGGCCGAGACGGTCGACAGCGACCTCTGGCACGCCCAGCGGGTGTTGCAGTCCGCGTCCACCGCGGCGGTGGATCTATCCGGGTGTGACGCGTTGTCGCGGGCGCTCGACATCGCCGCCGGTGACACCGGCGCGCTTTCCGGCGCCGAGCCGCTGCTGATCGAGCGGATCGACGCCGAGTACGGCCGCTACTTCACCCCCACCGGGCGCCCCACGGGGGAGTGGGCCGCCGCGATCGCGCGGCTGACCGACGCGGAGAAGGCGGTAGCCGAATGCGCGGCGGCCGTCGCCGAGGTCGACGACCGCGTCGCCCGCCACGCCTGCCTGACCGAACAGGTGTCCGAGTTGTCCGCCGAGCGCGTCGCCGCCGCGCCGCGCCTACAGGCCGCACGGGCCGCCGCCGACGCCGTCGCCGAACTGACCGCGAAGGCGCGGGAGGCCGACCTGGTGGCCGCCGCCGCGGTGGCGTCCTGCACCGCGGCGGTCGCCGCCCACCGCGCCCGCACCGAGCTGCTCGCCGAGATCGACACGCGGACAACAGGTATCGCCGGCGTGACGGCCGAGGCGCAGGACGCCGCCGACGCAGAATCGGTAGCTCGGGTCGAGGCGGAGGCCGCCGAAGCCGCCGTGCAGCAAGCCGCCGCGGCGCTCGACGATCTGCACTACCGCGTGCAGGCCGCCCGCGGCGCCGTCGAGCGACTCGCGCAGCGCGAGGAGGCCGACCGGCTTGGCGCGCGATTGGCCAAGATCGACGACGTCGAGCGGGACCGCGAGCGGATCCGCGAAGAGCTCAGCGCCATCGCGATCACCGGCGAGTCGCTGCGCCGCATCGAGGACGCGGCGGCCGCGGTCGAGCGCACCGGCGACCAGCTGGCATCGATGTGCGCCGCGGTGGAGTTCACCGCGGCCGCGGACATCGAGCTCGCCGTCGGCGACCAACGGGTCGCGCTGTCGGCCGGCCAGTCCTGGTCGGGCACCGCCGCCGGCCCCACCACCGTGCAGGTTCCCGGCATCTTGACCGTGCGGGTCACCCCGGGCGCCACCACGCTGGACGTGCACGCCAAACACGCCGCCGCGCAACAGGATCTGGTCACCGCCCTGGCCGCGGCCGAGGTCGCCGATCTCGCGGCCGCGCGGGCGGCCGACCTGCGCCGGCGTGACCTGCAAAGCAGGCGCGACCAGCTGACCGCCACCCTGGCGGGGCTTTGCGGGGACGAACGGGTCGACGAGCTGCGGTCCCGAGTCACGCAACTGCGTGCGGGCCAACCGGCCGCCCAGCCCGACGACCCGGTGGTGACCGACCTGAGCGTCGCCCGCGCCGAACTCGAAGCGCTGGAAACAACTTGGCAGGCGGCGTTCGCTGACTGCGCGCTGCACCGGCAGCGGGCCGCGGCAGCGACGGCGCGCCTCGCCGAAATAAGCACCACAGCAACGGTTTTGCGGAATCGGCGCGACGGCCAAATCGGTGAGCTCGACGCGGCGACCGCTCGGCTCGCCGCGGCGCGGGCCTCGATCGGCGACCAGGACCTGACGGTGTCGGCGAGCGCGGCGCAGGACGCGGCGCTCGCGGCGCAGCGGCGGGCCGCCGACCTCGCCGACGAGTTGGCGGCCGCGGCGCCGGACGCGGTGGCCAGCGAATTGACCGAGGCCACGAAGCACGACACCGCGCTGCGCGAGCGCTACGAGGACACGATCCGCGCGTTGCAGGACGTCAACATCGAGCTCTCGGTGTTCGGCAGCGAGGGGCGTCAGGGCAAGCTGGACGTCGCGGAGGCGGAGCGGGAGCAGGCCGCCAGCGAGCACATCCGCGTCGGCGGCCGGGCGCGCGCCGCGCAGCTGCTGCGGACGGTCATGACGCGGCACCGCGACACCACCCGGCAGCGCTACGTCGAGCCCTATCGTGCGGAACTGCAGCGGCTCGGCCGCCCGGTGTTCGGGCCCACCTTCGAGGTCGACGTCGACAGCGACCTGTGCATCCGCAGCCGCACGCTCGACGGTGTCACGGTGCCGTACGAATCCCTGTCCGGCGGGGCCAAGGAGCAACTCGGCATCCTGGCCCGGCTGGCGGGCGCGGCGTTGGTCGCCAAGGAGGATGCCGTGCCGGTGGTCGTCGACGACGCGCTCGGCTTCACCGACCCCGACCGGCTGGCCAGAATGGGCGAGCTGTTCGACACCGTCGGCACGCACGGGCAGGTCATCGTCCTGACGTGCAGTCCCGACCGATACGACGGGGTCAAGGGCGCGCACCGCATCGACCTGTCCGCCTAGCGGCTGAACAGCGCGAACGCGCCGACGAGGACGGCGGATTGGTCGCGGCGGGCGGCGTCTGCAGAATATGGTCATGGCGGGCCGACTCCGATGACGATGGATGCGAAGCGGCGCCGCACCCAACAGAAGCTCGCCGCGTTACCCGGGGTGCGGCCCATCCGCCGGCCGATCTCGCCGGACGGCGCCGAGGAGTTCGACCTCTACTACGTGCGGGCGGGCCGTAAGTCCGCCCATCCGCTGGTCATCATCCCGGGCGGCCCCGGCGTGGCCTCGGTGCAGATGTACCGGGGACTGCGGCGCCGCGCGGCGGCCGCGGGCCTGGACGTCATCATGGTCGAGCACCGCGGCGTCGGGCTGTCCCGCCACGACGACGCGGGCGCCGACCTGCCGCCCGAGGCCTTCACCGTGAATCAGGTCGTCGACGACATCGCCGCCGTCCTCGACGACGCGCACGTAAAGTCGGCGGTCATTTACGGGGCGTCGTACGGCACCTACATCGCGGCCGGCGTCGGCGTGCGTCATCCCGGCCGGGTACGGGCCATGGTCCTCGATTCGCCGCTGCTGTCCCGGCACGACATCGTCATCGTGCGGCGCGCGATCCGGCGGCTGTTGCTGCGGGGCGACAGCCCCGAAACCGCCGCGCTGGCGCCCAAGATGCGCAAGCTCGTCGACGCCGGGGTGATGGGCCCGGGCGCGACGCACGTCGTCGCGACGATGTATGGCTACGGCGGCGCCGCGCTGCTCGAGCGGCAGGTCGACCTGCTCCTCGACGGCCGAAAGCTGTTGTGGTGGCTCATTTCCCGATTCACCACCCTGAGCCATCTGCCGTTTCGTTACGAAGAGGATCTGGTGAGCCGGATCGCGTTCCGCGAGTTGGACTACGCGGCCCAGCCCGACGGCCTACCGCTGGATCCCGCCGTCGCCGAACGGGTGTCGCGGACCCAGACGGCCACGTTCGAGGACGAGCCCTACGACCTGGTGGCCGAGATGCCGAAGTTCGGTTGGCCCACCGCCGTCGTCTCGGGCGGCCGCGACCTCATCACCCCGCCCGCGGTGGCGCAGCGCGTCGCGCACCTCATACCCGCGGCGGCGCTCGTGCACCTGCCCACCATGGCGCACAGCGCCATTGACTTCCGCGAGCCGGCCGCCCTCGCCGTCGCGCACGCGGTGTGGCGCGGCCAGGCCGACGGTCTCGTCGCGCGGGCGTCGGCGCTGGACGCGCTGCCGGCGCGCCCCGAGGTACGGCTGCTGTGGAAGGCGGTCGAACTGGCCGCCATCATCGAGGCCGCCCTGCCGATCCCGGCGTTCGTGCGCCGGCGGTTCAATCCCGCGTGAACCCGATAGCGGAGTAGTTGAGGTCCGCCAACCCGGCCGCGCCGAAGTTCGCCAGCGTGCTGCGCACCGCGACGTCGCCCGGTGACTGGGTGAGCGGCAGGCTGAAACCCTCCGCCCAGATCAGCCTGTCGAGGTCGTTGGCCAACGCCCGCGCCTTCACCGGGTCGAGTTCTTCCAGCGTCCGTTCGATCCCGTCGTCGATCTGGGGGCTGCCGATCTTGCCGAAATTGCTTTCGCCGTCGGACTTGTAGATCTGGGTGAGCGCCGACAAGGGGAAGGCGTCGCCCTGCCAACCGAATTGGGCGATGTCGAAGTCGCCGACGTTGACGTAGTTGGTGAAAAAGCCGTTGCCGGAACGGGCTACGAGTTCGAGCTTGACGCCGACCTGCGCGAGGCTGTGCTGCGCGATCTGCGCGAATTGGCGGCTGCTCTGGGCGTCGAAGAACAGGTCCCGGATCACCAGCTGGCGGCCGCCCTTTTCGCGGAATTGGCCCACCCGCTTCCAGCCCAACGAGTCCAGCTCGCGTTCGGCCCCGGCGGGGTCGTAGGGGACCACGGCGCTGTTGTCGCGGTAGCCCTGTTGGCCGTCGACGTAGATGTGGTTGCCCAGCGCCACCGGGTCATTGGTGAGGCCGTATTGGACGACCTTGGCGATGGTCCGCCGGTCGATGCCCTTGGAGACGGCGACGCGCAGCGCCGGGTCGGCCAGGATCGAGCCCGGCGCGCCGTTGAACGTGAAGTGCGACCAGCTGGGCGCGGGCGCGCGCCGGATCGAGATGCCCTTGGTGCGCTCGGCGATGGTCAGCTGGTCCACCGAACCGACCCCGGTGGCGTCGATCGTGTTGTTCTGCAACGCGGGCAGCCGGGCCGCGTCGTCGAGCACCAGATAGGTGATCGAATCCAGGCGCGGCCGGGCGCCCCACCATTTCGGGTTGCGCCGCAATACGATTCGCTGCGTCGTGCGGTCCAACGAGGCCACCATGAACGGGCCCGCCGACGGCCCGGGCGCCTCCAGCTGCGCGGTGTTGAAGACGTCGGGGGTGGCCGTCACGCTGGCGGGCAGCAGCATGTTGTTGCCGGCGAACATCCCCCGCCATTCCGCGTAGGGTTTGGCGAACGTCATGATCGCCTGCCGGTCATCGACGCCGCGCGTCACCGACGCGACGCGGTCGGCGCCGCTCGGCCCGGCAATTTCGAAGTGCTTGTCGGCCCCGCTCAACGCGTGAATCTGCGCCGCGATGTCCCGCCAGGTGATCGGGGTGCCGTCGGACCAGGTGGCCTTGGGATTGATGGTGTAGGTGACCACCTGCGGGTCGGTGCGGGTGAGTTCGACGCTGGTGAAGTAGTCGGTGTCCACCGTGGTCGAGCCGTCCGGGCCGATGACGAACGCCCGCGGCATGGAGGCTTTCATCATGCCGTTGACCTCCGCCGAGTTGCCGTCGATGTGCAACACGTTGAAGTTGGGCGGGAATTCGGTGAACGCGAGGCGCAGGTCGCCGCCGTCTCGCAGGGTGGCCGGATCGCGCGGGTTGATGTCGCTGGTCGTCCCGATCTCGGCGCTGCGCCCCGCCTGCGGGGCGAGGTTGATCGCCGGCGAGCACGCGGAGACCGCCAACGCCATCGTCAGCGCGGCGGCCGCGAGGCGGCTAGACACGTCGGCCCGGATCGGGTTGGGGGACCGCGCCGAGCAGCCGCCGGGTGTACTCGTGCCGCGGGTCGCCGAAAACCTGCTCGCTGTCGCCCTGCTCGACGATGGTCCCGGCGTGCATGACGACAACGTCGTGCGCCAGGTGTTTGACCACCGAAAGGTCATGGGAGACGAACAGGTACGACAGGTCGAACCGCTCCTGCAGGTCGAGCAGCAGGTTGATGATGCCCGCCTGGATCGAGACGTCGAGCGCGGACACCGGTTCGTCGAGGGCCAGGATCTTCGGTTGCAGGGCCAGGGCCCGGGCGATGCCGATGCGCTGTTTCTGGCCGCCGGAGAATTCGGCGGGGTAGCGGGTCGCGTCGGCGCGCCGCAGGCCGACGATGTCGAGCAACTCCGCGACCCGCGCGTTGGTGCGCCCCTTGTCGAACCCGTTGGCGCGCAACGGTTCGGCGAGCAGGTCGAACACCGGTAGCCGCGGGTCCAGCGACGCGACCGGGTCCTGGAACACCACCTGGATGTCGTGGCGCAGGCCGCGCCGGGCCGCGGCGCTCAGCGCGGCGACGTCGGTGCCCAGCACCTCGATCGAACCCGCTTGCGGCGCAACCAATTCCAGGATCTCGTGCAGGGTGGTGGATTTGCCCGACCCGGATTCGCCAACGATGCCCAGCGTGCGTCCCTGCCGCAGCTCGAAGCTGACGCCGTCGACCGCGCGGACCTCACCGACGGCGCGTCGCAGCACCACGCCCTTGGTCAGCCGGTAGGTCTTGACCAGGTCGCGGACCCGGACGACGACGGGCGAGTCACCGGGCGGCGTGCGGTCGGCGTCGGTGCTGACGCCGTAGATGTCCGCCGCGCTGCGCCCGTCGACCTCGTCGGTGCGGATGCACGCCGCCCCGTGGTCGGCGCCCACCGCGAGCAACGGCGGCTCCTCGGCGCGGCATGCGTCGATCACCAGCGGGCAGCGGGGCGCGAACGGGCAGCCCGCATCGAGGTTCGCCAGCGACGGCGGGGCCCCGGGGATCGGCACCAGCCGAGTGCCCTGCGCGGCGTCGAGCCGCGGCACGGAACCCAACAGGCCGACCGTGTACGGCATTCGGCGATCGCGGTAGAGATCGCGGACGGCGGCCGCCTCGACGACGCGCCCGGCGTACATCACCAGGGCCCGGTCGGCGAACTCGGCGACCACGCCCAGGTCGTGGGTGATGATGAGCACCCCGGCGCCGGTGACGTCCCGCGCCTTCTTGAGCACTTCGAGGATTTGGGCCTGCACGGTCACGTCGAGCGCTGTGGTGGGCTCGTCACAGATCAACAGGTCGGGATCGTTGGCGATGGCTATCGCGATCACCACCCGCTGCCGCTCCCCGCCGGACAGTTCGTGGGGAAACGCGCGGGCGCGACGTTCCGGCTGCGCGATGCCCACCAGCTCGAGCAGCTCGACCGCCCGGTGGCGCGCGACCTGCCTACCCACCCGCGGCTGATGGACCTCGATCGCCTCGGCGATCTGGTCACCGACGGTGTACACGGGCGTCAGCGCCGACATCGGGTCTTGGAACACCATGCCGACCGTCTTGCCGCGCAACCGCGACATCGCGTCGTCGCCCAGGCCCAGCAGCTCGGTGCCGTGCAACCGGACCGAGCCGCGCACGCGCGCGTGCTCGGGCAGCAGGCCCATCACGGCCATCGCGGAAACGGACTTGCCCGAACCGGATTCACCGACCATCGCGACGACCTGGCCCGGCTCGACGGTGTAACTCACGCCGCGCACCGCCGTGACCGGCGCCCCGTCGGACGGGAAGGTGACGGCCAGGTCGGCCACCTCCAGCAGGGGGCTCATCGGACTCCGCCGCGCAGCGTCGCGCTGCCGGGGTCGAGGGCGTCGCGCAGGCCGTCACCGGTGAGGTTGGCGCACACCAGGATCAGCACCAGCACCCCGGCGGGAAACAGGAACACCCACGGGAACGTCGTGGCGGACTGGGTGCCGTTGGCGATCAACGTGCCCAGCGACACGTCGGGCGGTTGAATGCCGAATCCCAGAAAGCTCAAACCGGTCTCGGCCAAGATGGCCGAGGCGACGTTGAGGGCCGCGTCGATGATGAGGATGGAGGCCACGTTGGGCAGCACATGCCCGACGATGATGCGGCGGCTGGACACGCCCATATACCGTGCGGCCTGGATGAATTCGCGCTCACGCAGGCTCATGGTGAGCCCACGCACCATGCGGGAGCTGACCATCCAGCCGAACCCGGCGAGCAGCAGCACCAGCGTCAGGATGCTCGCCGAGCTCTTGGTGCGTGGCGTGACGATGGCGATCAGGATGAAGCTGGGCACCACCAGCAGCAGGTCCACCACCCACATCAGCACCCGGTCGCGCCAGCCACCGAAGTAACCCGAGACCGCCCCCACGGTCGCCGCGATGCCGGTGGAGATCACCGCCACGCAGACGCCGATCAACATCGATTTCTGCATGCCACGCAGGATCTGCGCCAGCAGGTCCTGGCCCAGCGCATTGGTGCCCAGCCAGTGCCGCGCGTCCGGCGGGTGCAGCAGCGCGTCGAAGTCGAGGTCGTCGTAGGAGTACGGCAGCACGGCGGGCAACGCATAACAGCCCACGAACAGCAGCACCAACAGTGTCAGCGACGCCACCGCCAACCGGTTGCGGGCGAACCTGCGCAGCACCAGCGCGCGGCGCGACCGGAAGGCCGGCGCGAGATCGCCGCCGTTCGAGACGGACAGCCCGTGGGCGGCGTCGGCGCGCGAGGTCATGACACCCGGACCCGCGGATCCAGGGCGGCGTAGAAGACGTCGGAGAGCAGGCCGGCCAGCAGCACCACTGCGCCGGAGAACAACGTGATCGCCGCGATGATGTTGGTGTCCTGGGTCGCGATGCCCTGCACCAACCATTCGCCCATGCCGTGCCAGCCGAAGATCTTCTCCACGAAGACCGCCCCACTGACCAGTCCGGCCACGCCGTAGGCGAACAGGGTGGCCAGCGGGATCAACGCCGTCCGCAGGCCGTGCTTGACCAGCGCGCGGCGCCGGGTGAGCCCCTTGGCTCGGGCGGTGCGGATGAAGTCCTGGCCCAACACGTCGAGCATCGCGTTGCGCTGGTAGCGGCTGTAGCCCGCGGCCAGCGCCAGCGTCAGCGTCAACGTCGGCAAAATCAGGTGGCGCAACCGGTCCGCCAGCTGCGCGGCCGGTCCGCCGGTCACCCCGGGCGACGTCTCGCCGGTGTAGTCGAAGACGTGCACGCCCAACGCCCAATTGACGCGCAGCGCCCCCAGGATCAACAGGCTGGCGATGACGAACGTCGGGGTGCTCAAGACCAGCAGCGCCGCCAGCGTCACCACGCGATCGCTGAGGCGGTATTGCCGGATGGCGCCCCACGCGCCGGCGACGACGCCCAGCACCGTGCCCGCCACCGACCCGATCACCAGCAGGCGCAGGGTCACCCCGACGCGCCGCCACAGCGTGGACCCGACGGGTTGGCCGGTGATGGTCTTCCCGAAGTCCCCCCGGGCGGCGTGCGACGCCCAGTGCGCGTAGCGCAGCGGGACGGGCGCGTCCAGGCCGAGGGCGTGCGCCTTCGCGTCGATCACCGCTTGCGGTGGCCGCGGGCTGCGCTGCAGCAGGCTGTCCAGCGGCTTGAACGCCACCGAGGTCAGGCAGAACGTCAAGAAGGACGCCAGCGCCAGCAGCACCACGTAATTGAGGAGTCGGCGCGCCAGGAAACGAATCATGCCGAGCGCCCGTACCGCATTGGGACAGGTTAGCGAGCCGGGCGGCGGCGCGCCGGGTCCGCGGCGCCCGCGCGTGCCGGTTGCCCTTTCGATCCCGGTGATTTTCTCCGGTGAGGTGTCGGCGGCGCGTTGCTAGCATCACCGCGGCGCCGCGCCTGCGCCAAGCCCGCGCCGCGCACCGCGAAGGAGGCCCGTGATGACGGTTACCGACGAATTGTTGGGCCACAACGCCGAATACGCGAGCGGCTTCACGGGCCCGTTGCCGCTGCCGCCGGCCAAGCACGTCGCCGTCGTCGCCTGCATGGACGCCCGGCTCGACGTCTACCGCGTCCTCGGGCTGAACGAGGGGGAGGCGCACGTCATCCGCAACGCGGGCGGGGTGGTCACCGACGACGTCATCCGATCGCTGGCCATCAGCCAGCGGCTGCTGGGCACCCGGGAGATCATCCTCATCCACCACAGCGACTGCGGCATGCTCACCTTCACCGACGACGACTTCAAGCGGTCCATCCAGGATGAGATCGGGCTCAAGCCGCCGTGGTCGGCCGAGGCCTTCCCCGACCTGGCCGAGGACGTCCGGCAGTCGCTGCGCCGCATCGAAGCCAGCCCCTTCGTCACCCAGCACTCATCGGCCCGCGGCTTCATCTTCGACGTCGCTTCCGGAAAGCTCGACGAGGTCACCGCCTAACCCGCCTTGTCCCCGCGCGCAGCGGCCGCGCCCCTCGCCCCGGCCTGCGCGCAGTTGACCCGCCAGTTGACAGCGCCCTCGCAACCTGCTGCTATAGACGGCAAAGCTAGGTAAATATGGTCAGTTCTGCCAGGTTTAACCGGCAGCGCCATGCACAGCCGAGGAAAGCGACGACCCCGCCATGAGCACCGACATCACGGCCGGCCCCGCCGCAGGCCAGTACGAGCTGAGCCATCTGCGCTCGCTGGAGGCCGAGGCGATCCACATCATCCGCGAGGTCGCGGCGGAATTCGAGCGGCCGGTGTTGCTGTTCTCGGGCGGCAAGGACTCGATCGTCATGCTGCACCTGGCGCTGCGCGCCTTCCGCCCCGGACGGCTGCCGTTCCCGGTGATGCACGTCGACACCGGCCACAACTTCGACGAGGTCATCGAGACGCGCGACCAGCTGGTCGCCGAGCACGGCGTGCGTCTGGTGGTGGCCTCGGTGCAAGACGACATCGACGCCGGCCGCGTGGTCGAGCCGAAGCAGGGGCGCAATCCCATCCAAACCGTGACGCTGCTGCGCGCCATCCGCGAGAACAAGTTCGACGCCGCGTTCGGCGGTGCTCGCCGCGACGAGGAGAAGGCGCGGGCCAAGGAGCGGGTGTTCAGCTTCCGCGACGAGTTCGGCCAGTGGGACCCCAAGGCGCAACGGCCCGAGCTGTGGAATCTCTACAACGGCCGCCACCACAAAGGCGAGCACATCCGGGTGTTCCCGCTGTCCAACTGGACCGAGTTCGACATCTGGTCCTACATCGGCGCCGAGAACATCGGCCTGCCGTCGATCTACTACGCGCACCGCCGGCCAGTGTTCCGCCGGGACGGGATGCTGTTGGCGGTGCACCGGCACATGCAGCCCGCCGCCGACGAGCCGGTGTTCGACGCCACCGTGCGATTCCGCACCGTCGGCGACGTCACCTGCACCGGGTGCGTGGAATCCGAGGCCGCCACGGTGGCCGAGGTGATCGCCGAGACCGCGGTGTCCCGGCTCACCGAACGCGGCGCGACCCGCGCCGACGACCGGATCTCCGAGGCCGGAATGGAAGACCGCAAACGGCAAGGATACTTCTGATGACGACACTTCTGAGGCTCGCGACGGCCGGTTCCGTCGACGACGGCAAGTCGACTTTGATCGGCCGGCTGCTCTACGACTCCAAGGCCGTCATGGAGGATCAGTGGGCGGCGGTGGAGCAGACGTCCAAGGACCGCGGCCACGATTACACCGACCTGGCTCTGGTGACCGACGGGCTGCGGGCCGAGCGCGAGCAGGGCATCACGATCGACGTCGCCTACCGCTACTTCGCCACGCCCAAGCGCAAATTCATCATCGCCGACACCCCGGGCCACATCCAGTACACCCGCAACATGGTGACCGGGGCGTCGACCGCTGCGCTGGTGATCGTGCTCGTCGACGCGCGCCACGGCCTGCTGGAACAGTCGCGCCGGCACGCGTTCCTGGCGTCGCTACTGGGCATCCGGCACATCGTGCTCGCGGTCAACAAGATGGACCTGATCGGTTGGGACCAAGACAAATTCGAGGCGATCCGCGACGAATTCCACGCGTTCGCCGCCCGTCTGGACGTGCACGACGTCGCCACCATCCCCATCTCCGCCCTGCACGGCGACAACGTGGTCACCAAGTCCGACCAGACGCCCTGGTACGAGGGCCCGGCGCTGCTGTCACACCTGGAAGAGGTCTACATCGCCGGTGACCGCAACCTGGTCGACGTCCGATTCCCGGTGCAGTACGTCATCCGGCCGCACACCAGAGAGCATCAGGACCACCGCAGTTACGCCGGCACCGTGGCGAGCGGGGTGATGCGCCCCGGCGACGAGGTGGTGGTCCTGCCGGTCGGCAAGACGACCCGCATCACCGCGATAGACGGCCCCAATAGCCCTGTGCCAGAGGCGTTTCCGCCGATGGCCGTCTCGATCAGCCTGGCCGACGAGATCGACATCTCCCGTGGGGACCTGATAGCGCGCACCCACAACCAGCCCCGGGTGGCCCAAGAGTTCGACGCGACCGTGTGCTGGATGGCCGACAACGCGGTGCTTCAGCCGGGCCGCGACTACGTCATCAAGCACACCACCCGCACCACGCAGGCGCGGGTGACCGCGCTCGACTACCGGCTGGACGTCAACACCCTGCACCGGGACAAGTCCGCAACCGCCTTGCAGCTCAACGAACTTGGCCGGATCTCGTTGCGCACCCAGGTGCCGCTGCTGCTCGACGAATACAGCCGCAACCCGAGCACCGGATCCTTCATCCTCATCGACCCGCACACCAACGGCACCGTCGCCGCCGGCATGGTGCTGCGCGACGTTTCGGCGCAGACCTCCAGCCCGAACACCGTGCGCCACGAGTCCTCCGCGGTGGCGGCCGCCCGCCCCCGCGGCACGACGGTGTGGTTCACCGGCCTGTCCGGCTCCGGCAAGTCGTCGGTGGCCATGCTGGTCGAGCAGAAGCTGCTCGAATCCGGCACCCCGGCCTATGTACTCGACGGCGACAACCTGCGGCACGGGCTGAACGCCGACCTCGGCTTTTCGATGGCCGACCGGGCCGAGAACCTGCGGCGGCTCGCCCACGTGGCGGCGTTGCTCGCGGACGCCGGCAACGTCGTGCTTGTCCCTGCGATCAGCCCTCTGGCCGAACAGCGCGAGCTGGCTCGCAACGTGCACGCCGCCGCCGGCTTCGACTTCGTGGAGGTGTTCTGCGACACCCCGATCGAGGAATGCGAGAAGCGGGATCCGAAGGGCTTGTACGCCAAGGCCCGCGCGGGGGAGATCGCACACTTCACCGGGATCGACAGCCCGTACCAGGCGCCGGTGCACCCCGAATTGCGGCTCACGCCGGATCGAACCGTGGCCGAGCAGGCGCAGCAGGTGATCGACCTGCTGGAGTCGCGCACCTGAAGCGCATCCGAAGAGGTCGGCCGCGTCGAGTGGCACAATCCGAGAGTGCGCATGTCAGCCAAGGCCGAGTACGCCGTGCGGGCCATGATCCAGCTCGCCACGGTCCCCGACGGCACATTGGTGAAAACCGACGACTTGGCGCAGGCGCAGGGCATCCCGCCGCAGTTCCTCGTCGACATCCTCACCAACCTGCGCACCGACCGGCTGGTCCGCAGCCACCGCGGCCGCGAGGGCGGCTACGAACTGGCGCGGTCGGGCAACTCCATCAGCATCGCCGACGTGCTGCGTTGCATCGACGGGCCACTGGCCAGCGTCCGCGACATCGGGCTCGGGGACCTGCCCTATTCGGGGCCGACCGCCGCGCTCACCGACGTCTGGCGGGCCCTGCGGGCCAGCATGCGTTCGGTGCTGGAGGAGACCACCCTGGCCGACGTCGCCACCGGCGCCCTGCCCGACCACGTCGCGCGCCTGGCCAACGACTACCGCAGCCAGGAAAGCCAGCGGCACGGCGGGGCGCGCGCCGCCGACTAACCGGCTGAGCCGTCCGACCCGTACGGGCGCGTCAGGATCTCCATGGCGTGACCGGAGGGGTCCAGGAAGTAGACGCCGCGGCCGCCGTGGTCGTGGTTGATCTGGCCCGGCCGCTGCTGGCGAGGATCGGCCCAGTGCTGCAGCCCGCGCGCGGAGATCCTGCCGTAGATCGCGTCGAAGTCCTGCTCGGAGACCAGGAACGCGTAGTGCTGACGCGTGATCTCCGCCCCCTGGGGAACGTCCGCGTAGTCGAGGTTGGCGCCGTGCTCCAATTCGACAACTAGGAAGTGGCCGAAGGCCTTTGGGGTCGGCAAGCCGAACAGCTCGGCCAGGAATTCGGCGGCCTCCCGCTTGTCGCGGGAGGCGACGATGGTGTGGTTGAAGCTGATGCTCATAGTCCTCGCCAGTCAACCACTCGCGGCGCGGCGCGACAACGCGGTTGCGCCGGCCCCGAACCGCGCGGCCGCTACTTGGGGGCCGTCAGCTCTAGGGCGATGTTGTCGGGGTCTCGGAACTCCAGGATGTAGGACGGACCGATGTCCTTGACGGGCCCGTGGGCCACCCCGAGCTCGTCGAGATAGTCTGCCGCGCAGTCCAGTTCGGTCTTGCTGGCCACCCGGAAGGCGAGGTGATCCATGCCGGCGCGGTCCTCGTCGAAGCGGTCGGTGGCCACCGGGCGCAACCCGACGAGCGTCCCGCCCAGGTCGTAGACGACGCCGCCGTACAAAAAACTCAACTGATCGCGAGTCGCCTCGCTGGCGTTCTCGGGAACCTCCAGCAGCACGGGCCAACCGAACACGCTTTCGTAGAACCGCCTGGACCGTTCGATGTCGGTCACGGTCAACCGGATGTGCGCGATGGAGGTGCTGGTGAAACCCACCCACCCATGCTGCCATCGGGACGTCTTAGAAGTAGAGGGCGTGTCAGAATCGCCGTCGTGCAGATAGGGATGACCATGCCGGTGATGGAACCGGACCTGAACGCGGCGGTCCTTCACCAGTGGGCGAACACGGTCGACGACGGCCCGTTCTCGTCGCTGTGTTGGGGGGAGCGCATCGCGTTCGACAACCCGGATAGCATGACGCTGCTCGGCGCCCTGGCGGCCTGGACCGCGCGGGTGCGGTTGGTGACCACGGTGGTCGTGCCGCAGCTGCACGACCCGGTGCTGCTGGCCAAGGCGCTGGCCACCGGAGACCTGCTCAGCGGCGGCCGGCTGACCGTCGGCGTCGGCGTCGGCGGCCGGCACGAAGACTACCGCGCCGTCGGCGCCGACCTGGCGACACAGACCAGGCGCGGCATGGCCGAGCGCGTGGCGGCGATGAAACGTGTCTGGGCCGGCGAGAAGACGGCCGACTCGGTGCTGCCGGTCGGGCCGTCGCCGGTGCAACCCGGCGGCCCGCCGCTGCTCGTGGGGAGCATAGGTCCCAAGACCATCCGCGACGCCGCCGGCTGGGCGGACGGGCTCGCCGGAACGACCCTGGACCTCGACGTCGCCAAGCAGGACCAGCTGTTCGAGGTGGCGCGGGCGGCCTGGGCGCAGGCCGGCAAGCCCGCACCCCGGCTGATCACGTCGTTCTGGTTCGCGTTCGGGCCGCCCGACGTGTCCCGCGCCCAGATCCACCGCCATCTGCGGCGGTACATGAACTGGATCCCGGCCGACTACGTCGATGCCATGGCCCCCGGCACAGGCTGGGCCGGCAGCGAGGACGAGTTGCTGGCCGTGCTGCGCCGGTTCGAAGGCATCGGCGCCGACGAGGTGCAGCTGATCCCGACCAGCTCCGACGTCGACCAGCTGCGCCGCGCGGCGGAGGTCGCGGCGCGGCTGTAGGACGCGCCCGCCGGGGTGAATTGCGGGTCCTGGGCCCGGGCGTTTGGATTAGCGCGTGACGCCGCCCGAACTGCCCGCCCCGCTGGCCGAGCTCACCCGGCTCATGGCCGACTGCGCGAACATGGGCGACTTCGTCGGCGCGGCGATGCACGCCAACGAGCTGGTCACGCTGTGCCGGGCGGCGCTGGGCGAGCGCGATCCCAACGTGTTGGAGCTCAAGGTGTCGTTGGCGAGCCTGCAGCTGCAGGCGGGCAAGATCGCGGACGCGCATGCCGACCTCGAGCTGCTGATACCGGACCTCGTGCAGGTGCTCGGCGCCGACCATGTCAGCACCCTGACCGCGCGCCACCTGTTGGCGGGTCGCCATCAACCGTCGCTGTGGTCGCTGGCCGAGTGGTTGGAGCTGTACGCCGACGAGCAGCGCGCGTTGGGCGCCGACCACCCCAGCACCCTGGCGACGCGCAACAAGGTCGCCGAGAAGCGCTGGGAGATCGGCGATTTCGTAGGGGCGAGGGCCGAGGCCGAGCAGGTGGCCGCCGCCCGCGGGCGGGCTTTGGGCGCCGACCACGCCGACACTTTGGGCACACAGTTGATGCTGACGGTCTGGCGCGGCCGGGCCGGTGATATCCCTGCAGCGGTGGCCGAGCTCGAGCCGCTGCTCGAGACGCTGCGCGAGACGTTGGGCAACGGCCACTTCCACACCGTGATCGCGCGCCACATGTTGACGCTGTGGGCGCCCGAGCGGGCCGGCGTCACCGACGGGGTCGCCGCGTGGCAAGCGTTGCTGCAGGAGGAGATTCGGGTCCTCGGCGAGGAGCATCCGGTGACGGCGGCGGCCCGCGAGCAGCTGTCCGGGCTGCGGGCGCGCCGCGGCGACGCCGGAGACGAGAGCAGCGCGGAGGAGTCACTGAACTGGTGGCTGGACTGGATCAACGTGCTCATCGACGCCGCCGCCGACACGCAATTGCGCGCGGCGGTGCCGCTGGACTACTCGGAGGCATCCCTGCGGGCCGTGGAGGGCCTGCTGCGGGACCGTTACGCCTCGCCCGGTCGGCTGCTGCGCCAGGAGTCCCTGCTCGCCGGGCTGGCGGCGTACCTCGGGGAGACCCTCATGCGGGTGGGCGGGGGTGCCTGGGAGTGGACCACCGACGCACACCCGGACTCTGGCACCGCCCTGCCGCGCGATCCGCAACTGCTGCGCCGCGTGGCCCGGCACCGGTGGCGGCTGATGCCCGACGACGAGCCCGACGCCGTCGGGCTGCCGATCGTGGCTGCGGATCCCGGGACGGGTCTGCCCCGGCTGTCGCCGGTGCACCTGCTGCTCGACGCCGCCGGCAGCGGCGACGGCGAGGTGCTGGCGGGCGTGTATCAACATTGGCGCCGTGTGGTCGCCGAGCGTGCCGCCGCCCGCCCGGGATGGGTCCCCGTCAAACAGCACACGCTCGTCGACGGCGTCTCACCGTCGACCCCCGCAGCGGCGCTCGATGAATGGCTGGACCAGCAACGCGAAGGCTTCGCGCGGTGGTCGGCGCTGCACGGCGGCGACTGGGACTTCTCCGGCGACACCGTCGACCGGCTGGCCGCGCTGGTCAGCCGCGTCACCCCCACCGTGGGCGCCCTGAACGATCCGGCCAACGCCGAATTCGTCCACGGCGCAACGTATTACCTCGGGGAGCTATTGCGCCGGGGATACCCCTCGCGGTGGGTGTACCGCGACTTCCGCGACGAGGGCGACCCGGAGATCTGCAATTTTGCGCTGCAGCTGGACGACCACAGCGGCTTCACCAGTCCCTACTACCTGCTGCGGTTGATGCTGCGGCGCGGCGACCCGAACTACCTGCGGATCCGTTACATCGACTGGGTCGGCTGACCGCGCCGCTCAGCTGGCCGCCGCTTTGGCCTGCGCGCCGGCGGTCGGCTGTTGCGGCGGCTGGCCCTTGCGCAGGGTCACCAGCAGCTCGCGGTAGGGGCCCACGAGGTAGACGGTGTCGCCGGCGCGCAGCCAGGCATCGCGGCGCGGGTGCAACTCGATGGGCGCGTCGTGGCGGGTGATCGCGATGACCCGGGTCTGGGTGGACAGCTCGAACATCCGCAGCCCGTCGAGCTCGCTGCCGGCCGCGACGTGCATCGCGCCCACCATGAACGAGCGTTGGCCGATCATCGAGAACGTGCCCAGCACCTGCAAACCCATCGCGGCGCCGATGAACCACGGGGCGGCCAGGTCCACGGTCGAGCGCACGTTCGCGAAGCCGAACCGCTTGGCCACCGCGTCGCCCAGCGTGCGGTCGTAGATGCGCAGCACCAGGGGGATGTCGGGCCGGCCGGGTTTGGCGCGCAAGCCCAGCATCTCGCGCAGCACGATGCCGGTCTCGATGTTGACCATGTCGTCCTGCGTCAGCACCGCGACGGCGCGGGCCCGGTCGGCGCGGGCCGACTCCAAGGTCTGACGCAGCGTCGCGTCGCCGAAGACCACCGGCACGTCGAGCTTCGCCGCGGTCGACAGATACCGGTTGTTCTCGTCGCGTTCGATGACCGCCACGTCGTAGCCCACGGCGGTGAGGTCGCTGACGACGCGGCTGCCGAACGATCCGAGGCCGACGACGATGATGTGGTCGCGAAGGTGCCGGGCCCGCCGGGCGCCGGCCGACTGCACGAACCGGCGCGACAACAACAGGTCCGCCACGAAGGCGACCAGCAGCGCGGTGATGGTGACGCCCGCGAACATCATTGT
Source organism: Mycobacterium sp. E1214 (assembly GCF_001666755.1). Taxonomy (GTDB): domain Bacteria; phylum Actinomycetota; class Actinomycetes; order Mycobacteriales; family Mycobacteriaceae; genus Mycobacterium. Next base: position 18,419 of record NZ_LZJC01000013.1, on the reverse strand, counting down.
GACGGCGAACATTCGGAGCCAGGGCGCCTGCTGGGCGAAGCTGAACTCCCCGTAGCCCACCGTGGTGATGGTCTCGGCCGTGAAGTACAGGGCGTCCACCCAGGACAGCCTCGGCCGCTGGTACGCGTAGTGCATGACGACCGTCGACCCCAGCACCAACACCAGCGCGGCGACGACCGCGGGGAACAACAGCGGGTTGACGTCGTCGCGGACGGCCCGCACGGCGTCCGCCGCGCGGCGCAGCCACGACCGGCGCGACCGCGTGGCGGTGGCCGGCGATACTCCGATGCCGCGGGCGGACAATTCGTCCGCGGTGCCGATCATGGCGACCCAGTCCCCGGCCCGCACCCGGTGATCGCGACCCGGGCAGGGCACCAGCTCGCCCGGCGCCGCCGAACGTGCGCCGTGGATGACGGCCACGGGGGCCAGGTCCCCGTAGATCTCGCGCAGGGTGGCATCGCGCGGCGCCTCGGTCCCCGCCACAATGAAGTCGACGCCGGCGGCCTCGACCGGGTGGGTGTTGGTGGCCAGGCACGCCTCGACGACCGAGGGCGCGGCGAGGTCGGCGACGTCGAGGATGGCACCGGGTCCGTTGTCGGCGGCGACGGCGCCGCGCAGCACGTCGTTGCCAAGGCGGGCGACCACGCTGACGTCGGGGCTGGATTTCCGCGCCAGAAGCGCGATCTCGAGGTTCTTGGCGTCGTCGTCGCCGGCGCAGACGACGGCACTGGCGCGCGCCAGGTCGGCCTCGGCAAGCTCGTCGCCGGCGAGCTTGACGATGGAGGCGCCCGCGCGGTTGAGTTCGTCGGCGATCGTGGTCGCGAGCGCGTCGTCGCCACTGACGACGATGTGGCGCCGGCCGTTACGCCGTGGTGAGTCGTCGGGCATGGTCGGGAACCTCGTGATGACGTGGGCGCACAGCTGTTGGTAATGACTATCGGGCACCGCGCCCGCCGAAGCCAGGGCCACGGGCCGGCAATCCTGTCGAGCGTGGCTCACCGGCGGGCGGCGCCGTAAGTTGGGAAGGCTGAGAACGCGGCCGACGTCGCCCGGCTGCCGGAGAGGGGAGACCATGGCGGAGAGTGAGTCGCTCGAGTGGTGGCTGGACTGGGTCAACGTCCTCATCGGGACGATGGCGGACGCCAACCTGCGCGGCGTGGTCGACCTCGACTACTCACAGGCGTCGCTGCAGCCGCTCGAGGACTTCGTGCGGCAGCGCTACCGCGGGCGGTACCCGCTCGGTGACGACCCCTTCACCGCGGGGGTGGCGGCCTACCTCGGCGAGACGCTCATGCGGGTCGCGGGGGGCGCCTGGGACTGGACCACCGAGCCGTTGCCCATTGACGGTTCGGCCGAACAGGATTCGCCTCGCGACCTCGCCCTCCACCAGTGGCACGTCTCGGGGCAGGAGGAACCGGACGCGGTCGGCCTGCCGATCGTGCGTCCCGACCCGGCCACCGGCCTGCCGCCGCTGTCCCCGGTGCACCTGGTGCTCGACGCGGTCGAGGGCGCCGACGGCGCGGTGTGGACGGCCACCTGGCAGCGGTGGCGGGACGCGGTGCAGGCTCACGCCGCCGCCCATCCTGGCTGGGCGCCGTCCAAGCAACACACGCTCGCCGACGGCGTCATCTCCTCGCCGCCTGCGTCGGCGCAGCTCGACGACTGGCTGACCGCGCAACGCGAACACTTCGCAGAGTGGGCGGACCGTTACCCCGGGGAGTGGGACCACAGCCCGGAAAGCATCGATCGACTCGCCGCGCTGGTGGCTGAGCGGACCCCCACCGTCGCGGACTTCTACGACCGGGCCAACGCCGACTTCGTCGACGGCGCCTCCTACTACCTGGGCGAGACGCTGCGCCGCGGCACGCCATGCCGTTGGGTCTACCGCCGGTTTCCGTTCAACCGCAGCGACGGCGCGCCGGTAACCGCCGATTTCCACATCCAGAAGAACGACAATTCCGACTTCACGGGACCATTCGACGTGCTGGTCTACACCCTCGAACTGAGCGACCCGGGCAAAGCGCGCGACTTCTATGGCCGGTGGACCGCAGCTGCCGGGCAGCAATGAATTGCACGGACAGAGTCGCCGTGACTAGGTTGAGTTAGGTTTCCCGGGCGCGCGGCGCAGGCGGAATTTGGGGGTGGGCCATGCGATGGCTGGGGCGGACCGGACGGCGTTGCACCGCAGCCGTATTGGTCCTGGTGCTCATCGCGCTCCTGGTGCCCGCGGCGCCCGCGATCGCCGATCCACAACCCCTGCCCGGTTATTCGGTGGACGACCCGATGCACGGCCCGCCGGTTGCCTACAACTATCCGTCGGCCAACGGCCTCCTCAGCGTCCCCGAACCCAGCGCCGCCGCGTTGCTCAACATGGATTTGCAGAACCTCGCGCCGTGGGGCACCAAAGAGAATCTCTTCCAGAATTGGAAGATCTATCAGGAACAACGGGCCCCGAACGTGGCAAAGCCATTGACCTGGGAGAAGTATCGGAAGCAATACGTCAGCCTCTACAACAGCAATCACATCGGCACCACATTCGAGCAAGTCGCCAAGGGGCAGTCGTATTTCAACAACGACAATGGCGACTGGCGGTTCAATCAAAGGCTGCCGAACAGCGACGTCAACCGGCGCCCGGACGCCCTGAACGAACCCGAGTTGTGGGCGCAGGGCAGGAACTGGCTGTGGGATTTCAAGACGGGTTCCGTGGGACGGGACCAGCTCAAGGACTTTCTCAAGTACTGCCAGGACAACCACCTGCACCCGGGGATCCTCTTCGACAGCCGCCCCTTGCCCAAGACGTTGAAGGGAATCGATAAGGCGGCGACGGAGATCGGTAACGAGCTGGGTTTGAAGGAGCCTCCGGCGATCGAGAAGCGGTTCTTGAACGTCGCGCCGCAAGCGCAACCGCCGGGGACCGGCGTGCTGGCAAGCGGCGGGCAGAAGCCCGTGGACGGCGGGGGCAGCGAAACCACCGAGCAGTCGGCCGACTCGCCCGAGGAGGCCATCGAGGACGAGTGGGTCAACCAACTGCTGCAAAGCCAGATCAACCCGCAGCAGCAGCCCGCCCCCCAGCAGCAGCCCGCGCCACAGCAGCAGCCGGCGCCCCAACAGCAGCCGGCTCCCCAACAACCCGCGCCGCAGCAGCAGCCGGCTCCCCAACAACCCGCGCCGCAGCAGCAGCCGGTGCCGCGGCAGCAGCCCGTGCCGCGTGAGCAGCAGGTTCCCCACCAGGTGCCCGCCCCCCAGGCCCCTGCCAGGCCCGGCATACCGAACCTCGGCCCGATACCCGCGGCAATCGTGAACGGTCCCGTCGCCGCGGCCAACACCTGGGCCCTCACCTTCGGCAAGCTGCTCGCGGCCGCCGCCAGCGGCGTGCCCAACGTGGTCGCCGGCATCACCGGCGGCGTCGTGGGCGGCGTCGTCGGCGGGGTGGTGAACGGGGTGGGCGCGGGCGTCGCCAACGGAGTGACCGGCGCACTGCCGAGCGTCCTCGGCGGCGTCGACTTCTCCACGCTGCAGCTGCGCTACATCTCCGACACCGCGTACAACGGCAGCGGCGTGCGGTACGCGTTCGCCGCCAACACCGACCCGGGCACCGCGCCGTCGTTCGGGGGCCGCGCGAACTCCTACATGGCCTCCGACTCGTTCTTCGTCTGGCTGGCGCTGCCGCCGTCGTCGTTCACCGTGAACCTGAACCCCAACGAACCCGATCGCATCATCGACGCTCAGTTCGGCCGGACCGACGCCGGGCGCATCCTGTTGGAGGCCGACTACACGATGAAGCAGGCGACGGCCAAGCTGGTCGACCCGGCCGTCCCGGACGGCCGGCGCTTCCTCGACGCGCTGCAGGGGGCGAAATGCTTTTCGCCGCAACGCAAGTGGATCGTGCCGTTACCGGCGAGCGTGGCCGCTGACGGTGATTCGATGTACATCCTCGACGCGCCGTTGGACGTCAAGCTCGAGATCGAGGGCACCGACCTCAAGCCGGGCATCGGATGCCCGGGCCAGGACCAGGCGATCACGCGGCAAAACGACGACCTGTATCGGACCACGATCCTGCCGAAGATCGTCGACGCCGTGAACCACGCGCCCGAGTACGCCGACCTGCGGCGCGTCTACGCGAGCCGGATCGCGGCCGAATGGTATCGGCAGCGCAGCGCCACCAAGGCCACGGCCTATTCCAAGATCATCGATTCGGGCAACATCGACTCCTGGACCTCGAAGGAACCGTGGAGCCCGCAAGAGCTCTACGCGCGCTATCGCAAGTCGTTCTACGAGGGCGACGCCACCTACACCTGGCAGACCGGTGACCGCACCACGTGGAAGTTGACGATCGGCGGCGTCGATTTCACGAACATCCCGATGGTCAACATGACGCCCAAGGACTTCGCCAAGGACCACCCGACGCTCCCGACGACGGCGAGCGAGTCGGTGTTCGGTCCGCGCTTCGAGAACAACGAACAGCAGGTGTGGCTCGGCGGCCTGACCAGTGAGCGGCCGATGGCCGACGTCTGGAAGGGCGCCCCGAGTCTGTATGCGCCGCTGCCCAAGTCGCTGTTCGGCACGTCGCTCAGCCCGCTGATGTACGCCGTGATCACGGTGCCGTTGGCCGCCTGGGTCGGTGTGGGTGGCTGGCTGTGGTGGCGCCGGCGCCGTGCCGGGTTCGTCGGGGGACGCTGAGCATGGCCCAGCCGCCGCACGATCCGTCGTTCGACCCGTTCAGCCCCGAGCCGGCCGCGCCGCCGACAGCGTTCGGCCCGCCGTCGCGTCCGTTACCCCCGCCGCCCCAACCGCGGCCCGGCTTCCCGCCACCGCGACCCGGGTTCCCGCCGCCGCCACCGCGGCCCGCACCGCCGGTGCAATCTCAAGTCTCGCGTCACCCGCCGCCGGCCTTCCCCGCGGCGGCGCCGCCCACCCGCGCGGCCGCGTCGCCCGCCACCGTGTTCGGCGGCAGCTACGCCCTCGGCGGCATCGCGGCGCTGCTGATCAGCGCGGCCATCGCGGTGCTGGCGTCGATCCCGAGTTTCCGCGCGCAGCCGGGCGGGCCGCCCGGGCCGCTGCTGGTCGGCGGGGCGTCCGCGCTGGTGGTCGTCGCCGCGGCGGTGGTGTCGCTGGGCGTGCTCGACGAGCGCGGCCGCCGCTGGGCGCGGGTCGCCAGCTGGGTCGTCTGCGGCGTCGCCGTCGGAGCGGCGGCGGCCGTCCTCGCGTTCGACCCGGCACGCTCCGTCGCGTGGTTCGCCCAGCTGCTCCAGGTGGGCGCCGTCGTGACGGTCATCCTCGCCGTCGCGGCCGCGGTCCTGCTGGCACTGCCCCCGTCGAACGCCTACTTCGGCGGCGCCACCAAACCGAAACCGCTTGCAATACCAGGGTTTCCGCCTCCGACGGCCTTCGCGCAACCGGCCGCCGGCCCCGCACCGCCGCCGGCGGCGACACCGCGCGACGACCACGACTTCGACCCGTTCTCATGACGGCCAACTGGCCCGGCCCCGGCTGGCCAAATCCCTTCGACCCGCACGCGCCCCCACCCGCTGCGCCGCCGCCACCGGCGCCCGAGGTCAACACCCTGGCCACCCTGTCGGTGGTGTTCGCGTTCCTGCTGGCGCCGGTCGGCGCGGTGCTGGGCCATTTCGCACTGCGCGACATCCGCCGACGCGACGAGCCCGGCCGCAACCGCGCACTGGTCGGGCTGACGCTGTCGTACGTGTTCACCATCCTGGCGGTCGTGGCGGTCGTGCTGTGGACCACCCTCGGCGACCGGCACGGTGGCCAACCCGCGCGGCCGGCCCCCGGCGGCACCGCGGCTGCCGCGCCGGCGCCGAGCGCAGCGCCGCCCGAGCCGTCGGTGACGGCCGCCGGTCTGCAGTCGCTGGTGCTCACCCCCGAGGACGTCGCCGACCTCATCAAGGCGCCCGACATGTACCCGATCAGAACCTGGACGCAGACCCACGACCTACAACCGGGCGACAGCTTCGCCCCACCCGAATGCACCGACGCCGTGTTTAACGGCTTGACCGCCTCCTATCGCGATAGCGGGTACCGCGCGATCTACGGGGTGGACCTCAGTCAGCACACCAACGGCTTTCCGCATGGGGTGTCCGAGTTCGTGGCGACGTTCGACAATGCCGCCGCCGCAAAGAGTTCGTGGCCAGCACCGTCAACCACATCCGCGGTTGCGCAGGCAAGCCGCTGACCTACGCGCACGGCGGCGTCTCCGGCGTGTACACCGTCGGGGCCCCCGTCGAAGCGGGCCCCGTGACGTCGATACGCACCCCGTTGAGCGCGGTGCTGCAAAACGGCCGGTCCACCGACGTCGGCAGCCAGGACACGGCCGCGCTGCGGGCCGTGGCGGCCAAGGCGAACGTCGTGGTCGACGTCGACGTCATCGGCCGCAATCTCGGCGATGACGCGGCCGCCATCGTGTCCGGCATCCTGGGCCGCATCCCGAGCTGAGCGGCGCTAGAGCACCTTGACGTCGGCGGGTGTCCAGAACGCCCGCATCGACGTGATCTTGGCGTCCTCGTCGAACGCCATGATCGAGATAGGGGAGATGCGGGTCCGGGTGCCGCCCGCGTCGAGCGTGAGGTGCCAGAAGAATGCGACTTCGCTTCCCACAGCCCGGATTTCGGCGAGTTCGGTCTCTTTCTTCATGTCCTGGAATCCGGCGTAGAACTCGCGGATCGACTCCGGGCCGCGCCGCAGGTCCGAGCCGATCGGGTCCTCGACGGTGGCGTCGGCGGCGTACAGGGCGACGATCTCGTCGGCGGTCCCCGTGGCGACGAGGTCGAGGTAGCGATGAACGGTCTGCGCAATGGCTTCCTGGGACGGCATGGCTTGCGACGCTACACCGGCCGCATGGGCGGCGATACTGGCTGCGTGACTTTCATCGAACGCCTCGCCAGCCGCGAGGTCTACCGGAACCCGTGGATGGTGCTGCGGGAGGACGACATCCGCCGCCCCGACGGCAGTCCGGGTATCTACGGCGTGATCGACAAGCCGACCTACGCGCTGGTTCTGCCTTTCGACGGGCGGCGATTTCGGCTGGTCGAGCAGTACCGCTACCCGCTGGGCGCGCGGCGCTGGGAGTTCCCCCAGGGGACCGCGCCCGATCTCGCCGACGCGGAGCCGGCGGAGCTGGCCGCGCGCGAGCTGCGCGAGGAAACGGGATTGTCGGCAACGTCGTTCGAGGCGCTCGGGCTGCTCGACGTCGCTCCGGGAATGACCAGCCAGCGTGGCTGGGTGTTCCTGGCCACCGGGATCGCCGAGGGGGAGGCGAACCGCGAACACGAGGAGCAAGACATGCGCAGCGCATGGTTCACGCGCGAGGAGGTCGAACGGATGATCCGCTCGGGGGAGCTGGTCGACGCGCAATCCCTCGCCGCCTACGCGCTGTTCTTGCTGCGTCGGCCGTGAACCGGCGGCGCGATCGTGTCCGCGCCGATACCTGGCCGCGTCGTCGACCCGTCACCATGAACCGGTGGACCGGCGGGCGGGTCAACGTGCCGTCGCGGCGCTGAGCACCGCGATTGTCTCCCTCATAGCTTTGGGGTGGCCGGCCCGGGCGGCCGCACCCGCCTGGAACGGGACGTACTCGTTGGTGCGCTACGCGGCCGACAAGTCGGGCACCAGCGTGGCCGCCGCCCAGGCCGAACCGACCTTTCGCGCCGACTACCTGTTCGTCACCAGCTGTGCGTCAGGTCGCTGCGTGGCGACCGCGACCAACGGTCCCGTCCCGAAGAACCCGACGCTGCCCCAGCCCTCGCGCTACGTCTGGGACGGCGCCAGGTGGGTCGAACACTTCGATTTCCAGTGGGATTGCTACATGGGTGCGGGCGTCCCGAAGGCGTGGGCGCCCGCGAGGTCGTGGGCGTTCTACACGCCGCAGGCCGACGGGTCGTTGCGCGGGACGTGGCACACCGACATCGCCGACGGCCCCTGCAAGGGCAGCGTGGAGATGCCGGTGGCCGCGATCGCCGCGGCGTGAGCCGGGTGAGCCCGGACGATTACGGGCAGTAATTCGATTCCGCGGCGCTGACGATCGCGGTCGCGTCCCCGTAGGAGAAGGAGCTGTTCAGGCCGGACTTGACGTCGTTGGCCAGCTCGTCCGGGGTCTTGCCCGCGGCGCGGTCCGAGCAGATGGCGTGGCCGAGCGAGATCAGCGAGCTTTCGCCGCCCGACTGCCACGTCACGCCGATCTTCTTCAGTTGGGCCAGGTAACCGTCGTCGTCGGCGGCGGCGACTCCGCTACCCACGGTCAGCGCGGCAGCAACCACGGCCGGAATCGCTAATAAGGGAAGTCGGCAAATGGACATCTCGTTGTCTCTTTCGTTCGGTGAGGGGTTAACGGCATCATTATGCAGCCCGCACTATGAGTGCGCGCGGCGATTGTGCAAAGGCTGGCAAACTGAAACGCGGTCGGCGATGTCGGCGCACAGCAATGTGCGTCAGGGCGCGGGCCGGCGGTGGCGCATCAACCGCTGCACGCCCGATGCCGTTGCGCCGCAACGCGTTGCGCGAGTCACTCCGGGGACGGTGTCATCGAAGCGATGTAGTAGGTCTCGTGGCCCGTCGGGTAACCGCCGCCGTCGGTCGCGATGTGGACGTGGTCGTAGTGGTTGGCGGTCTCCGAGCCCAGATCCGCCGTCCAGTTGCCCGCGCCGACACCCGGATAGATCTTCTGGCGCCAGATCACGTGGTTGATGCCCCACCGCTTGGCGTTGGCCAGCGCGTATCCGGCAATCTGGTTGCCCAGCTCGATGCCTTCGGGGCTGTGCGGATTCGGGATCATCACGTCGATCGCCAAGCCCTTCGGGTGCCACGGCAACGGGTCCTCCCGGTAGCCGTAGATGGTGGTGATCTGCGGGAAGAGCACGCCGATGGCCCGGGCCGCCCAGATGGTCTTGACCTGCAGCCGCTCCTCGGGCGCGACGCCGTGGGGCAACGGGAACTGGAACTGCTGGCCGCCCGCGGGCGGGGCCCCGGCCAGGGCCGCAAGGGCCTGCGCCTCTTCGGGCGTGGCGGTCCGCGGCGCGTTGGGCGGCGCGGGCGCCGCCGCTGGAACCGACGTCGCGCTGGACGGGGCCGCCGCCGGTGGTTCGATGTGGCGCGGCTTTGCGCCCTGGGCGTAGACCATGCCGGCCGACAACACGAGCGAGGCCGCCACCGCCAGCCAGCGTCCCCGCCCGTTGGCCAACAGCTTTGTGCCCATGAGCAGGAGCTTAACGTCGGGTGAGACGTGTCGGGCCCGTTTTCACTCGGCCGGGAGCAGCGTGCGCACGACGCGCGTGCCCTGGCGACGGAACTGGTGGGCGGGCCGGCGCAGGGCGGCGACCACACCATCGGGGCGCACGACGACGCCGCCACCGGAGGGGATGCCGAGGCCCGTCCCGCCGAACGCCTGGATCGCGCGCGTGAGCCGCGCCCAGTCGTCTCGTTCGTCGTGGGCGTCGACCACCATCGGCACGAGCCGGAGCAGTTCGAGTCCGTCCGGTTCCGGGGCGCAGAGCCCGAGCTGGACGGCGCCGGCCGAGACCCCGACCAGGACCGCCCCGGCGGCGTGCCGGTCGAGGAGGACGTCGCGCATGCCGGTTTCGACGAACGTGTCCCAGCCGGCCCGCACGTCACCGCCGGCGAGAACGATCAACCGTGCGCGTCCCAGGAAGGCGCGGTCCACCGCGCCGAACGACGAGTCGATCATCCGGCGGTCCGTGACGCCGATGGCGTCGACGGCGGCCTCGAAGATCTCGTAGAACTCGCGGCGATCGCCATTCGACGCGCCGATGTAGGCCGCGCTCACCGGCGCGTCGTGCGGCAGGCCGGCGACCGCCGCCTCGAGGAGCGGCCGATCGCGCTGCGCCCAGAACAGCAGCTGGCTGTCGGCCAGCAGGTAGAGCGGTTGCCGCGGGGCCGCGCCGCCCGGCGGGACGGTCATCCGAGGTAGGCGTCGGCCCAGGCGCCGATGATCCGCCCCGCCCGGTGGGCTTGGCCGCGAGCGGTGAGGAAATGATCCGATCCCTCCAACGAGACGAAGCTGCGGGGGTGGCGAGCCAACCGGAAGATCTCACTCGCGTTCTCGATGCCCACCGTGTTGTCGGTGGGCGAGTGCAGGATCAGCAGCGGCAACCGCAAGCCCCGGATCTTGTCGTGCAGCTGCGCCACGCGGACGTCTTCGACGAACGCCCGCTTGAGGGTCAGCGTGCGCCCACCGACCATCCACTCGGCGCTGCCCTCCGTCAGGCAGCGGTCGACGACCGCGTCGTAATGCTTCTCGACATGACTGGGGTCCACCGGCGCGGCGACGGTCACCACCGACCGAACGCCCGGCGAACGGCCCGCCGCGGCGAGCACCGCCGCGCCACCCCACGAGTGCCCGACCAGGATGTCGGCGGGGGAGCCGCGGCTGGTCATGAACTCGCACGCCTTGGTGATGTCGTCGGCCTTGACGGTGAACGAGCCGTCGCCCCAGTCCCCTTCGGAATCACCGAGCCCAAGGGCGTCGAAGCGCAGCATCCCGACGCCGTCGGCGGCCAGCTGCTTGCAGATCCGCGCCGCGGCCGGCGAATCCTTGCCGAGGGTGAAGCCGTGCGCGAACACCCCCCAGCCCCGCACCTCGACGTCCGGCACCTCGACGACGCCTGCCAGCGTCGCGCCAGTCGAACCTTGGAACGTCACACGTTCGCCCATGCTGACGATCTAACCTGCCCGGGCCGACGGTCGTGCGGTCGACACCTGCACGAGCGTTCGTGCGCCCGCCGGGAACAATGGCTGCCGAATCGAGCCATCTACCCGCACGCCTTCGCCACAACGCGGGTGTGCGTGCCGGATCGTCGTCGGCCGCCTCAGCTCGGCCGAATTAAATCCGTTGTGCAACAAACGATGTGGATATGACCACCGGGAAGGCGTCGCGCCGCGTTGGGCCGACGTGGTGGCGGCGCAGTGCGCTCACTCGCAGCCGTATTCGAGCTGGCGTGGCGTCCGCGTACAAGTCAGCCTCTGCGGGCGACGTCTTGGCTCAGGATCTGGGGCCAGGTTTCCACATCGGCCGGAACGTGCGCCACGGTGAGCGTTGACCGCGGCATCAGTGCGGCAAGCGATTCCGCCGTCGACATCGGGTGCGCCGGGTCGTCGACCCAGGCCAGAATCGTCGTCGGCACATCGATTCGTGCGACCGCTTCGCGAGCGGGCAGGTCGCTGAGAGCCGCGCCTCGAAACAGTGACGGCAGCAGCGCGTCGGCCACATCGGGAACTGTTTCGGGCGCGTCAACCATGGTCGGCGGCGGCGTCACTCCACGCGCCGCCGCGATGAATGCCCCGACTCCCTCGGTTTCGATTAATTGGGCCGCAGCCAGGTAATTCGCCGCCTGCGCGGGCCGGGTTTCCCACGCGGTGGCCGGCACCATCAGCGTGAGGCCGGCGAAACGGTCCGGCTCTCGGGCGGCGGCGTGCAGCAGCGTGCCGGTTCCCATGGACGGGCCGACGCCGTGCACTTGTTCGCCGGGAAACCATTCGTCGAGCAGTTGCAAGAGATCCTCGGCGAGGCGTTCCCACCGGTAATCCTGCGGGACCTTGCGTCCAGTCGACTTGCCATGCCCCCGTGCGTCATACCGCAGCAATCGGGTCCCGCTGAGCCCCCTGCCGAGATCGAGATTGAGGACCCGGTCACGAGACCGGCTGGAGGTGAGCCCGTGCAGTTGAACTACCGGATGACCACCCTCGTCGCTCAGTTCCACGGCAAGCTCTGCTCCGGGAACCACGAAAGTGGACATCACGCAACTCTTTTCATGACCCGACGGCTCGCCCCGCGCTGACCGAGCATTCAGGCTATCTGGGGCGTTAGGGTACCGCCATGCGGCTGACCAACGTGGCGCACCTGCGGCTACCCTTCGGACGACTCTGGGGGTACGACGTGTCGGTGTCTGACCTCGGTCGTCAGCTGCCGGTGTCCTTTGACCAGCGCATACACGTCGGTGCGGGCGCGCGACCCGGCTCCTGGATGGCTTTGTCCATTCGGTTGCCCGCGGGGGTCAGCCGCCAATCGTTGGCCGAAGCGTGGCTGGGTGTGATCGACCGCCACGGCACGTTGCGGACGGCATTCACACCCGGGGCGGACGGCGATCCGCAGCTGCATGAGATCGATGTTCGCCCCGGCGAGTGGGTAGAGCATGAGATCGCTGCGGGCCAGGCGGTCAACGACGCACTGCGAATAGTTCTCAATGCGACATGCTCGCCGTATCAGCGGCCTTCGCATCGGTTGTGTGTGTTGGAGACGGCCGCCGGGTCGACGGTGGTGATCGCTGCCGATCACGCCCACGTGGACATGTGGTCGATGCTGGTGATCGCCCGGGACCTGTTGTCGATGCTCGCCGACGCGCGGATCGGACGTACGCCGCCCCTGCAGCCACCGCCGGCATTCGTCGTGCACACGCAAGCACTGTTGGACCGCCCCGTTGCACCGGACCGCGTGCGCGCGCGGTGGGCGCAAATCATCAGCGACAGCGGCGGGGTGATGCCACGGTTTCCGCTGCCGCTGGGTGAGTCCGGGCCGCATCCGGAACGCGTCGAAGTGCGTGACGTGTTCGATGTCGATGACGGCGCCGCGTTCGCCGCGCAGGCACGCAATGACGGTGTCTCGACGTTGGCGCTCGCGGTGGTCGCCATGACTGCGGTGACCCGCGAGTTGGCCGGGGCGCCACTGCGCGCGGTCTTCCCCGTGCACAGCCGATTTGAGGACAGATGGCACGACTCGGTGGGCTGGTTCATCACCAATTCGGTCCTGGAGTCAGAGTGCGCCGAGCCGCACGCCGCTGCCGCGGCCGTCAAAGAAGCTGTGCAGCTGGGCTCCTGGCCACTGGCGGACGTCCTGGCTCCGTGGGGTGGAATGCCCGTCGCAACCGGCATGTTTGCGATTTCCTGGCTGGACCAACGCAGGCTTCCCGTACGCATCGACTCGGTGGGACTCGACGCCCAGTATGTGAGTGCAAGCATCCACACCGACGACGTCATGCTCTGGTTCATTCAGGACGAGTCCGGGCTACATCTGCGATGCCGTTACCCCGATACCGCGGAGGCACGAACCAACGTGGGGGCGTGGCTGGACCTGTTGGTGGCGCGCCTACAGGCACAGGCGCAGTCCTCGGTTCGAGGACTGCTGCGGGTGGCAGGCCGCACGTTTCGTGTGCAACGTGCGACGCGCCAACACGTGGGGGTGATCGCCGAGCTGCTCTCCGATGATGAGTTCGGTCACGATCGCGAAGGCGCCGAACTCGAACGCTACGAGGCGGCCTACGACATCGTCGTTCGCAACCGATCCAACTACCTCGGAGTCGTCCTGAACAGTTCCGACGTGGTCGTCGCGACCGTTCAACTGACCATCATTCCCGGCCTTTCCCGCGGCGGCGCCACCCGGCTGCAGATCGAGGGGCTGCGGGTCGCCAAAGCCGAACGCGGACAGGGTCTCGGTACCGCACTCGTCGAGTGGGCACACAACTACGGCCGAGCACACGGGGCGCGGCTGGCGCAGGTGACCACGGACGGAGCTCGCGAACGAGCCCGGGCGTTCTATTCCCGGCTCGGATACCACGCCGCCCACGTCGGGTTGAAATGCACCATCTGAGTCCGGGTCCTCGGTGCGCTCGACGAGGTCGGCAAAGAACTGACGCTCACGCCTTCGAAAGCGACTGCGCCACAAGGGCCTCGCCGGAGCCGCGCACCACCTGACGGCGTCGCGAACCCACGCTCCGTAGACGCGGGGCTACTTGTCGACGAGGTTGCCGGTCAGCGATTGGGGTGGGCGTAAGCCGAAGTCCCGTCTGGGAACACACAGTTCTCAGTGGCGGGATCCAATTTGCCCGAATATTGCCTGCAGCAATCTTGCATCACGTCGACGATCGTGCCGCCGACAGGCTTCATCTGCGTGTTCACACAATTCTGATAGAGCGGCCCATCGCCGGGAGTGCCGTTCGCCGTGCCGGCAGGTCCCCATGCGAGAGCGACGGCGATCGCTGCCGTCAGCAGGCATCCGACCGTATTCCTGATTGTCATGACCACTCCACGTCGTGTTCAAGGCCGCATTCCGATCGGCGCCCATTCATCCGCTGAAGGCAAGATTTCGGTGCTCATCGTATGCAGGCCGATGCGCATTCCGCCTGCCTTTGCGTCATTGGTCAAAAACACCAACGACTTTTCGGCAGTCAAGACCGGGCGACGGTCGCAATATATCTGTTATCTATTGCGGCGACGGGCCATCATTTCGGCCTTTACGGTTCGGTTCTCGCTGAAGCGCCTACGTCGGCCCAGGCGCAGATTCGGATATGGGACCAAACACGATGTCGTTGTGACCCGGATGACGGAACCTCCGCTGGCGGCATCAACGGATCAAACTCCGATGACTCGCCTCCAGACCCGCTAGGCAAGCCTTGAGTTGAGCAGCATGGCCAGCTAATGAATCCGACCTACCAGCGAAGACGGCGGATCGTTGAGAGATTGTTGGTGCTGCCATCAGGGCGGTCTCTGGAGCATATAGTGGCTGGTGAGAGGCAGTTTTGACCTTGTGCCCCCGCTGCCTTCCGTCACGCCACACGCGCCGACGACAGACATCGTGGCTGACCTGCGACAACAGTTCATGCCTTACCGCAGCCTTCCGCACCCGTTCGCCGGGGTAGTTTCGATCGAGTTGTGACACCGTGGTGACACTGAACACCCCAAATCGCAGGTTGCCAGGTTATCTGAGCCTTCGTCCTCACAGTGACCTTCGATCCCCGGTGTGATCAGTGAGGCCAAGGTGATGGCTGTGCTTATGCATCACGGCAGCCACCCGGCGGGCAACGCTGGCCCCCGGCGTGTCGCATGGTTTCGATACTGACGCGGATGTAAGGCTGAAGTGAGGACAGTGCGAGGAAAGCAGGAGCGGTGACACAACCCGTGCGGGGCCGCGTTCGCCGCCGCCTGCTCCAGTGGTTAAGACAGGAGTTGGAGGCCGCGGCCACCCCGGAGCCTGAGACTGATCCCGATCCCGAACAGGCTTGGAAAGCGCTGACACTAGTTAACGACTGGATTAGGCATAGCGAAGCAAAAGCCGGCGTCGTGCTGACGGCCGCGGGCGTAGCGGGCGGTGTCCTCTACAACTTGATCAAGGACCAGATGGAGGGCCAGCACCGCCTTCCTTGCTACCTCGTAGTGCTTGCCGTGTCCTGCAGCGTGTTCATCTTCGCAGCGGGCGGCTTTGCCGCAGCGGCGCTCATACCGCGACGCAAGATTAGGGGACAACCAGAGGACTTCAGCAACTTGCTCTACTACTCCCATATAGCTCGCCGATTTGCGGATGATGCGCCGTCGTACCACGAAGTACTGAAAGCACTGACGTCTGATCCGCACGAATTAGTGCGCCACATCGCAAATCAGGTGCACGCCAACTCGATCGTCGCGCATCGCAAATTTGAATGCACAAAGTGGGGCATCATCGCTTTGATTGGCGTCCTAGTATTATTGGCGTTTCTCGCGGCATTATTAGGGTGGGCGAAATAATGGAAAGTAACTACAAAGAATACAATTTCTACAGCAGCCTACGCAGAATCGACGAGATACTTGCGACTCCCAGAGGTAACTACGAAGAAGTTGACCAGTTGCCTGATCGGTCGAGGCTGACATTCACCAACGGGTTCTATGCCAATTGCTCTGCAGTGTTTGTCGATCTCCGCGACTCATCCTCGCTGCCCACATACTATCAGCGTCCTGCACTTGCGAAATTGTATCGGGCATACATATCTGAGGTCGTTGCCGTGCTTAATTCTGTTACGAAGACGAAGGAAATCAACATAGTCGGCGACGGAGTTTGGGCAGTAATTAACACTCCCTGGAAATCAGACATAGATGACGTTTTCACCGGCATGTGTAGAATAAACAGCTTAATGAAAGTTTTGAACTGCAAGTTGCGTAAGGCCGGTTATGACAAGGTCGAAATCAAGGCGGGTATTGGCGCCGAATGGGGTCGAGCCTTGATGATTAAGGCTGGTTATGAAGGAAGTGGCATCAACGACGTCGTCTATATGGGCGATGTGGTCAATTATGCGGCGAAATTGGCAGCGAAGGGCAATCAGCGATACGCACCTCCTATGTACATCGGGAATGGATTCGCGGGCAATCTAAACGAAGAAAACCAACTTTTCCTGAAACAGGATTGGACGAACGGTTGCTACACTGCGGACACCGTCATGACACACATGCAAAACTGGTATGACGAGAATTGCACTTAGGCTATCGGTGGGCACGGTTTGACCGTCGCAGCGTTTGTTCTCGGTCTGTTCGGCTTCGGTGTCGGCGTCGCCTCGCTCACCTGGCAGATCTACCCATTTCTCATGCAAGGCGCGCGGCCGAAGCTGACCCCAATCGTCGGCATGGTTATGGCTGGCGGCACGATGAGGGTCACGCACGACGCCACCCTGACCAACGCCCGGCAGTCGTTGGAGATTGCGGCAAAGCAGTTTTCACCCGGTCCGCTAATTGTCGGTGTGAAGGTGGTCAACGCAGGGCGCGCGCAATTTCACGTCGCGGCCTGGGCGATCCGTGCGGACCCGACCGGCGTATCGTTCAACACCCTGGGTGAACAGATCGGATCGCCTGAAGTGCCATGCGACATTCCGGCGGGTGCGGAGCAGATCTTCTTCACCCGCTACGAGGGGGCGCGCAATTTGAAGGTGGGCGCCGACAGCATCGAAGACAAGCCGCACCGGATAGTTGTCACCGTGTCGAGCGGCGGTCGCACCTTCGTTTCCAAACCGATGGCACCGGAGTCGTTGGCGATGAAGGATTTCGCATAGGCCCCG
The DNA here is from genome assembly GCF_001666755.1 of Mycobacterium sp. E1214. Classification (GTDB taxonomy): domain Bacteria; phylum Actinomycetota; class Actinomycetes; order Mycobacteriales; family Mycobacteriaceae; genus Mycobacterium. The sequence continues at coordinate 1,602 of NZ_LZJC01000013.1, read as the reverse complement.
GGGGCGGCGTGCATCCCTCGCAGCACCGGTTCTGTCGCATACGAGTCGCATTCACATGCCTGAGCACCCCATGCGGCACCGAGAATCCGCGCACTCGTTGAGCGTCCGCGCGAAAAATCCGCGTCGCAAAAAAATGTCGACTACCCCGGTGTGGAGTCGGCTGGCCGGGGGCCTCATTTTTTCGGGGTGGGGGCTGCGGCCTTGACCTGCGGCGACGACGCGGGCGCCGCGGCGCGCGTTACGCGCTGACGATGTCGATCACCGCGTCTGCCCGGCACGTGCAGCGTCCACGCGTGCGCTCGTGTGTCGTGACCTGATGAGGCTGGGCTGGCGACGGCGTCTGCCGACCGCGGATGGACGGGCGCTAGATGGCTTGCGGGACTCCACCACCGGCGTCGCCACCCGCCGGCACGCTCACCGTGGCTCGCAACCGGGTGCAGGCCGGCGCGGGCAACGTTGTCGAGGGAGACCCCAAGACCCTCGCGTCACGGCGGACGCTGCCGATCGACGACGGCCTGGTCGGTGTCCTCAAGCGCGCGTCGGCCCGCTACGCGCAGGAACGCCTCGCGCTTGGCGTCGATCACACCGACAGCGGCTACGTGGCGGTCAACGAGGCGGGGGAGCCGTACACGCCGGACGCGCTGACCCGGATGTGGCGCAAGTTGGCCAAGACGGCGGGTGTGCGGCCGATCCGTCTGCACGACGCCCGGCACTCCTGCGGCACCGCGATGCATCTGCGGGGCGTGCCGATCGCGGTCATCGCCGAATGGCTCGGGCACTGCGACCCGGCGACCACTGCGCGTCTGTACACGCACAGCCAGGACGACGCGCTGAAGGCGGCCGGGCAGAGTTTGGGCGCAGTTGTGACATCCTCGTGACACCGAGGCCGGTTCCGGGCCTTCGCGCACCGTGTGAGCCGGCGAAAGTGCTGGTCACCTTGTGCCCCCGGCAGGATTCGAACCTGCGGCCTTCTGCTCCGGAGGCAGACGCTCTATCCCCTGAGCTACGGGGGCGCATGCGAGAACCCGATGCGCCTGTGGGCCTAGACAGACTAACGCATCCGGCGGGCGGGCCGGTCACCGCAATGGATTCGGGGCGGCGGCACCTCAGCCAATAGGATGGACGCTCGTGACCCCCGCCGACCTCGCCGAGCTGCTCAGGAACACCGCCGCCGCGGTGCTCGCCGAGCGTGGGCTGGACGCTTCCGCGCTGCCGCCGGCGGTGACCGTGGAGCGCCCGCGCAACCCCGAGCACGGCGATTACGCCAGCAACCTGGCGCTGCAGGTGGGCAAGAAGGTCGGCGCCAACCCGCGCGAGCTGGCCGGCTGGCTCGCCGAAGCGGTGGCGCAGGCCGACGGCGTCGCCGCCGCCGAGGTCGCCGGGCCCGGTGGGGTTGGCCGACACGAACTCGAGGTTGATCTTGTGCCCCGCCAGCGCCGCGGAGTGACCGTATCCGTCGCCGGCGTCGATGACGTTGTCGACCACCGCGGCCTGCGCCGACGCCTCGAGGCGCAGGTTGATGAAGCCGGGCCCGGCGACCTCGGCGGCGGCGACGCCGTCGGCCTGCGCCACCGCTTCGGCGAGCCAGCCGGCCAGCTCGCG
>NZ_LZJC01000012.1 GCF_001666755.1 Mycobacterium sp. E1214 | reverse complement strand
GCTGCCGCCGCGCATCGTCTCGGACCTGGGCGCCGCCGTGCGGCTGGCCCGTCGCCGCTACTCCTCCTGCACCCCCACCGCCCGCGCCCGCGTGCGCCGGCCTGCAGGCGGCCATCGACGCGGCGACGGGCGGGCCCATCACCTTCGGCAACGACGGCGCCGGGCTGACCCCGGCCGACGACCGGGGTCTCACCCAGGTGGCGACCGAGCTGAGGGCCTGTCCGAGCGCCCACGTGAGCATCACCGGCTACACCGACAACTGGGGCAGCGACCGCGTCAACCTGCCGTTGAGCGGGCAGCGGGCGCAGGCCGTCGCGACTTTCCTTACTGCGCAAGGAGTTTCGGGCGGCCAGTTGACGGTGAAGGGGCTCGGCTCGGCCAACCCCGTCGCCGGCAACGACACCCCCGGCGGCCGCGCCAAGAATCGCCGCGTCGAGATCGTGGTCGGCTGACCGATGGCATTCCTCGTCCAATGGCTGTGGTGTCTGCTGGCCTTCCTCGCCGGGTCAGCGGTGGCCTACCTGATCGGCGCCCGGTGGCGGCGGCGATGACCGTCGACTGGTGGCTCGTCGGCCTGTCCTTCGCGCTGGGGCTGGTGCTGACCTCGGCGCTGTTGTTCGGGCGGCGCGCGGCGTGCGACGACGAGCGGCCCACCACGAAGATCCCGGCCGCGGACGCCCCGACGGTGAAGTTGCCGGGCGGCCGGTCGCGGTGGCGACGGCGCCGCCGCGGCTAACTGGGGCCGGGCAGGCGCAGGGCCAGCCGCACCCCGCCCAGCGGGCTGTCCTCCAACGACGCTGTCCCGCCGTGCAAGTGGGCCTGCTGCGCCACCAGCGCCAGGCCCAGGCCGGACCCCGAGTGCGACGCCGTCGACCCGCGGGAGAACCGCTCGAAGACGACGTCGCGCTCGTCCTCGGGCACGCCCGCGCCGTTGTCGTCCACGGCGATCGACACCCCGGCGCGCGAACTGACCGCCGACAGCTGCACCCGGGTCGCGCCGCCGTGCTTGACGGCGTTGGCGATGGCGTTGTCGACGGCCAGGCGCAGCCCCGCGGGCATGCCGACGATGATGCAGGTCGGCGACGGCGCCAGCGACACGTCGAGGTTGGGATAGATCCGCATCGCGTCGTGGGCGGCCCGGTCGAGCAGTTCGGTGATGTCGACGGGCACGTGGTCGTCCGACGTGGACAACTCGCCCTGGGCCAGGCGTTCGAGCGCGCTCAACGTGGCCTCGATGCGCGACTGGGTGCGGACGACGTCGCCGAGCACTTCCTTGCGCTGGTCGTCGGACATGTCCAAGGTGGAAAGCACCTCGAGGTTGGTGCGCATGGCGGTCAGCGGCGTCCGCAACTCGTGCGAGGACACCGCGGCGAAGTCGCGGGCCGAGGCGAGCGCCTCCCGCGTCCGGTCCTGCTCCTTCCAAATCCGTTGCAGCATGCCGCGCATGGCCTCGGCGATCTCGACGGCCTCGCTGGCGCCGCGGACCGCGACCTGCGGCCGCTCGTCGGCGTCGATCGAACGGGCCTGCTGCGCCAGCTGTTTGAACGGCCGGACCGCGAAAGCCGCGAGCAGCCAAGCGAATACGGCGGCCGCGCCGATAGACAGCGCGCAGATGAGGATCACGCGGCGATGCAGGTTGTTGGTCTGCGCGATGGTGTCGTCATACGTCGCGCCGACCTCCACCCACGTCGGCTGCGGCGTGCGGACCTGCAGGGTCCGCACCCGGTACCGCACCCCGTTGACGTAGGTGTCGGCGTAACCCTCACCCAGCGGAGGCAGCGTGACGTCCGAGTTCGACTTGACCTGCCCGTCGCGGCGCACGGTGATCACGGTGTTCTGATCGTTCGGGGACCGCGGAATTTCGCTCAACCCGCGCGGCAGGAAGGGGATGGCGAAGCCGGCGGCCTCGTCGAGGCGCCGGTCGAGGCGCTCCTTCCACGCGCTGGTGATGCCGAACCAGACGACCGCGCCCGCGATCACGACCACGATCGCGGTGCCGATGGCCGTGGCGACCGCCACCCGTGCGCGCAGCGAGGGCGTGCGGGTCGCGATCCGGGACAACACGGTCATGGCACTCCGGTTTACTGCATGCGCAGCACGAATCCCACTCCGCGCACGGTGTGCAGCAGCCGGGGTCCGCCGTTGGCCTCCAGCTTGCGGCGCAGGTAGCCGATGAAGACGTCGACGACGTTGGTGTCGGCGGCGAAGTCGTAGCCCCACACCAGCTCGAGCAGCTGCGCGCGGGACAGCACGGCGGTCTTGTGCTCGGCCAGCACCGCCACCAGGTCGAACTCCCGCTTGGTCAGGTCGACGTCGACGCCGTTGACGCGGGCCCGCCGGCCGGGGATGTCGACCTCCAGCGGCCCCACCGTGATGGTCTCCGACGACGACGTCGCGGTGGCCCCGCGGCGGCGCAGCAGCGCCTTGACCCGCGCCACCAGCTCCGCCAGCACGAAGGGTTTGACCAGGTAGTCGTCGGCGCCGGCCTCCAGGCCCGCGACCCGGTCGTCGACCGAGCTGCGGGCCGACAGCACGCAGACCGGCACGTCGTTGTCCATGGCGCGCAGCGCCGTGACCACGCTGACGCCGTCCAGGACGGGCATGTTGATGTCGAGCACGATCGCGTCGGGCCGCGTCTCGGTGGCGCTGCGCAGCGCCTCGGCGCCGTCGACCGCCGTCGACACCTCGAATCCGGACAGTCGCAGGCCGCGTTCCAGCGACGCGAGCACGTCGGAGTCGTCGTCGACGACCAAGACCCGCGGTGAGCCGCCTTGAGTGTCCATGCCGTCCATTTTGCAGGATCGCCGCCTGCGGCTGTGGGAGGCGCGAGCCTCGCGCCGCCCGGCGCGCCAGGTGTCAGGGCAGGCCGATGCGCCGGTAGCGCTGCAGCCGGGCCGCCAACCGCTCGGCGGCGGGCTGCTCACGCAGCGCCCGCACCTCCGCGGCGATCGCGCGGGACAGCCGCAGCGAGAACTCGGTCGGCTCGTCGGCGGCGTCGGGACGCTCGGCGACGACGGCGTCGACGATGCCCGACGCCAGCAAATCCGCCGATCGGATGCCTTGGGCCGCAGCGAGTTCCGCGGCGTGCGCCGTGTCTCGGAACACGATCGCGCTGGCGCCCTCGGGGGGCAGCGGGGCCAGCCAGCCGTGCAACGCGGCCAGCACCCGGTCCGCGGGCACCATCGCCAGCGCCGGCCCGCCGCTGCCCTGGCCGAGCAGCACCGACACGGTGGGCGTGTCCAGGGTCACCAGTTCGGCCACGCACTGGGCGATCTGGCCGGCGAGCCCACCCTGCTCCGCCTCGGCCGACAGCGCCGGCCCGGCGGTGTCGATCACCAGGACCAGCGGCAGGCGCAACTCGGCCGCCAGCGCCATCCCGCGGCGGGCCTCGCGCAGCGAGGCGGGCCCGATGACGCCGCCCGTCACCCGCTGCTGCCCCAGCACCACCGCAGGCTGCCCGGCGAACCGCGCCAGCGCGAGCAGCGTCGTCGCGGCCTCGCCGTGCCCGGTGCCCGACAGCAGCACCCGGTCGGTGGTGCCGTGGCGCAACACCAGCGCGACCCCCGGCCGGTCGGGCCGGCGCGACGCGATCACGGAGTCCCACGCGGGGACGTCGGGCGTCGGCTCGGCCGGCGGCGGCGCCGGGAGTGGGCCGGGCGCGTCGGTGATCACCCGCAGCGCGCGGTCCAGCGTGCGGCGCAGCTCGTCCAGGGCGATCACCCCGTCGATCACCCCGTGCCGATGCAGGTTCTCGGCGGTCTGGACGCCCTCGGGGAACGGCTCGCCGTAGAGCAGCTGGTACACGCGCGGACCGAGGAAGCCGATCAGCGCGCCGGGCTCGGCGACGGTGACGTGGCCCAGCGAACCCCACGACGCGAACACCCCGCCGGTGGTCGGGTTGCGCAGGTACACCAGGTAGGGCAGGTGCGCCTGCTTGTGCAGCCGGACGGCCGCCGCGATCTTGACCATCTGCAGGAACGCGACGGTGCCCTCCTGCATGCGGGTGCCGCCGGAGCTGGGGGAGGCCAGCAACGGCAGCCGTTCGGCGGTGGCCCGCTGCACCGCGGCCGTGATCCGCTCGGCCGCCGCCACCCCGATCGACCCGCCGAGGAACCGGAACTCGCAGACCACCACGGCCACCCGGCGGCCGAAGACGCGCCCCTCGCCCGTGAGCACCGACTCGTCCAGGCCCGAGGCGGTTCGGGCGTCGGCCAGTTCTCGGGCGTACTCGTCGCTGATGGGTAGCGGCAGGGGTTCGCTGTCCCAGCGGATGAAGGAATTCTCGTCGAGCACCGCGTCGCGCAGTTGAGCGGCCGTGATACGACTCACGGGTCCAGGCTATATAGGGTGGCTGCCATGATCGGTGTGACCCAGGTCGGCGCGGTTTTGACCATCGAGTTGCAGCGCCCCGAGCGCCGCAACGCCCTGAACTCCCAGCTCGTCGAGGAGCTGCGGGAGGCTTTCCAGAAGGCGGACGACGGCTCGGTCCGGGCGATCGTGCTGACCGGGCAGGGCACCGCGTTCTGCGCCGGTGCGGATCTGAGCGGCGACGCCTTCGCCGCCGACTATCCCGACCGGCTCATCGAGTTGCACAAGCTGATGGACGCCACCCTGATCCCACTGATCGGCGCGGTCAACGGCCCCGCCATCGGGGCCGGGCTGCAGCTGGCGATGCGCTGCGACCTGCGCGTCGTGGCGCCGGACGCGTTCTTCCAATTCCCGACGTCGAAATACGGCCTGGCGCTGGACAACTGGAGCATCCGGCGGTTGACCTCGTTGGTCGGCCACGGCCGGGCCAGCGCGATGCTGTTGACGGCGGAGAAGTTGACCGCCGAGGCGGCGTTGCAGACCGGGCTGGCCAACCGCATCGGGACGCTCGCCGACGCCCAGGAGTGGGCCACCGAGATCTCCGGCCTCGCGCCGCTGGCCATTCAGCACGCGAAGCGGGTGCTCAACGACGACGGGGCGATGGCCGAGCAATGGCCCGAGCACAAGGAACTCTTCGATAAGGCGTGGGGCAGCCAGGACGTCATCGAGGCCCAGGTCGCCCGCATCGAGAAGCGACCGCCGAACTTCCGGGGGGCCTGACGGTCATGGTGCGGGGGGCGCTGCGGGTGGCCGCCGGAACGGCGTCGTTAGCGGCCGGCGGCTGGGTGGTGCGGGCGCTGCACGGCACACCGGCCGCGCTCGGGGCGCATCCCGCCGCCATCAGGGAGACGGCGAAGCGGTCGCCGAACTTCCGGGACGGCGTGTTCGTCAACCTCGAACCCGCCTCGGGCGCCGCGCTGGACCGCGAACAGCTGCGCCTGATCGCCTGGGAGTTCGTGGGCAACCGCGGTGGCAGCCGCCCGGGCGCACGAATTCCGTTGGCGGCGCCCGGCTTTTTCGACGGCGACGCGGGCCGGCTCGCCGTCAGCTGGTTGGGCCACTCGACGGCGCTGGTGGAGATCGACGGCTACCGGGTGCTGACCGACCCCGTGTGGAGCAACCGCTGCTCGCCGTCGGACGTCGTGGGCCCGCACCGGCTGCATCCGCCGCCGATCCAGCTCGAGGGCCTGCCCGCGGTGGACGCGGTGGTCATCAGCCACGACCATTACGACCACCTCGACATCGACACGGTCCTGGCGTTGGCGCACACCCAGCGCGCCCCGTTCTTTGTGCCGCTGGGTGTCGGCGCGCACCTGCGGGCGTGGGGGATCCCCGAGCACCGCGTCGTCGAGCTCGACTGGCAAGAGAGCGCCCAGGTCGACGACCTCACCGTGGTGTGCGTGCCCGCGCGGCATTTCTCGGGGCGCTTTCTGGACCGCGACGCGACGCTGTGGGCGTCGTGGGCCTTCGTGGGGCCCAACCATCGCGCGTACTTCGGCGGCGACACCGGCTACACCGGCAGCTTCGCGCAGATCGGCGCCGACCACGGTCCGTTCGACCTCACCTTGCTGCCGATCGGCGCCTACAACGCTGCGTGGCCGGACATCCACATGAACCCCGAAGAGGCGGTCCGGGCCCACCTGGACCTCACCGGCACCGGCGGGCTGCTGGTGCCGGTGCACTGGGGCACCTTCCGGCTGGCGCCGCACCCGTGGGCCGAGCCGGTCGAGCGGCTGCTGGCCGCGGCGCAGCCGGCGGGCGTGGAGGTGGCGGTGCCGCTGCCGGGTCAGCGCCTCGACCCCGCCGCGCCGCAACCGCCCGACCCCTGGTGGCGGCTCTAGCTTCGCCCAGCGCGCGGCGTGCACGCGTTAGGGTTCGCCCATGATCACGCGCGCGGTTGCGGCCGCCATCATCGCGACGCTGCTCGCCGTGACCGGCTGCGCGTCCGGCCGGCCGGCGTCGAGTCCGCCGGCCACCTCGTCGGCCACGCCGCCCAACGAGGTCTCCGGCGTCGCCATCCCCGCCGGGCGCATCGACGAAGCCGTCGCCAAGGTTGACGGCCTGGTCGGTGACCTGATGAAAACCAGTGGCATCCCCGGCATGGCCGTCGCGATCGTGCACGGCGGTAAAACCGTGTACGCCAAGGGTTTCGGCTATAAGGACGTAAGCAAAGGGCAGGGCCCGGACAACAAGGTGGACGCCGACACCGTCTTCCAGCTGGCCTCGGTGTCCAAGTCGGTGGGCGCCACGGTGGTGGCCCACGAGGTCAGCGACAACGTCGTCGCCTGGGACACGCCCGTGGTGGCCAAGCTGCCGTGGTTCGCGCTGGGCGATCCCTATGTCACCGCACACCTGACGGTCGCCGACCTGTACTCGCACCGGTCCGGGCTGCCCGATCACGCCGGCGACAAGCTCGAGGAGCTCGGCTACGACCGTCGCCAGACGCTGGAGCGGCTCAAGGACCTGCCGCTGTCGCCCTTCCGAATCAGCTACGCCTACACCAACTTCGGGGTCACCGGCGCCGCCGAGGCGGTGGCGGCCGCCGCCGGTAAACCGTGGGAGGACCTCTCGGACGAGGTGCTCTACCGACCGCTGGGAATGACGTCGACGAGTTCGCGGTTCGCCGACTTCGCCGCCCGGCCCAACCACGCGGTCAACCACATCAAGCTCGCCGACAAGTGGGAGCCGCGCTTTCAGCGCGATCCCGACGCCCAATCACCGGCGGGCGGTGTCAGCTCGTCCGTCAACGACATGGCCCGCTGGCTGACGATGTTGCTGGGCAACGGGACCTACGACGGCCGGCGGATAGCCTCGCCCGAGGCGTTGCTGCCGGCCACCACGGCCCAGATCGTCTCGGCGCCCGCGGCGACACCGCACGCCCGCTCGGGGTTCTACGGCTATGGGTTCAACGCGTCGGTCAGCTCGTCGGGCCGCACCCAGTACAGCCACTCCGGCGCCTTCGCGTTGGGGGAGGCGACCAACTTCGTCGTAATGCCTTCGGAAGACCTCGCCATCGTCGCACTGACCAACGCCGCCCCCATCGGCGTCCCCGAGACGCTGACCGCGGAATTCCTCGATCTGGTGCAATACGGGCAGATTCAGGAGGACTGGGCCGCGCTCTACCAGAAGGCGATCGGCTGGATGAACAAGCCGGAGGGGTCGCTGGTGGGCAAGCAGCCCCCGGCGGACGCCGCGCCGGCCAAGCCGCTGGGCGGTTACGCCGGCGTCTACACCAGCGACTACTGGGGACCCGCCGTGGTGACCGAACACGACGGCGCCCTGCAGCTGGCCCTGGGGCCGAAGAACCGCACGTTCACCTTGACCCATTGGGACGGCGACACCTTCACCTTCCCGATCGCCGACGAAAACGGGCCGCCCGGAACGATCTCCAAGGCCGTCTTCGCCGGTCCCACCCTCAACCTGGAGTATTTCGACTCCGACAAGTTGGGGACCTTCACCCGATGACGCCGGGCCTGACCGACGACGAGGTCGCGCGGCGAGTCGCCGACGGCCAGGCCAACGTCGCTCAGCGGCGCGCCACCCGCGGCGTCGCCGACATCGTCCGGGCCAACGTGTTCACCCGCATCAACGCGCTGCTGGGCGTGCTGCTGCTCATCGTGCTGTCGACGGGGTCCGTGATCAACGGACTCTTCGGGCTGCTCATCGTCGCCAACAGCGTGGTCGGCATGGTCCAGGAGATCCGGGCCAAACAGACGCTGGACAAGCTGGCGATCGTCGGGCAGGCAAAACCGTTGGTGCGCCGGCAGTCCGGCACGCGCACGGTGCCACCCACCGACGTGGTGCTCGACGACATCATCGAGCTGGGGCCCGGCGACCAGGTGGTCGTCGACGGGGAGATCGTCGAGGCGGCGGCGCTGGAGGTCGACGAATCGTTGCTGACCGGCGAAGCGGACCCGATCGGCAAGGCCGTCGGCGACGCGGTGCTGTCCGGCAGCTTCGTCGTCGCGGGCGCCGGCGCCTACCGCGCCACCAGAGTCGGCGCGCAGGCCTACGCGACCAAGCTCGTCGACGAAGCCAGCAGGTTCACGCTGGTGAAATCGGAACTGCGCGAAGGGGTTAACCGCATCCTGCAGTTCATCACCTACCTCTTGGTGCCGGCGGGGTTGCTCACGATCTACACGCAGGTGTTCACCACCCACGCGCACTGGCGGCAGGCGGTGCTGCGGACCGTGGGGGCGCTGGTGCCCATGGTGCCCGAAGGCCTGGTGCTGCTGACCTCGGTCGCCTTCGCGATCGGGGTGGTCCGGCTCGGCCAGCGCCGCTGCCTGGTCCAGGAGCTGCCCGCCATCGAAGGGCTCGCGCGCGTCGACGTGGTGTGCACCGACAAGACCGGGACGCTGACCGAGAGCGGCATGCGGGTCGCGCGGGTCGAGGAGCTCGACCCCGGGACACACCGGGTCGCGGACGCGCTGGCCGCGCTCGCCGCCGCCGACCCGCGGCCCAACGCCAGCATCCGCGCGATCGCCGACACCTTCTCCGCGCCCCCGGGCTGGATCCCCACGGCCACAGCGCCGTTCAAGTCCGCCACCAAGTGGAGCGGGGTGTCGTTCGGAGAGCACGGCAACTGGCTCCTCGGGGCACCGGACGTGCTGCTGCGGCCGGGCTCGGCCGCGGCCGGGCGAGCCGAGCGGCTCGGCGCGGCGGGCCTGCGGGTGCTTCTGCTGGGCGTCACCGAGGTCCCCGTCGACCAGCCGGACGCGCCGCGGCGGCTCACCCCGCTCGCGTTGGTCGTGCTCGACCAGAAAGTGCGGCCCGACGCGCGCGCCACGCTGGAGTACTTCGCCGAGCAGGGCGTCGCGGTCAAGGTCCTGTCGGGCGACAACGCCGTCTCGGTCGGGGCCGTCGCCGAGGCGCTCGGGTTGCACGGCCAGGCGATGGACGCCCGAGAACTGCCCGGCGACCCCGCGGCGCTGGCGGACACGCTGGACGCCTACTCGACGTTCGGGCGCGTGCGGCCGGATCAGAAGCGCGCCATCGTGCGTGCACTGCAAGCGCACCGCCACACCGTGGCCATGACCGGCGACGGGGTCAACGACGTGTTGGCCCTCAAGGATGCCGACATCGGTGTCGCGATGGGGGCCGGCAGCCCCGCCGCCCGTGCCGTCGCACAGATCGTGTTGCTGGACAACAGGTTCGCCACGTTGCCCCACGTCGTGGGCGAGGGCCGGCGGGTGATCGGCAACATCGAGCGGGTCGCCAACCTGTTCCTCACCAAGACGGTGTATTCGGTCCTGCTGGCGTTGCTCGTCGGGCTGCAATGCCTGTCGTCGACGGCGTTGCACGCCGACCCGTTGCTGTACCCGTTCCAACCGATCCACGCCACCATCGCGGCGTGGTTCACCATCGGCATCCCCTCGTTCATCCTGTCGTTGGCGCCCAACAACGAGCGCGCCCATCCGGGGTTTGTGCGGCGGGTGCTGTCCTCCGCGGTGCCGGCGGGCCTCATCGTCGGGGCGGCGACCTTCGCCTCGTACCTGGTGGCCTATCGCGGCCGCCACGCCTCGTTCGCCGAGCAGGACCAGGCCTCGACCGCGGCGCTGATCACACTGTTGGTCACCGCGCTGTGGGTACTCGCGGTGGTGGCGCGCCCGTACCAGTGGTGGCGGGTGGCGTTGATCGCCGCGTCCGGCCTGGCTTACGTGGTGATCTTCAGCATCCCGCTGGCCCGCAAAGAGTTCCTGCTCGACCCGTCCAACATCGTGGTGACGTCGACCGCGCTGGGCATCGGCGTGTTGGGCGCCGCCGCCATCGAGGCGTCCTGGTGGATCCGGGCCAGGGTGCTCGGCGTCCCGCCACGGCTGTGGCGCTGAGGGGCCCGAACACCGGACGGTAGGTTCGCACCGGGAAAGTACGATGCCGGGGAAAGGGAGGGCGCATGGGTTTCCTGGACAAGGCGAAGGACCTGTTGTCACAGAACGCCGACAAGGTCGAGGCGGCGATCGACAAGGCCGGCGAGTTCGTCGACGGCAAGACGCAGGGCAAGTACACCGACACCATCCACCAGGTGCAGGAGCAGGCCAAGAAGGCGGCCGGCGCCACCGACACCGGCGACCAGCACGACTGATCATGGCGAAACTCTCCGGCTCCATCGACGTCCCGCTGCCCCCCGAGGTCGCGTGGGAGTGCGCGTCCGACCTGTCGCGGTTCAAGGACTGGCTGACCATCCACCGGGTGTGGCGCAGCACCCTGCCCGACACCATCGACAAGGGCACGGTCGTCGAGTCGATCGTCGAGGTCAAGGGCATGTACAACCGCATCAAATGGACGGTGGTGCGGTACAAGCCGCCGGAGGGCATGACGCTCAACGGCGACGGCGTCGGCGGCGTCAAGGTCAAGTTGCTGGCCAAGATCGCGCCCAAGGACGACGGTTCGGTCGTCAGCTTCGACGTGCATCTGGGGGGCCCGGCATTGTTCGGCCCGATCGGCATGATCGTCGCCGCGGCGCTGCGCGGCGACATCGACCAATCGCTGCAGAATTTCGTCGACGTCTTTGCCAAGCCCGACCCGCGCCGCAACGGTGACGGCGGCCTGCACCGCTGACGCCGGGCCGGTTTCACCTCCCGCCGGGGCGGCCAGGCTTCGGATAACCTCGCTAGCATGACTCGCCGGCTGCGTCCTGGTTGGCTGGTGGCGCTCTTCGCCCTGGTGACCTCGGCCAGCGCGTGGCTGCCGTGGCTGACCGTCAGGGGCGGGGGCTGGGCCAACGCCATCGGCGGCGCGCACGGGAACCTGGTATTGCCGCCCGGGTTCGGCGCGGGTCAGCTGATCGTGCTGCTGTCCTCGGCGCTGCTGGTCGCCGGCGCGATGGTCGGCAGGGGCCTGTCGGTCAGGCTCGCTTCGGTTGCCGCGCTGGCGATTTCGCTACTCATCGTCGCGCTGACGGTCTGGTACTACCAGATCAACGTCAACCCGCCGGTGTCGGCTCAGTACGGCCTGTACGTCGGCGGGACCGCCGCCGGCGCTGCGACGCTCTGCTCGCTGGCGGCCGTCGTCGCGACCCTGGCCGCGGGCCGCCGCGGTCGCTGAGGCCGTCAGTTCGCCGGGAACTCGTGCGTGCCCGACGACTCGCTGCCCGCAGGCTCGTTGACGCCGAACACGAAGGGCGCGAACACAACCTCGCGGCCATCGGGGTCCCGGAAGGTGATCGCTCCCATCGCTTCCCAGTACGGATGCTGGGGCACGGGCGCTACGCCCGCGGCCCGCAGTCGCCCGATCGCCGCCTGCTGCGCCTCGGCGTCCGGGAAGTACAGGCACAGCTGCTCGTGCGGGTCCACCGCGACGGCCTCGGTCGCCTCGACGATCTCCAGGGTCAGGTTCCAGCTGGGCAGCCCGAAGATCGCACCGTTGCTGCCGTAGCTCTCCCCGAACGTCTCGAACAGCGGCAACCCCACCAGTTCGCGGTAGAACCGCACCGTCTCAACGTAGTTCGCCGATCGGCGCGCGAAGCGTAGCGCTCCGATGGACGCCAACTGCGCCGGCCAGTGCGTCGTGCGGTGCCGGCGCTGGTCGTCGGCGTTCATGCCAGCCCGACCGCGCCCGCGGCCGTGTCCGCGGTGTGCCAGCGCCGCAGCTGGTCACCGGGCGCCCACGTCGCGTGCGTGCCGCTGGACACCCGCTCCGGTAGTTCCAGCTTGCACACCGGGCCGGCCGCGACGTCCGCGGCGTCGAAGATCAGGCAGTGCGAGGCATCCTCGGCCATGTCGGTGGTCAACGTCACCAGATAGCCGTCGTCCTCGGCGGTGGCGCCCACCCGCGGCGCCATCGCGGTCTCGCTGCCGTACACGCCGTCACCGAACGAGTACCGCTGTTCGGAGCCGGTGAGCAGGTCGTGCTTGACCAGCCCGTCGAACAGGAACCAGCCGGGCTTGCCGGTGGCGGCATAGGCGTACCGGTAGCCGCTCGCGGCGTGGCCGGGGTTGATGGTTCCGAACTCGGTGATCGACTCCGACAGGCGTTGTTCGCGTACCGCGCCGGTGCTCAGGTCGAGCCGCCACCGATGCAGCCGGGACTGCAAACGGTCCAGGGCGAGGAAGCGAAACAGCTTGTCCCACTTGGTTCCCCCGGTGTCGAGGGGCGACGGGTCGCTCTCGAAGAACCCGTCGAGCACGATGTCATCGCCCTCCTCGTAGGCGTTGACGAAGTGCAGGACGAAGGTGGGGTCTGCCTCGAACCAGCGGATGTCCGCCGTGCCGCCGCGGCGGGGGAGCACCGCGAAGCGCGACGGCAGCTCGGGGTAGAAGCGGGGGAGGTGCACGTAGTGTTCGAGCAGGGCGGGATCCCAGAACAGCGGGAAATCGTTGAGGATTACGTAGTTTTCGGTGAAGGCCATGTCGTGTGGCAGGCGCGGTCCGGGCAGCGGCACGTCCACGTAGTGCACCAACTCGTTGCGCTCGTCCACGACGCCGTAATGCATATAGGGGTCCTGCTTGCTGTAGTTGAAGAACAGCAGCTCACCGGATTTCGGGTCGACCTTGGGGTGTGCGGACACCCCCCACTCGAACGGGAAGCCCCCGTTCCAGGTTTCCTTGCCCTGCGTCTCGGCGGTGTACGGGTCGACCCGGTACAGATCGCCGCATTGATAGAAACTGGTCAGCGCGGCACCGCGGTGCACGATGACGTCGGTGCTCGACGCGTCCTTCATCCGGCGCCGCGCCCCCCAACCGCCCTCGCGCCTGGCCAGTTGCACCGGCTCGGCGAGGCCGGGCCATAACGCGCCGCCCGCTTCGTTTTCCGCGAGGAAACCGTCGGTGCGTACAAAGCGGTTGCGGTAGAACGCCTTTCCGTCACGGAACCCGACCACGTGCAGCATGGCGTCGCCGTCGAAGGGGTGGTAGGTCTTCAGCGCCGGGTGCAGCGGGTTCTCGGTGTTGCGCAGATAGATGCCGTCGAGGTCACGGGGAATCTCCCCGGCAACGGCCCGCAGGTCGTCGGCGTCCCACTCCGTGGTCTGGGGCCGCCACGGCCCGGTGCGGTAGGGGTGGTCGTCGTCCTCGGGCAGGGTGGACAAAAACTTGCCGACGATCTCAACGTCCATGTCACGTACCTCGTGCTGTGCTGACGACGAAACTGACGGTGGTGGCGGTACTCCCACCGAAATTGAGGGTCCCGAAGGTTTGGGCGCCCTCGACCTGGTACTCGCCGGCGCCGCCGCTGACCTGCTTGGCGGCGTCCAGCAGCATGCGCACGCCGGACGCCCCGACCGGATGGCCCCCGCCGATCAGCCCACCGCTGGGGTTGACGGGCAGCCGCCCCCCGATCTCGATGTCCCCGTTCTCGATCGCTTTCCATGACTCGCCGGGGCCGGTCAGCCCGAGGTGATCGATGGCCAGGTACTCGCTGGGGGTGAAGCAGTCGTGCACCTCGAAACCGTCCAGCTGGTCCAGGCTGCGCTGTGCGCGGCGCAGCGCGTCGTGCGCCGCCGCCCGCACGTGTGGCAGCACGTAGGGGTCGTCCGCCGCCCGCCGCAGCTTCTGGCCCAGACCCAGCCCGACCGTGCGATGCCCCCAACCGTCGATGCGGCCGATCGGGCGGGCCCGCGGGTGCGCCCGCAGGTAGGCGTCGGTCACCAGCACCACTCCCGCGCCGCCGTCGGTCATCTGGCTGCAGTCGAACCGTCGCAGCCGCCCCTCGGTGGCCGGGTTGGTGGCGTCGTCGGCGGTGATGGGGTCGGGGACCGTCCACGCGCGCGTCTGCGCGTTGGGGTTGCGCCGGGCGTTGGCAAAGTTGATCTGCGCGATGGCCCGCAGGTGCGCGTCGTCGAGGCCGTAGCGGCGGTCGTACTCGTCGGCCACTTGCGCAAACATCGACGGCCACAGGTACCGGGCGTCGGCGCCCTCGTGGCCGGTCCACGCGGCGGCGCCCAGATGGCGGGCCGCGGTGTCTCCGGGGACCGTCTTCTCGAGCTCGACGCCTACGACCAACGCGACGTCGTAGGACCCGGACCGCAGGTCGGCGATCGCTGCCAGGGCCGCGACGCTGCCCGACGCGCACGCCGCCTCGTGGCGGGTGGCCGGCGTGTCCCAGAGGCCGTCACACACGGTGGCGGGCATGGCTCCGAGGTGACCCTGCGCGGCGAACATCTCGCCGAAGGCGTTGGCGACGTGAACGACCTCGATGGCGGCGGCGTCGAGGTGCGCCGCCGCGAGCGTGCGATCGACGACCTCCGCGGTCAGCGCCGCGAAATCGCGCCCCTCCCGGTGAAAGTTGCGGGCGAAATCGGTCTGGTACCCGCCGAGAATCCACACGCCCGCCGACGCAGCCATACGCCGACGGTACTCCTGGTCGCGCCCGCCGATGCGCGCAATCCGGAGCGGGGGCGCCCGGCTGACGCCGACCGAAAAGTCCCCAAAATTAGGGCGGCCCCGTCGGCTCTCGGGCTGAACCGACGGGACCTAGACGGGCGCGAAGGCCGGCCGACGCGCTCGCCTCTGTTGGATCATTACCACCGGAGGGGGGTCACAAACATGCCGTCGCAAGGTCGTGACGCGCTCGGCGCCTAAGCGGTGCCTTCCACGAGCTCCGACGGGCCGGGCCCACCCTCCCGCGCTGCGGCGTCGTCCCGGTGGTGGGCATCGGCGAGGTCGACGGCCGCCAGGTCGGTGCCTTTGGTCTCGGTCGCGGCGAGGGCCGCGACCGCGCTGACCGCCGCGGTGCCGGCCAGGTACCAGGCGATGGGCACCGCGGATCTGTAGGTCGCCAGTAACCGCACCGCGATGATGGGTGCCAGGGAACCGGCCACGATCGAGGTGACCTGGTAGCCCAGCGACACCCCGGAATACCGCATTCGGGTGGGGAACATCTCGGCCATGGCGGCCGGCTGCACCGCGTACATGAGCCCGTGGAACACCAAGCCGATGACGATCGCCGACATGATGATCGCGTTGTCCCGGCTGTTCATCATCGGGAACGCGAAGAAGCCCCAACTGCCGGCCGCGATCGCGCCCACGAGGTAGACCGGACGCCTGCCGACCCGGTCGCTGAGATGACCGGCCAGAGGGATCACCGCGAAATGCACGGCGTGCGCGGCGAGCAGCCACCAAAGGATGACCGTCGTGTTGGCGTGCACCTGGACCTTGAGGTAGGTGATGGAGAAGGTGACGACCAGGTAGTACATGGTGTTCTCGCCCAGCCGCAGGCCCATGGCGGTGAGAACGCCGCGCGGGTAACGCCGTAGCACCTCGACGAGGCCGTAGCGGGCCGTCTGGGACGCCTGCTCCCGCGCCGCGAGGAAGATGGGCGCGTCGGTCACCTTGGTGCGGATGTAGTAGCCGATGAGCACGACGACCGCCGATAACCAGAAGGCGACGCGCCAGCCCCAGCTCAGGAAGCTGGCATCCGGCAGGGCCGAAGTGAGCACCAGCAGCACCGCCGTGGCCAGCATGTTTCCGCCGGGCACGCCGGCCTGCGGCCAACTGGCCCAAAACCCGCGACTGCGGTTCGGGCTGTGCTCGGCGACCAGCAGGATGGCCCCGCCCCACTCGCCGCCCACGGCGAAGCCCTGCACGAACCGCAGCACCACCAACAGCGTCGGCGCCCAATACCCGATCTGGCCGAACGTCGGCAGGCAGCCCATCAGGAAGGTGGTGGTGCCCACCAGCAGCAGGCTCAGTTGCAGCAGTTTCTTGCGGCCGTAGCGGTCGCCGAGCTGGCCGAAGACGATCCCGCCGAGTGGGCGGGCCGCGAAGCCGACGGCGTAGGTGACGAACGCCGCCAGGATGGCGTCGAGCTCGTTGCCGCCCGGAGGGAAGAACACCTTCCCGAAGACCAGCGTGGCGGCGGTGCCGTAGAGGAAGAACTCGTACCATTCGACGACCGTGCCGGCCATCGAGGCGGCGACGACCCGGCGAAGATACGCGCGGCCGCGGAATCCCTTGTCATCCAGATGGTTGCGCGCAGTCATCGAACGCCCTCCTTGGCGGGATCTCGGTGCGCTGCCGGAAGGGACAGTACCCGTACGGGCCGCGTCCCGCAGCGCGGCCCGCGGAGCCGGACGCAACCGCCGCCGACCCGCGTTCGCCCGCGGGCCCCGGTGCTCGGCGACGGGCAATCGCGCAGGTGGCCACGGTGCGCGCCCGGTCGGTGAGCACCGGGAAGGGTGGGCGCGAGCACGTCTCAGCAAACCGCGTAGACGCCCGGCGCGGGGTGCCCGCTGCCGCGTTGCGACACCATCACGGATGGATACCTTTTGATTCACCACCGGTCACATAAGCCTCTTAAATCACTATCGTCACATGAGCGAACTGCAGACCCCCACGGGGTGTCCTGTCACTCGAAAGGTGTTTCATGTCGGCGATTCTTCGAAGCGTGTCGCTCACGATGGCGTCGGCGGCCGCTGTCGGATTCGTCCTCGTCGTGGGGCCCGCGCCGACCGCCAACGCCACCCCCTGCGGCGCCCCGGAGGCGAACATCGATCCCCCCGCCGCCCCGCCGGCGATGCCCGCTCCGCAGCCGGTCGTCCAGCCGCCAACCGGGCGCAGGCCCTCCCACGCCAACGACTCCGCCCCGCTGCCCAGGCTCGGCCCGCTGATCTCGTCGCTGCTCAAGCCGACCACAGGGACAGGTTGAAATACAGGTCGCGACCCGACGACCACGGGTGGATCATCGGCGCGTAGATGCCGCC
>NZ_LZJC01000011.1 GCF_001666755.1 Mycobacterium sp. E1214 | reverse complement strand
GCCGGACCCAAGTACGGATTCCGCCCCACCGTCATGGCCCGCCCACCCTTCGCCGGCTAGGGCAGCCGCATGACCCGCCTCGCCGCCGAATCGTCCTGGTCGAAGGCGTTATAGGCAGCCGATGAACCTTACGCCGCCCCGATCGCCGTGCGCGCCGTCGCGTGCCGGCGAACGAGGCTGGCGCCCCGCCGAGATGCCCGAAAGGAGGATGCCGGGCCGCCTCGCGTGGCGACGCAACGGCGCGCAGCGCACGCACACCGATATTCCGCAACCGGATTATTTGGCGGCCCCCGCGACCGGAGCAGTGGACGCTGCCGCTTACCTGCTGCTTTTCCGACCGGCGGCGGTTATCATTTTCCGTAACCGTCCTGAGATGACCGGCAGTCCTGGTCGGCCGCTGTTACCGTCTCGTTACCAAAAATGAATTCGCCGTACCGCTACGTGAACAGTTGCAAACTGGCGGCTTCCGTAATTACCCCGGACGTCGCCGTCATCTACTCTCTTGCAGAGTCGGGGAATGAAATAGGAGGGATCAAGTATGTCGTTCGTGACCACACAGCCTGAGGCTTTGTCAGCGGCAGCAGGGAACCTGCAGACCATCGGTTCCACGCTGAGCGCTCAGAACGCCGCGGCGGCGGGCCCGACGACGGGAGTGGTGCCCGCTGCAGCCGACGAGGTGTCGGCGCTGACCGCAGCGCAGTTCGCCGCCCACGCGCAGGTCTACCAGGCCGTCAGCGCCCAGGCCGCCGCGATTCACGAGCTGTTCGTGAACACGCTGTCGACCAGCGCCGGTTCCTACGCCGCCACCGAGGCGGCCAACGCAGCCGCCGCGGGCTGACCGAATCGGCGGTCGGGGTGTCGGAGCGGGTCGTCGTCGACGTGCGTTCCACCTCGATCGCCCTGCGGGAGATCTTTCCGGCGCCCGATGCGGGGGCCGGAAAGACGCCCGGAATAGCAACGGCCACTCCGTCAACTCCAACGCCGCAGTTCGGGTTTGACGACCGTCTCACCGTGTCACAACGCTCGGCGGCCGCCGGCTGACGGGGAAGGGGGACCAGTCGCTAGGCATCCGGCTTGGCGGTCGCGCAACGCGTAACCGGTCCGGCCATACGTCGTTACATCACCACCACCAGCAGTAACTACCTATAAAAGGAGACAGCCAAGATGGCTACACGTTTTATGACCGACCCGCACGAGATGCGTGCGATGGCGGGCCGTTTCGAGGTTCACGCTCAGACGGT
>NZ_LZJC01000010.1 GCF_001666755.1 Mycobacterium sp. E1214 | reverse complement strand
TACCGCCCCCACGACCCAAACCGCCGCCGCGGTGCGGGCGGTGCTCAACGGGTCCACGGTCGCCGATGCCTGGAAACAGTCCCACATCGAGTTGCCGCCTCCGGGTACCCCAGTGACCGCGCCCGCTGACCCCAGCCACTTGGCGCCGGGTCAATACGCCCAATTCAAGAGTCGCGAACCCGTGATGTTCATGGGTAATGGCAAAATCTGGCTGGATGGGCAGCTGCAACCCGAAAGTGCACTGCCCACGGGTGATTTTCTGGGCTGGGTCGATCCGTCTCAGCTCGCCGGTACGACACCGGCCCCGACCGCGCCCGGTGCGGCTGCGCCGGCCGCTACGCCGGGGATGATCAACACCAGCGGTAGCTAGATGTGGGCCAACGATGCGGGAGTCGCGGTGACCGACGAGCAGCAGGAAGTGCTTCCGACTGTCGCTGAATGGTCCGCTGATGGGGCGTTGATGGTTGAGTTGGACTGGCAGGGGCAGGGGCTGCGGGTGCAGCTCGAGCCGGAAGTCACCCGCTCCTGGACCGCTGATCTACTCGCTGACCGGATTATGCGGCTGCACCGGTTGGCCTTGATGCGGGCCCGCGCCGAACAACGCATGCGCATGATCGAGGAGACCGGCGTTCCCTGGGTGACGACCCCGGGGTGGCCGAGCTTGACCGACGTCGACGAATACCGACGAACAATCGATTTTTAAGTCGGCTCGACCGATGCGTACGGCGGTGAGCCGTTGTTACGCTGAGCAAATACCGAGTTCGACTAGGAGGTGTGCGGTGGCCGGCAATGAGGTGAAGCTGGACTTCGACGAGTGGAATGACCATGCCCAGTGGTGGGACCAGGAGGCTCCGCGGGTGCGTGAGCGCCTCACCGTCGATCCCGGTACGGCCGAAAGCATGGGGCAACGCTTCGGCGACATCGGCTGGGAAGTCCGCCAAGCGCTCAACGAGACACTGCAGGCGCGCTCGGAGGCGGGTCATTCGCTGGGTCAGTATTGCGAGGAGGTGGCCGGCCATATCCGGTCGAACGTCTCGTCATACCAGCAGACCGAAGAAGCCAGCCAGCAAATCCTGCAGACGTAGCCCGACAGGCTTGTTGTGCCGGATTCACTGCGCGTCGATACCGACGCCGTGCGAGCGGGCGGCCAGCAGGCCGCCGAGGCTGGCGGTGCCACGCCCGGCTCCGACCATGTCCAGCCCAGCGCCTCGGACATGGTGTCGGTCGGAGCGAGCACACGATTCACCGCCCAGGTCAGCTTGGCCCGTCAGTACACCTCCATGGCCAACGCGCAAGCACGCCTATTCGGGATCAAGCTCGACGCCAGCGCCGCGGCCTACGACGACCAGGAACAGCAGAGCTCCAGCACGCTGGGCAGCGGCGGCGGTGGTGGGCCTCGCGTGGTGTCGGCGGCGCGGGTGGTGCCGGCCGGGCACACCGTGCCAGCAGACGTCGTACCCGGCGGTGTAGGAGGCGCAGGGGTGCCCGCCGGGCAGACCCCGACAAGCCCGCGTGACATCGCCCGGCTGATCGAGACCGGCCGAGGCGGGGCAGGCAAGAAGACCTGGCAAGCGGTCGAAACCAGCCTGCGCACTGAGGCCAAGCAGCTCGACGATGCCGCCGAACAACTCGGCAAGGCGATCAGCACGACCGCTGACGGGTGGCAAGCCCCGTCGGCGGACTCGGCCACCGCCCGGATGCGTGCGCTGCAGAGCTGGTATCAAGGGCACGCCCGTTACGTCGAGGGCCTGGCCGATCAGGCCAACACGCATGTCCAGAATTTCACCACGGCGCTCAACGACGTTCCCCCGTATCGGAACGTGACGGACGCCGAGCGGGAACTAAAGACCGCAATGCAGGCCAACGCCCACTCCGGCGGCGCGCACCGCGTCGCCGTAGTGCACGCCCAGGTCAAGGTCAGTAAGCTGTATCAGGCCTCGACCACCGGATACACCAAATACACCTTCTCCGAAGCGGCCCCGGACCCCAAGATGCCCGTTCCGCCGCCCGCTCCGCCCACCCCGAATGTGGCGCCCGCTGCACCCCCCACGAGTCCCGGCGACGGGCCAGCACATCCCCAACAGCCGCAGCATTCGCCCAAGAGCGCTCCGCTGGACCCGGTTCAAGGTGGGCCGGGCGTGGGAGAGAACCTCACCGGCGGCCCGACCTGGCCCCCCGGGGCCGTCGACCCGACCGGCCCGGCCGCACCGCTAACCGATGCCCTCCCCGAGACCGCCGGCGGAATGCCCTCACAAGTGGTGCCCGGGATCATCGGCGGTGTCGTCGGCGGATTGGGCGGCCTGCTCGGTGGCCTGGCCGCGGCGCCCCAAAAGGCGCTGCAAGGCTTAGAGCAAGCGGCTGGACCGATGATGAGCGGGCTGGGCCAGCATCCCCAGGGTGGGCAACCGCAGCACGGCGGTGAGCAGCCGCCGCAATCGCCGGAGCCTCCCACGGGTGATCTGCCCTCGCCCGGGGATCTCGGCGCCGGCGGAGGTGGCGACACCGAGCCCGCTGGCGGGGGCGAGGCCCCGCCAGCGCCCGCCACCGATGTGGCAGCAGCACCGGCGGCGGCCGCGCCGGCCACCGCGCCCAGCGCAACTCCCGCACCTGCAGAAGCACCGGCGCCGGCGATGGGCGCGATGGCACCAATGATGCCGCCGGGTCACGGCAGCGGGGAGCGTTCCGGCCCGGAGAACAAGCAGCTCTATCAAGACCGCAAGCTCAAAGTGGTGGCCCCGGCCAACAGCGAACCGGTGAAAAACCGGCGCGAAGGACGCCCCGACTCCTCTGATCGGAAATCCAGGTGAGCACAGCCAGCACACCGAGCACTCCTCAGGAGCGGATTGCCGCCGTCGAGCAGGGCGTGCGCGTCACGCGGGCGCTCGTGGGTGAACTCAACGCCGCCGCCAACGCCATGGTCGAGC
The DNA here is from genome assembly GCF_001666755.1 of Mycobacterium sp. E1214. Lineage (GTDB taxonomy): Bacteria > Actinomycetota > Actinomycetes > Mycobacteriales > Mycobacteriaceae > Mycobacterium. The sequence goes on along the minus strand of NZ_LZJC01000010.1, from coordinate 23,496 downwards.
AGGACCCGATCAGCGACGTGGTCGTGCCGACCTTTGACGGCGATGGCTTCCTGCGTGATCTGTACATCGCGCCGACCGCGTTGCGCGATTACACCTACACCGGGCTGGAAGACCTGCTCACCGAGGTACTCAGCGAAGCCACACAGCGCCTGCGTGAAGTCGCCCAAGCCGCGATCGACCGGTACTGGGGGCCGGAATCGTCCTGGCACGAACTCAAGGCGCTGCGCGACGACTGGTGACCCGACACGCTCGCGTCACGATGTATCTCGACTGGTGCGCATCGGGGGCGCGACGACGGCGGCGCCGGCGGGCCTCGTCGATGAGGGCCTCAGCGCGACCGGGACCAGACAGCGCGGCCTTCGCCGCAGCGCGGGCGAGGGCATGCGCGCGCGGATTCCGCCTGGGCCGCATACCGCTCCTGGGCCTGGGCACGGGCGGCGGCTTCACGGGCTTCGTCCAGGGCGGCGGGCCGTTCAGCGAGGTTATCCGCGCCGTGCCAGGCCAAGATGGCGCCCAGCAGCCCGATCGGCCGCGCAGGGTGCTCTGCCACGATTCAATTGCTCTACCTATGCGGCGCCGGCGTGAAGGATGAGCGGTTCGTCGTCGGCCTCGTCGTCGACGACGAGGCCCGGCAGCGGGGCTACCCGCACGTCGCCGAGCTCGGCCTGGCGGCGCTCCTCAAACTGCGCGGCCAACATGGCGTAGATGGGCTTGAGCTCTTGGGGAAAGCAACCGGGCAGCATCACGCCACCCCAGATGCCGTGAGTGGCGCCGGTGGCCACCGCGTTGTAGCCGCAACGGCCGCGGAATGGGCACTCTTTGCAGCGCTTGATGGCGCGGTGCTTGGTACGGGGGTTGAAGAACATCTCGGGGTCTTCTCGGCAGGCCAGCCCTTGGCTGGTCTGGAAGAGGCGCACGTCGGCGCGCATCTGGAAGGAGGCAAACGGTCGGGCGTTGGCGCGGGACGCGGGCTCGAGGTCGATGGTCATTGGAGGTGTCCTTCCTACGAGGGTCGAGGCTTCTTCAGCGGGTGGAAGTCCCGTGAATCATCGATAATCTAACAGACAAATTATCGTTTTTATCGGTCTAAGCGCAAATTTATCGGTAGCGCGGTCCGCCGATGACGGCCTGCGCGGCGCCGGAGGCGGCGTCGCCGCATGTCAGATGGCCTTAACGACCGGGTTGAGAGGTTTGAACCGAGCTGGTCGGAAGCGACAAATTCGCGGTTCCGGCGGCGAGGATGGGCAAAATTGTCGGTTTTTCGGGCAAGATACGGACATGTCCTGGGAGCAGCTCGCCGACGACGTGCGACTTCGTCGTAAGCAGCTCAAGCTCACCCAGGCCGATGTGGCCGAGCGTGGTGGGCTGTCCGTGGTGACGGTTCGCAACCTGGAGAACAATCGGGCGGGCCGGCTGACCCGGCGACTACGCCGGGCGTTGGAGCGGGGCCTTGAGTGGCCAGAGGGGCGGGTTGACGCCGTCGTCGAGGCCGGGCACGCTTCCTCGCCTCTCGCGATCACCGACACCGGTCCCACCGCATCGGCAGGGACCGTAGATACCGCTAGGGCCGCGGCGGAGCGATTCGCCATCGCTGAGCGCCTGGTCAAGATGCGCCAGGCGTTTCTCGAGCACCGCGACCACATGTCCGAGGCCGCCCGGGCGGCAATGGAACAAGAATTCAGCGCCGCGTCGCGTGAAACTGAGGAGGCGCTGATCTGGATGCTGCCCTGGCTCGCTAATGACGAGCGGGCCGAAGCGATCCGAATTTTGGCGCGTTTGCAGGACGTTCCGTCGTGAGTCGCCGGCGGGGAGCTGTCCCGTGGCGGCCACCAGCATGCCGGTGATCCGCCGGCAGTGGTGTTATGCGATGGAGGCCGCGGCGGATCTGAGCTTCGAGCACTACCGCGACGCACTGCCGCCAGGGGACCCCTTCGAGCGCGCAGCGCGGCTCAAGAAGGTGCAGCGGCTGATGGACAAGTTCGCCGCCTACGCCGAGACCATTCGCACGGACGCCCAGGCGCTTCGCACTGCCGCGCTGTATTGGGTCAGCCGCGACATGGTGGACGTGGTACTCGAAGCGTCAAAGTCGTTGCCGGAGTGGTCACCTGAGGCGGCGATGCCCGCCGCTACGGGCCTGTTGTGTTGGGCGAAGTCCGCCGGCACCATCACCAGCGGTGTCCCCACAACAAGAAGCGGTCGACGACGATCTCAAGAACCGCGAAGTCACCGCACGCCCCCTTGACCCCAAGATCGCGACAATCGTCGACCTTCCGTGGGACGCCATATGGTGGTGGACCCGCCCGGACGGTCTGCTGCAACTGACGCCTGCCTCGCGTGCCGACCAGAACCCCGCGGCGCTGCGTATGGCCGACACCACGTCGCCGCTGTGGGGGGCGCACACCATCATGGTGCGCCCCGATATCCCGCGCACCGACGAAGCCAATGGCACCGAAAGCGCACCCGTTCGTCAGCGCCCTCGGCGAGTCGAACCAATGTGACTGAAACCCGAACGATCGCCGGGCCGCCGGAGCCACGCGCGCGGCCCGACCGAGCCGAAGACCCTGACTTGGCCGCACCCGCGCCGCGCCCTTCCACAGTGACTATCGTCGACATGCTGAAAGCCCAAAGGCCCTCGCGCAGCACAGATTCCGGCCGGACCTTTAACCACCGGTTCCCGGTGTCGGGGCACTGGCGTCAACAGGCGTGCGGCCCCAACCACAGCCAACGTAAACCGAAATACATCGGTGACTACCTGAAGGGGCCGGCTGATGCCCCGCTCATCGCGCCCAAGACACGAGTGCACGTCCTTCGTGGAAAACGAGGCACCCGCTAATTCTAGCGGGCGGTGTCACTTCTGAAAGGTACGGTGCGCCCTATGTTCGACATTCCGATTCCGCCCCCGCCGCGACATAACCTTCCGGTGTGCCGGGCCCCGTCGACGCCGGCCCGCGCCCGGCACAGCCACGCCGCCGACGATTCTCATGCTGCGCGGCCGCAGCCAAGCTGGCAGCCCCGCACGCCAGCCGAGCAGTGGTGGCACTACAGCCGTGGTTGCGCGGCCGCGCTGCGGGCGGGCCGCCCGCCCACGCCGATCCAGGTCTATGGCCCCGTCCTCGAACCAGGTGAACAAGCGCTGCTGAGCGCGGACATCGACTACAGCCGTCTGTGCGGCGCGGACGGCAAGTACTCACCGCTACCCCTGATCGTTGCCGGGCGCCCGGCAGTCATGCTCGGCGCGCTGGCAGTCCAAGGTGTCGTGAACCACCGACGCAAGGCAGCCGCCGCGCAGCGCGCCGCCACACAGTGGCGCTGGCACCAAACCTGTCCGGTGATCGTGACGACCGACCGACTGATCTGCACAACTGCCCAACACGGCATGCTCAGCTTCTGGTTCGCAACGTGCACCGAGTTCTACCCCGACTTGCAGCAATGGACATTGACACTCGGGTTCGACTCCACCTACCCGGTGCGGCTCAGCGGTCCCGCCGCCCCCGCACTGAGCTTGTGGAGCGCTTACGGCGTCCTGGGTGAATCCTGGGTCGACGACCCTCGCCTCGCGCGACTGAGTTAGGCGAGGTCGCCATCCGTAGCACGTTCCGCAGCAAAGGAGATATCGGCGCTGGTTAGCCGATGTGCAGTTACCACCCCGGCGGTAAGATGCGGTACATGACAGCAGGCAAGTTCACCATGGATGTGGCGGAAACCGAAGCCGGTTTGTCCACCGCGGACGCGGCGACAGCTCAGCAATCGGGTGCCAGCCTTAACAGCCTGACCGTCGGCGGTTACACCACACCTCTGCTAGGGGCCGCTCTGGGTGCGCGCGCGCTGGTGGACGGCCAAGCAACGGGTCGCGCGGCAGCCAACGCCGGGAGTCGAGAATTCAGCATCTCAACCGTGCAAAGCGCTGAAGCCGGCAACTCCAGCATCCTGACGACGTAACGGGCCGACGCCAGAGGGGGCAACAATGTCATCACCGTGGTCGAGAGCAGGGTCACCATCGGTGACCCTGCCGCCCCCGCCTGGGCCGCATGCGCCACAGCCGTCGATGCCCTTCCCCGACGGCCTGCCGCCAGCACCGCCGCGGCCTCGCTTTTCGGCGCGGGCAGCGCTGGGGCTACTGGTCGCGATCGTCCTCTCGGTTGCCGTCACCGCAACTGTCACATTTTTGATCATGCGCAGCAACGCTGATGGTCACTCAGACACTCAGCCGCCTTCGTCGCCGACAGCCGCAGCCGCCGCGCCGTCGCCCACCGCCAGCGCGGCCGATGCAGCCGCGGCGAAAGCACACCTCTGCCAGGTCTTCGATACATCGGTGCGCGGACAGCAAGGGAAAGGCGGGTTAAGGGTAGAGGGCAATTTGAACGTCCCTATTGTTCTCCGTTCGGTAAATAGCGCACTCGCAGTGCAGACGGCACTAGTTCCCGCGGTGCCCCCTGACATTGCCTCCGCTGCGCGCACCTACGTTACGACGACGCTCGACGTAACAACGGCGGCGATGGGAAACACCCCCACTTCGGAGGTAAACCGCCTTAACGACATTGCGAACGATGCAATCAATTCGCTGCTCGACGTCTGCGGCTTACCTAAGTAGGTCTCCGTGGCAGGAGTAGCGGGGCAAAACGGTGGCGGCGAGGTGCCCCAGTGGTGGGCTGAGCGCAACAACAAGCAGGCCGAGCGGCTGCTGAAGCTATTCAGTGCACCGGCGAAGTCCATTTCAAAAGCGGCGGGCGGCATTCCGGCGACCGGCGTCGGTGGTGATCACCCGCCGCCGCAGGGTCCGTTTGTGCACTTGCTCTTTCAGCCTTTTGTATGGCCGCACGACTCTGAAACACATTTGAACAGTGATGCTGACAAGTGGATGGACGAAGCAAACGCTTTCGATGACAGCGGAGACGACGTCCGACAGGCCGCGAACGGTGTCCTAGACGGCGGCTCCTGGGTGGGCAAAGGTGCCGACGCCGCGCGCGAGGCGTACAAGGAAGCGGCGGCAATCAAATACCACCAAGCAGATATCAGCCGCGTGGCATCCGGGCTATTCAGGCGAGCGTCAAGCGACGTGGGAATGACCAAGCGCCTCATGGGCAAAGAAAGCGACGCCGCGCACAAAGAGATTCAAGCCTTCCTGCGCAGCGGCTCGGGCCAGTCACTCGCGCAAGTAGCCGTAATCCTCGGCGTCCATCGCACAGCGATTCAAGGCTATTCATCGGATCTGCAGGGATTCGTCACGCAATACACCACCCAATTCACCAACCACTTCAAAGAAGGCGGACCCGGCGGCCCGAAAGTCAAGCAAGCAGGCAACGACCAAACTAGAGATTCGTCCACGGACGACCCTCAGGGGCCTCCATCACCAGGGCCCCCCGGGTCTCCTAACGGCAACGGAGCAGGGCAAGGCCGTGCCCCGTCGTCGGGCGACCCAGGCGGCACCGCACCGCCAGCTCCAGGCGGACCCTTCCGGGCGCCCGCAACGGGTGATCCATTCAAGGAATCGCCCCGTCCTAGTCACAACCCGTTGACTTCGCTATTGAATGGTGGGTTGCCGAGTTTGCCGAGCATGCCTGGCGGTGGGTCGGGAGGCGGTGGGCTTCCGATGGGCCCGTTGCAGGGGTTGATGGGTGGTTTCGGGGGAATGCCCGGTGGTATGTCCCCGCCTACGGGGTTGAGTGCGCCGGGGTTGCAGGGTTCTCCGATGCCGTCACTGGGCATGGACTTCGGTCGTGGTTTGGCTGCGGGTGCGGCGGCGGCGGGTGCTGTTCCACCAGCGGCTCAGGCTCCGATGACGCCGCTGGCGGCGCCGATTGAGTCGGCCCCGACCTCGGCGGCGCCGGCAGCTGCCGCGGTTCCGACTGGGCCGCAGGCTGCCACCGCATCGTCACCGGTGCAGGCTCCGGCGGGGGGAATGCCCGCGGGCGGGATGACATCGTATGGCTCGGTGCTTCCTCCGCAGGGCGCGCCGGCGCCGGCGCCGGGGGGCGCGGCCCCGGCGGCGCCGTCGGTACCGGCCGAGACCGGAGGCGGGGCGCCTGGAGCGGGTGCCGGGGCAGGGTTGATGCCGGTGGCTAGTCGACGTGAGACCGCGGTGGTGCGCCGAGCCGAGGGTGAGAAAGATCTAGAGCAGGCCAAAATGCTAGTCGCCGAGCTCGCTGGGGCCGCGAGCGTGACTGACCCGGGGCTGGATTGGGCTGTGGCCGTTGGCCGTAACTCCTCGGGGATGCCGACGTATTGGGTGGCCACCAATGACGGTACCGCTTACATTCCGCCAGGGGTGTTTCTGCGCAAGACGATGCCGATCGCTGGTGGGCATAGCGAGGAGTTCGACACGCGCTGGTTCGGTTGGGTCAACCCGGCGGATAAGGCGGTGCGAGCGGCGCGGGCGTGTGGGGACAGTGTGAGCGCGGTAGCGACGTCGTGGGCGATGCCGTCTGAGCTCTTGAGCGAGCATCCGGCGCCCGAGGTTGCGACCGGTGTGAAACCCGACCTCGGCCCGGACAATGCGGCCGCGCAGTTGTCGCCCTCGCGGGCACACCGGTTGCAGACTGTGGATGCGGCGCTGTATGCGGATTTGGTGGCAGCTGATGAGTCAACGGTCCGGGCCCATTGCCGGGAGTTGATCCGACAGTTGGCGTTTGGTGTTCCCGGTGAAGATTTGTCGCCTGTCGCTCAATCGGTGGCGCAAGCGTTGATTGCCCAACGTTGGCCTAAACCGCAGGAGTGGACGCTGTTGGCCGAGGAGCATGCGGATGCTTCGGTGATCATGGTGGCGCAGCGGCCGGGTTTGGACGGGCTGGAGAATCCTGACCAGACGCTCAGTTACACGAGGGCATTTGTCCGGTGCCGGCAACTTGAGGCATTGCTGTGCTGGGAACGTCACGGTAGCGATCTGCTCAACGTGGTGTATGCGGCTTGGGTCGCTGGGATACGTGCTCCGTTGAAGGATTTAGCGCTGCGTTGAGCGACGATCTGCTAGGCAAGGTCGCGCAGCTGCTCAGCGAGCCGCCGACACTTGATGTGCGGCGGCCACGCACGAAGATCAGCACGGGCGGGCCGATCGGGCTCGCCTTAACCGTCTTTGGCATGGCGACGCGCATGGTGTGCGAAGCCAGTTACTCTGCTGCCGTGGAGGATTGGGCACTGCGCCGAGCGCGTCTGCGCGAGTTGGAGCACCTCATAAGCTCAGATGCGCTCGACGACGCCGGTCGCGAAGCCATGCGGGGCGAAGTAGAGACGTTACGCGTCGACGGCCGCGCTCAATGAGAACGTCGCGCGGCGTTGTCCTTTGGGCTTGGCGCCATCACCAGGGACGTTGTAACAATCGTCCGTGGTCGTGCGGGCCGTCTGGCCTCGACGCACACGTGGAACGCGGCGGCGCCCGGGTCTTGCAAACCCATGCTCAGCCGCAAGTTCGTGTGCAGTCAGATCGACGCGAACACACTGCGCGTGTTGCATCTGCACAACAGTACTGCCGCAGTGTCGGTGTCTGGCGTGTACAGCCTTGTTGTGCAAGAGAATTAGCGGATGGGCCAGTAACCGATGACGCCGTCGAATTCGAGGTCGGTTTGGGTGAAGTCGTTGCCAACGGCAACGAGTGGTTCGTGGGCGAGTTTGGCGGTGGCGTAGGCCATTGTGTCGCCGTAGTTGAGGGCGGCCGGGTGGCGTCCTTTGCCGTACTGGATGTAGGCGCGGTGAGCCAGCATTGCGTGCTCGAGCGTGAAGGGCTGGAAGCCGAGGTTGATTTCTGATCGGAGGCGGTCGAACACGGTCCGTGCTGTTAATCCGTGTCGACTGGTGAGCACGATGAGCGATTCCGCGGCGTTGGCTGTGGACATGACTGGGCTTTTGTCGCCGGCCAGGGCCGCGGCGATTTGTTCGGCGTGGGGGGCCTCGCCCTGAATGAGGGCGATGACGGCCGAGGAGTCGATAATCACTGGCTCACTCCGGTGTTTGGGTCATATCCGAGGGCTTGTTCGCGGTCGGCCTTCGTAAAGGGGGATCGGTCGTGCAGGAGCGGCCAGATTTCGGTTCTGAGGACGTCAAGGAGCTCGTCGGCGCGGTTGCCGGTGCGCGATTGCGTGATTTCGATCTGGGCCCGCAGTGCGTAGCGGATCGCGTCGATGCGGCTCGGCAGGTGCAGGCGGGCGGCGAGCTCGTCGGCGAAGCGGATGACCTCTTCATCCTTCACATTGAAAGCCATAGGTACATGGTACCATATATATGGTGCATGGTACCTGGAGCGGGAACTTCGCGAGCTCGGCTATGGCCTGGCCGGGAGGGGGCGGGTTAATTTTGTGTGGTGAGTATTGCGGCGTTCGTGGCGGGCGTGGACCGCATATTGACGCGTGCGCATAATCTGTATCCGGCCGGCGGTGAGGGTGAACCGTTACCGGCCTCTGGTGGAGGTTCTGTGCCGGCGTCACCGGCTGGCGCGGGCGGGTTGCAGGCTGGCGTGACCCGGGCTGCGGGCTCATATCAGCAGGCGCGGACGACGGCCGGTGGGTTGGACCAGGAGTTGCGGGGAGCCGCCGAACAGGGCGCGGCGATCGGCACCCAGGGCCGGATCAATTCAGGAGTCATTGTCAATCAGGCGCGCGCGGTCGCGGCCTCGGCCCCGACCCTGGGGAATTCGCCGGCGGGGGCGCGCTTGATTATGGCGACGATGGACCAGCACCTGTCGGCCATGCAGGGCCAGCTGCAAGCGACCAAGGAGCAGAATCAGGCCGTGCGGGCGAGCTTGCGCGAGACGGCCACCGGATATCAGACGCTGTCCAATGGGGCGAAAGATGCCCCGCCGGCGGTGCCGCTGGATTCTTCGAACGTGTGGAAGCAGGGCGATAAGCGGCATATGCCCTATGGCGCTGGCGTGGGCGGGATGGGTCCGCCGAACAATCCCGGTTCACCGCCGTGGGTGGACATCTATGACCGGACCCAAGATCCGGCGCAGGTGCCGCACTATTTCGTCCGGTCCGACGAGATCCCGGGCTATCGGCAGCTTCCCCCGGGTGCTTTGGGCCCGCCGACAATGGCGGACCCGCACGGCAATCCGGACCCGTTTATCCAGTTGGGGCCGAATTCGGGTGTGTGGGTGCCGCAGTCGGTATTTCCTGGGGCGAAGGTCTACCCGCCGGGCAGCAGCACGCTGCCGCCGTACGGGTGGCAGGAGTACGTGCCGGGCTCGGGGATTTTCCTGTGGCACGGGGATTTGATTCCGGAGCCGTACAACCCTTACGGCCCGGCGGGGCCGCCGACCATTCCGCAGGGCGGCCGCTGATCTGCCCCTGAACTGGTCGTGTTCGGCTGTGGCCGGGCGGTTTTGGCCGGGTTAATTTTGGTGGGTGGGTGTTGCGCAGTTCGTGGCTGGGGTGGACCGGCTGCTGACTCGTGGTCACGGGTTGTTCCCTGCTGGTGGCGGGGTTGAGGGTGGCCGGGTGTTCGGTGCGGGTCATGGCCATGGCGCGGTTCCGGCGGCTCCTGCTGGTGAGGGTGGGTTGACCGGCGGGGCGACGGCGGCAGGGGGGACCTATCAGCGGGCTCGTGTGACGGCGGCCGGCTTCGACACGGACTCCGGGGACACCGTTGATCAGGGCGGTGCGGTCGGTCAGCACGGGCGGGCCGCGTCGCGGGTGATTCGGGATCAGGCCCGCGCGGTGGGCGCGGCGACCGCGTCGCTTGGGCGCTCACCGGCGGGTGCGCAGCTGATCATGGCGACGATGGATCAGCACCTGGAGGCGATGCAACGCCAGCTCGATCAGACCACCGAGCAGAACCGGTTGTTGGCGCTGCGGTTGCGCCAGCTGGCCACGGGCTACCGCGGCATGGGCTCACCCGGCATGGGCGGCATGCCCCTATCGGGGATGGGCGGCATGGGTGGCCTGTTGTCAGGCGGCGGGGGTCTAAGCGGGTTGAGCGGTATCGCGTCGGGGATTCCCGCGTCGTTGGTGAGCAGCGTGACCCACGGCGGCGGGGGCCAGGAGTCGAGCCGCGGAACGCCGACGTCCCTGTTCAGTGGTGCCGGCCAGGGCAGCGGAACGGCGCTACAGGCGGTCCAATTTGCCGAAACGAAACTGGGCTGCCCCTACGTGTGGGGGGCGACGGGTCCGCGCACCTACGACTGCTCGGGTCTAGTTATGGACGCCTACCGGCACGCCGGCGTGCAGTTGCCGCGCACCACCTACGACATGATCCACAAGGGTATGACCGTGGACCGTGCTGATGTGCGCGCCGGCGACCTGGTGTTCTCCAACTTCTCGGGTCGCGGCCCCGAGCACGTACAGCTCGCGGTGTCCTCGAACCGGGTAATCGAGGCGCCCACCCCGGGTGCCCGTGTCCAATATTCAGGTTTCCCGCACGGGCGGGTCGTGGTGAAAAGGATTGTGGGACTGTGATGGTGACGTGTCAGGACTGGCCGGGGCCGGGCAGCCGGCGTGAACGACAGACGGGTATGTGACGGTGGTGGAACCGGGAACGCACAGGGCAGACGAATCGCGGTGGCGCGGGCGCGGGCTGGGCCTGTCGACGCGAGTGCAGGTGTCAGGGCACAACTTCTTCGCCCGCCGAGCGGTATTGGCGATGACGCGGCGGCGTGTTCGGATGGAGGCCGAGCCGGGCCGTCGTCAGTCGATGGCGCTGTTGGCCGGGGTGACGGTCACCGCGGTGCTGTGTCTGGGCGCCTTGTTTTGGTCGCTGATCCGGCCGGCCGGCTCGGCTGGGCAGGCGCGGATTGTGGCCGATCAGGATTCCGGCGCCCTGTACGTACGAGTGGCCGACAAACTGTATCCGGCGCTGAACTTGTCCTCGGCACGGTTGATCGTCGGTGAGGCTGCGACCCCGGTTCGCGTGCGGCGCAGCGAGATTGACGCGCATCCGCGTGGCCCGCTGGTCGGCATTCCCGGGGCGCCGCAGGATTTGGCGGTGACGTCGCCGGGCCGCTCGTCATGGCTGGTGTGCGATGAAATCACCAAAGCTTTCGGGGCGGCAGCGCCTGAACCGGTGACGGTCACCGTCATTGACGGGCAACCAGACCTGGGGCCGCGGCGCAGTGTGCTGGGCGCTGATGATGCGTTGGTGCGCCGCTACGGCGATGGGGTGTGGCTGATCCGCGATGGCCGGCGATCGCTGATCAACCAGGGCGCCCGGGCGGTGCTGCTGGCGCTGGGTTTGGGTGAAGACGCGATGTCGGGGTCGCGTCCGATGAGCCGGGCGCTGTTCGATGCGATCCCGGTAGGGCCGGAGTTGTCGGTGCCGGCGATCCCGAATGCGGGGTTGCCAGCGCGGTTCGCCGGGGCGCCGGGACCGGTGGGCACGGTGGTGTCGACCCCTCAGGTGGGCGGCCAGACGGCCTACTCGGTGGTGCTCACCGATGGCGTGCAACCGGTCTCGCCGGTGGCGGCGCAAGTACTGCAGAACGCCGGCCCCGCGGGTTCTGCGATGCCGGTGGTGGCCGGGCCGGTCTTGGCGAAGCTGCCGGTGGTGCAGACGCTGGACCTCTCGGCGTTCCCGCCCGCGCCTCCGCACGTGGTGGACAGTCAGCTCAACGGGTCGGCCTGTTGGCACTGGGAGAAAGTGAATGGGGAGTCGATGGCCACGACATCGGTGATCGTCGGCCCGAGTATCCCGGTGGCTGAGTCCCAAACCGACAAGGTGGTGGAGTTGGTGAAAGACCCAGGCGCCCAGATGCAGGCCGACCGTGTCTATCTGGGCCCCGACTACGCCAATTATGTGGTCTCAACCGGTAATTCGCCGTCGGCGAGCACCGTGGAGTCGCTGTGGTGGATCTCAGAGTCCGGTGTGCGGTTCGGGGTGCAGCGCGAAGAGGACACGATGAACGCCCTGGGGTTGAAGAAGCACTCCCCGAACCCGGCGCCGTGGTTGGCGCTGCGGCTGCTGGCCGCGGGGCCGGCGCTGTCGCGCGCTGATGCGCTCACCCGGCACAACACGTTGCCCGTCGACACCAACCCGGCTGAATTAGAGGTGCCCAAATCATGAAGCATGGATTTGCCCGCAAGGAAACCGCGAAGGCACCCCCCCTTCAGCCCGAAACCATCGAGCTGCCGACACCGCTGAAAGTGCCGCCGCCGCAAAGCAAGCCGCTGTGGTCGGTGGTGTTGATCGTGGGCTTGATGGGCTTGATGGGGGCGATGGTCTGGGTGTCGTTCGCCAGCGGGGCCCGCACGTTCACCGGGGGTGGGTCGCTGTTTCCGGTGGTGATGGTGGGTGGCCTGATGGCGATGCTGTTCGGTGGGCGCGGCGGGTCGCAGGAGATGTCCCGGTCGAAACTGGATGCGTTGCGTGCTCGGTTCTGCATGATCATGGACGAGTTGCGGGGCACGACCTCGCAGTTGGCGGACCGGCTGGATCAGAATTACCGCTGGTATCACCCCGCGCCGGATACGTTGGAAGCGGCTGTGGGCAGTGTGCGGATGTGGGAGCGCAAGCCCAACGGTTCGGACGCCTGGTTCGGGGTGGCCCGTGTCGGGTTGGGGATGACCGACCTGGTGGAGTCGCATGCCGCGGTGTTCGCCGAGCCGCAAGACGCGCCAACTGACATCGAGCTCGAGCCGGTGACCGGCAAGGTGCTCCAGGAGTTCATGCAATACCAGACGGTGGCTTACGGGGTGCCGGCGCTGGTGTCGTTGATGGTCGAGCCCGGCTATGAGCTGCGCGGCCCGCGGGAGCGGGTGCTCGCGCTGATGCGCGCGGTGTTGTGCCAATTGGTGTTCTTCCACGGCCCCGATCATCTGCGCCTGGTCGTGGTGACCTCCGATGCCACAGAGTGGGATTGGGTCAAGTGGCTGCCGCACGCCGGTGACTCTCAGCTCGAGGACGGCGCCGGCCCGGTGCGCATGGTGTACAGGTCGGTCGACGACTTCCTGGCCGCGCAGTCAGAGGCGCTGGGGTTGCGATCGCGCGGGGACTTCCGGGCCCGCATGAGAGCATCAAAAGAGCCGATCACCCCCTTGCCGCACACGGTCATCGTGTGCGACACCGAAGTGGGTTGGGAACGATTCGGAAGTTCTGAAGGGGTCAACGGGCTGACGTTCTTCGACGTCCGCGGCGGCGGGCGGGTGCCGGCGTGCGGTGAGCCGCGCCGGGTCCTGCATGTCGGGGACAACGGGGTGATTTCGGCGGTGCCGCGCGACCCGGTGACTTGGGACGCTCAAGGCAACGAGCCGCAATTCTTCGCTTACGCCGATCAGATCAGCCGCGATGCCGCCGAAACGTTCGCCGAGCGCATGTCGCGGTGGCGGCTGGCTGAGGCCTATGAGGCCATTGAGATTGACACCGGGCAGCGGGTGATGGCCCGAGACATCTTGTCCTACTACGGCATTGAGGATGCCGCGCATATCGACTTTGAGAAGTTGTGGGCCTCGCGCAGCGACATCAACTCGTTGCAGCGGTTGAAAGTGCCGCTGGGTAACCGCGCGGACAACAACGAGCTGTTCTTCATCGACCTCAAGGAAGGCGCACACGGTGGGCAGGGCCCGCACGGGGTGATGGCCGGCAGCACCGGTTCGGGCAAGACGATGATGCTGCGAGGGTTGATTGAATCGCTCATCTTGGGGCACCCGCCGCAGAATCTGCAGTTCATGCTGGCCGACCTCAAGGGCGGCTCGGGTGTTCGCCCCTTCGCCGGTGTTCCTCACGTCGCGCAGATCATCACCGACCTCGAGGAGGACCAGGGCCTGATGGGCCGATTCGTCGACGCGCTCGACGGCGAGATCGCGCGCCGCAAAGCCCTATGTGACCGGGCGGGCGCCGACGACGCCACCGAGTACAACAAGATGCGGGCCGATCAGTTGTCGTCGGGCGCCGCTGAGGTGTTGCCGCCGTTGCCGGTGCTCATGGTGGTCATTGACGAGTTCGCCGAACTGTTCAAGATGATGGGTCAAGGGATTCAGGATTCGTTGGACCGGATCTGCCGTCAGGGCCGCGCGTACTGGGTTCATCTGCTCATGGCCAGCCAGCAGGTCGATACCCGCGCGGAGCGACTGTTGGAGAATATGGGGTACCGGGTGGCGCTGATGGCCAAGACCGCGCAGGCGGCGTCGGCGATCGGGGTGCCAAATGCGGTGAACCTCAAGGGTTCTGGGCAAGGCTATTTCCTGGAGGGCAGCAAGGAAAGCGGCACGCTGACGAAATTCCAGGGCGAGTTCTTGTGGCGCGAGTACCGCAAGCCGGGCACCGAGGACCTCGACCTCGGCCCCCAAGAAAATAAGGGTGCGCTCAGTTACTTTGCGCCACAACTGTTTACCACCGACTTCACACCGCTGCCGCTGCCAGAGGAATCGGAGACCTCCGATGCCGTGGTCGACGACGTCGACGAGCGGGGTGAGTCCAGCTCCGAGGCCGATGACGAGGCCAACAGTACGGCGCTGGTGCGCCCACAGGTGGGCCGCATCATCATCGACCAGCTGCGCCGCATCGACTTCCAGCCCTATCAGCTGTGGAAGCCCCCGCTGGATGAGCCGTGGACCATCGAGAAACTGGTCAACACCTATCTGGGGCGGCGCTGGGACAGCGACTACGCGAGCAGCCCCAACTTGGTGTTTCCCCTCGGCGTGGTCGACCGGCCGTTCAAGCACGACCAACATCCCTTGACCGTCGATGTGTCGGGCTCAGGGGCCAACGTGTTGATCGTGGGCGCGCAAGGGTCGGGCAAGACCACCGCGCTGCAGTCGCTGATCTGTGCGGCCGCTATGACCCACACCCCTGAGCAGGTGCAGTTTTATTGCTTGGCGTTTTCCTCAGCGGCGCTGGGCAGCATCGCTGGCTTGCCGCATGTCGGTGGGGTGGCGATGTCGCTGGACGGTGATGGCGTGCGTCGCACGGTGGGCGAGATGTCAGAACTGTTGGCCTCGCGCAGACGTAGTTTCGAGCAGACCGGTGTGATGTCGATGGAGGTCTTTCGCCGCCGCAAGTCCGGACGTGAGGCGGGGCCGTTGCCCGACGATGGCTACGGCGACGTGTTCGTGGTGATCGACAACTATGCCGGGCTGGTCAGCGAATACACGGAACTGGTGGAAAACCAGGTGAACAAGCTGATTAAGGAAGGCCCGACGTTCGGGATTCACGTGGTCGCCGCGGTCACCAAGACCACCGATCTGCAGGTGATGGTCCGCGGCAACTTCGGGTCACGGGTGGAGCTGCGCCTAACCGACACGAATGACGCCGCGCTGGTAGCCAAGCCGCGGCTGGCCGCCGCGGTTCCCTCACGCCCGGGCCGGGGCATGATCGGGCAGAACTATGAACGCGCCGGCTTCGAGCCGATCGGGCTGCACACCCTCATGGCGCGCCCAGCGCTGGAGTCCACCGACGCCGA
Organism: Mycobacterium sp. E1214; assembly: GCF_001666755.1. Classification (GTDB taxonomy): domain Bacteria; phylum Actinomycetota; class Actinomycetes; order Mycobacteriales; family Mycobacteriaceae; genus Mycobacterium. Next base: position 8,183 of record NZ_LZJC01000010.1, on the reverse strand, counting down.
GGTATTCGACTCGCGCAGCGTGGTCGCGGCGGTCAACCGATTGGCCGCCAGGTTTACCCCGGCACGCAAGGTGCGCCGCCTGCCGCAACGAGTGACCCCGGGGGAGCTGGCCGCGCTGGCAGCCGCCGATACCCGCACGGCCGACACGATGGTCTGGGCGCTCAACGAGACCGAACGGCCAACCTTCTTTGAGGGCCAGCACCTTCGCATCACTGGGCAACGCGAATGTGGCCGCACCACCGCATGCGCGACGTTGATGCGCGAGATTGCTCGGGTCTACGCCCCGGACGGCCAGGACGCGGCTGACCGGCAGGACGGTCGGCCCACCGTGCAGGTGTGGCTGGTCGATCCGCGCCGCCAACTGCTCCATGTGCTCGACCCGTCCTATGTGCACCGGTTCGCGACGACACCGGCGGCGGTCAAGCAGCGTATGGACGAGCTGGCCCAGCTGTTGGCGCCACGCATGCCCAGCGACGAGCTGTCGGTCGCGCAGATCGGCCAGCGCCGCTGGGAGGGCCCAGAGATTTTCTTGATCATCGACGACTCCGAACGCCTGCCCGGGGGCTACGACTCCCCCCTAGTTCCGATTGAGCCATTCGTTCAGGCCGGCTCGGACGTGGGGTTGCACATCATCTACACCCGCTTGTTCGGGCCGTTCATGGGCGGGATGGCTGACCCCGTGTTGAGGCGGCTGGGGGAGGCCACCGAGCCGCTACTGGTGATGGACTCCGACCCCGACGCAGGGTTCGTGAAGAACAAATGGAAGGGACACACGATGCCCCCCGGCCGCGGATTCCTGATGAATACCGCCGAATCGGGCGAATTGGGAATTTACGTTCAAGTCGCCGATACCGAACTCGGATAGATCATCGATGGGGCAGGCGCAAGCGCGGGCACCCCGATACACTTTTGTCATCAGACCGGGTGAATGATCCGGTCGGCCGTTGTGGGAGGGTTCTATGTTTGTCGAGGCGATCACTGGGGGCATTGACGAGGCCGCATCGGGGTTGGCTGGACTCGGGTCGACGGTAGCGGCGGGCAACGCCGCCGGTGCGGCGCCGACGCTGGGCGTGGTACCGCCCGCGGGTGAGCCGGCTTCTGTGCTGTTGGCCGCCGCGTTCGGCACGCACGCCGGGGTGTATCAGGTCACGCAGGCGATCGGCTCGGTGGTGCACTCGATGTTCGTCTCGACCATGGGCATCAGCTCGGCCGACTACGCCGCGACCGAGGCACTCAACACCATCGCGATGGTCTAAGCCGGGGTCGCGGGGGCGCAGCCATGGTCTACGAGGGTCCACCGGAGATCAACTCAGGAATCATGTATGCCGGCCTGGGTTCGTCGTCTCTGATGGCCTCGGCGGCAGCCTGGCAGGCCCTAGCGGTGCAGCTGGGTTCGGCGGGAGCGGCGTTTCAGGCGGTCATCGAGGCGCTCACCAGTACGGCATGGTTCGGCCCGTCGTCGATGACCATGGCCCTGTCCGCGGCACCGTACGTGGTGTGGATGATCGCCACCGCCGAGCAGTGCCAGGCGGCGGCGCTGGCCGCCGCCGGCGCCGCAGATGCTTTCGAGGCCGCGCGGGCCGGCGTGGTGCCTCCGCCGGTGATCGCCGAGAACAGGGCCCAGCTCGTCGCGCTGCTGAACACCAACTTCATGGGGTTCAACACCCCCGCCATCATGGCCAACGAAACCCACTACGGGCAGATGTGGTCCCAAGACACCTCGACGATGTACAGCTTCGCCGGGCAAGCGGCCGGAATCACCGGGTCGCTGGTCCCGTTCACCCCGCCGCTGCCGAACTCCGATCCCATCGGGCTGGCCGCGCAAACGGCCGCCTTGGGGCAATCCGGGGGACAGGCGGCCGGACAGCAGCCGATGAATTTCTTGAGCAGCGCCGGCGGTCTGCCTTCGGGTTTGGACGGCGAGACCATGCTGTCGATGGGCCCGCAGTTGGTCAGCAGCATCCCCCAGGCGCTGCAGGGACTCGCGTCGCCGCTGAGCAGCGGTGGTGGTGGACTCGGCCAATTCCAGTCACTGCTGAGTCCGTTCATGAGTTTCATGAATCCGGGCATGTTCGGCGGCGGCACGTCGGCAGCGCTGACCGGTGCAGGAGGGCCAGGACTTGCCGGGCTGGGCGGGGCAGCCGCGGAAGTCGAGGCCGTCGCCGGCGGCAGCGGGTCGCTGGGTGGTCTGTCGGTGCCAGCGACCTGGGCTGCCGGTGCCGGAGGGGAATCGGGAAGCGCCGCCCGCGCGGTCGCCCCGGTCGCCGCCTCAGGGGGCGGGGGAGCAGCCGCCGCCCCCGCCACGTCCACCGGGGGGTCCGGCATGTACGGGGGCACTCCGATGGCCGCCGGCATGCACGGGCGCGGCAACGACAGCGACGGCACGCCCCGCTATGGAAAGCCGGTCAAAGTTGTTCGCCGACGTTAGCGCCACATACCGAACAATGAGGCGCAATGAAAATTCGCACAAATAGCTTTCGCCGACCGTTGCCCGGCGTCAGATCCGGCCAATAGACTGGCCACACAGCAACGCTGAATAAATCGCCGCCGCTTAAGGAGAGCTTGATTATGGCATCACGTTTTATGACCGACCCGCACGAAATGCGCGCGATGGCCGGCCGATTCGAAACCCACGCCCAGACCGTGGAAGACGAAGCCCGCAAGATGTGGGCCTCCTCCCAGAACATCGCCGGCGCCGGCTGGAGCGGCCAGGCCCAGGCCACCTCCTACGACACCATGGGCCAGATGAATCAGGCCTTCCGCAACATCGTCAACATGCTCCACGGGGTGCGCGACGGGCTGATCCGCGACGCCAACAACTACGAGCAGCAAGAGCAGGCCTCGCAGCAGATCCTGAGCAGCTAGCAGCAACCGCCTCTACTACCCCTCATCTTTCAAGGAGCCACAGCAATGAGCATCAACTACCAGTTCGGCGACGTCGACTCACACGGCGCGCTGATCCGCGCCCAGGCCGCGTCCCTGGAGCAGGAGCACCAGGCCATCGTGCGCGATGTGCTGGCCGCCGGTGACTTCTGGGGCGGCGCCGGTTCGGTGGCCTGCCAGGAGTTCATCACCCAGTTGGGCCGCAACTTCCAGGTCATCTACGAGCAGGCCAACGCCCACGGACAGAAGGTCCAGACTGCCGGGTCCAACATGAACAGCACCGACAGCGCCGTCGGTTCTTCGTGGGCCTAGCCCCAGACTGCACAGGCAACGACGTGGCGGCACCGGCACCGGTGCCGCCACGTTTGCTTTAGACAACCTGGAGAACGCTCATGACCGTCCCCGACACCGCGGGCACCACAACCAGGACCGACATCACGGTGAACCTGGACGGGTTGTGGCTGCTGCAGGCCATGCTCGGCATCGCCCAGCTCGCCCCCGAGCTGCGGGGGCGGCCCTACGGCCAAGCCCAAAGCACCGACTGGCTTACCGCCCACCCGGGGTTGGCGGTGCTGGTTGAGCAGGGCATCGCCGACGAGGCCGCGGTGGTACGCACCGATATCGCCGAACGCATGGCTGTGCTGGCTAACCCCGACGTCGAAATCCTCGTCTGGGTGTCACACGGGTCGATGACGGTCGTCACCCCGATGGTCATGGACGATCCGAGCACCTGGCGGGCGGTGCCCGATGACCAGCTGCGCGTCGTGTTGGCCCGCCGGCAGGGACGCTGGGCATCGGCGGTGCGCGCCGGTTCCTACATCACCATCGATGACTGCCCCGACACTGACCAGGAGTGGCTGGAGCGCCTGGTTGTGGCGGCCCTGGATTCGGTGCACCAGGTCGAACCGGCCCGCATCAGCCCACTGAATGTGCCGCTCGCCGACATGCAGGCCGCGGTCAGCGCGCATGCGCACTCCGGGTCGCCCGCGGCCAAGATGGCGGCGTTGCGGGCTCTGGGCCTGCGCGGCGGGGCGCTGGCTGAACTGGGCGCGGCGCTCGACGACCCGCAGGCCGAGGCGCTGGTGTATGCGCGGGCCCATGTCGATACCGAAACGGTGTGGAGCAAAACCGTGCTCAACTTGCGCGACACCTCTTCAGGACGAGTGGCGCTGTATCGGCTCAACCCCCCACCGGGCAGCGAACAAGAGTGGCTGGCGATCGCCCCGGCCACACCAGCACAACTGCACCACGCGCTGACCGCAGTGTTCGACAGCGTCGGGGTCCGAGCCTGGGCGAGCCACGAACGAATGGGGTGAGCAAAAAGCGGCACTCACCGTGCCAGCAAAGGGTTCTCGATAAATACCGGGCGGCCGTGGTATAGGGAGATTTCTGCCCCTAGGATCGGAAGTAGTAAACGCCAGCCAGCCTTGGGGAAACGACACTAATGACTGACAATTCCGACTTCATGAAGCGCTATCTGCCGCCGGAAAACCCTGAGCAGCAGCGCGAACAGTCGCCGGCCGAAGACCGCACCGAGGAGGTGTCGCTGTCGGATCTGCGGCTCCCCGAGCCCGCGGCCCCGCAACCGCCCCAGGTCCCCTCACCGCAGCTGCCGCCGGCGCCGGTCGGTGACTACGAGTTCGCGCCACCGTCTGCCCCGCCGGGGGCTGCGCCGCACAGCGGGTGGCCGCCACCAGCACCCACCGACGGGCCACCGCCGGCGGCCGGGTTCGATGCCACGCACACCGGGGGCGCCGCGCAGACAGCGCCCTACGGGCCTGCGGCCCGAGTCCCGTTTGGTGCGCCACCGCAAAGCGGGCACCCCAACGCCGCGCCACCGCAAGGCGGGTACCCTCACGCGGCGGCACCGCCCGTCGGGCAGCAACCCCATGCGGTGCCGCTTCAGCGGGCGCCGGGCCTGGATTTCGCGCCGCCCAGCGGCCCGCTTCAAGCCGCCCCGGCGTCAATTCCGCCGCGGCCACAGTTCGACCAGCACAACCAGGCGCCGCCACCGGAGCAGGAGTGGACTCCGCCGCCCGTCGATCCCAACGAGCGGTGGGCCCCGCGCGCCGACCTACAAACGCCGGGGTCGGCGCCCACCCGCCACGTCCAGGTCGAAGAGGTAGTCAAACGGCGCCGCGAGCCCGCCAAAATGGGTTGGCGCAAAGCGGTATTCGCCTGCACCGGGGGATTGGTGAACCTGGGCGCCGGCCCCCACGAGCGCCAGCTGATTGACTGGAAGGCGCGGGTCACGTCCAACATTCCGGGCAACTATCAAATCGCGGCGATCTCGGTCAAGGGCGGGGTCGGCAAGACCCGAGTGACGGCTGGTGTGGGCACGGTCTTCGCCGCCGAGCGTGGTCAACCGGTGCTCGCGATCGATGCCGACACCACCTACGGCGGCTTGGGCCGCTTCGTTGATCCGCAGGCGCTGCGCTCACTGGGGGATCTGCTCGCCGCCAAGAAGGTAGTTGTTGACTATCCGAAGGCGCGGCATTTCACGGGGAAGAATAAGCAGGGCCTCGAAGTCTTGCCCGGCAACCAGAATGTGGTCAGCCCCATGAAGATGAAGATGGACGTCTTTTATGACACCGCGGCGTTGACGCGGCGGTTCTACCAGCTGGCCTTGGTCGATTGCGGCGCTGAGGTGGAAACCGAATTCTTCAAAGCGGTGTTGTCCAACACCGATGCGTTGATGATCATCGGTTCCTGCAATGCCGAGGGCGGGCTGGCGGTCGAGACCACGGTTGACTGGTTGGCGGCCCGTAACGGTCACGAATTGCTCAAGCGGTCGGTGATCGTGCTCAACGACATCCATGACTGCGCCACGAAGGCGTTCATTGCTCACATCACCGAGACGGTGGGGCCGCGGGTGCGGTCGGTCAAGACCATCCCGTGGGACCCGCACCTGCGTGATGCCGACACCCTGGACTTTGACGCCCTGCACAAGCGGACGCGGTTGGCGTTTCTCGAGCTCGCCGCTGAGCTGGCCGAAGGGTTCCCCACCGCGGGGGCACTGCGCGCGTGACTATCGAAAGGCAGCGCGACAATCCCGTGATTGCGGCGGCCGGGCCGGCTTTGCCCGACCGGGTCTTGGTGGCGGTCATCGCCGGCGTCACCAAGATCGGGGTGGTGCTCGATGCCACCGCCGCGGTGTCGGTGCAGTTGGCCGCGTTAGTGGACTTGGTCAACAGCCGCCTCGAGGAGCTGGGCCAGCCGGCGTTGACCGCCGGCCCGCGGGGCCGCTGGACGTTGTGCTGGGTCGACGGCACGCCGCTTAAGCCCGGGCTGTCGTTGGCCGCCCAGGGGGTCAGCGACGGCACCCGCCTGTGGCTGCGCTTCGCCCCCGACACTGAGGCCCGGATCAACGTCGTCGAGCATGTCACCTCGGCGGTGGCTGCTGAGCTCACGAAGCGCTGGCCGGCGGTCACGCCGGCGTGGGCGGCGCGGGTGGGCGCGGGCATGTTAGTCGCCGGCGTGCTGGCAGGGACAGCGCTGATGGCGCGGTGGCGTTATGGGCATCTGAGCTGGGCGCCCGCCGCCTATTGCGGGGGGCTGGCCGCGGTGTTGCTCGCGGCGGCCCTGATCGTGTTGACCCGGCGAGGCAGCGCGCTGATCCGCACCCTTGGTGACGCGCTGCTGTTGACCGGATGCGTGCCGGCGGCGGTGGCGGCCGCGGCCGCGGTGCCCGGGCCGGTCGGCGCCCCGCACGCCGCGCTGGGGTTGGCGACCGTGGTGGTGGCGGCGGTGTTGGTGGTGCGGTTCACCGGACGCCACATTGCGATGGCCACCGCGGTGCTCGTCACCGCGTCTGCGGGCATGGTGCTCGGGTTGGTGCGCATGGTGCTGGTGACGTCGGCGCCGATCCTGTTGGCGGTGCTGCTGCTGGTAGCGATCCTCGGGATGCACTTGGCTCCGACCATGGCGCGCTGGGTGGCCGGTATTCGACTGCCGGTGTTTCCCTCGGCGTCGGGGCGCTGGATTTTCGAGGCGCGACCGGATCTGCCGGCCGATCACGCGGTGGCCTCTGGTCAGGTGGCGACGTTCGCCGGTCCGGAATCGGTGCGCGAGGTCGCGGTGGCCACCGACCGTGCGCACTCCTACCTGACTGGATTACTGGTTGCGACAACAGGTTTGGCGGCGGTGTGCAGTGTCGGGTTATGCGATCCGCACACCGCGCGGCGCTGGCTGCCGCTGATCGTGGCGGGCCTGGTGGCGGTCGCAGTGTTGCTGCGAGGCCGCTCGTTCACCGATCGGTGGCAGGCCACGATTCTGGCGTTGGCTGCAGTGGCGCTGGTGATCGGCGTGGCCGGGCGTTACGTGCTGGGGTTGTGGTCGATGCCTGCGCTGCTGATTGGGGTGTCGGTGATGGTGGCGGTCCCGGCGGCCGGGCTGGTCGCCGGCGTTGTGGTCCCGAACCGCTTCTACACTCCGACGTTCCGCAAAGTGGTGGAGTGGATCGAATACGTGTGCCTGACCGGGATTTTCCCGTTGGCGTTTTGGCTGATGGGTGTGTTGGCCGCGATTCGGTACCGGTAGCGAGGATGGTGTCGGTGAGTCGTGCACAGAAGGCTTGTGCGGCCGTTTCGGCGGTCGCGGTGGTGGGGTTGACCGGGCTGTGGGGTGCCCCGCCAGCGGCCGCGGTGGAGCCGCCGCAGATCGACGTCGGCGCCACTCCACCCGATGGTCCGCCGGGCCCGGATCAGCCGATGCGCCAGGGCGCGTTTTGCCCCAAGGTGAGCACCATGCCGGGCACCGACTACCGGGTGCAGCCGCACTACATGGACATGCTGGATTTGGCGGAGGCGTGGCGGTTTGGCCGCGGCGCCGGACAGAAGGTGGCCGTCATCGACACCGGCGTCAGCCCGCATCCGCGGCTGACCGATCTCGTGGGCGGCGGTGACTACGTGGCTTCCGGTGACGGCCTGGCGGACTGCGATGCCCACGGCACGATCGTGGCGTCCATGATCGCCGCCCAACCCGCCGACGGCAAGACCCCGCTACCGCCGCCGCGCCAAACCCGCCACCCCGACACGGTGCCCACCACCGAGGCGCCGCCTCCGCCGCCGCCACCGCAAACGGTGACCGTGCAGGTGCCGCCGCCACCACCGCCGCCGCCGCCGGATGGGGCGAGCTGGCATCCACACCCGCGACTACAGACGGTGCTACCGGCCGGTCACGCCAAGCTGGCACCGCAAGGCCCCGCGCCAGGACCTGATGACCCGGCCACACTGAGCGGGAAGGTCGCCTTCATGACCCCGCCCCCCGCCGGCGCATCAGTGCCGCCGAGCCCAGCACCA
>NZ_LZJC01000009.1 GCF_001666755.1 Mycobacterium sp. E1214 | reverse complement strand
AGGCCCAGCTGGACCCGACGGCGCTGTCCGTGCTGGCCATGTTGCTGCCGGCACTTTGCACCTTCTGGCCGTGGGAGTTGGCCTGCTCGTAGATGACCTGGAAGTTCCGGCCCAACTGGGTGATGAACTCCTGGCAGGCCACCGAACCGGCGCCGCCCCAGAAGTCACCGGCAGCCAGCACATCGCGCACGATGCTCTGGTGCTCCTGCTCCAAGGACGCGGCCTGGGCGCGGATCAGCGCGCCGTGCGAGTCGACGTCGCCGAACTGGTAGTTAATGCTCATTGCTTAGCTCCTTAAAAGTGTTGGGTAGCAGACGGTGTGTGGGACTAGCTGCTCAGGATCTGCTGCGAGGCCTGCTCTTGCTGCTCGTAGTTGTTGGCGTCGCGGATCAACCCGTCGCGCACCCCGTGGAGCATGTTGACGATGTTGCGGAAAGCCTGGTTGACCTGACCCATGGTGTCGTACGAGGTGGCCTGCGCCTGGCCGCTCCAGCCGGAGCCGGCGATGTTCATCGACGACGCCCACATCTTGCGCGCCTCGTCCTCGACCGTCTGAGCGTGAACCTCGAAACGGCCCGCCATCGCACGCATCTCGTGCGGGTCGGTCATAAAACGTGTAGCCAT
>NZ_LZJC01000008.1 GCF_001666755.1 Mycobacterium sp. E1214 | reverse complement strand
ACTGGCCCGCCTGCGGCAGCTGATCGGCCGCGATCTCGCCGGGCGGCGACGCTGCGTGCGCTGGGGGTGCGGCGGGGGCGGCGGCTTGATCGGCCTGGCGGGCCGGATCCTGGACGCGGTGGGTGACCTGGTCGGTTCGGCGGACGACGGCGGCGCCGACCCGCTTGACGGCGACCTCGGGGACGACCCCGGCGACCTCGGCGACCTCGGCGACGACCTCGACGGCGACCCCCTGCACGACGACGACCCCGACGACCGGGACGACGACCCGGGCGACACCGACGACCCGGACGAGCCGGACGAGACCGACGAGCCCGAGAACGCCGTCCCGCCCGGGGTGCCGGAGCCCACGGAGCCCCCCGGGGACACCCAACCGGTCGGCGCGACCCCGCAACCACCCGCGCCGCCGGCGTCCGGTCCGGAGCCGGGGCCACCGCCGGCGCCCGCACCGTCGCCGAGCCCGCCGCTCAGCCCGTCACCGAGAGCTCCGACCGGCAGGGCCGGCGCTTCGCCCCACGGCGCACCCGGGTCCGGGGCCGCGGCCGGCCAGCCCACGGACGCCGGCGCCGCCGGCTCCAGCGGCGCCTCGGGCGTGGCGGCCGCCGCCCGGACGGGAGCGGCCGGGATGAGGGATTCGCCCGACCACGTCCGCGGGGCGGGCGAACTCAACGGCAGCCCGTCGGGACACTCGAACCGGACGGTCGGGGAAGCCGCCATTCGGTCGATCACCATGCCGTACGAGGTGTCCACCCCGTCGGAGGCGGACCGCATCGCCGCCAACCACTCGTCGCGGATGTCGTTGTCCACGTAGGGCATGACGTCATGCCGCAGCACGTCTTCGGCGGCCTGCCGGTCGCCCACGCCCGTCGTCACCGTGCCGGCCGCGCCCAGCCACACCGGGCGCTGCCCCGCGGTGCGGTCGTCGAGGGCGACGGCCGTCGCCACCTTGGAATCGACCAGGAACCACAGATTGTCGCGCAGCGACTCGCAGCGCTGGGCCGCCGCGCGCAGTTCGGTGGCCACCACGTTGGCGGCGTCGCAGTGCTGTTGCAAGAACCGCACCGCAGCGTCGCCGCCCGGCCCGGTCCACGCCGCGGCGAGCTCGGCCAGCTGGGCGCGCTGCAGCCTTGCCGCCTCCTGCGCCGCCACCCCCGCCGCGCGCAGGTCGGCGCAGTCGCGGTCGAGGGCCCGCAGGTCCAGACCGTCCTGATCCTCGTAGCGCTCGCGCACCTGGGCGGGATGGTCGGTGAGGCCGGGTTGCTGATAGCCCAGCGCGTGGCAGGCCGTCACGTAGCTCTGCGTGTGCTCGACGGCGGGCCGGCCCTCCTCGAGCCGCCCGGCGACGTCCAACCGGTCGGCCACGGTCACGCGATCCGTTGCGTCGCATAGGCTTCCGCCTCGGCGTAACGGTCGGCGCTGGATCGCACGTTGCCGGCGACCTCCACCGACGCCTGCCACCACTGCGACACCGCGGCCGCCAACCGCTCCAACTCCCCGCGCAGCGCGTCGCCGCGAGCCGCATGCGCGCGACCCGCGACCGCCCCGCCGAACCCCAACCTGGCCAGGTGGTCACTGACCGCCCGGCCGATCAGTTCGGCGGCCGCCTCGAGCTGGCCCGCGACGCGGTAGGCGGCGGCGACGTCGATCTCGGTGGGCGCGGGGGCAATGGGGCGCGTTCCCCTGTCGAATTTCATGCCTAATCCGACGCCCGCCGGCTCGCCGGGGTTCCGCCGGCGCGGATCAGTGGGCGGCGCTGACCGCCTCGGCGACCCGGGTGGCGACGCGCTGTGCGACGTCGGCCTCGGGCGCCTCTACCATGACGCGGATCATCGGCTCGGTTCCGGAGGGCCGCAACAGGATTCGGCCGGTGTCACCCAGCTCCGCCTCGGCCTGCCCGACGGCGGACCGCACCGACGGGGCGGCGGCGGCGGTGGCCTTGTCGGCGACGGTGACGTTGATCAGCACCTGCGGCAACGTCTGCATCGGCGCGGCGAGGTCGGCCAGCGCCGAGCCGGTCTGCACCATCCGGGTCATCAGCCGCAGCCCGGTGACCACACCGTCGCCGGTGGAGCCGAGCGTGGGCATGACGATGTGCCCGGATTGCTCGCCGCCCAGGCTGTAGTCGCCGGCCCGCAGTTCCTCCAGGACGTAGCGGTCCCCGACGGCCGTGGTCCGCACGGTGATGCCCGCCGCGCGCATGGCCAGGTGCAACCCGAGGTTGCTCATCACGGTCGTGACCAGCGTGTCGGAGGCGAGTTCGCCCGCGTCGCGCATGGCCAGCGCGAGCACCACCATGATCGCGTCGCCGTCGACGAGGTCGCCGTTGGCGTCGATCGCCAGGCAGCGGTCGGCGTCCCCGTCGTGCGCCAGGCCAAGGTCGGCGCGGTGCGCCACGACCGCCGCGCGCAGGGAGTCCAGGTGCGTCGACCCGCAGTTGTCGTTGATGTTCAGGCCGTTGGGGTCGGCGTTGATCGCGATCACCCGCGCGCCGGCGGCGCGGTAGGCGCGCGGGGCCACCGACGACGCGGCGCCGTGGGCGCAGTCGACCACCACCGTCAGGCCGTCAAGGCGCAGCGTGCTGGCCTTGCTCAGGTGGCGCAGGTAGCGCTCCGCGGCGTCCTCGGCGTCGATGACCCGGCCGATGCCCGCCCCGACCGGGCGCGACCCGACGTCTGCCCGCAGCAGCGCCTCGATCTGGTCCTCGGTGCCGTCGTCGAGCTTGTGCCCGCCGGGACCGAAAATTTTGATGCCGTTGTCGGGCATCGGGTTGTGCGACGCCGAGATCATCACGCCGAAATCGGCGTCATACGCGCCGGTCAGGTAGGCCACCGCCGGGGTGGGCAGCACGCCGACCCGCAGCGCGTCGACGCCCTGGCTGGTCAACCCGGCGATCACCGCGGCCTCGAGCATCTCGCCGCTGGCCCGCGGGTCGCGACCGATCACCGCGACCCGGCGGCCGGGGGCGCCGGAGCTGGCCAGGCGCCGCGCGGCCGCTGCACCCAGCGCCAGCGCCAGCTCCGCGGTCAACTCGCGATTGGCGACCCCACGAACACCGTCGGTGCCGAATAGTCGACCCATCGGACAAACCTCTCACAGTTGACGGTCCAGCACCTAACGTGCCCGTTCCTTTCTGACCGAAACGGGACGCGTTCGTGCGCAGACACGCCGACAACCGCGCACAACGTCTCTCGCGAGATGCCGGGTTGTGGCCGGAAAGCGACTGCTGATCAGCGCTTGCTGTACTGCGGCGCCTTGCGGGCTTTCTTAAGCCCGTACTTCTTGCGCTCGGTGGCGCGCGGGTCGCGGGTGAGGAAGCCGGCCTTCTTCAGCGGAGGACGGTCGTCCGGCGACGCCAGGATCAGCGCCCGCGCGATGCCCAGGCGCAGCGCGCCGGCCTGCCCCGAGGGGCCGCCGCCGTGCAGCAGCGCGTAGATGTCGAAGCTCTCCAGCCGATCCACGGTCACCAGCGGCGCCTTGATCAGCTGCTGGTGCACCTTGTTGGGGAAGTAGTCCTCGAGGCTGCGCCCGTTGAGGGTGAACTTGCCGGTGCCGGGCACCAGGCGCACCCGCACCACCGCCTCTTTACGACGGCCGACGGTCTGGATGGGCCGCTCGAACACGTAGGACTCGCCGGGCGCCACCGCGGACTCGGCCGCGACGTCGGTGATGTCCGCTTCCACGGCTTCCGGGGCCTCGAGGCCCTCGGTCGTTTCGGTCACTGGGCCACCTGCTTGATCTCGTAAGGAACCGGCTGCTGCGCGGCGTGGGGATGCTGCGGGCCGGCGTAGACGTGCAGCTTGCGCTGGATCTGACGGCTGAGCTTGTTCTTCGGCAGCATGCCGACGATCGCGTTCTCGACGACGCGGGTCGGGTGCTTCTCCAACAGCTCGCCGATGGTGCGGCTGGTCAGACCGCCGGGATACCCCGAGTGCCGGTAAGCCAGCTTGTCGCGCAGCTTGTCGCCGCTGAGCGCGATCTTCTCGGCGTTGACGACGATGACGAAGTCCCCGCCATCGACATTGGGGGCGAACGTCGGCTTGTGCTTGCCGCGCAGCAGGGTGGCTGCCGCGACGGCAAGGCGGCCAAGCACCACGTCCGTGGCGTCGATGACGTACCACGACCGCGTGGTGTCACCTGCCTTGGGCGCATAGGTGGGCACAGCGCTTACCTTCTTCTCTCGAGGTGGATCCCGGCCAAAGCCAGGTATCGGTCAGGCGTTGCGCGGTGGGGTGTGTCTCGGCGACCGACGTTGACCCGAGGCCCCGGCGTACCGCACGCCAACGGAGCAGCTTACCGACCCGCGTCCCCGCAGGTCAAAATGACTGCGTGGTCCCGTCGGCTCTCCTCCGTCGGGACCACGCAGGGGTCTTCGTCGGCCGGCTACCGCGACCAGGTGCCCGCCGCGCGCCGATCGGCGTCCGCCACCTCTTCCGCGCCGTCGCGTACCGCGTTGCCGAGCTCGGACAGGATCTCGTTGAGGGCGGTGGCCGCCTGCTGCCACCTGGCCTGTTCTACCTGGTAGGCGGCCGCGGCCTCGCGGGTCCACAGCTGCTGCAACGGGGCGATCTCGGAGCTCAGCTCATCGAGCGCGGCGTTGAAGCGGGCCGAGGTCAGGTGGATCTCGTGCCGCACCGAGTGTTCGATCTCGCCGAAGTCATACGACAGCACCGGGTCCACGGCATTCCTCCTCAGGTCACAGGTTCCCGCCGGCGGCGGCGACGTGCTGGGCGTGGCGGTCACCGGCCTCCTGCAGGGTGGCGGCGTTGTGGCGGATGCTCTCGGCGATGGCGCGCAGCGCGTGGTAGAGCCGCAGGGACTCGGCGTTCCAGCGATCCATCACCTCCTTGAACCGGGCCGCCGCGAGCCCGCCCCACACCACCGGCGGCACCGCGCCCACGCGGCCGGTGAAGGCGCCCAGCATCGCGCGGATCTCCTCGTTGCGCGCATCCGTCGTGGCGGCGACCGTCCGCATCATGTCGAAGTCGGTGTTCAGTGCGTCGTGGACCGCCATACCTATTTCGACAGTGGGGACAGCGTTTCGGTTCCCTCGGATCTGCGCCCGTCAGCCGATCGCGTGGGCGGACCGCACCGCCTGCTCGCACACGGCGCGCACGGCCTCCTCGCCGCCCGGCCCGCTCTGGCAGCCGACGCTGATCCGGACGGGACCGTCGAGCAGCACCGTCCACCGGACCTGGTGGCCGGGACGGACCTCGCGGTAGGTCACCGCCGGCCGCCCGGCACTGGTGCCGGCCGGGTTGAAGTCGACGAACACGCCGCCCGGCGCGGCGTCGATCGCGCGCTTGAGCCGTTCGGCGGTGCCGCGCAGCGTCTCACCGGCGACGGGCGACTGGGTGACGAGCAGCGCGACCTGCGGGTCCGACGGCGAGGAGACCTGCACGCGCGCCGAGCCGGGCCCGGCGGTCACCCGCTGCGTCGGCCAGTCGGCGGGCACGGTCAGCGCGACCCGGCCCTCCACGAGAAAGGTTGTCGCCGGCGCGACCGTCACCCGCCGCGCGGTGACCGCGCGGCCCCCGTTGTCGGTCCACACCGCCGGTGCCGCGACGGCCAGGGCGGCGGTGGTCGCCCCGAGCGCGGTCCGCGCGCGCCGGCGCGACGCGCGGGCAGCGCGGGTGGGCGTGCCGCGCCGCACTCCCCCGCGGACCGCCGGCACCGATCGCGCCAGCCGGGCCAGGCGCGCGTCGTCGACCCGCTCGACGGTCAGCCCCTGACCGCGCGCCACACCCGCGATCGACGACGCCAGCTCGGGGGCGCCCGGCACGCCGGCCGGGGCGTCGATCACAACGACCGCCGTGTTCGCCTCGGCCAGGAGGCGCCCGACCTCGGCGGCGACGACCGGCGTTGCGGCGGTGCGCGCTACGGCGCCGCCCCCGGCGATCGCCACCAACCGGTCCGCGATCTCGACCACAGCGCGCGCCTGCGGTGGGGCCGGGCCCGCGCGCGCCAGCAGCCACGACCGCGGCCGCGCCTCCGCACCGCCGGACACGGCGGCGGCCGCCGCGGCGAGCAGGTCGATCCGCGCCGCGGGCCACCACGACGGGTGCAGCACCAGCATGGCGCCCGACGGCTCGCAGCACGCCGACCGCAGCGCGGCGCGCCACACCGCGTCGACGGCCGTCGGGCGCTCGCCCACCAGCGTGACCTGATCGTCGATCGCCCCCAGCGCCGCGAGCACGGTCTCCGAGGCCGCCGCGTCGGTGGTTGTGCCGCAACACAGTCGGCGAATCGCCGCGGGTCCCGCCTCGACGACGGCCCGGTGCCCGGTCACGGTGGGCTCCAGGCCACCTGCACCAGTCGGCTGTCGGCGCCCCGGGCGGTCACGACGCCGCGCCCCGGTGGCAACGCCACCGGACGGGACGCCCCGAACGCCGTCCCGGCCTCCGGGCACCCGCTCATCGACAACGTCATGCAGCCGTGGTCCCGCAGGCCCGCGAGCAGTGGCTCGAACAGGGCCCGCTCGGCTCCGCCGCTGCGCCGCGCCACCACCAGGTGCAGGCCCAGATCCCGCGCGCAGGGCAGGAATTCGAGGAGCCCGGCCAGCGGGTTGGCCGTCGGCGCCGCGACCAGGTCGTAGTCGTCGACGACGACGTACACGTCCGGCCCCCGCCACCAGGGCCCGGCCCGCAGCTGCTCCTGACCGGCGTGCGCCGGGGACAGTCGGCTGCGCAACAGCTCGACCACGCTGGGCAGCAGCGCACCCAACCCCACCGCCGACATGGCATGTCCGCCACAGTGTTCGGACGCGACGACGCCCAGCAGCGTGCGCCGGAAGTCGACCAGCAGCAACCGCGCCTGGGCGGCCGGGCGGGTGCGCACGAGCTCGCGGCACACGGTGCGCAAGGTGGCGGTCTTCCCGCACCCGTCGTCGCCCAGGATCAGCAGATGTCCGTGGCGTTCGAAATCGATGGCCAGCGGCTCTAACCGGTGCTCTTGGACTCCGAGCAGGACGCCGGGGCCGTGCGGCAGCGCGTCGCGGTGCACCCGGGTGGGCAGCGAGGCGATCGGCGGCGCGACGCGGTCGCCGGGCGCCACCGGCGCCTCGGGCAGCGCGATCAGCAGCTGCGAACCGTCGCGGGCCAAGCCTCGACCCGGCCGGTCGACCGGCACGAATCGGGCTGCCCGACGGTCGATCTCGGAGTCCGCCGGATCCCCCAGCCGCAGCTCGATGCGGGTCCCGATCTGGTCCCGCAGCGACGGCCGCACCTCGGCCCACCGCGACGCCGTCAACACCACGTGCACGCCGAACGAAAGCCCTTGCGCCGCAATCGCGGTGACCGGCGCCTCGAGCGCCTCGAACTCCGCCCGCACGCTACCCCAGCCGTCGATGACCAGGAACAGGTCGCCGAAGGCGTCGCCATCCGACGGCACCCGCATGCGGCGGTATTGCCCGATCGATACGATGCCGCGCTCGGCGAAGGCGGCCTCCCGGGACCGGATCACGGCCTCGCATTCGGCGACCACCCGCGCCGCCCGCCGCGGATCGGCGCGGCCCACGACGGCGCCCACGTGCGGCAGGCTCTGCACCGACGCCAGCGCGCCGCCGCCCAGATCCAGGCAGTAGAACTGCACCAGGCGCGGGTCGTGGGTCGCGGCCAGCGCCGTGATCAGGGTGCGCACCGCGGTCGACTTGCCCGATTGGGGTGCACCGACGATCGCCACGTTGCCGGCGCCCCCGGACAGGTCGACCGACAACGGCGTGCGACGCTGCTCGTACGGCCGGTCCACGAGCCCGAGCGGGACGACCAGACCCGCGGCGCCGGACGCGCCATCGCCCAGCAGGGTGTGCAGGGCCGGCGCGGAACCCAACGGCGGCAACCACACCGGATGCGCGGGCGGCCCATGGCCGGCCAGCCGGTCCAGGACCGCCCGCAGGACGGTCGCCGGCGGCGGTTCGACCGTCGCGGCGGCCCACGTGATCGCGCCGCACGCAGCGGTGCGGAACACCCGCGCCACGGCGGCGGCTGACGGCCGCGCCGGCGCGGCTGACGGGGCGGGCCCGGACACCGACGCCGCGTGGAACCGGATCGGGTCGGCGGCGCCGACGCGCATGAAGCCGGCGCCCGGGGTGTTGGGCAGCTGGTAGGCGTCGGCACAGCCCAGCACGGCGCGGGAGTCCGCGGCCGACAGCGTCTTCAGGCAGATCCGATAGGACAGGTGGGCGTCCAATCCCCGCAGGCGCCCCTCGTCGAGGCGCTGACTGGCCAGCAGCAGGTGGACGCCGAGCGAGCGGCCCAGCCGGCCGATCGCCACGAAGGTGTCGATGAAATCCGGGTGCTGGCTGAGCAATTCGGAAAACTCGTCGACGATGACGAACAGCGTCGGCAACGCGGGTCGCCCCGCACCGGCGCGGCGCGCCCGTTCGTAGGCCGCGACGCCGTCGCAGCCCGCGTCGCGCAGCAGCTGCTGGCGCCGGTTCAGCTCGCCGGCCAGGGCCGCCCGCATGCGTTCCACCAGCGGGGCGTCGTCGGCGAGGTTGGTGATGACCGCGGCCACCTGCGGGCTGTCGGCGAAGTCGAGAAACGTTGCGCCACCCTTGAAGTCGACGAGCAGCACGTTGAGCACGTCGGGCGGGTTGCGCGTCATCATGCCCAAGGCGATCGTGCGCAGCAGCTCCGACTTGCCGGAACCGGTCGCGCCCACGCACAGCCCGTGCGGGCCCAGGCCCCGCTCGGCCGGCTCCTTGATGTCGAGTTCGAGCGGCGCGCCCGCGGCATCGGTCCCGATCGGCGCCCGCAGCCGGTCCGCGGGTGACACGGTGCGCCACAACGTCCGCGGATCGAACCGCTGCGCGTCCCCGATGCCGGCAAGCCGGAGCCAATCCTGGTGCCGCGCCGCGCCGATCCGGTACCGGGCCAGCCGCCGCGCGCAGACCAGTGCGTCGTAAAGCGCCATCTCATCCGGACATTCGACGCCGATCGCCTCGCCGCGCTGCCTGATCACCAACTGTTCCCCGGCGCGTCCCGGACCGACCGTGAGGGCCGCGGCCCCTGCGAGCGCGTCGGTGGCACCGTCGTCGTCGAGGTCGGTGATCACCAGAACGCGCCCGGCGGGCAGTCCGGCCAGCGCCCGGCCGGCCTCCGCGGTACCCGCGTACACCATGCGCGCCGCACCGAGCGCGTCGCGGGCCTGGGGATGGTGGTTGTGCGGCAACCACTTCAGCCACTCCCAGTGGGCCAGGGTGCGGTCGCTGGCCGCCGCAGCGATCAGCAGCTGGTCGGGCGGGTGCAGGACGGCCAGTTGGCAGACCACGGCGCGCAGCAGCCCGCGCGCCGCAGCCCGGTCACCCTCGACGGTGACCGCGCCGCGCAGCGCGTCGACGCTGACCGGCGCGTCGATGGTGGCGTGGCAGGCGAGGAAGCGGCTCAGGGCGTCGGCGGTCACGGGGTCCGCCGGGGTGGCCTGCGGCGCCGCCACCCGCCCGGCGAGCGGCCGGGCCGCCAGGCCGACGCGCGCGTGGCAGAAGTCAGGGTCGGTGGCGCCGCGCTCCCACATGCGCGGGCCACCGGCCAACGTCCACAGCGCGGCGGGCTCGGGGTGGGTGCTCAGCAGCGCCGCGCGTTGCGCCGCAGCGGTTTCCGCGGCCGACTCGCCGAGCCGGCCCAGGTAGGCGAGGTAGTCGGCGCGGTCGGCGTCAAGGCCACCGCCCCGCCGCGCCCTGCGCCCGGTGACCGCCGCCAGCGCCGTCGACATCAGCATCAGCACGGGGAAGGCCAGGAACGTCGGGCCGCGGCCGGCGGCCGCTCCCGACCCGAACGCCACCGCCATGACGGCCACCCCCGCGACCGACAGCGCCATCGGCGCCGCCCGGACCAGCAGGCCCGCCGGCGTCGCCGGCGGCGTCGGGGGCGGCGGGTCGATGGTGATGTCGGCCAGCGGCGCAGACGGCGCCCGCCGCGGCGTGGGCGTGAAAGCGTGGGTCATGTCGCCCCTTTCCCGGCCGCCGACGTTAGGAAGCCGGGTATCGCGCGGCAAGTCACCTGTGGACAACCGAAACCCGCTCCGCCGCAACCCCGCTACCTTTCCGGGAATCGACGGACAGGGGGACCGATGGAATCGTTTGACGCCGGGCTGCGCCGCGTCTCGGTGCACAGCGACAGCGCGGTCCTCGATGTCTGCCTGCCCGCGGAAGTCCCCGTCGCGGCGCTGATCCCGACGCTCGTCGACCTGTTCGGAAGCCGCGGCGCCGCGGAGGGACGGCAGCTGAACCTGTCAGCGCCGGGCGCCGCGCCGCTTGACCCGTCGACGACGCTGGCGCAAAGCCGCGTCGACGACGGCGCCGTCCTGGTCCTGAGCCGCTCCTCGCCGGCGCCGCCGGTGCCGCGCTACCTGGACGCGGCCGCGGCCGTCACGGACGCCCTCGCGGCGGCGCCCGGGCGGCGGCCCCGAAGGCCGGCCGGCGCCGCGGCGGCCGCGACCTTCACCGGCGCCGGTGGGCTGGCGGTCGCACAATGCACCCTTGCCGACAACGGGTTTCGCGACGCCGGTAGCACCGCCGCGGTGCTGGCGGTGGTCGCCGTCGGCTTCTCGGCCGGCGCGCGCCGGACCCGCCGCGACCCGGGCGCCGCGCTGGCGATGGGCGTGTCGGCGGCGGCGTTCGGCGGGCTCGCCGGGTTCGTGGCGGTGCCGGGCGCCGCCGTCGTCGCCCGGGTTTTGCTGGGCGCGGCGGCCACCGCCGTCACCGCCGTGGTGTCGGCGCGGCTGTCGTGTCGCGGCGGTGTCACGCTGACCGCGGTGGCCTGCACCGCGGTGCTCGTGGCCCTGGCCGCGCTGGCCGGGACGCTCAGCGGGGCGCCGCCACCGGCCCTGGGTTCGGCGGCGGCGCTGGCGTCGGTGGCCGCGCTGGCGCTGGCGCCCCGCGCGACGATCGCGCTGGCCGGGTTGACGGCCCGCCCGCAGCCGGGCGGCGCCACCAGCCCAAACCGGCTGTCCGGCCAAGCCGTTCGTGCCGATGCGTGGCTGACCAGCCTGACGGCCGGGTTGTCCGCGTCGACGGCCGTCGGCGCCGTCGTTACCGCGATTGGCGGGGCGCCGCGGCCCTCGGGCGCCGCGTTCGCCGCCGTCGTCGGCGCGCTGCTGCTGGCGCGGGCCTGCGCCGCGGACGCGTCGCGCACGCCGCTCTTCGCGGGCGCGGGGACCTGCTGCCTCGCCGCGACCGTCGCGGGATTGCCGGCGCACGGGCCGTGGCTCGCCGCCGCCACGGCGGCGCTGGCCGGGGCGGCGTTACACGTCGGCTTCGCCGCCCCGACGCTGGCCTGCTCGCCGGTCGCGCGCCGGGCCGTGGAGCTGCTCGAGTGCGTGGCGCTGGCGGCGCTGGTGCCCCTGACCGGCTGGATCTGCGGCGCCTACGCCGCCGCCCGGGGCCTCTGGCTGCGGTGAGGGCGCCGCGCGGTGCGCGCCTGCTCGCGGCGGCGGCGTTGGTGGCGCTCGTCCACGGCGCGACGCCGGTCGCCCGGGCGGTGTCACCGCCCGCGGTGGACGACCGGCTGTTGCCCAAGCCGGCCGTGCCGGCGCCGCCGTCGCCGACCGCCCAGCGGGAGGTCTGCGCGGCGCTGAGCCCGCAGGCGGGGCCCGGCCGGGATCGCGGCGGCCCACTCGACCTGTCCGCGGTCTGGCCGCTCAGCCGCGGCGCCGGGCAACGCGTCGCGGTCATCGACACCGGCGTCGCGCGGCACCGGCGGCTGCCCGGGGTGGTGCCGGGCGGGGACTACGTGTCCACCGGCGACGGCACCCAGGACTGCGACGCGCACGGCACCCTGGTCGCCGGCATCATCGCCGCCAAGGCCGATCCGGCGGCCGACGGGTTCAGCGGCGTGGCCCCCGACGCCACCCTGGTGAGCATCCGCCAGTCCAGCGCCAAGTTCTCCCTCGCCTCCGACCGGTCCCGGCTCGGCGTCGGCGACGTCGACACCCTGGCCAAGGCCGTGCGGACGGCGGCCGACCTCGGCGCGTCGGTCATCAACGTCTCCTCGGTGGCCTGCGTCCCGGCCGCGTCACCGCCGGACGACCGGGCGCTCGGCGCCGCCCTGGCCTACGCCGTCGACGTCAAGAACGCCGTCGTCGTCGCCGCCGCGGGCAACACCGGCGGCGCCGGGCAGTGCCCGCCGCAGCGGCCGGACCCCACCTGGGACACGGCCACGGTCACGGTCAGCCCCGCCTGGTACGACGACTTCGTGTTGACCGTCGGCTCGGCCGGCGCCGACGGCGCGCCGTCGCCCTTCACCCTGCCCGGCCCGTGGGTGGACGTCGCCGCTCCCGGCGACGGGGTGCCCTCGCTGGCCGCCGCGCCGGTGTCCGGCACCAGCTACGCGGCGCCGCTGGTCAGCGGGCTGGCGGCGCTCGTCCGGGCGCGGTTCCCGGCGCTGACCGCCCGCCAGGTGATGCAGCGCCTCGAGTCGACGGCGCATCACCCGGCCGGCGGCTGGAACGCGCTGGTCGGAAACGGCGTCGTCGACCCGCTGGCCGCGGTGAGCACCGGCGCCCCGCCGCCGGCCGACCCCGCCACCACCGCCGCGCCCGTACCGCTCGCCCCGCCGGCACCGCCCCACCCGCCGACGCCGCGCGCCGACGTGCGCGCGGTGACCGGGGCCGCGATCTGTCTCACCGCCCTGGTGGTCGTGTTGCTGGCGGGCGCCCGGCTACGGCGGCGCGGCGACGGTGTCGCGGGCGACTGACGCGCCCCGCCTGCTCAGCTGCGGTCCGAGCGGCAGCACCGTCAACACCGGCCACGGCGCCGCGCCCGTCGCGGGCAGGCCGAGGGCGCCCGCGGCGTCGTCATCGGGGACCGCGAACCGCACCCCGGTGTCGGTGACCAGGTATCGGGTGCCGCCACCCGGGACGCCGCGGACGTAGGCGGTGCGGCCGGGCGGCAGGTACACGGCGTCCAGCGCGGGGCCGGCGCCGTCGGCCTGGGCGAGGGTCAGCGCCGAGCGACCGGGGGGCACCGGCGCCCCGGCGCCGGCCAGCAACGCCACCCCCGACCCGTCGGGCCCCTCGCGGGTGACGCAGGCGGTGTCGCCGTCGGCCAGGGCCGGCGCCCGCTCCGGGAAGCCGCCGACCGGCAGCGCGGTGGCCACGGGGGCGGCGCGGATGGCGTCGGGGGCCACCGTCGTTGGGCTGGCGCCGCCGCCCGAGTCGGCGAAGCGCAGCAGGTCGGCGGCCACCCGGCCGATGCGCTGCAGCCCGGTGGGCAGCGTGACGTAGAACTCGTCGCCGTCGGCCCGGGCGACGCGCAGCACGGCGCCGACGGTGAACCCCGGCAGTCCCGGCGCCCGGCCCCCCGCGCCGGGGACGCGCGGGGCGGCGATGGGCGGCGCCTCCGGGACGGCATCGAGCAGCGACTGCGAGACCCGGCGCGGGACGCGGCCTTCCAGTCGCAGCGCCCGCACCACCGCGGCGTCGTCGAGGTTCACCACGGCCCGCCGGCCGTCGTAGAGGAGGTACGCCGGCGAGCCCGGCGCCGGTGCCGCCAGGATGGCCTGCCCGGCGGGGAGGCGGCGCACGCTGTGCTCGGCCGGCCGGCCGACGACGACCGTGGTGGCGCCGTCGCCGTCGCACACCGACCACACCAAGTCGGCCGCCGCCAGCGGCGCCCCGAGGTATTGCGGCGCACCCGGGATGCCCAGCGGCGCACCGAGCTTGGCGCGAGCAAGATCGGATGGGCGCACCGGCTGCGGGTCGACCGGCGCCCCCGCGATCAACCGGGCGGAGGCGAGGTTGAGCACCGGATGCCAGGTGTCGTCCACGCGGACGAACAGCGCGCCGGAGTTGCGGTCCAGCACAAGCCGCGCCCGGTCCAGCGCGACCTGCGGGCGCAGCCACCCCAGCAGCGCGCACCCGGCCACGGCCATCGCGGTCAGGGCGGCGCCCACCGCCAGCGCCGTGAAGCGCGCCCGCGCGCGCCCGGCGGCCTCACCCAGCAGCGCGCATTCCAGGCGGCGCAGCCAGAAGCGGTGCGCGCTGAGCTGCAGCCCTGCGCTCGCCTGCGTCGGCATCGGCCCACGTTAGACCGCAGGTCAGCGGCGCCGG
>NZ_LZJC01000007.1 GCF_001666755.1 Mycobacterium sp. E1214 | reverse complement strand
GCGGCGCTGGTGGTGGCGCCCGCGGACGTCTACGCGGGCCAGGCACTGACGGCCTTGCTGGCCGAACACCGGGTCAGCGCCGCGATGCTCACGCCGACGGTGTTGGCGTCGCTGGACCGCAAGCTGCTCGGCACCCTCGACACGGTGATCACGGCGGGTGAACCCTGCCCCGCCGAGCTGGTGGCCGCGTGGGCGCCGGGCCGGCGCATGCTCAACAACTACGGCCCCACGGAGGCGACGATCTGGGCGACCTGTAGCGCTCCCCTGGCGCAAGGCCGCCCGGTGACCATCGGCACGCCGCTACCCGCCGTGGTGGCGCTGGTCCTCGACCAACGCCTGCGCCCCGCCCCCGTGGGGGTGGCCGGTGAGTTGTATTTGGCCGGGCCGGGTTTGGCGCACGGCTACGTGGGCCGGGCCGACCTGACCGCGGAACGCTTCGTGGCCGACCCCTTCGGTGAGCGCGGCGCACGGATGTATCGCACCGGGGACCTGGCCCGGTGGACCGACTGCGGCGAGCTGGACTACCTGGGCCGCGCCGACGCCCAGGTCAAACTGCGCGGCCAACGCATCGAACTCGGTGAAATCGAGAACACCATGCTTGCCTGTCCCGAGGTCTCGGCCGCGGCCGTCGCGATTCACCACCACGGCACCGGCGAGCATCTGATCGGTTACGTCAGCGGAACGACCCGACGGCCTGACCCCGACGCGGTGCGTCACGCGTTGGCTGGCTGGCTGCCCGACTACATGGTGCCCACCCAGATCGTGGTCGTGGACCAGCTACCCCTGACCCCGTCGGGGAAGGTCGACCGAAAGGCCCTCCCGGAACCGGTGTTTGCCGCCGCGCAGTACCGGACGCCGGAGATCGCTACCGAGCGAACCGTGGCCGAGGTATTCGCCGCGGTCTTGGGACTGGACCGGGTCGGGCTCGACGACGACTTCTTCACCCTCGGCGGGGACTCGTTGACCGCGACCCGGGTGAGCGCGCGGCTGCGTCTACTGCTGGGCCGCGACGTGCCCGTGCGGTCCCTCTTCGATGCCCCCGTCGTCGGTGACCTCGCCCGGCACCTCGACCGCTCCCGGGGCGGCGCGACCCGCCCACCGCTGCGCCCGCGGCCCCGGCCCGAACACATCCCGCTGTCGTACGCGCAGCAGCGGATGTGGTTCCTCAACCGGTTCGACAGCGGCGCACCGACGTACAACATGCCGACCGCCTTCCGCTTCGACGGCCCGCTGGACACCGAGGCGCTGGGCGCTGCCCTGGACGACGTGATCGCCCGGCACGAGTCGCTGCGCACCGTCTTCCCCGACGTCGACGGCGTGGCGTTCCAACAGGTTCTGGCCCCGCGGCCGGGAATGTGGCGGCCGGACGCGGCGCCGGACGTTTCGGTGACGTCCCCGCGCGGCATCACCGACGAGTTGCTCGCGTTGGCGGCGCACCGATTCGACCTCTCGACGGAAGTGCCGATCCGCGCGCGACTCTATTCGACGGGCCCCGGCCAACACGTGTTAGGAATCGTGCTGCACCACATCGCCTTCGACGGATCGTCGATGGCCCCCATGGTCGCCGACATCGGCCGGGCCTACCAGGCCCGGTGTCACGGCAAGCCGCCCGCGTGGGCTCCCTTGGCCGTACAGTACGTGGATTACGCTCTCTGGCAACGGGACTGGCTGGGCGCCGAGTCCGACCCGAACAGCGTGATCTCGCGACAGCTCACGCACTGGCGCCGGGAACTGGCCAACCTGCCGGAGCTGGTGTCGCTGCCTCCCGATCGACCCCGGCCGCCGGTGCCCACGCATCGCGGTGACGAGGTGCAGCTGCGGATCGAGGCGCCGGTGTGGGCTCGCCTCAAGGCCTTGGCGAGTGCGCACACCGCGACGCCGGCAATGGTCCTGCAGGCCTTGTTGGCGGTAGTGCTGCACCGCGCCGGCGCCGGCGAGGACGTCGTGTTGGGCTCTCCGATTGCGGGGCGGCTGGACGAGGCGCTGGACGACCTGGTCGGGTTCTTCGTCAACACCTGGGTGTTGCGGGTCCAGGTCAAGCCCGAGCACCGGTTTCACGACGTGCTCGAGCAGGTGCGACGCAAGGCCCTGGACGCCTACAGCAACCAGGAGGTGCCCTTCGAGCGCCTGGTCGACCAGCTCAACCCGACGCGCTCGATGGCGCATCACCCCCTGTTTCAGGTATGTCTGGCGTTTCAGAACGACGAGCCCCCCCAGGCGGTGGCGTTCGAGGGGGTCCGTGTCGAGCAGCTGAACGTGTTCCGGCGGCCGGTCAAATTCGACCTGGACTTCGACCTGGCGGAGGTACGCACCGAGCACTCGGCGGCCCCGCTGCTCGCCGGCGTGTTGTCCTACGCCGCCGAGCTGTTCGACCGCTCCACCATCGACCGGCTCCTCACCTGGTTCGGTCGAGTCGTCGAGGCCGTTGCCACCGATCCCGCGGTGACCGTCGCTGACGTCTCGCTGCTGGACAAGCACGAACGCGCCCTTGTGTTGTCGCAGTGGTCGGGGGCCGACGTGCCGGTGCCCATAGGGGTGGCCACGGAGCTGTTGACGGCGACGGTGGCGGCCGATCCGGCGGCGGTGGCCGTCGTCGACGGGGCGCGGGTGGTCTCCTACGGCGAGCTGGACGCGTGGTCGTCGCGGGTGGCTCGCCTGTTGATCGAGCGTGGCGTCGGGCCCGAACGCGCGGTGGCGGTGGCGCTGGACCGGTGCGTCGAGCTGGTGGTGGCGTGGTGGGCGGTGCTCAAGGCCGGCGGCATCTACGTGCCCGTGAACACCACCCATCCCGCCGCGCGCGTCGGGCAGGTGCTCGACGCCGTCGACGCCGCCTGCGTGCTGGCGTGTGGGGGCGGCGCCGTGGGCGGGGCCGGACGGCGGCCGGTGCTGCGCATGGATCGTCTGGACCTCACCAAGGTTTCGGCGGAGCCACTTACGGATCGTCTGCGGGCGGACAACACCGCGTACCTGATCTTCACGTCGGGGTCGACCGGGGTGCCGAAAGGCGTTGCCGTCAGCCACGCCGGGCTGCTCGGCGTGGCTGCGGCCCAGCGACAGGTCTATGGCGTTGCCCCGCGGTCACGGATGTTGATGGTGGCCGCGCCCACCTTTGACGCTTCGATCTTCGAACTGTTGTCGGCAGTGGAGTCGGGGTCGGCGTTGGTGGTGGCTCCGGCGCACGCGTACGCCGGACGGGCGTTGACGGAGTTGATCGCCGAGCGGGGGGTCAACGCGGCGGTGTTGACGCCCACGGTGTTGGCCTCGCTGGACCGCGACCTGCTCGGGACGCTGGATACCGTGATGACGGCCGGTGAGGCCTGTCCCGCGGAGTTGGTGGCCGCGTGGGCGCCGGGGCGGCGCCTGCTCAACGCCTATGGCCCCGCGGAGAGCACCATCTGGGCGACGTGCAGTCCGCCGTTGACGCCAAGCGAGCCGATCACGATCGGCGCCCCGAACCCGGGGGTGTGCGCGCTGGTGCTCGACGGTCGGCTCAACCCGGTGCCCGTGGGGGTGGTCGGTGAGTTGTACTTGGCGGGACCGGCTTTGGCGCACGGATACCTCGGCCGGCCGAATCTCACCGCCGAGCGCTTCGTGCCCAACCCGTTCGGCGAGCCAGGGACGCGGATGTACCGCACCGGAGATCTGGTGCGCTGGACAAACGCCAGAAACCTGCAATACCTGGGCCGCGCGGATTTTCAGGTCAAACTACGCGGCCAGCGGGTCGAACTCGGTGAGATCGAGAACGCGCTGCTGGCTTGCCCTTCGGTGAACGCGGCCGCCGCCGCCGTCCACCGGCTCGGGGGCGCCGACCACCTCGTCGGGTATGTCAGCGGCGCAACCCCGCCGGACGCCGACGCGGTGCGTGACACGCTGGCCACGCGGCTGCCCGACTACCTGGTGCCCACCCGCATCGTCGTGCTGGACCGGCTCCCGCTCACCTCATCGGGCAAGGTCGACCGGAAAACGCTGCCGGAGCCCATCTTCACCGCCGCGGAGTACCGCGCACCCCAAACCGACACCGAGAAAATCGTCGCCGAGGCATTCGCCGAACTGCTGAACAGGGACGCCGTCGGGCTCGACGACGATTTCTTCACCCTGGGTGGTGACAGCATCGCCTCGATACAGCTGGTCTCCGCGTGCGCGGCGCGGGAGGTGGGCGTCTCGGTGCGCGAGGTGTTCGAGTGCCGAACGGTGGGCCGCCTGGCGGAGGTGGCCGAGCTCGGCGCCGAGGCGCGTCAAGGCGGTGAACTGCACGCCGCGGACTTGAGGATCGACCAGTTCGTCGACGCCGAGACGCTGGCGACTGCAAGCACGCTGCCCCTGGCGGATCCGTGTGTGCGCACCGTCCTCCTGACAGGCGCCACCGGCTTCCTCGGCCGCTTCCTGACGATGGAGTGGCTGGAGCGGCTCGCCGCCGTCGACGGCACCCTCGTCTGCCTGGTCCGGGGCGCCGACGCCGCGCAGGCGCGGGTGCGCCTCGACGACACGCTCGGCGCGGGCGACCCGCAGCTGGCGGCGCGCTACCGCGAACTGGCGGCCGACCACCTGGAGGTGATAGCGGGTGACAAAGCCGACAGCGGGCTTGGCCTGAGCCACCGAACCTGGCAGCGGATGGCCGCCACCGTCGACCTGATCGTCGACTGCGCGGCCCTGGTCAGCCATGCCCTGCCGTACAGCGAACTGTTCCGCCCCAACGTTGTTGGCACCGCGGAGCTGATCCGTCTGGCACTGACCACCACGGTCAAGCCCATCACGTACGTGTCCACGATGGGCCACGTGTTGTCCGCCGATCCGCCCGTGCTCGAAGAGGACGCCGACATCCGCGTCGCGAACCCGACCCGCAGGATCGACGACAGCCTCGCCAACGGCTACAACAACAGCAAGTGGGCTGCCGAGGTGCTGCTGCGCGAAGCCAACGATCGGTGTGGGTTGCCGGTGGCGGTCTTCCGCTGCGCCGCCATCCTGACACACACCGAATACCAGGGCCACCTCAACCTGCCCGATCTGTTCACCCGGCTGATCTTCTCCGTGGCCAGCACGGGCCTGGCTCCCTACTCGTTCTACGAACGCGACGCCCAGGGTCGACGCCAAAAGGTCCACTTCGATGCGCTGCCCGTCGATTTCGTCGCCGAGGCCATCACCACGCTGGGTGGTCAAGCGCGGACCGGGGTGCGGACCTACAACGTCCTCGGCTCTCCCGAGGACGGCGTCGGCCTCGACGACTACGTCGACTGGCTGATCGAGGCCGGGCATCCGATCGAGCGGATCCACGATAACGGCGAGTGGTTACGCCGGATGCGGGCCGCCCTGCGAGCGCTGCCTGAACAGCGACGCGAATACACCATTTTGCCGCTGCTGCAATATGTTCCGGACTACGAACGCCCCGAATTGCCGGTCGGCACCGCGGTGGCCAAGGCCGCGCAATTCCACGCCGCGGTCCGGAGCGCGAAAGTCGGCCCCACCGCGGACGTTCCGACGGTCACGGCCGAGGTCATCACCAAGTACATCACCAACTTGCAGCTCATCGGAATGCTGTGACGTCCGCCCATGCGGCGCACGACGGCAACTCCGGGACGCAACGCCGAACCGAGTGAGGAGACCCCAGTGGACGTAGGCCGGGTTGCCAGTCTGACCATTCGGGCGCTGGAGCCCGTGCTGCGCGGCGACGATATGGCATTCGTCATGAAATTCCGCGATGGTTATGAGCCCAACCAACTATGGGCCGCTTACGAATCGGTGTTGCGCGACAATCCCGCTCTGCAGCTGGTTCTCAAGCCCACCGGCAAGTCCTTCTCGTGGACGCCAATAGCGGCGACCGAGCTGGACGCCGCCCTCGAACGACAGCGTCGGCGCTTCACGCAAGTTCTGACGCTGGAGGACCTTCTCTCACCCGCCCACGCCATGACACCCGAACTGCCCGTGCGTATCTCACAGATGGGGGATAAGGACGTCTGCTTCCAGATCAGCCATGTCCTGACCAACGGTCGCGGGGCGCTGCAATGGATCGACCAATGGCTGGCCATCGTCGGTGGCGAAAGGGTGCCACCCACCCCGCTCGTGGACCGAATCGACTGCAAGGCACCGCGCGTCGGCCTGTTCCTGCTGCCGCCGTATCTGCTCCGGTTCCTCACCCAAGCGGGCGTGCGACAGGGCCGCACGACCGTCGACCTCACGCACGGCCGGACACCCGTCCCGCACGATCAGGGCTACGCGTCGCGGATGTACTCGTTCTCGGTCCTGGAAACCAGCCGAATCATCGCCCGCGCCCGCTTCCTGGAGATGTCGGTCCACCAATACGTCTGTCTGGCCGTGGCGGAAGCGATGCTGTCCGCACAACCCGCCAAGACCCGCGTCTCCATCGCGATTCCGACGGACCTCGCCCGGTACTCCCCGGAATCACCGCGCACGGTGCCCGGCAATTACACCGGCGGCCTGGCCGTGCAGCTGCGGCGCGGCGCGCCCCTGCAGCCGCAGATCGCCCGGCAGTTCCGATGGTTTCGGTACGGCGTCGACTACTGGCTGCCGTGGGTTCTCGGCGCGTTGGCCGGCAACGAGCACAAGCTGCTCCGAAGGCTGGCGCGTTCGGCGACCATTCCGGTCAGCCGCCGCGGGCCGTTCCGCAACATCACCTGCGCAGTGTCGAACGTCGGCGACATCAAACTCCCGGCGATCTGTGAACGCATCGAATCGGGCACCGGCACCACCAAGACGCAGACCGTCTTCTTCACCATTGGCCGGTTGAACGGCCGCTTCCTGGCCAACGTGACCTTCGCCCGCGACCTCTACGACGCGGAAGAGGTGTTCCGCGTGGCCGATTCGGCGATGGGTCGGCTGTGAGCAGGCCCGGCTCGTGAGGGCGACAGACGACCCGTTCTGGCTCACCCGTAACCCGGTGGGATTCGCGCGCGACGCCATGCGCGCCGGGCGGCGCATCCCGGTGCCCGGTCCGCCCGGACCCCGCGGCCGACCGTTCACGGGCGTGCTCCGCGAGTACCGCGCCGATCCGTACGGCTACTTGCAACGCCTGGCCGACATGTACGGTGACGTCTACCGCCTGCCACTGCCGTCCTACGACGTGGTCATCGTCAATCACCCGGACCACGTACGCCACGTCATGACTCAACGAGATGGCGAGTACAGCATGTTCGGTCCCGTCAGTTGGCTCCGGCGGGTGCTGGGCACGTCGATGAACATGCTGGAGGGCGAGGAGTTTCGGCAACGCCGCAAGCTGTTGACGCCGATGATGAGCCGGCAGCAACTCGCCCGCATCGCCGTCATCGTTGCCGAAGAAGTGTCCACTGGGCTCAACGCATGGGATCGGTTCGCGCACAGCGGAGCCCCCGTCGACCTGCAGGAGGAACTTGTCGGCCTGCTCGCCCCCGCCTTCGTCCGAGCGATGTTCTCGCGCACGCTGCCCGAGGACGAGTTGCGGCAGCTCGAAGCCGACATCCGCGTCGTGTTCTTCAGTGTTGCCGCACCGCTCTTCCTCGGCCCGCCGCCACGGGTGCTACCCGGCGCTGACAACGGCGTGCAGGCGTGGCGACGGGTGCGGAAATGGGTGAACGCCCAGATCGAGCGGCGACTCACCGAGGGTCGGCCGTCCGACGACATGATGCAGGTGATCCTCGACGCGCGCTACCAGGACGGAACGCCGATCAGCCGGCGCGACGCCATCACCGAGATGATCATGCTGGTGGGCGGCGGTTACGAGAACACCGTCGCCGCGTTGTCATGGACGTTCTGGTTCCTCGACCGCAATCCGGACGCCCGACAGCGGTTGTGCGACGAAGTCGACGCCCTCGATGGCGCTGCACCGACACTCGAAGATCTGGACCAGTTGCGTTGGACGAAAGCTTGTTTCGACGAGGGGCAGCGATTGCAGGCCCATCCGTTCACGCCACGCTTCGCGATGGCCGACGACATCGTGGGCGGGTTTCGGATCCGGCGGGGCAACGTGGTGGGAATCCCGGTACACGTGCTGCACCGCGACCCCCGATGGTGGGGCCCCAAACCCGACGCCTATGACCCGATGCGGTTCTACGACAAAGAGATCGTGGCGGCACGGCCCAATTTGGCCTTCGTTCCCTTCAGCGCGGGACCGCATCGCTGTTTCGGTGCGTCGATGGGTTACCTGCAAGCCCAATTCGTGCTCGCCCTGGTCCACCAACGGTTCCTCCTACGGGCGGCCGGCACCGGCGCGGCCATTCCCGACACGGCGCCGCCTTGGCCGTGGGGGCCGTTCACCCGATCGCCCAGCGCCTCGTCGCCCCACGTGGGGAATCCGACGGGGATGCTCGTCGCCAACCGGTTCAACCGCTCGTCGAGGCGGTGAGCCGGCTCGCGCACGACGGGGCTGCCGCGCGCCGTTGTCAGCCCGAGGGCTGCATGATCTTGCGCCGCCCGTTGTGCGGCTCGGCCTGGTGTCCGTTGCCCGGTGTGGCCGGTGTCAGCACCAGCGAGCGCACCAGCGGGCGCGGCCCATAGGGCCGAAGCATCGAACTCGCCGGACGCGGGCGCACATTGAGCGGCCACCAGAACCAGCGCCCGAGCAGCGCGGCGAGCGACGGCGTCATGAACGCCCGCACCACCAGCGTGTCGAACAGTAGGCCCAAGCCGATGGTGGTGCCCGCTTGACCGATGATCCGCAGGTCACTGACCACCATCGAGCCCATCGTGCAGGCGAACACGAGGCCCGCGGACGTCACGACTTTCCCGGTTCCGCCCATGGCCCGGATCATCCCTGTCTTGATGCCGGCGCCGATCTCCTCCTTCAATCGGGACACCAGCAGCAGGTTGTAGTCGGACCCGACGGCCAGCAAGACGATGATCGCCATCGCCAACACTTCCCAATGCAATTGGATCCCGAGCAGGTACTGCCAAACGAGTACCGACAGCCCGAGCGACGCGCCCAACGACAGGGTCACGGTGCCCACGATCGTCAGCGCCGCGATGAGGCTGCGCGTGACGACCAGCATGATGGCGAAGATGAGGCAGATGGCGGAGACTGCCGCGGTCAGCAGGTCGTACTGTGACCGATCCCAAAGGTCCTTGACCGTCGCGGCGGCACCGGTGATGTGGATCCTCGAGTACTCCAACGGGGTTCCCTTGAGCGCCTCCTGCGCGGCGGTCCGGATCGCGGCGACGTGCGCCAGGCCCTCGGGCGTCAACGGGTCACCCCGGTGCGAGATGACGAACCGCACCGCCGTGCCGTCCGGGGACAAGAACATGCTCTCGGCCCGCTGAAAGTCCTTGTTCGCGAAGACGTCCGGAGGGAGGTAGAAGGACTCGTCATTGCGGGCCGCATCGAAGGCCTTACCCATCGCGGTGGCGTCCGAGCCGGCCGCGTCGATCTGCGAGAAAAAGCCGGACATGGTGCTGTACATGGCTTGCATGGTGTCGCGCATGCTGGTCATGGTCTCGATGAGTATCGGGAACTGGGCGAGGAGTTGCGGCAACAACACGTCGATCTTGCCGAGATCGTCGACCAGGGAATGGAATTTCTCGTCGACCTGGTCGACGCCGTCCATCGCGTCGAACAGGGACCTGAACGACCAGCATATGGGGATGTCGTAACAGTGCTTCTCCCAATAGAAGTAGCTGCGAATGGGTCTCCAGAAGTCATCGAAGTCGGCGATGTTGTCGCGTAGCCGGTCCGTAACCCCGGCGAGGTCCGTGGTCTTGCCGACGATGCTGTGGGTGGTGGTCTGCAATTGGCGCATCACGTCGTACATGGTTGTCATCGTGGCGATCGTCGCGTCGATGTTGTCGGCCTGCTTGCGCAAACCCTCCATGCGGGCCCGTTGCAACTGCATGTTCTGCACCTGCCCGGCGTTTTGCATGCTCATCAGAAACGGCAGGGACGTGTGTTCGATCGGGGTGCCCTCGGGACGGGTGATCGCCTGCACCCTCGCGATGCCGGGGATGGCGAAGATCGCCTTGGCCACCTTGTTCAAGACCAGGAAATCCGCCGGGTTGCGCATGTCCTGATCGGCTTCGATCAGCAGGATCTCGGGCTCCATTCGCGACTCGGGGAAGTGCCGCGCTGCGGCCTGGTAGCCCTGATTGGCCGGGAAGTCCGCCGGTATGGAATCGCGGTCGTTGAGGTTGATCTTGAAGCCGGGCAGCGCCAGCAACCCGATGAGGGCGCCCGCGCACGTGGCCGCCAAAATGGGTGCGGGCCAACGGACCACGGCGGTGCCGAGTCGACGCCACCTTCGGTTGGAGAGTGCCCGACGCGGGTCGAACAGCCCGAATCGACCGCCCACGACGATGACCGCCGGCACCAGGGTCAGCGCCACCGCGATGGCGGCCAGCATGCCCACCGCGCAGGGCGCGCCCAGCGGTCGGAACACGGGCAGTCGCGTGAAGCTCAGGCAGAAGACCGCGCCGGCGATTGTCAGCCCGGACGCCAGCACGACGTGCGCGACCCCGCGGTAGGTGGTGTAGAACGCGGTCTCGCGGTCCTCGCCCGCCTGCCGCGCCTCCTGGTACCGCCCGATGAAGAAGATCCCGTAATCGGTGCCGGCCGCGATGCCCAGGGAGACCAGGAGATTGACGGCGTAGGTGGTGAGCCCCACCAGGCCGTGAGAGCCGAGGAACGCGACGACGCCCCGCGCCACCAGTAACTCCAGGCCCACCATGAGCAGCAACAGGATCACGGTTGCCAGCGAGCGGTAGACCAAGAGCAGCATCACGAAAATCGTCGCGACGGCCACCGCGGTGATGGCGGCGACGGTCCGGTCGCCGCTGCGGTACATGTCGGCGGTGAGCGCCGCCGGGCCGGTGACATACGCCCGGACCCGCGGGGGCGGCGGCGTCCGCTCCACGATGCCGCGAACGGCCTCGGCCGATTCGTTGGCCAGGGCCTGGCCGACGTTGCCGGCCAGGTTCAGTTGCACATAGGCGGCCTTGCCGTCGGCGCTCTGCGCCGCGCCGGCGGTCAGGGGATCGCTCCAGAAGTCTTGGATGTGCTGGACGTGGCGAGAGTCGTTGCGCAGCTTGCCCAGGAGGCGCTCGTAGTATTGGTGCGCGACCGCGTCCAGGGGCTGCTCACCTTCGATGACGATCAGCGCCACGCTGTCGGACGTCGACTCCTTGAAGTTGTTGCCCATCCGCTTCATCGCCTTGACCGCCGGGGCGTCCTCAGGCGTCAACGACACGGCGTGCTCCTGCTCGACCCGTTCCAGCGGCGGGACGCCGATGGTGAGCGCGGCGATGACGGCCAGCCACGCCACGACGATCGGCACCGCGCAGCGATGGATCCACCTCGCGACGGCTGACGGCGTGCGGCGCTCGCCGTCGGTGCGAGCCCCGCTCATGACGCTTTCAGCAGGCAGAAGGTGAACGCGCTCGGCTCATCCATGATCTTCTCCGTCTTGATGGTTCCGTCGACGACGATGCGGCACCCGATGGTGCCGTCGTCGCCCTGGGCCACGACGCTTCCGACCGGTACGGCCGTGGCCGTGAACCCGTAGAACCAGGGCAGGCGGGCGTGTACGAGCTGCGGGTCGCCGTTCATGTCGAAAAAGGAGATGTCCGCCGCCGCGCCGGGAACGCCGAACACCTCGTAGGTCAGGTGCTTCGGGTCGCCGGGCGTGGTTTCGGCGCCGATCGCTTCGGCGTACGACGGGAGTTCGTCGGCGCCGAAGACGCCGTGCAACCGCGACACGGTCAGGCCCGCGAGGCAGAAGAGCACGAGCAACGCCAACGGAATCCACAACCGCCGTAAGACTGGGAGCAATCCCTTCACCGCCACTTCACCACTCACTGCACGGGCGCCATGTCAGCCGCTGGGCCGGCCGTCGGCCGGCGGACGTGCCGAGTAAAGCACGCACACTGGCCACGCATCCCAGATGCGATGGCAGACCGTGTCATTACCCCGGAGATGAGGTATTCGTAGGGGTAGGGGGCCGGATCGTTAGAGTAGTTGGATACGACCGGTGGCGTAGCCGCGACGCGGATGAATCCGTTGTGTCGCTTGGCTTATCGTTACCGCTCGGGCGCGACGTTCGTTCCGGTGAGGTTGTCGAACACGTCTTGACACAGCTCGGCCAGCGGAACTCGGGCGGCGCCAAGCCAATTGGCGATGTCGGCGATCGCGGTGCCGAGGCGCTTCTCGGACGCCAGGTGACCGATGTGGGAGAGATTGGCCATCACTTCGGCCCGCATGGCGGCCGCGTGTGGGTTCGACCGCTGGATGTCCTCGTACACCTCAGCTGGCTGACCGACCATGCGGGCGAGCAGCATCAACTGCTGGCGGCACGGCGGCGGGGCGAGCCGGGCAACCTCCTCGCCCGCGAAGCCGGCGCCCGCCAGCGTCAGGCCGTAGGCCAGCGTCGCGGCGTGCACTGCGGCCTGGGTGACCGCCACCAGCCGGTCGTGCTCGTCGGCGCTGTCGAGCAGCGTGACCACCATGTCGTTGTGTCGCAACACTTCCACGAAGTCCTGCTGTCGGCCGGACCGACCGGCGGCGACGGCGAGCACCGAGCGGCCCGTCGGCGACAGCGACGGCGCGAACATCGGGTTGATACTCAGCACCGCCGGACCATCGGCGTCCCACAGCGGCGGCAGGGGGGACTTGACCGAGGCGGTGTCGACGAGCACCGCCCGCGGCGACGCGGCGGCGATCACACCCGGCAGCGCCGCGACCAGGGCGTCCTCGGGCAGCGCGCACATGATCAGCTCGGCGGCGTTCAGTGCCCGCGCCAACTGTTTGTCGATGGGCGCGGTGACGTCGGCCACCAGGTGAACGTGCGGGGCGTCGTCGCGAGCCGGCTGCGCGTCGACGACGGTGAGCGACTCGACATGCTCGCCGACCAGGGCCCGCAGGAGCCGCCCGACCCCGCCGTATCCGAGGAGGACCGCGCGCCCGAACGCCGGATGCCGCGCCGCCAAGGGGTCAGCCGGTCGACACGCGGGGTTTGCCGGTCACGGGGGGAACGTACCAGTCGGTGCGCGGCTCGCGCACCGCATTCGTCACCAGGTCAGCCCGCCCCGCGGCCGCCGGACTGCGGTACGTTCTCCGCCATGACATCGCTGCAGGACCAAGTCGTCTTCATCACCGGAGGTGCCCGCGGCATCGGCGCCGAGACCGCCCGTCGGCTGTGCGCCAAGGGCGCCAAGGTGGTGCTCACCGACCTCAACGACGGCGAGTTGACGGCGATCGCCGCCGAACTCGGCGAAGACCGAGTGCAGACCGCGGTGGCCGACGTCCGGGACCTGCCCGCCATGGAGGCGGCCGCTGCGCGCGCCGTCGAGCGCTTCGGCGGCATCGACGTGGTGGTGGCCAACGCCGGCATCGCCAGCTACGGCTCGGTGCAGCAGGTCGACCCCGACGCGTTCAAACGGGTGCTCGACATCAACGTGTCCGGCGTCTTCCACACCGTGCGCGCCACCTTGCCCGCGGTGATCGAACGGCGCGGTTACGTGCTGATCGTCTCGTCGCTGGCGGCCTACGCCGCCTGCCCCGGCCTCGCGCCGTACAACGCGTCGAAGGCCGGCGTCGAAATCCTCGCCAACGCGCTGCGCCTGGAGGTGGCCCACCGCGGCGTCAAGGTCGGCTCCGCGCACATGTCGTGGATCAACACCGCCCTGGTCCGCGACTCGCAGACCGACCTGCCCGCGTTCGGTCAGCTGCTGGCGAGCTTCCCGTGGCCACTGAACAAGACGACGACGGTCGACAAGTGCGCCGCCGCGTTCGTCAAGGGCATCGAGGGCCGCCGCACCCGGGTCTACTGCCCGCGCTGGGTGGCGCTGTTCCGCTGGGTCAAGCCGGTGCTGTCCACCCCGATCGGCGAGGTTCCGCTGCACAAGCCGACCGCGGAGTTGCTGCCGCAGCTGGACGCCCAGGTCGTCGCGCTCGGCCGCTCCACCAGCGCGTACAACCAGGGGCTGGGCAAGGCCTAACCGGCTTCGGCGGTGAGTCCGGACGCGACCGCCGCCACGCGTCTGCGCACCAGGAACCAGCCGGCGACCAGCGCCGGAGTGACGAACACCAGCGCGGCGATGGTCCAGGTGCCGGTCTGCTTGTCGAACATCATGAGCACCAGCACCGCGGCCAGGAAAGCCAGCGTGAGGTAGCCCGAATACGGCGCCCACGGCATGCGGAACTGCGGCCGTTCCACCAGGCCCGCCTGGGCCCGGCGGTAGAACCTGAGTTGGCAGAGCACGATCGTCGACCAGCACGCCAGGATGCCGGGCGCCACCATGTTCAGCACGATCTCGAACGCCTCCCCGGGCTTCACGGCGTTCAGCGCGATCCCGAACAGGCAGATGACGGCCGCCATCGCGATCCCGACGTAGGGCACGCCGTTCTTCGACATCCGCGTGGCGAATCGCGGGCCGCTGCCACTGGAGGCCATCGAATGCATGACCCGGCCGGTCGAATACAACCCCGCGTTCAGGCTCGACAGCGCCGCGGTCAGCACCACGACGTTCATGACGTCCCCGGCGCCGTGGAACCCGATCTTGGAGAAGAACGTGACGAACGGGCTTTCCGTGGCCTTGTAGGCCGTGTACGGCAGCAGCACCGCCAACAGCGCGATCGAGCCGACGTAGAAGACCGCGATGCGCGCCACCACCGAATTGATCGCGCGCGGCATGATCTTCTCCGGCTCGGCGGTCTCCCCGGCGGCAGTGCCCACCAATTCGACTGCGGCATAAGCGAAGATCACCCCAGAGGTGGTGAGCAGCATCGGGATCAGCCCGGCGGGGAACAGCCCGCCGTGGTGGGTCCACACACTCACCCCGGTGGGTTGGCCGTCGATGTGGTAGCGGCCGCCGAGGAACACCAGGCCCACGACCAGGAAAGCCACCAGGGCGAACACCTTGACCAGCGCGGCCCAGAATTCCAGCTCGCCGAACCACTCCACCGAGATGAGGTTCATCGACAGCACCACGATGAGGGCGATGAGCGCCAGGGCCCATTGCGGCACCGCGGCGAAGGTGCTCCATCGGCGCAGATAGGTCGCGATCGCGGTGGTGTCCACGATCGAGGTCATCGACCAACCCAGGAAGTACATCCAGCCCACGGCGTAGGCGGCCTTCTCGCCGAACATCTCGCGCGCGTAGGACACGAACGAGCCCGACGACGGTCGGTGCAACACCAATTCGCCCAGCGCTCGCAGGATCAGGAACACGAAGATGCCGCAGACGGCGTAGACCAGGAACATGCCGGGGCCTGCCTTGGCCAGCCGGCCGCCCGCCCCGAGGAACAGCCCGGATCCGATCGCGCCGCCG
Organism: Mycobacterium sp. E1214; assembly: GCF_001666755.1. Classification (GTDB taxonomy): domain Bacteria; phylum Actinomycetota; class Actinomycetes; order Mycobacteriales; family Mycobacteriaceae; genus Mycobacterium. The sequence goes on along the minus strand of NZ_LZJC01000007.1, from coordinate 13,509 downwards.
ATGCCGATCATCTGCACCTGGCGGGGTTTGAGCCCCTTGTGATAGCCCGCCTCTTCGCCGAAGGCGTCGGAGGCCCGCTTCGGGGCGCCCTCGTCAGGCAACGCGGCCATGAATCGTCCCATCGTGGTCGGGTTTCACATGCGGCCGGTGCGGGGGAATGGTTCGCCTGAGCTGCGTGCAATGAACGGACGCCCCCCGGCCGGTCGGGAAGCGATGCTCTCCTACTTCACCGGCCGGCGGCAAGTTTGCCCCACGGCGTGCCGGACGGCCTTAGCGCCCGAACCCGGGGCGCCGGCGGCGCAGGTAACGCTCGAACTCCGCGGCGAGCGCGTCGCCGTCGATCTTGCCCAGCGCTTCGTTCATGTCGACTTCGGCGTCGCCGCGTTGCTCGAGCGACAGTACGTACTCGGCCAGGTCCTCGTCCTCGGCGGCCATCTCGGTGACCGCCTGCTCCCACTCCTCGGCGTCGGTGGGCAGGTCCGCCAGCGGCACCTCGATGTCGAGGACGTCTTCGACGCGGCGCAGCAGGGCGACGGTCGCCTTCGGGTTCGGCGGCTGCGACACGTAGTGCGGCACCGCCGCCCAGAACGTCACCGCCGGGATACCGGCGGCCACGCAGGCGTCTTGGAACACCCCGGCGATGCCGGTCGGGCCTTCGTAGCGGCTCTCCTCCAACCCGAATCGTTTCGCGGACTCGGGGGAGTAAGCCGCGCCCGACACCGGCACGGGCCGGGTGTGCGGGGTATCGGCCAGCAGGGCGCCCAGGATCACCACCGTGTCGACGTTGAGCTTGTCGGCGATGGCCACCAGTTCGGCGCAGAAGGTCCGCCACCGCATGTTGGGCTCGACCCCGTGCATCAGCACTACATCGCGGTCGCTGCCGGGCGGTCGGCAGTGCGAAATGCGCATCGCCGGCCACACCAACTCGCGGGTCACCCCGTCGACCTGCCGGATTACCGGCCGATTGACCTGGTAGTCGTAGTACGCCTCGTCGTCGATCTCCAGGATCGGGTCCGCTTCCCAGATGGCCTCGAGGTGTTCCAGCGCGTCGCTCGCCGCGTCACCGGCGTCGTTCCAACCCTCGAATGCGGCCACCACGATGGTGTGGTGCAGTTCGGGCAGTGCGGCCTGACCACTGGGGAGGCCGAAAGGGGGGCCGTCGGGCGGGGTCACAGAATCAGCGTACGGCCTGGGGCCCGATTCTTCGGGGCTCGGTGGCGGCGATCTTTCGGCCGACGGCCGGTTCACCGGGCACTTTGCATAGAAGCACTATTCTTATGGGGTGATCGTTGGCGGCGGACCTCACCGCGACACCGCGGCTGCGACCGCCCGTACGGGTGAGCTCCGGCGACCGGCCGAGGCGAAATACCCGCGACAGCAAATTGGTTAACCTTGATAACTACGACAGTGGCGACAAGATCCGCGGGCGGGTGCGCCCGGGTTCGGCGAACCCCACCGCGGATCGCGTAGAGCTGGGCGTCCAGACTGCGGCCGACGACGTAGACTTTTCACCGTCGAGAGGCGTTGCAACGGTTGTCGGGGGGGTTCGCCCCTTCCGATCGCCGCCACGCTCGGCAGAGTCAAGGACGCCTTCCGTAATGGAAGGATTGCGCGTGACCTCCTCTGAGCCGAAGTTCAGCCCCGAGCCGAACATCCGCCCCGACTGCACCGACGAGCTGACCGCCGCGTTGAGCCGGCGGATCATGGTGATCGACGGCGCGATGGGCACGGCGATTCAGCGGGACCGCCCGGACGAGGCCGGCTACCGCGGCGACCGATTCACCGAGTGGCCGACCGCCCTGCAGGGCAACAATGACCTGCTCAACCTGACGCAGCCGCAGATCATCGAGGGCATTCACCGCGAATACCTCGACGCGGGCGCCGACATCCTCGAAACGAACACATTCAACGCGAATGCCATCTCACTGTCCGACTACGACATGGCGGATCTGGCGTACGAGTTGAACTATGCCGGTGCCGCGCTGGCCCGGGCGGCCGCCGACGAGTACAGCACCCCGGACAAGCCGCGCTATGTGGCCGGTGCGATCGGTCCGACGACGCGGACCGCGTCGATCTCGCCCGACGTCAACGACCCCGGGGCGCGCAACGTCTCCTACGACCAACTGGTCGCGGCCTACCTCGAGGCCGCCAACGGCCTGGTCGACGGCGGCGCCGACCTGCTCATCATCGAGACGATCTTCGACTCGCTCAACGCCAAGGCGGCGGTGTTCGCCGTCGAGACCCTGTTCGAGGAGCGCGGGCGCCGCTGGCCGGTGATCATCTCCGGCACCATCACCGACGCGTCCGGGCGCACCTTGTCCGGTCAGGTCACCGAGGCGTTCTGGAATTCGATTCGGCACGCGAAACCCATTGCGGTAGGCCTCAACTGTGCGCTGGGCGCGCCGGAGATGCGGCCCTACATCGCCGAGGTGTCCCGCATCGCGGACACCTTCGTCTCCTGTTACCCGAACGCGGGATTGCCCAACGCCTTCGGCGAGTACGACGAATCCCCCGAGCGTCAGGCCAGCTACATCGCCGACTTCGCCGAGGCCGGGCTGGTCAACCTGGTGGGCGGCTGCTGCGGGACCGCGCCACCGCACATCGCCGAGATCGCCAAGGTGGTCGAGGGCAAGGCGCCTCGCGAGGTGCCGCAGCTCGAGGTGGCCACCCGGCTCTCGGGTCTGGAGCCGCTCAACATCACCGACGACTCGCTGTTCGTCAACATCGGTGAGCGCACCAACATCACCGGCTCGGCGCGGTTCCGCAATTTGATCAAGGCCGAGGACTACGACAGCGCGCTGTCGGTCGCACTGCAGCAGGTCGAGGTCGGTGCGCAGGTCATCGACATCAACATGGACGAGGGCATGATCGACGGCGTCGCCGCGATGGACCGGTTCACCAAGCTGGTCGCCGCCGAGCCCGACATCAGCCGCGTGCCGGTGATGATCGACTCCTCGAAGTGGGAGGTCATCGAGGCCGGCCTGAAGAATGTGCAGGGCAAGCCGATCGTCAACTCGATCTCCATGAAGGAGGGCGAGGAGAAGTTCGTCCGCGAGGCCCGGCTGTGCCGCAAGTACGGCGCCGCCGTCGTCGTGATGGCGTTCGACGAGCAGGGCCAGGCCGACAACTTGGAGCGCCGCAAGGAAATCTGCGGGCGCGCCTACCGAATCCTGACCGAAGAGGTCGGTTTCCCGCCCGAGGACATCATCTTCGACCCGAACTGCTTCGCCCTGGCGACCGGCATTGAGGAGCACGCGACCTACGGGATCGACTTCATCGAGGCCTGCGCCTGGATCAAAGAGAACCTGCCGGGGGTGCACATCTCCGGCGGTATCTCGAACGTGTCGTTCTCGTTCCGCGGCAACAACCCGGTGCGCGAGGCGATCCACGCGGTATTCCTGTACCACGCCATCAAGGCCGGCCTGGACATGGGAATTGTCAACGCTGGCGCGCTGGTGCCGTATGACTCGATCGATCCCGAGCTGCGCGAGCGCATCGAGGACGTCGTGCTGAACCGTCGCGAGGACGCGGCCGAGCGGCTGCTGGAGATCGCCGAGCGGTTCAACAAGTCCGAGCAAAGCGAGGGCCCGGCGACCGCCGAGTGGCGCAATCTTCCCGTGCGCGAACGGATTACGCACGCTTTGGTCAAGGGCATCGACGCCCACGTCGACGCCGACACCGAGGAGCTGCGGGCCGAGATCGCCGAGGCCGGTGGTCGCCCGATCGAGGTGATCGAGGGCCCGCTGATGGACGGTATGAACGTCGTCGGCGACCTGTTCGGCTCGGGCAAGATGTTCCTGCCGCAGGTGGTGAAGTCGGCCCGGGTGATGAAGAAGGCCGTGGCATACCTGCTGCCGTTCATCGAGAAAGAGAAAGAGCAGAACGGCACGGCCGCGGCGAAGGACACCAACGGCACCATCATCATGGCGACCGTCAAGGGCGACGTCCACGACATCGGCAAGAACATCGTCGGAGTCGTCCTGCAGTGCAACAACTTCGAGGTGATCGACCTCGGTGTCATGGTGCCCGCCGAGAAGATTCTGGCCGCGGCGGCCGAACACGATGCCGACATCATCGGGCTGTCCGGGCTGATCACACCGTCGTTGGACGAGATGGTCAACTTTGCCGTCGAAATGGAACGCGAAGGCCTCGAGATCCCGCTGCTCATCGGCGGTGCGACCACCTCGCGCGCCCACACGGCCGTCAAGGTGGCGCCACGGCGCAGCGGCCCCGTCGTCTGGGTCAAGGACGCGTCTCGCTCGGTGCCGGTCGCGGCGGCGCTGCTCGACGACAAGCAGCGCCCGGCGCTGCTGGAGGCCACCGAGAAGGACTACGCGTCGCTGCGCGAACGGCACGCGCAGAAGAACGAGCGTCCGCTGCTGACGCTGGAGAAGGCCCGCGCGAACCGGACGCCCGTCGACTGGGACGGCTATACGCCGCCGGTACCGGCGCAAGGCCTGGGCGTGCGGGAATTCAAGGACTACGACCTCGCCGAGCTGCGCGAATACATCGACTGGCAGCCGTTCTTCAACGCCTGGGAGATGAAGGGCCGCTTCCCCGACATCCTCAACAACCCGGCCTCCGGGGAAGCGGCCCGCAAGCTCTACGACGACGCCCAGCAGATGCTGGATACCGCGATCAAGGAGAAATGGCTCACCGCCAACGGGGTCATCGGATTCTTCCCGGCCAACGCCGTCGGTGACGACATCGAGGTCTACACCGACGACACCCGCACCGAGGTCCTGACCACGCTGCACAACCTGCGCCAGCAGGGGGAGCACCGGGACGGCATCCCGAACCGGTCACTGGGCGACTTCGTCGCCCCCAAAGACACCGGTCTGGCCGACTACGTGGGCGCCTTCGCCGTCACTGCCGGTCTCGGCGGCCAGGAGAAGATCGCCGAGTTCAAGGCAGCCCTCGACGACTACAGCGCGATCCTGCTGGAGTCGGTGGCCGACCGGCTCGCCGAGGCCTTCGCCGAACGGATGCACCAACGGGTCCGCAAGGAGTTCTGGGGGTTCGAGCCGGACGAACAGCTGGACAACGACGCGCTCATCGACGAAAAGTACCGCGGAATCCGTCCGGCACCGGGTTATCCGGCCTGCCCGGAGCACACCGAGAAGGTGACGCTGTTCGAGCTGCTGGACGTGACCGAGCGCACCGGCATCGAACTGACCGAGTCGATGGCGATGTGGCCCGGCGCCGCCGTCAGCGGGTGGTACTTCTCGCATCCCCAGTCGCAGTACTTCGTGGTCGGTCGACTGGCCCAGGATCAGGTCGCCGACTACGCCAAGCGCAAGGGCTGGACGCTGCAGGAAGCCGAGCGCTGGCTCGCCCCCAACCTCGGCTACAACCCGGAGGATTGAGCCGCTCGCTACGCGATCCGGCGGAGTAGCTCGGTGTCCAGCTCGCCGATCGACCGGACGCCGGTGAGGGCGAGCATCAGGTCGAGTTCGGCGATGAGGTTCTCCAAGACGTCTTGGACGCCCCGGCGGCCCGCGATGGCCAGGCCGTAGATGTGGGGCCGGCCGACCGTGACGGCGTCCGCGCCCAGCGCGAGCGCCTTGACGATGTCGGCGCCGCACCGGATCCCGGAATCGAAGATGACCGGGATGCGGCCGGCGACGGCGGTGCTGACGTCCACCAGGGCATCGGCGGCGCCGATCACCGAATCGACTTGGCGGCCACCATGATTGGAGACGACGATGCCATCCACCCCGGTGTCCACCGCCTGGCGGGCGTCATCCGGGTGCAGCAACCCCTTGACGAGGATCGGCAGCGTCGTGCGCTCGCGCAGCGACGCGATGTCCGCCCACGTCAGCGTCGGCCGTGAATACGTGTCGAGGAACGTCTCGACGCTGGCCCGCGGCACGGGGGACACCAGGTTGCGCAGCGCGACGCCGGGCACGTTGCGCGCCAACGACACCAGCGTCCGCAGGGCGGAGCGGGTCACTCGCACCTCGGGCCGTTCGCCGGCCGCCCGCGCCGCCGCCACCCGGTCGCGCACCGACTGCATGAACGTGGCGTCTGAGGTGTATTGCGCGATGCCGACCGCCTGCGTGAACGGCAGCGACCCGAGGTTGAGGTCCTGCGGCCGCCAGCCGAGCACCGTGGTGTCCACCGTGACCACCAGCGCGTCGGCGCCGATCGCCCGGGCGCGCCGCACGAAGCTGTCGACCACCGCATCGTTGGTCGACCAATACAGCTGAAACCAGCGCGGCGCCGCGGACGCCCGCGCGGCGGCCACCCGGTCCATCTCGGCGGCGGTGTCCTCCATGGCGGCCGATCCCTGGTTGGAAAAGATGTAGGGCACGCCGACGGCGGCTGCGGCGGCGCCGATTTCGACGTCGGCGCGAGGATGCACCAGTCCGGCGGCCCCCACCGGCGCCACCAGTAGCGGAGCGGGCAGTCGGCGACCGAACAGGGTCACGCCAAGGTCGCGCCGCGAACAGTCGCGCAGCATCCGCGGGACGATGGCCCAGCGGTCGAACGCGGCGCGATTGTTCGTCATGCCGGCACCCGCGCCCGCCCCGCCGGCCACGTAAGCCCACGCCCGGGGCGACATCTTGGCTTTCGCCGCGCGCTGCAGCGCCTCGAAGTCGGTCGGCACCGCCGGCGCCGATCCGTAAACGCCGTTGCGGTAGATCATCTCCTGGCGTTGCCGCCCCGGCTGTCCATCGGGTGTTGTCATCGCAGTTGTCTGGCCATCCGTTCCGTGTCGGTTCTCGTTCAGCCGCGCCGGCCGCGGGTGCGCCGCAGCCAGCGGCCGCGTTGCACGTCTTTCTTGTCCGCCGCCTCGTTCTTTTCGACGACGCGGGTGTCCTTCGGCGGCAGCTGCAGGTCGCGTTCGGCGGCGATCCCGGCCTGCAGTTGGCGCCCGCGTTCGAGTTCGGCGTCCAGCTCGGCGCCGAAAAGCAGGGCCACGTTGGTGATCCACAGCCACAGCAGGAACACGATGACACCGGCCAGCGCGCCGTAGGTGCCGTCGTAGTGGCCGAAATTGCTGACGTAGAAGCCGAACCCGACGGAGGCCAGCACCCAGATGCCGATGGCGACCAGCGCGCCGATGCTGAGCCAGCGGAATTTCGGTTGCTGCACGTTGGGTGTTGCATAGTACAGGATGGCGACGACCAGCGCGACGAACAGCAGCATCACCGGCCACTTGGCCACCGTCCACACCGCCTGCGCCGCACCGCCGATCCGCAGGGCGGCCGCGACCGCGTGGGTCACCGGGCCGCTGATCGCCAGCATCGTGGCCACCGCCGCGGCCAGCGTCAACGCCGCCAACGTCAGCAGCAGTTGCAACGGCCGCAGCTTCCACACCGGCCGACCCTCCGCGAAGTCGTACACCCGGTTCATCGCCCTGCCGAAGGCGCCGACGTAGCCAGAGGCCGTCCACAACGCGGCGAGGGCACTGGCGATCAGCGCGAGGCCGGCCGAACGATTCTCGACGAGGTGGTCGATGGGCTGGCGGAGCATGTCGAGCGCGGACGCGGGCGCGACCCCCGCCGCCACATTGAGCAGCGCGTCGGTCGTTTGCCTGCCCTGGCCGACGACGCCGAGCAGCGACACCAGCACCAGCAGCGCCGGGAACACCGACAGCACCGCGTAGTAGGTGAGCGCGGCCGCCAGGTCGGTGCACTGGTCGTTCTTGAACTCCCGAAGCGTCTTGCGCAGCACGAACACCCACGAGGCCTGGGTCAGGTCGTCAGGCGATTCCGGCTTGCTCGGGTCGTCGGGGTCGGGCGCGTGCTTCCTTTCGTCGGTGAGCACATCGTCGGTGTCGGCGTCGGGCATACTCGTCAGTTCCCGCCAGCCCGCAAATCCACACGCGCGGCGGCTACCGACTCAATGCACAGCACCGAGCGCAACGCGAAAGGGGTGGTGCGGGCCTGAACGGTTTCGCCGGCCCTGCACCCGTGCATGACGTTCAGCGGCCGGCATGGGCGACGTGACCGGGCTTGTCGGCGAAACCGCCGTGACGCATCGGGCGGCCGCATGACACAATCGCTGGCCGTGAAGACCTTCGAGGACCTGTTCGCCGAGTTGGGCGAGCGCGCCCGCACCAGACCCGCAGGCAGCGGCACCGTCGCCGCGCTCGACGGCGGCGTGCATGGCCTGGGGAAGAAGATCCTCGAGGAGGCCGGCGAGGTGTGGCTGGCCGCCGAACACGAATCCGACGAGGCGCTGGCCGACGAGATCAGCCAGTTGCTGTACTGGACCCAGGTGCTGATGATCGCGCGCGGGCTGTCCCTCGATGACGTCTACCGAAAGCTGTGAGCATGCTGCGCGTCGCGGTTCCCAACAAGGGCACGCTGAGTGAGCCCGCCAGCGAGATCCTCGCGGAGGCCGGCTATCGGCGTCGCACCGATTCGAAGGACCTCACCGTCATCGACCCGGTCAACCGCGTGGAGTTCTTCTTTCTGCGGCCCAAAGACATTGCCATTTATGTCGGTTCGGGTGAGCTCGACTTCGGCATCACGGGCCGCGACCTGGTGCTCGATTCCGACGCGCCGGTCATCGAGCGCTTGGCGCTGGGCTTCGGCTCGTCGAGCTTCCGCTATGCCGCCCCTGCCGGACGTGATTGGACCCCAACGGATTTGGCGGGGAAGCGGGTCGCGACGGCCTACCCGAACCTGGTCCGCAAGGATCTCGCCGGACGCGGCGTCGAGGCGACCGTCATCCGGCTCGACGGGGCGGTCGAGATTTCGGTGCAGCTCGGCGTCGCCGACGCCATCGCCGACGTGGTGGGATCCGGTCGTACGCTGAGCCTGCACAACTTGGTGGCGTTCGGCGACCCACTGTGCGACTCGGAGGCGGTGCTCATCGAACGCGCCGACCCGGGTGGGGACGCGCAGTCCGCGCGCAATCAACTCGTCGCCCGGATCCAGGGCGTGGTCTTCGGCCAGCAGTACCTGATGCTCGATTACGACTGCCCGCGCTCTGTTCTCGAACGGGCAACGTCGATCACGCCCGGGTTGGAGTCACCAACCATCGCGCCCCTGGCGGACGCCGATTGGGTCGCCGTCCGCGCGTTGGTGCCCCGACGCGGCGTCAACGAAATCATGGACGAATTGGCCGCGATCGGCGCCAAGGCCATCTTGGCGTCAGACATCAGATTCTGCCGCTTCTGAACCAGGCCCTGAACCAGGCCCTCCTCGACGTCGTTGCTGTGTTAGCGTCCGCCTCGGGGCGACTGCGCGCGCCGTCCCCCGATCGACGCCGGTTGTTCAACCTCTAGGAGGGTCTCGTGACACACGCGCTCATTTTGCTGCTGGCTCTACTCATCGGTGTGGTTGCCGGACTGCGCTCGCTGACGGCGCCGGCCGTCGTCGCCTGGGCGGCTTTCCTCGGCTGGATCGACCTGCACGGCACCTGGGCGTCGTGGTTCGCCAACATCATCACGGTCGTCGTCGTCACCATCCTCGCGGTCGGTGAATTGGTCATGGACAAGCTGCCGAAGACGCCGGCCCGCACCGTGCCACCGGTCTTCGGCGCCCGCATCGTCATGGGCGCGCTGGCGGGCGCGGCGCTCGGCGCCTGGCCGCACTGGACCTTCACCGCGCTCGGCGCAGGTGTCATCGGCGCGGTCCTGGGCACCCTCGGCGGCTACCAGGCGCGCAAGCGGCTGGCGACGGTGGCCGGGCGGGACCTGCCGATCGCGTTGCTCGAGGACGCCGTCGCGATCCTCGGTGGGTTTGCCATCGTCGCGGTGACGGGCCACGTGCTGACCGAGTACCTGCTGACAGCGGTTAAGTGACAGCGGAATTCGACGCGGTCATCGTCGGCGCCGGTCAGGCGGGACCGCCGTTGGCGGGTCGGCTGACGGCGGCCGGTCAGCGCGTCGCCGTGGTGGAACGCAAATTGTTCGGCGGCACCTGCGTCAACACCGGATGCATCCCGACCAAGACCCTGGTCGCCAGCGCGTACGCCGCCCACCTCGCCCGTCGCGGCGCCGACTTCGGCGTCAACACCGGGCCGGTCGAGGTGGACATGGCGAAAGTCAAGGCGCGCAAGGACGACATCATGCTCAGCGACCGTAAGGGCATCGAGGACTGGCTGGACGGCATGGACGGGTGCACCGTGTATCGCGGCCATGCCCACTTCGAGGACGCGCACACGCTGCGAGTCGGCGACGAGCTGCTGCGCGCCGACCGGATCTTTCTCAACGTCGGCGGGCGCGCCGTGGTGCCGGAGATCCCGGGGCTGGCCGACATCGAATACCTCACAAACGTGTCGATGCTCGAGATCGATGCGTTGCCAGAGCATTTGGTTGTCCTCGGCGGCAGCTACATCGCGTTGGAATTCGCCCAGATGTACCGGCGATTCGGCGCGCGGGTGACCGTCGTCGAAAGGGGCCCGCGGCTGGCATCGCGCGAGGACGAGGATGTCTCCGCCGCCGTCAGGGACATCCTGGAGGGCGAAGGCATCGACGTCATCACCGGCGCCGAGGACGTGCGGATAGTGAAGACAGGCAAAGGGTTTGAACTGTCTCCCGGTGGCGGCGCGGCCGCGGTGCACGGCAGTCACCTGCTCGTGGCCGTCGGGCGACGGCCCAACACCGATGACCTGAACCTCGAGGCGGCCGGTGTCGAGACCGACGGCCGCGGCTACATCGTGGTCGACGATCAGCTCAAGACGTCCGTCGACCACATCTGGGCGCTCGGTGACTGCAACGGCAAGGGTGCGTTCACCCACACCTCGTACAACGATTTCGAGATCGTCGCCGCCAACCTGCTCGATGACGATCCGCGCCGGGTCAGCGACCGCGTCCCCACTTACGCGCTGTTCATCGACCCGCCGCTGGGCCGCGCCGGTCTGACCGTCGACCAGGTGCGCGCGTCCGGCCGCAAGGCGCTGGTTGGCAAGCGGCCGATGACCCGAGTCGGTAGGGCGGTGGAAAAGGGTGAAACACAGGGCTTCATGAAGGTGGTGGTGGACGCCGAGACCCAGGAAATCCTGGGTGCCGCCATCCTCGGCGTGGGCGGCGACGAGGCCATTCACGGCATCTTGGACGTGATGTCGGCCAAGGCGCCCTACACCACGTTGGCGCGGACCATGCACATCCATCCCACCGTCAGCGAATTGATTCCGACGGTGCTGCAGGAGTTGTCCCCCCTCGATTAGTGGCGATCGCAAGCGCGGCCGTGGGCCGGGCGCGGCGGGTCGCCACCGTTTAACCCGTGGCGATCGCAAGCGCGGCCGTGGGCCGGGCGCGGCGGGTCGCCACAGTTTAACCCGTGGCGATCGCAAGCGCGGCGATCACGCCGCCGGTTGGGTTTCCTGCGGCGGGTGCTGCGTGACCGAGTAGTCCGGCCATCCGGGGTAGGGCGGCGGCGTGCCACCGAACAACGGGCAGTGTTGTTGGTGCGGACACCAATTGCACAGCCGCGACTGGCTCGGGCGGAAATCGCCTGTCCGACCGGCGTTTTGGATGGCGCGCCAGATCGCCATCAGCGTCTTTTCGAACCGGAGCAGCTCGTCATGCTCGGGCGAGTAGTCCAGCACCTGGCCGTCCGCCAGATAGATCAGCCGCAGCCGGGTCGGCTGGATCCCGCGCGACCGCAACAGCGCCACCGCGTAGAACTTCATCTGAAACAAGGCCTTGAACTCGGCGGCGGCCCGCGCGGCCGGCGGCGCCTTGCCCGTTTTGTAGTCGACGACCCGCAACTCGCCCGTGGCGGCGACGTCGATCCGGTCGATGAACCCGCGCAGCAGCGTGCCGTCGGCGAGTTCCACCTCGACCCGCTCCTCGCAGCACTGCGGGTCGAAGCGGGTCGGGTCCTCGAGCCGGTAATACCCACAGAGCAGCGCCCGGGCCTCGTCGAGCAGTTGACTTCGCTGTTGTGCGTCGAATTCACCGCCCAAGTCCGGCGCCCCGGCGAGCGCCTGCTCCCAGGCGGAGTCCAGCAGCGCCGCCGCCGTCGCGGGCCTGCGTTGCCCTGCGGGCAGTCCGTAGAGCTGCTGTAACGCGGCGTGCACCACCGATCCGCGCAGCTGTGCCGTCGACGGCGCCTCGGGCAGCCGATCGATCGCGCGGAACCGGTACAGCAGCGGGCACTGCTTGAAGTCCGCCGCCCGCGACGGCGACAGAGCCGGGCGCGCGCGGCTCACCGTCGGCGGGGGCGTCGCCGCTGCGGCTCCCACCGGCGGCAACGTCTGCGGCTGGACGGTCATGTCGGCAGCGTAGAACCGGGTGCCGACAACCCCCAAGCACCCGGTGCGGCGAGTCGGCTGGCACGCTTGACCGCGTGTCCACAACCGGCCCCTTCACCGCTGGCGAACGCGTCCAGCTCACGGACGCCAAGGGGCGGCACTACACGATGCTGCTTACCGAGGGCGGCGAGTTCCACACCCACCGCGGCTCGATTCCGCACGACGCGGTCATCGGGCTCGAGCAGGGCAGCGTGATCAAGTCCAGCAACGGCGCCGTCTACCTGGTGCTGCGCCCGCTGCTCATCGACTACGTGATGTCCATGCCGCGCGGGCCCCAGGTCATCTATCCCAAGGACGCGGCGCAGATCATCCACGAGGGCGACATCTTCCCGGGTGCGCGGGTGTTGGAGGCCGGGGCCGGATCCGGCGCGCTGACCTGCTCGCTGCTGCGGGCGGTGGGGCCCGGCGGCCGGGTGGTGTCCTACGAGCAGCGCGCCGATCACGCCGAACACGCGCAGCGCAACGTCTCGGTGTACTACGGCGGCGCCCCGCAGAACTGGGAGCTGATCGTCGACGACGTCGCCCGCTCCGAACTGCCCGAGGCGTCCTTCGACCGGGCTGTGCTGGACATGCTGGCTCCCTGGGAGGTGTTGGAGTCGGTTGGGCGGCTGTTGACGCCGGGCGGCGTGCTGATGATCTACGTCGCCACCGTCACCCAGCTGTCTCGGGTCGTCGAGGCGTTGCGCGCGCAACAGTGCTGGACCGAGCCGCGCTCCTGGGAGACGCTGCAGCGCGGGTGGAACGTGGTGGGCCTGGCGGTGCGGCCGCAGCATTCGATGCGCGGGCACACGGCGTTTCTGATCTTCGCCCGACGTCTCGCCCCGGGTGTCGTGGCGCCGGTGCCGTTGGGGCGCAAGCGCGAGGGCCGCGACGGCTGAGCCGCGCACCGGGATCAAGCCAGGTCTTCGCTGCGTAGCAGCGAGCGCCGGACCGACAGCAACTCGAATTCCGGGTGCGCGGCGACCAGGCGTTCGGCGGCGTCGATGACCTCGACGGCGTGGCCGCGGTCCCCGGACACCGTGGCCACCCCGATGCCCGCACGCCGGTAGAGCTCCCGCGAACCCGTCTCCGCCGCCGCCACGCTGAACTTTCGGCGCAGCTCGGCCACGACCGGCCGCACGACCGACCGCTTCTGCTTCAGGGAATGGACGTCGCCGAGCAGCAGGTCGAATTCCAGCCAGCCGATCCACATCCCGCCGGTCAACCGGTGGGCCCCGGGCCGGGCGGAGCGGGAGAAGCGGGCGGGGGTTCGGGCGCCGGTGGTGGCTCCGCCGGCGGCGGCGCCGGGGGGCC
>NZ_LZJC01000006.1 GCF_001666755.1 Mycobacterium sp. E1214 | reverse complement strand
TATTACTACGGCGCACCGCCTTTTCCGGCCGCCCCGCCGATGCCCGGCCCAAAACGCCACCGGCACTGGCTCATCGCGATAGTGACCACCGCGGCTGTGCTCGCGATCGCCGTCGTCGTTGTCATCGTCGGCAGCGGTTCCTTGGCTTCAATCACCGATGACAAACTCGACATCACCGCCGCAGAGTCGGGTGTGCTAAGCGTGCTGACCGAGCCGACCACCGGATACGGCTTGCACGATGTGCAGGATGTCCGCTGCAATCACGGCGTCAACCCGCCGATCGTCAAAGGCGCAACCTTCGTCTGCGAGTTCACCATTCACGGCCGCCCGAGCCAGGCCACCATGACGTTCCTCGACGACACCGGCGCTTACGCTGTGGGCCGCCCTCAATAACCGGGCACATCACCACAGCCGCGGTCGCTGCAGGGGCTCAAGCCCGCGCTGGGCGCGGCTCACGCCGTGGTGCCCACGGGGCCGCGGCGTCGTCGGTAGAAATAGATGACTCTCGGTTGGTCAGAACGAGTGGTTGCCTTGTGGGTCGAGGATGAACCCGTGGCTACCCGTCTCGCAGGTGGTCGTCGTTGAGGTGACGGCGCAGGTGCCCAGGTCGGGGGCGGTGATGCTACTGCCGGCGGGGAGCAGCTTGTAGGTGTCCGGGCTGATCGGTACGACTGCAGCTGTACTGTCACTTCTGCGGTATTGCTCCTGTTCGGTCAGGTCTTTGGTGTCGAACGTCGTCGGGCCGCGATTGCTTGTGCGAACGAGGTTCGACGATGTCGCCGGCAGTGCGCCCCAGCATTCGGCTATCGAGGCGTTGGGTTTCTGGTTGTATTTGAGTCGGCAGCGATACCCGCTGGGGGTGAGGAATTGCAGGCCGACCCATCCGGGATAGTCGTTGTATTGCGGGTAATCCTCGTAGCGCATTGGGGCATAGCGACTCAAATCCGGCATTTGAGCCGGGTCGGCCACCGCTGACGGCGGGTGAGCTACGGCCAGCGCCATCGTGGCGGCTGCCGCCCATCGCTTCACCGTCGCGTTGCGCATGTCTCTACCTTGTCATGGCGGATGGCGGTTAAGCGACGGCCGCCCTGAATAATTCGGCGCATCACAGCGCCGCGGTGGTTGGGCGGGCGCGAGTCCGCGCCGAGGGCGGATACGCCGTCGTGTCTAGGAGGCCGGGGCGGCGGCGTAGTCGGTATTGAAGGTGGTTTCCACGGCGGCGATGAGCGCCGGCGCGGTCGTGGTGTCCAACGTCAGCGACAGTTCGCGGTTCTCGAAAGGCTTGTGGTACTGAGGTTTTCGCTGCCGATGATGAGGTCGGTGTTGTCGGTGAGCAGTATTTGTTCGTGCATGTACAGGGCCGCTGTGGTGTCTGGGAATTGGTGCACCGAGCAGCCCGCTGACGACACTTCGGACACGGCGTGCGCCCAT
>NZ_LZJC01000005.1 GCF_001666755.1 Mycobacterium sp. E1214 | reverse complement strand
GCCAGGTCCCCGCCGGCACCGGGCGCCGCCCCGGCGGCCGCGCCGGGCTTCGGTCCCGACGCGCCGCCCACGCAGGACTTCATGTATCCCTCGATCGGCACCAACTGCCTGGCCGACGGCACCAGCGCCATCGCGACCGCGCTGTCGGTCGCCGGGCCGGCGAAGATCCCGACGCCGGGTCCGGGCCCGGGCCAGACCGCCTACGTGTTCACCGCGGTGGGTACCCCGGGCCCCGCCGAGGTACAGAAGCTGCCGCTGAACGTCACCTGGGTCAACCTCACCACGGGCAAGTCGGGAACGGTGGCGTTGACACCGCGCACCGACATCAACGGTGACGGCCCGACCACGTTGACCGCGATCGCCGACACCGGCTCGGGCAGCATCATGTCGACGATCTTCGGTCAGGTCACCACCAAGGAAAAGCAGTGCCAATTCATGCCCACGATCGGCTCCACGGTGGTGCCCTGACCGCCACCGCGGTGCGCCGAGCGCGCGTGTCCCCGAGGGGGCACGCGCGTCGTCGTCAGTAGGCCATGAACAGGATCGCGTCGCGGTCGTAGTCGAGGCCCGGATGCGCGTCGGCCAGGTGCGCCTGGGTCAGCTCGACCAGTTCGTCCTCGTCCTTGCCGACGATGGCCTCACCGCACGGACACGTGATGTGTGTCTTCACGTCGTCGCCCTTCCTCATCTGTGGAGCTATCTGTGGAGCTACCTGTGGCGCATTGGTGGAGCCATTACTTCGCGGCTTTGGCCGCCGCCTTCATCTGCTTCTTGTAGGAACGCACCGCGCCCATCGACTGGGCGTCGACGATGTCGGCGACCGAGATGTGCGTGCCGGGTTCGCCGAATTGCCCGGCCGCCGCGCGCCAGCCTTCGACGTCGACGCCGTACTGCTTACCCAGCAGCGCCAGAAAGATCTGCGCCTTGACTTCGCCGAAACCGGGCAGGCCCTTGATTCGCCGCAGCAGCTCCTTGCCGTCGGGCTGGCCCGCCGTCCACAGGCCGGCGGCATCGCCGTCATAACGATCGACGACGATCTGGGCCAGGGTCTGGATGCGTTTGGCCATCGATCCCGGGAAGCGGTGTATCGCAGGCTTTTCCGAGCACAACGCGGCGAATTTGTCCGGGTCGTACTCGGCGATCTCGTGAGCACCGAAGCGGCCCATCCGGTCGGCGATCTTCTTCGGTCCGGCGAAGGCGGTCTCGAAAGGCACCTGCTGGTCCAGAACCATCCCGATGAGCAGTGCCAACGGATTCTCGTCCAGCAGCGCGTCGGCCTCGGGGTCTTGAGCCAGCCAAAGTTTCACCGTTGACGACCAACCTTTCCGCGAACAACCCTAAAGCCGATGAGCCGTTGTTTGGGAGACTACTCACCCAACCCGGGCGCTATCGTGACGTGGTGGTGGATGTGGATCAGACCCGCTTGGCGCTGATGCTGGATCGCGACGAACTGCACGCCCTCGTCACCTCCTATTGCCGCGCCGTCGACCGCGCGGACTACGACGGCCTGCGGGCCCTGTACCACCCCGACGCCACCGACGCGCACGGCTCGTTCTCGACGGGCGGCGTCGAGCAGTTCATCGCAGGGTTGCGGGCGGCGGAGCCGTATGTTCGTGTCTCCCAACACAACATCACCACCACAAACTTCGTGGTCGACGGCGACACGGCGCGCGGCGAGATCTACTGCCTGGTGTTCCACACGTTCGCCGGCCCCGAGCGCGACGCTGACGTCGTCATCGGCGGGCGCTACCTCGACACGTACGCCCGTCACGGCGGCCGCTGGAAGTTCCGTCAACGCACCATCGTGGCGGACTGGGCATACCAGAACGACCCGTCCCGAGTGGACTTCGGGCACCCGAGCACTCGGGGAAGCCTGCGGGGCCAACCGAATCAAGCCGATCCGTCGATCGCCCTGTTCGCACCGCCGCGGGACTGATGCTCGCGCGTCGCTGCCGAATCGATCAGCCGCTCTTGCGGCGGAATTCGCGGCGGTTCTCCACCGGGCCGTGGGCGCGCGGCTGTTTACCGGCACCATCCTTGTGGTCGGACCCGCCCGAGGACTTCGCCAACTTGCGGTCGAGGGCCTCCCGGAACTTGCGCTTGTTGTCGTCCTCGTCCCGCCCGGAGGAACCCTGCGGCGACTTCGATTCGGCCATGGCAGCAGCCTAACCCGGCGCCGCCCGCCGGACCGGCGTCAACGCAGCCCCGGCGGCATCCCGTACAGGTGCGAGATCGGCAGCGTCAGCACCACCCGGCGGTCGGTGACCATCGCCTGGCGGTATTCGTCCCAGTCCGGGTGTTCCCCGGCGATGTTGCGGTACAAGGCGATCAGGGCCTCGACGGTGTCGTCGTCCGGCGCGGCGGCCGGGGGCGTCAGCTCGGCGGTGCCCTCGGCCACGGCGTACGACCAGCCGTCGTCGGCGTCGACCAGCAGCGAGGCCCGCGGGTCGCGGCGCAGGTTTCGGGTCTTGGCGCGCGGCTCGGTGACCGACACCTGGATTGCCAGGCTGCGCGGGTCGAAGTGGTAGCTGACGTTGGACAGCTGCGGGCGCCCGTCGCGCTTGATCGTGGCCAGCACCCCCAGGGAGTGGCCGCTGATCAAGGCCAACAGCTTGTCGTCGAAGACTTGGCGTCCCATGGGCGAAAGCGTAGTCGCACGCGGGCGCGGGCTGATGGAATCGGCGGATGACCGAGTACGCAGCCTTTCTCCGCGGCGTCAACGTCGGCGGCGTGAACCTGAAAATGGCCGCCGTGGCGGCCGCGCTGACCGACGCCGGCTTCACCGACGTGCGGACCGTCCTGGCGACCGGCAACGTGGTGCTCAACTCCCCGGCGACGGCCGCGGCGGTCCGCAGGCGGGCCGAGACCGCGCTGCGCGACCGGTTCGGCTACGAGGCGTGGGTGCTGGTCTACGACCTCGACACGGTGCGCGCCGTGGCGGACGCCTACCCGTTCGAGCCGGAGGTCGACGGCTACCACTCCTACGTGACGTTCGTCGCCGACGCCGCGGTCCTCGACGAGCTGGCCGCGCTGGACCCGGGCGCCGACGAGCGCGTCGCCCGGGGCGACGGGGTGCTGTACTGGCAGGTCCGCAAGGGCAACACCCTCGACAGCACCCTCGGCAAGACCATGGGCAAGGCCCGCTACAGGTCCTCGACCACGACCCGCAACCTGCGCACGCTGAACAAGGTGCTGCGCTGACGCCCGGGGCGCCGGCTCACTCGTCGGGAACGGATTCGATGTAGCGCAGCGCGTCGGCTTTGTCCAAACCGAGGCTGCGCGCCACCCGGACGTACTCGCGGGCGGCCGCCGCCATCGCGGCGTCGGTGGGGTCGTAGCGGGCGACGAAAGTGCCGAAACGGCCCCGGGTTTCGATGATGGCGGCGGTCTCGAGCTCGCGGTAAGCCCGGGCCACGGTGTTGACGGCGACGCCGAGCTGGCCGGCCAGTTCGCGCACGGTCGGCAGCCGGGTGCCGGGCGGCAGCGCGCCCTCGCGCACCCCGTCGATCACTTGCGTGCGCAGCTGGTCGAACAGCGGTTTGCCCGCCTTCATGTCGACCCGCAGCCAGTCGCCCAATTCCACGACTCCAGTATTCCCCTAACCCGCGACTATGTTGGGAGGATGCGAGTAGCGGTGCTCAGCGGCGCGGGCATCTCCGCGGAGAGCGGCGTGCCGACGTTCCGCGACGACAAGAACGGCTTGTGGGCCCGCTTCGACCCCTACGAGCTGTCCAGCACCCGGGGCTGGCGCGACAATCCGCAGCGGGTGTGGGGCTGGTATCTGTGGCGGCACTACCTGGTGGCCGACGTGGCACCCAACGACGGCCACCGCGCCATCGCCGCCTGGGAGGACCTCGCCGACGTCAGCGTGATCACGCAGAACGTGGACGACCTGCACGAGCGGGCCGGCAGCACCTCGGTGCACCACCTGCACGGCAGCCTCTTCGAATTCCGTTGCGCGCGTTGCGGTCTGCCCTACACCGCCGAGCTGCCCGCGATGGCCGAACCGGCGTTGGAGGTCGAGCCGCCGGTGTGTGGGTGCGGCGGCCTGATCCGGCCCGACATCGTGTGGTTCGGGGAGCCGTTGCCCGAGGGGCCGTGGCGGAGCGCCGTCGCGGCGACCGAGGCCGCCGACGTGATGGTGGTGGTGGGGACGTCGGCCATCGTCTACCCGGCGGCCGGGCTGGCCGAGCGGGCGCTGATGCGCGGCACCGCCGTCATCGAGGTCAACCCCGAGGAGACGCCGCTGTCGGCGAGCGCCACCCTGAGCATCCGCGAAACGGCGAGCCAGGCGTTGCCCGGCCTGCTGCACCGCCTGCCGGACCTGCTGGCCGCCGGCCGCGCCTAGTCGGGCCGCCGCGCGCGCCCAATCAGCAGCTCCGAGACCGGCATCGGCAGCCACGCCGGCAGGGTCCACTCCCGCCGAGAGGTGGCCACGTCGAATCCCGCCGCCACGATCGCGCGCTGGGTGTCGCGGTGGGTGTGGCAGTTGCCGAACAGCCGGGGCCACAGCGTGGCGTCGGCGAAGCGCTGCAGGCGGCCCCGCATGCCGGGGCTGGCCACGTGCTCGAGGTACCGCAGCTCCCCGCCCGGTCGCAGCACCGAATACAGGTGCCGCAGGACCCCGCCCGGGTCGCGCACCGAGCACAGCACCAGCGAGCACACCACGGCGTCGAACGGCTCGTCGCCGCGGAATTCCTCCGCTGTCGCGCCCGCCACCGAGACCGGGACGGGCGCGGCCGCGGCGGCGGCGCGTGCCTGCGCCGCCAGCCGCCGCTCAGGCTCGACCGCGATCACCTGATCGACCGCCGGCGGATAGAGGGCGAAGTTGGTGCCGACGCCGGCCCCGACCTCGAGCACCCGGCCCGAGAGCCCGGCGAGGTTCTCCCGCCGCATGGCGCGCACCGCGTGCGCCTCGTGGGTGGCGACGACGGGCCAGATCCGCGCGAAGAACGGGTTGTCGATCGCCGTGGTCATGCGTGAGCGCCTTCCGGTCGGGTGGGCGCCCCCGCTAGGACTCCCCCGCTGGAGTCCATAGTGCCGCGCGGTGCAATCAGCCGACGTTGGTCACCGGCTCTGTGACGGGCCGGCCGTTGTACGTGTCGTCGGGCGGCGCGACGGGGCGCGGCTCGGCGGTCGGCCCCTCGCTGATGCCGAGGCGCTCGTGCAGCCACCGCAGCGGGCCCGGCGCCCACCAGTTCCACCGGCCCATCACGTGCATGAACGCCGGCACCAGAACCATCCGCACCAGCGTCGCGTCGGCGGCGACCGCGAGCGTCAGGCCGAGACCGAACATCCGCATGAACGACACGTGCGCGGCGATCAGCGCGGCGAACGACATCGACATGACCAGCGCGGCCGCGGTGATCACCCGGCCGGTGCGGGCCACGCCGTGCGCGACGGCCTCGTCGTTGGCGGCGTGCGCTTGCCGGGCGGTGGCACTCGCCGGCCGGTACTGCAGCCAGTACTCGCGGATCCGGGACATGAGGAAGACCTCGTAGTCCATCGACAGCCCGAACGCGATGCAGAACAGCAGGACCGGCATGTTCGCCACCAGGGTGCCGCTGGGCGTCGTCCCGAGCGCGCCCAGGTGGCCGTCCTGGAAGATCCACACCAGCGCGCCGAAGGCCGCGGTCAGCGACAAGACGTTGCAGATCAGCGCCTTGACCGGCAGGACCACGCTGCCGGTCAGCAAGAAGAGCAGGACGAAGGTGATGGCCGCCATCAACCCCAGCACCAACGGAAGCCGATCGGTCACGGCGTCGACGCTGTCGCGGTTGACCTGCGCGACCCCGGCCATCGCGACGGTCCGCCCGTCGGGGCCCGGCACCTGATGCAGCCGGGCGAGCTGCGTGTCGGAGGGCCGGCTGAACAGCGGCGCCGTGCTGTTCACCGTGAGGAACGCGCTGCCGTCGGCCAGCCCGGCGGCCCCCGCCGGCGGGCCCACCCGCTGGCCGTTGACGAACGTGCCGGCGGGTGCCGTCACCGCCGACACGTCGGGCACACGCGACAGGGCGGCGGCGTAGCCATCCAGCGCCGCGGGGTCCAGGTTGCGGGCGTCGGGGACGACGATCGGCACGGCGGTCGCCGAGTCGTTGGCGAAGCCGTCGCGCAACGCGTCCCCGACCTGATGCGACGACGAGGACTGCGGCAGCACCCGGTCGTCGGGGAAACCCCACTTGACCCTCGTGAACGGCAGCCCGAGCAGGACCAGCAGGGCGACGACGGCGACACCGATCGGCAGCCAGTGCCGCATCACGTACTTACTGGACCGGTACCAGAACTGCCGCTCGACGGGCCGGCGCGCCGGCGCGGGGCGGCCCAGCAGGCGCCGCAGCAGCCGGCGCACGTCGAAGGCGTCGAGACGCGGACCGAGCAGCACGATCGCGGCCGGGGTGAGCACGATCGACGCGGTGGCGACGAAGGCCACCGTCGCCACCCCGGCGTAGGCGAACGACTTGAGGAAGTACATGGGGAACAGCGCGGTGGCCGACATCGACAGCGCGACCGTCACCGCGGAGAACAGCACGGTGCGCCCGGCGGTGGACATCGTGCGGATCAGCGCCTCGTGGGGCGCGCTGCCCCCGGCCAGCTCGTCGCGGTAGCGGCTGACGATCAACAGCGTGTAGTCGACGGCCAGGGCCAGGCCCAGCGCGGTGCTCAGGTTCAGGGCGAAGATCGACACCTCGGTGCTGAAGGTGACCAGCCGCAACACCGACATGGAGCCCACCACGGCCAATCCGCCGAGGGCCATCGGCAACGCGGCGGCCAACAGGCCGCCGAACACCCACACCAGCACCAAAAAGCTCAGCGGGATGGCGATCACTTCCATGACGAGCAGGTCGTCTTGGTTCTGCGTGTTGATCTGGGCGTACTGCATCGCCGCGCCGCCGGCGCGGACGCTGACGCCGTCGCGGTCGTGTACGAACTCGTCCGCCACCGTCTGGGCGTTGCGCTGCGCGTTGTTCTCGCCGCCCTTGAGGTTGACCACGATCAGGCCGGACTTGCCGTCCCGGCTGACCAGGTCTCCCGACGGCGTCACGCCGGGCGGACCCCACGGCGAGGTGGCGTTGTAGACCAGCGGCGACCCCCGCAGCGCGCCGACGAGGTCCGTCGCGACCGCGCGCGCCTGATCGCTGCCGACGCCACCGGGGGCCGTCACCAGGATCAGCATCTGCTGGCCGCTTTGCCCGAACTTGCTGGTGAGCACGTCGATGGCCTGCGCGGACTCGGAGTGGGGATCCTGGAAACCCCCGGCGGACAGGCTCTTGGCGACGGGGATACCGAAGACGGCGGCGGCGATGAAGACGCCGACGCCGACGGCCACGATGCGGCGCGGCGCGGCGATGGCCGCTCGTGCGATGCCCTGCAGCATGTGAACCCCTTCGCGCCGGTGCGCGTGCCGCGGCCCGCGCGCGTCCGGCGACAACGTGACGACGCTAACGCACAGGTGTCAAACAGCGTCTTCCGGGGACGACGAAATCGGGCGGCGTTTGGTTCACCGGCGTTTTCTAAACCACCCCGACGATAAGAATCCGGGAAGAAAAATGTGGGGCGATTGAGCAGGTCAAGGCCCTGTAAGGCCGCAGAAGCCCGTGTCAACCTACCCGCCGGTAAATTGCCACGATTTTCCGAATCGTGACTCAAAGAATCCTTAGAGGTGGCCCATACGCTCAGTGTCATGTGGATCGACGACGCAAGTGCCGATGTAATCAAAGTTGATTTCGAGGCCCTCTACCACGGCGACGTCTTGGTGGAAGGTGAGACCTCCGAGCAATTCGACGAGTGGCCTCTGCCCACCGCGAGCTAAGGAGACACCATGAGCATGCTTGCCCGCCTCTTGATGGCCGAGCCCAACGTCAGCCGGTGGTTCCGGCGCTAGCCCGCCCGGCCTGACTACGACGAAAGCCCCCCGCTTCGCGCGGGGGGCTTTCGTATGCCTGGGGTGCGCCTACCGCGGCGCCATCCGGATGGCGCCGTCGAGGCGGATCACCTCGCCGTTGAGCATCGGGTTCTCGACGATGTGGACGGCCAGCGCCCCGTACTCGTCCGGGTCGCCGAGGCGCGCCGGGTGCGGCACCTGCTTGCCCAGCGACGCCTGCGCCTCCTCGGGCAGCGAACCGAGCAGCGGCGTCTTGAACAGCCCGGGCGCGATCGTGACCACGCGGATCAGCTCGCGGGACAGGTCGCGGGCGATCGGCAGCGTCATCCCGACCACGCCGCCCTTGGACGCCGAGTAAGCGGCCTGGCCGATCTGCCCCTCGAATGCGGCGACCGACGCGGTGTTGATGATGACGCCCCGCTCTTCCCCGATGGGCTCGGAGCGGGCGATGCGCTCGGCGGCCAGGCGCAGCACGTTGAAGGTGCCGATCAGGTTGACCCCGACGACTTTCTTGAAGGCGTCCAGGGGAAACGGCCCGTCCTTGGACAGCGTCTTGATGGCGTTACCGATGCCCGCGCAGTTGACGTTGATCCGTAGCGTGCCCATCGACTCCGCGGTGTCCAGCGCCTTGCCGACGGCCGCCTCATCGGTGACGTCGGCCTCGACGAAGCGGGCGCGGTCACCGAGCTCGCGGACCGCTTCCTCGCCGCGCAGGTCGATCACCACCACCTGGGCACCGCGGTCGAGCAGCCGCTTCGTGGTGGCAAGGCCCAGACCCGAGGCACCCCCGGTGACGACGGCGACGGCGTCCTTGATCTCCATGCAAATCCTTCCGGTTCCTAGATCGGTGGGGCGTTGGCCGGACGGTCCAGCCAACTGGTTGGTTGGGGACTATACCCAGTCCGCGAGGACGGCCGCGCCGTCGGGCACCGTGACCGCCGGGCGGGGCGTATCGGGCGCGGTGCGCGAGAACCGCGGCGCCGGCCGCGGCTGCAGGTTGCCGTCGACGTCGTAGAAGGTGCCGCGCTCGGTGTTGTGCGGCTCGGTGTGCACCTCGCCGAAGGCCAGCACCGGTGTGACGCAGGCGTCGGAGTCGGCGAAGACCTTGGCCCAGTGATCGCGGTCGTGGGCGGCGAACGCCTCGGTGAACGCCGCGCGCAGCTCGGGCCAGCGACCCGCGTCGTTCTGGGCGGGCAGGTCGGCGCCGTCCAGCCCCAGCCCCGCCAGCAGGGCCGCGTAAAACTGCGGCTCGATGGCGCCGACCGCGACGTAACGGCCGTCGGCGCACTCGTAGGTGTCGTAATAGGGCGCGCCGCCGTCGAGCATGTTGGTGCCCCGGGCGTCGGTCCACAGGCCCGTCCCGCGGAAGTGCCAGATCATCTGGGCCAGCACGCTGGACCCGTCAACCATGGCGGCGTCGACCACCTGCCCCTTGCCCGAGCTCTGCCGCTCCCACAGCGCCGCCAGGATGCCGACCAACAGGAACATCGAGCCGCCGCCGAAGTCGCCGGTCAGGTTCAGCGGCGGCACCGGCCGCTCGCCCGCCCGGCCGATCGAGTGCAGCACGCCGTTGAGCGAGATGTAGTTGATGTCGTGGCCGGCCTGCTGGCTGCGCGGGCCGGTCTGTCCCCAGCCCGTCATCCGGGCGTAGATCAGCCGGTCGTTGACTTTCGCGGTGTCCTCGGGACCCAGTCCCAGCCGCTCGGTCACCCCGGGCCGGTACCCCTCGATCAGGACGTCGGCCTTCGCGATCAGGTCGAGCACCAGCTTGCGGCCCTCGTCGGACTTCAGGTCGGCGGCCACGATGCGCCGGTTGCGGTTGGTCGTATCCCGCACCGCCCCAGCGGGATTCACCGACGGCCGGTCGATGCGCACCACGTCCGCGCCCAGATCCCCGAGGATCATCGCGGCGTGCGGGCCCGGCCCGATGCCGGCCAACTCGACTACTCGCAGTCCCTTCAACGGTCCAGCCACGACCCACCGACCTTTCGTCCGCTTTGACGCCCGGCGATTCACACAACCGGTTGATCGCATCTTCGCAGCCGCCGCGCACGGCCGCGCAGCCCGGTCGCTCACCGGAGTCATAAAGTGAGCCCATGCCCACCTCCGCGATCGCCACCCTCGCCCCCGTCGCTGGCCTCGACGTCACGCTGACCGACGGCGTGCTGTCGGTGACCATCAACCGTCCCGACAGCCTCAACTCGCTGACCGTCCCGGTGATCACCGGCATCGCCGACGCGCTGGAACGCGCGGCCGACGATCCCGAGGTGCGGGTGGTACGCGTCGGCGGGGCCGGGCGCGGCTTCAGCAGCGGCGCCGGTATCAGCGCCGCGGACGTCTCCGACGGTGGCGGCGTCCCGCCCGACGAGATCATCTCCGAGATCAACCGGCTGGTGCGGGCCATCGTCGCGCTGCCGCGGCCGGTCGTCGCCGTGGTGCAGGGCCCGGCCGCCGGCGTCGGGGTTTCGGTCGCGTTGGCGTGCGACATCGTGTTGGCCTCGGAGAACGCGTTTTTCATGCTCGCCTTCACCAAGATCGGGCTGATGCCCGACGGCGGCGCGTCGGCGTTGGTCGCGGCCGCGATCGGCCGGATTCGGGCCATGCAGATGGCGTTGCTGCCCGAGCGGTTGCCCGCGGCGGACGCGTTGGCCTGGGGGCTCGTCACCGCCGTCTACCCGGCCGGTCACTTCGACGCCGAGGTCGACGCGGTGATCGCGCGGCTGCTGGCGGGCCCGGCCGCGGCGTTCGCCAAGACCAAACTCGCGATCAACGCGGCCACGCTCAGCGAGCTGGACGCGGCGCTGCAGCGCGAATTCGACGGGCAGTCGGTGCTTTTGAAGTCACACGACTTCGTCGAGGGCGCCGTCGCCTTCCAGGAGCGCCGGCCCGCGCGCTTCACCGACCGCTGAGCGCCGGCAAGCTATTTCGGCATCTGGGGCTTAACACCCCCCGGTTCCGGCAATCCCTGTCCGGGTCAGCTCCGAATCGCTGACGAGGACGGGGGAAGCGATGACGGAGCAAGTGCGCTGTCTGGTGACGGGAGCGACCGGCTACATCGGTGGCCGCCTGGTGCCGCGGCTGTTGGACGCGGGGCACCGGGTGCGCGCGCTGGCGCGCAATCCCGACAAGCTCGCCGACGTTCCCTGGCGCGATCAGGTCGAGGTGGCGCGCGGCGACCTCGGCGACGTCGACTCGCTGACCGCCGCGTTCGACGGCGTCGACGTCGTCTACTACCTGGTGCATTCCATGGGCACGTCCAAGGACTTCGCCGTCGAGGAGAGCCGCTCGGCATGCAACGTCGTGACGGCGGCCCGCAGCGCCGGGGTGCGGCGGGTGGTCTACCTCAGCGGCCTGCACCCGGAGGGCACCGAACTCTCGCCGCATCTCTCCTCGCGCGCGGCCGTCGGCGAGACGCTCATCGAGTCCGGTATCGAGACCGTGGTGTTGCAGGCCGGCGTCGTCATCGGCTCCGGCTCGGCGTCGTTCGAGATGATCCGCCACCTCACCGACCGGCTGCCGGTGATGACCACGCCGAAGTGGGTGCACAACCGCATCCAGCCGATCGCGGTCCGCGACGTGCTGCACTACCTGGCCGCCGCGGCGACCGCGCCCCTGCCCGGCAAGCACGCCTCGCGCACCTGGGACATCGGCGGGCCCGACGTGCTGGAGTACGGCGACATGATGCAGGTCTACGCCGATGTCGCCGGCCTGGGCAGACGGCGCCTGATCGTGCTGCCGTTCCTCACACCGACCATCGCCAGCCTCTGGATCGGGGCGGTCACCCCGATCCCGCCGGGGCTGGCGCGGCCGCTGATCGAATCGCTGGAATGCGATGCGGTGATGCGCAACTGGGACATCGACGGCTTCATCGAACGGCCGCGGGGCGGCCTCATCGGCTACCGGCGCTCGGTCGAGTTGGCGTTGGACCGGGCGGCGCGCGGACTCCCCGACGCCACCTGGTCGTCGCTGCGCTCCGAGCCGGCCGAACCGCTGCCCACCGACCCGGACTGGGCCGGTGAGGTGGTGTTCGACGACGTCCGCACCGCGACCAGCGCCGACGACCCGGACGCCGTCTGGAAGGCCGCCGAGCGGGCCGCGACCGCGGACCGGTGGCGGCGGCGGCTGCCGCTGGGCGGGTGGAGCGTCGTGGAGCGGGAACCGGGCGCCGCGTTGCGTCTACGCTCGGCGTCGAAACTGCCCTGCCGCGCCTGGGTGGACATCACCGTCGAACCCCGCGACGGTGGCGGCAGCACCTACACGCAGCGCGGCATCTTCTTCCCCACCGGCATCGTGGGCCGCGCCTACCGACTGGCCGTCTGGCCGCTGTGGACCGCCGCGCTCGGCGCGCTGGCCCGCGAGGTCGTGGGGCTGCCCGACCGGTAAGGGTCTAGACGCCGAACATCGGCGGCAGCACGAGCACCATGATCAGGCCCCACACGAAGTGCGTCAGCATCGGGGCGAGCACGCCGCCGCTGGCCCGGCGCTCCAGCGCGCACACCGTCCCCAGGATCACCGCGGCGAACCCGAGCATCGGGTTGCCGCTGGCCATGGTCGCGGCGGTGTAGAGCACGGTCGAGATGACCACCGGGTGATAGCGGGCCAGCGCCGTGTACAGCGCGCCGCGAAAGAAGATTTCCTCGGCCAGGGCGTTGATGACGGTGATCGCCACGATCAGCGGGTAGGACCCGTGGTGGGCGTAGAGCAGTACGCGGGTAATCAGCGCCGCGACGGGCGGAATCTCGCGGGCGACCAGGCCGCCCACCACGAAGGCGCCGCCGACCAGCAGGCCGACGGCGATCCCGGTGAACACCGGCCGCTGGTTGCGGCCCCGCCAGCAGATCCCGCCGAGGTGTAGCGGGCCCGAGCTCAGGCCGCCGACGACCCATACCCCGGCCAGCGCCAGGGTCAGCCAGTAGAAGCTCGACTCCCCCGGGTGCCGGCGCAGCGAGAACCCCAGCACCGCGGCGCCGACCACCAGCGTCAGCGCCACGATGACGCGGCGGCGCCGCACCAGCCCGGGCGCCTCGTTGTGCAACGCGGCGACGTTGGTGAGGGCCTTGCGCCATTCGGCGACGACGCTGGTGCGCGGCGGGCTGGGGGCGGTGGACGGGACGGTGGACTGGCTCATGCGGGACGCACCTTCGGGGTCGGGGCAATCGGGATGTCGAGGCCGGTTCGAAGCGCTCCGGCCCGGCCGGCGACGGCGAACGCGGCGCGCAGCGACGCCGGGTCGGACGCGTCCAGGGCCACCGGTGCGATGTCGGCGGACCAGCCGAAGCGGCGGGGCCGGGCGGGGTCTCGGCTGGCCGCCACCACGCGGCGCCCGCCCGCCGGCAGGGTCGTGACCAGGCGCGATCCCACGTGGGCGGTGGCGCCGGTGACCAGAACCTGCATAACCCGACTCTAGCCAAGACCCCACCCGGTTTGAACCGATAACGGGGCGGCGCCGTGACCAACGAATGGACAACACTGCGAGGGCCGACGCGTCGCGCCCGGCGAACCTGGCCGCCACCACCACCGACCCGTGCATTTCCGGTGTCGCGGTGACGTTTCCGCCGAACCGGTACACGCAGTCCGAGGCCATCGGCGCGCTGACCGACATCGCCGGCCCGGAGTTTCGCCGCTTCGCCCTCAGCAGCGGGGTCGAATTCCGTAACACGGCGCTGCAGCTGTCCCGCTACAGCGAACTCGACGGCTTCACCGAGGCCAACGAGGCCTACCTCGAGGTGGCCCTGGACCTCGGCGAGCGGGCGCTGCTGGCGGTGCTGGACGAGGCGAAGGTCAAGCCGTCGGAGATCGACATCGTGTTCTCGACGACGGTCACCGGGGTGACGGTGCCGACGCTCGAGGCGCGGCTGGCGACCCGGGTCGGCCTGCGGCCCGACGTCAAGCGCGTTCCCCTGTTCGGGCTGGGCTGCGTGGCGGGTGCGGCCGGGGTGGCCCGCATGCACGACTACCTGCGGGCGTTCCCCGATCAGGCGGCCGCGCTGCTCGCGGTCGAGCTGTGCTCGCTGACCATCCAGCGGCAGGACAGCTCGGTGGCCAACCTCGTCGCCACCAGCCTCTTCGGGGACGGCGCGGCGGCCGTCGTCGCCGAGGGCGCGCACCGCGCCGGGGCCGAGCGCAGCGGTCCGCAGGTGCTGGCCACCCGCAGCCGCATCTACCCCGACACCGAAGACGTGATGGGGTGGAAGATCGGCGGCGACGGCTTCCGGGTCGTGCTGTCCGCCGACGTCGCGACCATCGCCGAGAAATACCTCGGCGACGACGTGCGGGTGTTCCTCGCCGATCACGGCCTGACGCCGCGCGACGTGACGACGTGGGTCTGCCACCCCGGCGGCCCGCGAGTGATCGAGGCGGTCGAGACGGTGCTGGACCTGCCCGTCCACGCCCTCGACCACACCCGGAACTCGTTGCGCAACAACGGGAACCTGTCGTCGGTGTCGGTGCTCGACGTGCTTCGTGCCAACATGGCCGACCCGCCGCCGCCCGGTTCGTTGGGCCTGATGATCGCGATGGGGCCCGCCTTCTGCTCCGAACTCGTCCTGCTGGCCTGGTAGGCCGCCAACCCTCGGTTAAGGGAGAATCACGCCATGTACTACCTGCTGGTCCTGGCGGTCGCGCTGGAACGCGTGCTGGAGCTGGTGGTGTCCACCCGCAACGCCCGCTGGTCGTTCGCTCAGGGCGCCAAGGAATTCGGTCGATCGCACTACCCGGTGATGGTGATCATCCACAGCGCGTTGCTGGTCGGCTGCCTGGTCGAGCCGTGGGCGCTGCACCGGCCATTCCTGGCGTGGCTGGGCTGGCCGATGCTGGCGGTGGTGGCGCTGTGCCAGGGGCTGCGCTGGTGGTGCATCGCGACGCTGGGCCGGCGGTGGAACACCCGGGTGATCGTCTTGCCGCAGACGCCGCTGGTGCGGCTCGGCCCGTACCGGTGGCTGCACCACCCGAACTACGTCGCGGTGGTCGTCGAGGGCATCGCGCTGCCGTTGGTGCACACGGCGTGGCTCACCGCGGTGCTGTTCACGCTCGCCAACGCCTTACTGCTGCGGGAGCGGTTGCGCGTGGAGAATTCGGCCCTGGGTTACGCGTGAGCGATTTCGACGCGGACCTGCTGGTCGTGGGCGGCGGTCCGGGAGGCCTGGCGACCGCGTTACACGCTCGCCGCCAAGGGCTTTCGGTCATCGTGGCCGAGCCACGCGAGGGGCCCATCGACAAGGCGTGCGGCGAGGGGCTGATGCCCGGCGGCCTGGCCGAGCTGACGTCGCTCGGCGTGGACCCGGCCGGCATGCCCTTCCGCGGGATCGCCTACGTCGACGAGCGGCGCCGGGCCGAGGCCCGCTTCGGCGCCGGGCCGGGACGCGGCGTGCGCCGCACCACCTTGCACGCGGCGCTGGCGGCGCGGGCCAAGGAGCAGGACACCGACTGGCTGCGGGCCAAGGTGACCCACGTCGAGCAGGACGCGCACGGGGTCGCGGCCGCCGGGGTGCGCGTGAAATGGTTGGTGGCCGCGGACGGGCTGCACTCCCCGGTCCGCCGCGCGGTCGGCATCGCGGCGCGCGCGGGCGCGCCGCGCCGTTACGGCGTCCGTTGGCATTACCGCGTCCCGGCGTGGTCGGAGTTCGTCGAGGTGCACTGGTCCCGCTGGGGCGAGGCGTACGTGACGCCGGTGGAACCGGAGCTGGTGGGTGTCGCGATCCTGTCCCGTGGGCGGCCGGAGCTGGCGTGGTTTCCCGACCTTGCGGGTCGGTTGCGCCACGCCAATTCGTCGCAGCCCCGCGGGTGCGGCCCGCTGCGGCAGACCGTCTCGCGCCGGGTCGCCGGGCGGGTGCTCCTGGTGGGCGACGCGGCCGGCTACGAGGACGCGCTGACCGGCGAGGGGATCAGCCTGGCGCTCAAGCAGGCGGCCGCCGCCGTCGACGCCATCGTCGACGACACGCCGTCGGCCTACGAGGACGCCTGGCACCGGGTGACCCGCGACTACCGGCTGCTCACCCGCGCGCTGGAACGCCCGGGGCAACGCCGCGGACGCCGGCACGACGGCGCGGCGCACCAACCGCGGCGTGCTCGCCACCACCAGCGCGCGGTCAACGTGCTGGCGCGCTAGCGCTAGCGCGCCTTCCAGACGGGTTCGCGCTTCTCGGCGAAGGCACGCGGCCCCTCCTTGGCGTCCTCGGTCCGCAGCAGGGTGGCGAACTCCCGCGTGGTGCGCGCCCAGCCGGGCTCCTCGTCGGCGATCAACCGGTCGTCGGCGCCCCAGGCGATCCGCTTGCTCGCCTGCACCGACAGCGGCGCGTTGACCGTGATCCGCTCGGCCAGGGCCAGGGCGGCCTCCAACACGGTGCCGTCGGGGACGACCTGGTTGATCAGCCCCCACCGGGCGGCGTCCGCCGCGCTGATCGGATCCCCGGTCAGCAGCAGCTCCAGGCCCACCTTGCGCGGCAGCTGCTGCACGATCCGGAAGACCCCGCCGGCACCCGCGATCAGCCCGCGCTTGACCTCGGGCAACCCGAACTGGGCGCTCTCGGCGGCCACCACCAGATCGCTGGCCAGCGCGATCTCCGTGCCGCCCCCCAGGGCGGTGCCGTTGACCGCGGCGATGGTGGGCTTGTCGATGAAGTGGTGCACGTAGCCGGCAAAGCCCCAGTCCCCGTGATCCGGGTGATAGATGTTCTCGCGCCGCGCGATCGCCTTGAGGTCGGCCCCGGCGCAGAACGACTTGTCGCCCGCCCCGGTGACCACCACGACACGCACCTGCGGGTCGTGCTGGGCTTCCTCCAGCGCGTCGCCGAGGGCGATGCTGACCGCGCCGTTGATCGCGTTGCGCGCCTCCGGGCGGTTGATCGTGATCACCAGGACGTTGCCCCGACGCTCCGCCAGGGCCCCCGGCGCCGCCGTGTCGGTGTCGGTCACAGAAGCTCCACGATGGTGGCGTTGGCCTGGCCGCCGCCCTCGCACATGGTCTGCAGGCCGTAGCGAATTCCCTTGTCCCGCATGTGATAAAGCAGCGTCGTCATGATCCGCGCCCCAGAACCGCCCAGCGGGTGACCCAGGGCGATGGCCCCGCCGTTGGGGTTGAGTTTGTTCTCGTCGGCGCCGATGTCCTTGAGCCACGCCAGCGGAACGGGCGCGAACGCCTCGTTGACCTCGTAGGCCCCGATGTCGTCGATGGACAGGCCGGAGCGCTTGAGCACCTTCTGCGTGGCCGGGATCGGCGCGGTCAGCATGATCACCGGGTCGGCGCCGGCCAGGGTCGCGGTGTGCACCTTGGCGATCGGCGTCACCCCGAGTTCCTTGGCCTTCTCGGCCGACATGAACAGCAGCGCGGCGGCGCCGTCGGAGATCTGCGAGGAGTTGCCGGCGTGGATGACGCCGTCCTCCTTGAACGCGGGCTTCAGCGACGCCATCTTCTCCATCGGCGTGCCGCGGCGAATGCCCTCGTCCTTGCTCACCACGTTGCCCTCGTCGTCCTTGATGGCCACGATCTGGTCATCGAAGGCTCCGGAATCTTGTGCTGCCGCGGCCTTTTCGTGTGAGTCCAGCGAGAACTGGTCCAGCGTGGTGCGGTCGAATCCCCATTGTTCGGCGATCATCTCGGCGCCGATGCCCTGATTGGGGATCCGGCCGTCGTAGCGGTCCAGGAACGTCTTGGGGTAGGGCCGCCCACCGTTGGCCAGCGACGCGCCCATCGGGGTGCGCGACATGGATTCGACGCCCCCGGCGACGACCACGTCGTAGTGTCCGGCGATCACACCGGCCGCGGCGAAGTGGATGGACTGCTGGCTGGAGCCGCACTGCCGGTCGACGGTGACACCAGGAACGGTCTCCGGCCACCCGGCGGCCAGCAGGGCGGTGCGGCCGATGTCGAGCGCCTGCTCGCCGGCCTGCATGACGCATCCCCAGATGACGTCCTCGACGATCCCCGGGTCGATGCCGGCCTTGTCGGCCAGCCCGTTGAGCACCTGCGCGGACAGGTCGGCCGGGTGCACCCCGGACAATCCCCCGTTGCGCTTCCCGATCGGGGAACGCACTGCCTCGACGATGACGGCTTCAGCCATGCTTTTGTCTCCTTTGACGCGTGGACTCACACGAGGTTGCTCGTGCCTCGATTGTCAACCAAGGGGTTGGGCGGGCGGCGCCCGGGGTGGTTTAGCGGCGCGCCGGCCGATCGCGCCGTCCCCCACCCCGTGACGCGCCGGCCGCCCCGGCGCGATTTGTGAACCAGAAATTTGTTCTCACTAGTGTGAATGTCGCCATAATGGTTACAGACCGCGTCCGGTGCCGGCAGGCAACGACGCGGAACAACCGACAGGTGAGGCGGACGGTGAAGCGGCTCAACGGCATGGACGCGATGCTGCTGTACAGCGAGACACCGAACCTGCGCACGCACACCCTGAAGGTGGCGATCGTCGACGATCCCGCCCTCACCTTCGACGTGTTCCGGACCACCCTGCAGCGCCGGCTGCACCGGCTGGATCCGTTGCGCTACAGGCTGATTGACATCCCTTGGCGGCTGCACCATCCGATGTGGATGCAGAACTGCGCGGTCGACCTCGACTACCACCTGCGCCGGGTGACCGTGCCCGCCCCCGGCGGGCGCCGCGAGCTGGACGCGGTGATCGGCGATCTCGCCGGGACGCCGCTGGACCGCGGCCGCCCGTTGTGGGAGTTTCACTTCGCCGAGGGCCTGGCCGGTCACCGGTCGGCGATCATCGGCAAAATCCACCACGCGTTGGCTGACGGGATCGCCTCGGCGAATCTGCTGATCAGGATCATGGACGTCGCCGACGCCGCACCCGACGAGCGTGACAACGACACCAGTTGCGTGCCGCCGTCCAAGGCCGAGCTGTTGCGGGCCGCTGGGCGCGACCACGTTGCGCAGCTCGTCGCGCTGCCCGGGGTGCTCAACGACGCGCTGGCCGGCGCACGGCGGTTACGCCGGCGCGCCCGCCAGCGCGGCGAGCAGCCCGAACTCGCCCGCCTGCTGCACGCGCCGCCGACCTTCCTCAATCACGTCGTGGCACCCGCACGGGCGTTCGCGACGGCGACGCTGTCGCTGGCTCAGGTCAAACAGCTCAGCAAGCACCTGCGCATCACCATCAACGACGTGGTGATGGCCATGGCCGCGGGAGCGTTGCGAGAATTGTTGCTGCGCTACGACGGTCGCGCCGACCGCCCGCTGGTCGCCTCGGTGCCGGCCAGCACGGATCGCTCACCGCACCGGATCAGCGGCAACGAACTCGGCGGCATGGCCGTGTCGTTGCCGACGCATGTCGGCGATCCACTGCAGCGGGTGCGGCTGACGTCGGTGGCCACATCGATCGCCAAGGAGAACAACGAGCTGTTCGGCCCCGAGTTGTACGGCAAGCTGATCGGTTACCTGCCCTCGATCGCCGCTCCCGCCGGGTTCAGGTGGCTGGCCCGGCGCGACGCGCGTAACAGGCTTTTCAACATCCCGATCTCCAATGTCGCCGGTCCCCGCGAGCGTGGCCCATTCGCCGGTGCCGTGGTCAGCGAGATCTACTCCGCCGGACCGCTGATCGCGGCGTGCGGCGTCAACGTCACCGTGTGGAGTTACGTCGACCAACTCAACATCTCGGTCATTACCGACGACCACACCGTCGGTGACCCACACGAGGTCACCGACGCAATGGTTCACGCGTTCGCCGAATTGCTCATTACTGCCGGCCTTTCCGACGTACCGGAGCCGGTCCAAACCGCGATGCCCCCGGCAACACTCGAAGCGTGACCGCCCGCGCCCTAGCCCAGCACCGGAAAGCGCCGCTGCCGCGCGAGGCGGTCCAGCGCCGCCTGCATCACGGAACGCACGTGCGCGTCGACGTCACCGACGGCGTCACCCTCGAGGCGCGCGACCACGTCGATCGGTTCCAGTACCTCGGTGACGATCTTGGTCGGCAGCGGCAGGTTGGGCGGCACGATCACGCTGAACCCGAACGGAAACCCGACGGTGATCGGCAGGATGTCCGACCGCCACCGCGACAGCCCGAGACGTCGGGCCAGCCAGGTGCCGCGCGTCAGGAACAGCTGGCTCTCCTGCCCGCCGATCGACACCGCCGGCACCAGCGGCACGCCCGCCTCCACCGCCGCACGCAGGTATCCGGTGCGGCCGTTGAAGTCGATGACGTTCTCGGCCAGCGTTGGTCGGTACGCGTCGTAGATTCCGCCCGGGAACACCAGCACCACAGCGCCGGCCCGCAGCGCCCGCGCCGTGTTCACGGCGGTGGCGGGAATGACGCCCAGCCGCCTCAACCACCCCGCCATCGGCCCGACAAACATCTTGTCGTGCCCGAGCGTGTACAGCGGGCGCTCATAGCCGAATCTCCGGTAGAAGGCGGCGGTGAAGATCAACACGTCCGGAGTGAGCATCCCGCCGGAATGGTTGGCGACAAGCAGCGCGCCGCCGCGCGGCGGGATGAAGTCCAGCCCGCGCACCTCGAAACGAAACCAGCGCCGCGCCAGCGGTTCCGCCGCACTGACGAACCGCCGCGCGAAAGCGGGTTCCCACGTTGCGAATTCGTCGGCACTCACGCGGTCGGGGTGAACTTCAGGTGCAGCTCGGTCAGGCCGCGCATCTGCCAGGTCGGCTCGTAGGTGTAGCGGCGGGCGTGCGCCGGGCCGTGCCGATCGCCCGCGATGGTGATGCCGGACATCCGATCGAGGATCCGGTTCAACGAGATTCGCGCCTCCGCGCGAGCCAGCGGCGCGCCCGGGCACGAGTGATTGCCGCGCCCGAACGCCACGTGCTCGCGAACGTTGGGGCGGTCGACGCGGAACTCGTCGGGCCGGTCGAACTTGCGCGCATCCCGATTGCTCGCCCCGGGCAACAACATCACCGTGCTTCCCGCCGGAATGTCGACGGCACCGATCGCGGTCGATGTGCGCGCCATCCGGAAGTGGCACTTCACCGGGCTTTCCAGCCGCAGCGTCTCCTCCACGAAATTCGGTATGAGACTCCGGTTTTGGCGGAGCACCTGTTGCAGCTCCGGGTTCTCCGCGATCGTCTGGACACCGAAGCTGAGCAGTTTGGTGGTGGTCTCCTGACCAGCGGCGAACAGGAAGGTGGCCAGGCGCACGACGTCGATGACTTCCGGGGTGGCGCCGTCGGGATACTTCGCCCGAGCCAGTTCGGTCAACACGTCTTCACGGGGCTGTCGCCGGCGTTCGGTGATGTGTGTGGTGAACGTCTCTTCCAGATACTCCAGGGGATTGTGCGCGCGCGTCATCGAGTCGTCGTCGATCCCGCCCGCGAATTTGCCTGAGAAGACCCGTCGGAATTCCTCGTGATCCTCGACCGGTACCCCCAGGAGGTCGGCGATCACCAAACCGGAGAACGGCCGAGCGTATTCGTCGAGGAACTCACAGGCGCCGCGGCTGAGGAACTCATCGAGCTGCCGGTCGGCCAGCCGCCACATGAAATCTTCGTTTTCCTTGAGCCGCTTGGGCGTCAACAACCGGCTCAGCAGGCCGCGAGTCCGGGTGTGCTCCGGCGCGTCCTGGGTCACGATGTGCTCGCTCATCGGGATCTGCGCGCGGTGCTGCTCGATCAGGGCGCCGATGTCGTCGCCGTCGGGTTCGAACGGCAGGCCGGAGAACGGGCCGGCCACCGAGACGCACGAGGAGAACGCCGGATTCTTGTATACGCCAAGCGCTTCCTGGTGTCCGGTGATCGCCACGACGCCCTGTTCGGGGCGCGGCAGCACCGGGCAACGCGAGCGCAGGTGGTCGAAGTAGGGGTACGGATCGGGAATGAGGGCCGGGTCGGTGAAGAAATCGACCGCTTCGAAATCGCTCAAAGGGACTCCTCGACATTCAAGGTGATCGCCGCATGCCCGTTGTCGGGGGCGGCGCGCGAACCCACACTGGTAATCTAAATCTGAACAAATATTAGGTCAAGGCGGCAGACAGGCCGGCCGTCGCCTCCGCCGTTACGTGGGCTCGCCTGCGGGCGTCGGGACGTTCGCCGCCAGCTCTTCGTCACCGCGTAGCGCTTCGGTAACCGTCAGTTCACATCCATTGCGGCATGGGCGAAGTAGGGTGCGCAGGTGTGAGCACTCCTGCACCCGGACCCGGCTGGTGGCTGGCGTCGGACGGCAAATGGTATCCCCAGCAATGGGAGAGCACCTTCATCTCCTACACCAACGAATCCCTGGAGGCCGTCCTGGAAGAGGCCAGCCGGCTCACCAGGACGTACGGGGAGCAGGGTTGGGAAATCGTGGGCTCCTCGGTGCAGCGCACCCAGGTCGCCCGCCGCTTCAAGGACTACGACGCGGGCGGTGACCACTACTTCGAGTGGAGCATCGTGTGCACGTTGAAGCGGCCCCGGCTGCCGGGCTAGACCGACCTCAGACCGCGGGGTACGCGACCGACTTGATCTCCGTGTACTGGTCGAATCCGGCGACGCCGTTCTGGCGCCCGACGCCGCTTTCCTTGTAGCCGCCGAACGGTGTGTCGGCACCGTACGGCGCGCCGCCGTTGACGCCCATGAAGCCGGCCTTGATCCGCCGCGTCACCGACAGCGCCCGGTCGAGCGAACCCGCAAAGACGTTGCCGGCCAACCCGTAGACGCTGTCGTTGGCGATCCGGATGGCGTCCTCCTCGTCGTCGAAGGCGATGACCGACAGCACCGGCCCGAAGATCTCCTCCTGCGCGATGGTCATCTTGTTGTCGACGTTGGTGAAAAGCGTTGGGCGCACAAAGTATCCCTTGTCGAAGCCGGTGGCCGCGTCCGGACCCCCGACCAACGCGGTGGCGCCCTCCTCGACGCCCTTGCGGATGTAGCCCGTTACCCGGTCGTACTGCCGTTGTGAAATCACCGGCCCGCACAGCGTTCCCGGGTCTTGTGGATCACCGCATGTGACGTTTTCGTAGATGTTCTTGAGGATCTCGACACCCTCGTCGTAGCGCGAGCGCGGCAACAGCAACCGGGTGGGGTTGGCGCACCCTTGACCGGCGTGCATACATGGCGCGATGCCGACCAGGCACGCCGTCGCGAAGTCGGCGTCCTCCAGCACGATGGTCGCGGACTTACCGCCAAGTTCCAGGAACAGCCGCTTCATGGTGGCCGCACCCTTTTCCATGATCCGTTTCCCGACCACCGTCGAGCCGGTGAACGAGATCAGGTCGACCTTGGGCGACAGCGTGAGTTCCTCGCCCACGAAGTGATCGGAGGCGGTGACGACGTTGACGACACCGGCTGGGATGTCGGTCTTTTCGGCGATCAGTCGACCGAGCCGGTTGGCGTTGAACGGGGTGTTGGGTGCCGGCTTGAGCACCACGGTGTTGCCGGTACCCAGCGCCTGCCCGAGCTTGTTGAGGGTGACCTCGAACGGGAAGTTCCACGGCACGATCGCGCCGACGACCCCGACCGGCTCCCGCCACACCTTGCGGGTGGTGAGCGTCCCGGTGAGGCTGATGACCTTGTCACCCAGGTCGGTCTCCCAGGCGTACTCGTCGATCAGGCGCGCGGGGTACTTCAGCCCGTCTTCCAGGGGGGCGTTGAGCTGCGGGCCGAACGTGATGGCACGGGGCGAGCCGACCTCGAGGATGAGCTCCTCACGCAGCTCGTCGATCTCGGACTCGATCGCCTCGTGCAGCTGCAACAGGCAACGCTTGCGGAGTTCCTTGTTGGTCGACCAGTCGGTGTCGTCGAAGGCGCGGCGGGCGGCGTCGATCGCCCGGTGCATGTCCTCTTTCGAGGCATCGGACACCTCGCCGAGAGACTCTTCGGTCGCCGGGTTGATGTTCTCGAACGCGCCTGCCTGGCCGTCGACAAGCTTTCCGTCGATCATCATCTTCGACTCGAAGCGAACCTTTACAGCCTCAGTCATATCTGTCACTCTCTTCTGACTCGGTAGAGGGGGCTCCGGGAGCGCTGGTTCTCCCCACGGAGAGCCTTACTGGAAACTAGCCGATTGGCAAGGTGTGGCCGTCGTGGGGGCGGTCTATCGAGGATCGAAGAGCACCGGCACCGAGGTCGGCGACCGGAACACCTGTCCGCGAATGTGCGGGTCGTTCCCGTCGGGATCCAGGCGCAGGTTTGGCAGCCGGTCGAGCAAAAGGTTGATAGCGGTGCGCATTTCGAGCCGCGCCAGGTGCATGCCGAGGCAGACGTGCACGCCGTGGCCCCAGCCCAGGTGCGCGCGGGCGTCGCGGTGGATGTTGAACGTGTCGGGATCGTGATAGCGATCTTCCTGCCGGTTCGCCGAGCCCAGCATCGGCATCACCGTCGCGCCGGCCGGGATGGCGACGCCGCCCAGCTCGGTGTCCCGGGTGGCCACCCGCGTGATGGTCAGCAAGGGCGACTCCCACCGCACGCCCTCCTCGATCGCCTGCGGCAGCAGCGACCGGTCCGCGCGAATGGCATCGAGCTGCGCGGGGTCCGACAGCAACGCCAACAGCAGGCTGCCCAGCGACCGGTAGGTCGTCTCGACGCCCGCCGGGAGCAGCAACCGGAGGAACGAGAAGATCTCCTCGTCCGCGAGCTTCTCCCCGTCGATCTCGGCCGCACCGAGCGCGCTGATCAGATCGTCCTTGGGCTCGACCCGGCGCGCCTTCAGTATCGGGGCGAAGTAATCGCACAGGGCGGCCGAGGCCGCCAGCCCGCGTTCGGGGTTCATCAGCCAGCTCAGCAGCGAGATCGACCACCGCTGGAAGTGGGGGTAGTCCTTCTCCGGAAGGCCGAGCAGTCCCGCGATGATCTGGCTCGGGTAGTCGAAGGTGAACTCCTTGACCAGATCCGCCCTGCCGTTGGCGGCGAAGTTGTCGATCAGGCCGTTGGCCACGCGACCGACCAGTTCGTCCTGCCAGCGCGCCAAAGACTTCTGGGAAAACGCTTTTGAGATGAGCGAACGCAGCCGGCCGTGGACCGGCTCGTCCATGCCGAGCATCACACCCTCGCCCAGCACCGGACCGAAGGCCGCGATGACGGCGGCCGAGGAGAACGTCTCGTTGTCGCGCAGCATCTGCTGAATGTCCTCGTGGCGGTACACGATGAACATCGGCAGGGACTCCTCGTGCGGGAGCGCCCCCGACGTTTCGAGTCGCTGCACCGGTTCCTCGCGGCGCAGCCGCGCCAACTCGGTGTACGGATCTCGCACGTCGCCGGAGATCGCGTCGTCGAAGGCGCCGAAGTCCGCCAGGTCGTCGAACAGTTGTTCCATGTCTATCCCTCATTCCCTGTTGACGCTTGGCCGCCAGCGCAGTCAGTCGTTGCAGCACCGGCTGCGGAAGTACGCGTGCGGCGAGCACCATGCCCCGTTGCGCAGTCGTCAACGGCCACGCCCCGCCCCGCATCGACCCGTGCCTCGGTATGCCCAGCACGATCCGCGACAGGTGGTGCATCCCCGAGGCGGGCAGAATCCTGTTGGCGGCCAACAACATCGCGGCGTCCGGGCCGACGCCGCGGCGGTGAAATGCGCCCCGGTCCTGCAGCGCCCTGACGAGGCCGTCGGTGAACCGCTCCGGCGGTCTGGCGAGCCGCATCGCGAACCGCCCTCGCGAGTTCATCGTGTTGTGCAGCCGCGCATAAGGGCCGGCGAAGTTGCGGTCGTCGGTGGTGCCCGCATCGGTGATGATGTCGGTGTCGTAGGTGCCGGCCACCAACACGGTGACGCCGAGCCCAAAGGGCGCGATCTCACCCGCCATCGACTCGCCCCAGCGTTCCAGCGCCCCCTTGGCCGCCGAATAGGGCGCGGTGGCCGGCTGGCCACGAACCCCCGCCGCGCTCGAGACCAGGACGATGCGGCCCTCCCCCGCTTCCCGCATGCCCGGCAGCAAGGCCTTGGTCAGCTCGACGGGTCCGGTGACGCTGGTGGCGAACATGTTCTGCCACAACGAGATATCGGCCTCCTCGACCATCCCCGCACCGGAGATGCCCGCGTTGTGGACCAGGGCGTAGGGCGTGCCGACAACGTCCTGGATCGCCTTGGCCGCGGCAGCGACCGAGGCGAGATCCATCAAGTCGAGCTGGACCCCGATCAACCTGTCGTCGTCTGCGGACGCTCCGGTCGCCGTGCGCAGCAACGGCATTGCGGTGTCGGGGTCGCGCATGGCCGCGACCACCCGCCATCCGTCACGGTAGAGGCGAACGCTCGACGCGAACCCCAGTCCGCGGGAGGCGCCGGTGATGACGACGGCGCGCGGCTCAGCCATTCGTGCTCGCGGTTGCACAGGCGCCGTGACCGGGCGGCGGCGCGTCGACGTGCGGTCGGCCGTTGGGCTCCCCGCTGGCCGATGTCGACCAGATGCCTACCGAGAATGGTCCCTGCGCGCCGGCCTTCTCGTAATACCCTTGCGGGTCATAGACTTTGGCCTCAGGGTAGGGCCACGGGCAGGCCACCGAGGTCGCGGCGTGGCTGACCTTGATGGCCCAGAACCAGGCACCGTAGGCGAAGTAGGACACGTTGATGATGGCGAACATCACCAGGAAGGTGCCCAGCACCGGGCGTGTCGGAAACAGTTTTGCCTTCGCCGCAAGCTTTTCCGCCACCGATTTCCCGGTGTCGTCGCGGTAGCACAGGATCGCCGCGGGCACCATCACGAAGGTCACCGAGAACGACTCCCAGATCAGCGGGAACTGGAATGTGGTGCCGGTGAACACCGAACCCCACGGGATCACCTGGTCGTAGATGTACATGCCCATGTGGACGAGCTGGATCTCCAGCCACGCATCGAAGACGAAACCGATGGCGCAGGCCAGCGCGCCCAAGCTGACCAGCGGGTGCCGGGAGACGAACGACCGGGGTCCGTACTTGGCCTGCAGCGTGCGCAGGATCCAGATGGACGGGAAATAGGGCCCGAAATAGAAAGTGACGTAACCGACTACGACGAACGGCTCTACCGTCGGCGAGATGGACACCAGCGGCCACGACTCCGGCCAGTGGATGAGGTCGGGGTTGTAGACCGCAAACGGCGACCAGTTCATGATCGGGTCCTGCCACACGATCAGCGTGGTGCACAGGAACATCAACATCACCGGGCTACCCGGATTGCGCCGCCAGCCTCGGATGAACACCACCAGCAGCACCAGCAGCATGATGCACGTGGAGATGTGCAGGAAGGTGATGTAGTCCAGCCCGAACAGGAACCTGACCGGACGCGGCCGGCCCTGGACGTTCGGGTTGGCGACGCGGGGGTCGAGCGCCGTGCGGCAGTTCGCGACGAAGACGATCGCAAACGCGGCGAGCGCGGCGCCGGCGATCCAGCCGCCCCAGCCGCGGTTCTGGGCGCGCTGCCGGGACGACGGCTTCTCCTGCGCGGCAGGCGGTATCGATTGGTCAGTACTCATCGTTGAGCCTCACTCTCCGAAGCGATCGACCAGGCGGGAGTTGACGCCGTCGGCGTCCAGGGTCCGCGCCACCAGATAGCCGGCGCCCATCCAGGCCCGGCGGGTCCACTTGCCCAACGACACCCGGGTGCCCGGCGCGCCGGACGCGGCGGGCACCATCTTCACGCGCTCCAGCGCCTCTTTGACGCCGCGCGGACTGAGGGGGTGGGCGTCGGCGAAGGCGCGCACGAGAGTGGTGGCGACGTCGTGGTTGACCACCGAGACGCAGTACTCGGGACGGCTGCCGTCGTATTTCTTCGCGTAGCGGTCGAGGAAGGCTTGGCCGATCGGGTTGGTTTCGTCGTACTGGTCGACCCCGACCCAACCCATGAACGCGTTCCACATCATCGGGTTCACCCACGCGTTCTGGAATGCGGTGGTGGCGAACCTCGGGGGGTCCCAGTCCAGAGCCTCCAGCGCCGGATTGATGAACACGATCCCGAACCCGAAGCCCAGGTGCACGATCGCCTCGGCTTTCGCGTCGTGCAGGGTGCGGACGGCTTCGTTGATGTCCTGAGCCGTCTGAGCGATCGTCGCTTCCGCGACGATCCGAACACCCTTGCGCCGGCACGCGCTGCGCAGGTTCTTCAGGTAACTCTCGCCGATCAGGCTCTGCTCGACCAAAACTCCGATTTCGGTGATCCCGCGTTTGGCCACCTGATCGACGATGAAGATCGGCTCGTCGGTCATCGAGCCCTGCGGAAAGGCGAAAGTCCATTCGCCCAACCAGTCGTCGGTGCCGGTGACGCTGATGGCCGGCACCTTGAACCGCTCCTCGATCGCCTCACGAGTCGGCACGCAGTTGTCGGTGATGTTCGGCCCGAACACCACCAGGCATCCTTCGTCGACGAGCTCGCCGTAGGCGTCGATCACCGCCTTGACCGAACCCTTCGGCAGTCCCTCGACCTCGCGGTAGATCATCTGCACCGGGCGATCAAGCAGGCCCTGTTCGACGGCTTCTTCGAAGACGAGGTCGAAGGTCCGAGTGAAGCTCCCCATCAGCTCCTCGGGGAAGCCCGGGGGCAACGTGAAGTCCATCAGGTAGCCGACCTTGATCGGCTCCGCGCTACTTTCGTAAGACATCCGACCTCCAGAGCGTCGAAGCCGTAACTGAAAACCTAATATTTGTTCAGACCATAACGACGGTGTCCGGCAGCGTCAATCACCGGGCGCCGCCCGTTTCGCCGAGGTAGATCTCGATCATCTCGCCCAGCGCCTGGCCGACCGCCGCATCGTCGGTGAGCGGTCCGGTAATCGCGGCCCGGGCGGCCTGGGGCGCGTCGAGACCCTCCTGGATCAGCCTGCCCGCCGCGATCAGGACGCGGGT
Organism: Mycobacterium sp. E1214; assembly: GCF_001666755.1. GTDB lineage: Bacteria > Actinomycetota > Actinomycetes > Mycobacteriales > Mycobacteriaceae > Mycobacterium. The sequence goes on along the minus strand of NZ_LZJC01000005.1, from coordinate 25,668 downwards.
CGACGCCACCTCGCGGAGCCCGCCGGCCTCCAGGCGGCGGATGGCCTGACCGAAACGCACCAGCTCGGACGCGGTGACACCGTCGACGCCGGCCTCCCGGGCCACGATCCCCTCCTCGACATCGGCTGTGGGAAAACCGAATTCGATGGCCACCATTCGCTGGCGCGTCGAGTCCTTGAGATCCTTCAGCACGCTCTGGTAGCCGGGGTTGTAGGACACCACGAGCCCGAAACCTGGTGCCGCGTCCAACGTGACGCCGAGACGCTCGATGGGTAGCTGCCGGCGGTGATCGGCGAGCGGATGCAACACCACGGTGGTGTCCTGACGGGCCTCCACCACCTCGTCGAGGTAGCAGATCGCGCCCTCACGCACGGCCCGGGTGAGGGGGCCGTCCACCCACACCGTCTCATCGCCGCGGAGCAGGTATCGCCCGACGAGGTCTGCGGTGGTCAGGTCGTCATGGCAAGAAACGGTGATCAGCGGCCTGCCGAGGTCGTGGGCCATCGCCTCGACGAAGCGGGTCTTGCCGCAGCCCGTCGGCCCCTTGAGCACGAGCGCCAGTCCCTGCCGGTACGCCGCCTTGAAGACGGCTTCTTCACCGCCGATCGCTTGGTAGTACGGCCGCGACGGCGCCGCATCGAGGGCCGCGCCGTTCCGGTGAACGAGTCCGGACTCGTTGGCCATGACATCCCTTTCGCCGTTGCCCGGAGCCTAATCGGAACAGATGTTTGTTTCAAGGAGTTTGACGTAGGCGAATGGGTTCGACGCTCGTCACGACACTTTTCTGCGCATCTCCGCTGAGCGCAGCGCCGATCGGAACAGCGGACCGATTACGCCGGCGAGTCGGTCCGGCCGTGTGATCGTCGCGTGAGCCGTGCTGCCGAAGACCCGCCGCAACGCGGCGACGTCGGTTCCGGCGCCGATCGTCAGGCACACGCACCCGGTGCCGCGGCGGCGGGACTCGGTCAACGCGCGGCGCGCGTCGGCCGCGCCGTAGGCCCGCTCGTAGCCGTGGTCGTAGGCGAGTCCGTCCGAGACCACCACCAGCAGTCGCCGCGCCGTCCCGCCGCGCGTCTCCAGGACCGCCGCGCCGTGGCGGATGGCGGCGCCGAGGCGCGAATAGGCGCCCGGCTCAATGCTGTTCAGCCTTCGCAGGATTCGGGAATCGAGATGGTCATCGAAGCGCTTGACGGGCACCACGCTGACCGCCCGGCGGCCCTGCGAGTAGTACGCGTACAGCGCGACCCGGTCCCCCAGGTCGTGCAGCGCGATGGCGAGGTGCGCGACGGCGGCGCGCTGCTGTTGGTGCACCGTCCGCCCGGCCGTTCCTGGCTCGGCCGCCGAGCCCGACGCGTCGAGCAGTAACAACACCGACAGGTCGCGGCGGCGCCGCAGGCTGTCGAGGTAGACCAATTCGTCGGGCACCGACCCGGCCAGCAATTCGACGCGGGCCTCCACCGCGGCGTCGATGTCGATGTCGTCGCCCTGCGCTTGGCGGCGCCGGCGGTGCAGTCCCATGCCGAGCCGCGCCAGCGGCCGCCGTAGTCCGAGCGCGTCATCGACGGCGGCGGTTGCGGAGGCGTCGATGGTGGCATCGACCTCGCGCACGGTGCACCACCCCGGGCGGTAGCGCCCGCGTGTGACGTCCCATTCGGGGTACACGGCGCCGTGCGCGGCGCAGCGCGCGGCGCCGTCGTCCTCGCCGCGTGCCGAGGCCAGCGAAAAGACGGCGTTCGCGCCGCGCGCGCCGGAGTACGTGCGATGCGTGGGGGCATCCGCGCCTGGTGGCCCCCCGCCACTTCCAGTCTTGCGCGCCGAGGACAGCAGCCTCTTCAGCCACTTGCCGAGGAAGCCGCCCCCGCCCACCGGGCTGGTGAACAGGTCAGGGTCGTCGGAATCGTCGACCAGCCCGTCGTCCAGCTCTTCGCGTTCGGTGGCGCCGTGGGCACGCGGCACGTGTTGCGCCGCCGCGTCGTCATGCCGTTGCGTCGCAACGGAACTCGCCCTCAGGACTTGCGCCGCCCGCAGCACGCCGAATTGCGCCTCCGGGTCGTCGATGGGCCCCCGCCCGCGCGCGATCCGCAGAGAATCGGCGGGCGAGCCGCTGCGGCAGGCGGTGTCACTGTCGCCTAAAGAGGCCAACGTGGCCGGCAACAGGCCGGCGTTGGCGACGAGCGCCCGATGTCCCTCGAGCGCCAGATACCGCCGGGCCCAGTTCGGGTGCCGAACCAACGGGCGCACGACGCCCGGATCGAGGCTGCCGGCCGCGATGAGCGAGGCCTGGACCGCGACGGCCGCAAGTTGCGCGCGTGCAGGCGCACCGGCATCGAGGTGGATCGTCTGTCCGTCGCTCCACGCCGGTTCACCCGGCCCGAGGGCGGCCACGGTCACGGGCCGGCCCGCGAGCGCAGACGCGAACATGCCCAAGGCCTCCAACCGGCCGCCGCGTGCGTCGCCTGACATCGACCTCCATACCACCGAATGTGTTGACCAAAAATCTGTTCCAGCGTAGGGTCCGGTTCCACCCGCGGTCAATCGGATCCGATCACCGGTTGCACTTATCGAGGAGCACAACGTGATTGACTTCACCGACCGGGTCGCGGTGGTCACCGGCGCCGGGCGGGGGCTCGGACGCCTCTACGCGCTGGATCTGGCGCGCCGGGGCGCCGCGGTGGTGGTCAACGACATCGGCGCTGACGAAGGCGTCGCGTTCCCCGAGACGCGCCGCGACGGTGGCCGTTGACCGGATATCCGCTCGACCGTAGAGTCCGGCGTGATCGCAAGCGCGCGGTCAGAGGTTGGGAATAGTGGACTTCTCCTATCCGGCGAAAGTGGAACGGTTCCGCGTCGAGCTGCGCGACTGGTTGTCCGCGAACCTCACCGACGAATTGGTGGCCGCCCGCCGGCCCACCGGCCGCGACGACGCCGCCTTCGAGCTGCTGCGCGGCTGGAACCGCACCATGGCGGAAGCTGGCTGGGCAGCGGTGTCCTGGCCCCGCGAGTACGGCGGCCGCGGGGCGACGGTTCTCGAACAGCTAGTCTACACCGAGGAGACCACGCGCGCTCGAGTCCCGGTTGCGCTCAACATCATTGGGCTGAACAATATCGCTCCCGCGATCATGCAGTACGGCACGCACGATCAGAAATACACGCTGTTGCCCCGCATGATGCGCGCCGACGACATCTGGTGTCAGGGCATGTCAGAACCGGAGGTCGGATCCGACCTCGCCGCGCTGCGCACCCGGGCGGTACGCCGTGGCGCGGAGTTCGTCGTCAACGGCCAAAAGATCTGGACGTCATTGGGACACCGGGCCGACTGGTGCCAGCTCTACGTGCGTACCGATCCTGAGGCGCCGAGGCACAAGGGGATTTCCTGCCTGATCGTCGACATGACGCTGCCCGGCATCGAGGCCCGTCCGTTGATCACCCTCAACGGTGACACCGATTTCGCCGAGGTGTTCTTCCACGACGTGCGGGTGCCGGCCGACGCACTGCTGGGCCCTCTGAACGCGGGTTGGCAGGTGGCCACCACCACGCTCAGTCACGAACGCGCGGGAGCCGCCAGGCTGTACGCGGAGATGCAGGCGCGGCTCGAGGAACTGGTGCACGACCTGGGCGCGGCCCGGCCCGACGCGCTCGAGGATCCCGTGACATTGCGGCGCCTCGGCGAAATGGCGTTGCGCATCAAATATCTCGAGGTGCTGTGCCTGCGGTCCATCTCGGCCACCCTGCACGGCGGCTCGGAGAAAACCGCCCTGGGATCGGCCAGCCTGGCCAAGACTTTGTGGGGCTAGATCGGCCAGGGATTGGCCGACCTGGCCTTCGACGTGCTGGGCGACGACGGAGCAGGCGGCCCGTGGGCCGACTACCGTCTGACGTCACGCTCGCTGACCATCGCGGGCGGCACGACCCAGATCAACAAGAACATCACCGCCCAGCGCGTGCTGGGGCTGCCACGCGCATGAACCTCGAATTGACTGACGAGCAGGTGGCGTTGCGCGACACCACCCGCCGCTTCCTCGCCGAGAAGGCACCGATCTCGCCCCACGTACGAGGGCTGCTCGACGATTCGACCGGCACCACCGACACGGTGTGGCGCGGCCTGGCAAACCTGGGCGTCATCGGCCTGCTGGTGCCCGAAGAGCACGGCGGCGCCGGCATGACGATGGTCGAGGCCGGCGTTGTGGCCGAGGAATTGGGTGCGGCGCTGAATCCGGGGCCGTGGCCGTCCAGCGCGGTCGCCGCCGCGCGCCTCCTCCTCCGGCTGAACGTGCCGGCGGCGGAGCTCATGACCGGGATCGCGGACGGCACCACGGTCGTCACCGTGTGCCTGCCCGAAGCCGGGCACCCGGGCCTCACGGCCGGCCGCCACGGTGCCGATGCGGTCGTGAGGGGCGCTCTCGGCGGAGTGCCGGACGCGGCCGCCGCCGACGTGCTGCTGGTGGTCGCCGAGGAGCGGGAGGGCGCCGGGCTTTTCGCGGTCCGCGCGGGGTCCCCCGGGTTGTCCGTGCAGCCGAACCGCGGCATCGACCCGTCCCGCAAGCGGTGCCGCGTCGCTTTCGACTCCGCGCCCGCGCTACGCCTGGCGAGCGCCGCCCCGGACCTCGTGGCGGCGGTCGCCGACGACGTGTTGATCGCGGCCGCGGCCGACGCGCTCGGCGCCGCCCGCGCCGTCATGGAGCTGGCCGTCGAATATGCCAAGACGCGAAAGCAATTCGGCCAGCCGATCGGATCGTTCCAGGCGATCCAGCATCTCTGCGTCGACATGTACGAGACCGTCGAGTTGGCGCGCGGCGGCGTGATCCACGCGCTGTGGGCGGCCGACCACGCCGAACCGGGTGAACGGCAGGTGGCGGCGCTGCGGCTCAAGGGGTTCGCGGGACGACTGGCCAGCGTGGGTGACACGGCCATCCAGGTGCTCGGTGGCATCGGCTACACGTGGGAACACGACGCTCATCTGTACCTCAAACGCCTGCTCGGTTGGAGCGCATTCCGCGGTGCGTCCGACCGGTACCTCACCGATCTCGGTGTGCGCCTTGCCAAGGGGACGTGATGAGCGGCCGCGCTTCGCAATGGGGACTGCACCGGCCGTATGCAGGGGGTTCGCCCCGCGCCGTCTGCTAATCTTCGACAAAGATTTGGTTCGGCGGAGAGGTGCGGGTCGCGTGGGACGAATGCCCGGGGGCACAGGAGATTCCGGGGCGCGCCGCACCGAGATTCTGCAGACCGCCGCATCGTTGATCGCGTCGTCGGGGCTGCGAACGTCGTTGCAGGAGATCGCCGATGCCGCAGGCATCTTGCCCGGCAGCCTGTATCACCATTTCGAGTCCAAAGAGGCGATCCTCGTCGAGTTGATCCGCCGCTACCAGGACGACCTGGACCGCATCGGGCGAACAGCGCTGGCGCGGCTGGACGAAGCCGACTCTCGCTCGCCGGCGGAGCGGATCGTCGCGCTCGGATCGGCCATCGCCGCGTGCGCCGTCGAACATCGCGCCGCGATGCAGATGTCGTTCTACGAGGGGCCCAGCACCGACCCGGAGCTGATCAAGCTGACCCAGCAGCGGCCCGTCGCCATCGAAGAGGCGATGCTGCAGACGCTGCGCGCCGGCCGGTGGAGCGGTTACATCACGGCCGACGTCGACCTGCCCACGCTGGCCGACCGCATCTGTCAGACCGTGCTGCAGGTCGGTCTGGACGTCATGCGCCACAAATCCCCCGCCGAGCAGGTGGCCGCGCTGCTGTGTCGAATCATGCTGCACGGCTTGGCAACCCATCCCCCAACCGACTCGGCGCTGGACGGTTCGAAGGCCCTCGCCGCGGCCGACGGCGTCATCGCGACCTGGTCCGACGACAGCGACGCCGATCCCAGCGACAAGGCGGCGCGCGTGCGCGCGGTGGCGCGGGCGGAGTTCGGCCGCCGCGGATACGAGGTGACCACCATCCGGGACATCGCGTCGGCGGCGGGCCTGGGCACCGGAACCGTCTACCGGGTGATCGGCTCCAAAGACGAGTTGCTCGCCTCGATCATGGAATCGTTCGGCCGCAAGGTCGAAGCGGGCTGGGTCAGCGTCCTGCGCTCCGACGCCACGGCCGTCGAGAAATTGGATGCGCTGAGCTGGGTGAACGTCAACGCGCTCGATCGGTTCTCCGACGAGTTCAGGATTCAGCTCGCCTGGATGCGCCAGTCGCCCCCGGACACCCCCAACCCCGGCTGGTTGTACGCCACCCGGCTTCGGCAAATGAAAACGCTTCTCGCCGAAGGCATTCAGGCAGGCGAGATCGGTATCGAGGCACCTTCCACCGCGATGCTGGCGCGTTGCGTCATCGGGCTGCAATGGATACCGGAGAACATCCTGGCCGATGTGGGCAAACGCGCGGCGTTGATCCATGCCCGCGACACCGTCTTGCGCGGCGTCGCGGCGCGCCCCGAATAGCCGCTGCAGCCAGGTATTGAACCAAATAACTGTTACCCATACAGTTAGGCGATTAGAACCTGACTAGCGGTAGATGAGAAGGGGATTTCCATGACTGTTGTCGATCGGTTGCGCTACGACGGCAAGCGAGCCCTCGTGGTGGGCGGCGCGACCGGCATGGGCGCGGCGGCCGCCAAGTCAGCGGGTGAGCTCGGCGCCGAAGTCATCGTGCTCGACTACGCGCCGGTGAACTACGACGTCGCCCAATCGGTGCAGGTCGACCTGCGCGACCCCGCCTCGATCGACGCGGCGCTGGAGCGGATCGACGGCCCCGTCCACGCCGTGTTCTCGGCCGCCGGCATCGCCGAGGGCACCACCGACCTGATGGCGATCAACTTCCTCGGCCACCGCCACCTCATCGACCGCCTGCTGGAGAAGAACCAGTTGCCCTCCGGCTCGGCCATCTGCTTCATCTCCTCGGTGGCGGGCATGGGCTGGGAAAACGACTTGGACCTGCTGACCGAATTCCTCGCCATCCCAGGCTTCGCCGCGGCGCAGGACTGGGTCAAGGCGCACGAGGCGGAAGGGATCATCCACTACGGGTTCTCCAAGAAGGTCGTCAACGCCTACGTCGCCACCCAGGGCTACCCGTTGCTGAAGAGGGGCGTCCGCATCAATGCGATCTGCCCGGGGCCCACGGACACCCCGCTGGCCCAGGCCAACGCCGACCTCTGGCTCACCTTCGCCCAGGACTACCGCGACGAGACCGGCTCCAAGGTGCACACGCCCGAGCAGATGGGCGACGTGATGGCGTTCCTGAACAGCGCCGCTGCCTTTGGCATCAGCGGCATCACGCTGCTGGTCGACTACGGCCACACGATGGCGTCGCTGACGAACGCCTACCCGCCGGGAAAGCCGATCATCGACATCATCATGGGCCGCGTCAAGCTCTGACGCCAAAGGCGCCGGTACCGTCGGGAGCATGCCCCGCATCCTGATCATCGGCGGCCACGGCAAGGTCGCCTTGCAGTTGGCCCGCATCCTGACCGATCGCGGCGACGAGGTGACATCGGTCTTCCGCAACCCCGAGCATTCCGACGACGTCGCCGCCACCGGCGCGCGCCCGACGGTGGCGGACATCGAGCGCCTCGACACGGCCGCGCTGGCCGAGCTGCTGGGCGGCCACGACGCGGTGGTCTTCTCGGCCGGGGCCGGCGGCGGGGATCCGGCGCGGACGTACGCCGTGGACCGCGACGCGGCGATCCGGGTCGTCGATGCCGCCGAGCGGGCGGGGGTGCGCCGCTTCGTCATGGTGTCCTACTTCGGGGCCGGCCCGAATCATGGCGTGTCGCCGGATAATTCGTTCTACGCCTACGCTGAGGCCAAGGCGGCGGCCGACGAACACCTGCGTGCCAGCGGGTTGGACTGGACCGTGCTGGGCCCGGGCAAGCTCACGCTGGACGAACCGACGGGGCGCATCACCGTCGGCGCGCAGGGCAAGGGCGAGGTCTCGCGCGCCGACGTCGCGCAAGTCGCCGCCGCGGTGCTGGCCGACGACTCGACCATCGGCCGCACCATCGAGTTCAACAACGGCGAGACGCCCATCGCAGAAGCCCTGGGACGCTGAGTCGGCAACGGAGTAAGCTGCGCTACGCAGCTGGTCTGCCGTCGCCGCAACCGCGGCGTCGGCATCGAGCGAGGCAATGTTAGACGCGCTTTGCAAGAGGGAACCCGGTGGGAGTCCGGGACTGTCCCGCAGCGGTATGCAGGAACGACCGCCGTCACCAGCACTGGTCTTTGACGAAAGACTGGGAAGCGACGGCCATTAGGAGCACCACCCGGTGCGCGCCTGCGAGTCCGAAGACCTGCCAGCTGTGCCGGACGCGCCGCGTTCGGCCGGTTCATCGCCTCGTGGAATGGGCGTATGGCCTTCGCCGTTCGTGGTATGTGCCCGCACGAGTCATGGGGCGCGCACCCGGTACGGCTATGGCTGCGCGTCCGCAGGCGGTTGACCGCACCGTTGAACATAAGGACGAAAAGTGACCTCTCAGCCATTCACCGCCACGGTTATCGGATCCCCACGCATCGGCCCTCGACGCGAGCTCAAGCGCGCGACCGAGGGTTATTGGGCCGGACGAACCAGCCGCTCGGACCTGGAGTCCGTCGCCGCGACGTTGCGCCGCGACACCTGGGCCGGCCTCGTCGACGCCGGCCTGGACTCCGTCCCGGTCAACACCTTCTCCTACTACGACCAGATGCTGGACACGGCGGTGCTGCTGGGCGCGCTCCCGGCCCGGGCCGCGCAGGTCCCCGACGACCTGGACCGCTACTTCGCCGCGGCCCGCGGCAACGCCGACGTCGCGCCGCTGGAAATGACCAAGTGGTTCGACACCAATTACCACTACATCGTGCCGGAGATCGAGCCGTCGACCGCCTTCTCGCTCAATCCCGACAAGGTGCTCTCCGAGCTCAAAGAGGCGCTGGCACAGGGGGTTCCCGCGCGACCCGTCATCATCGGCCCGCTGACATTCTTGTTGCTCAGCAAAGGCGTCAAGGGCGGCGGCGCGCCCATCGACCGCCTCGAGGAGCTGGTGCCGATCTACACCGAGCTGCTCTCGCTGCTCGCCGACAACGGCGCGCAGTGGGTGCAACTCGACGAGCCCGCGTTGGTGACCGACATCTCCCCGGACGCACCGGCGCTCGCCGAGGCGGTCTACAACAAGCTTGGCGCGGCGACCAATCGGCCGGCCATCTTCGTCGCCACCTACTTCGGTGATCCCGGTGCGTCGCTGGCCGGCCTGGCGCGCACGCCGATCGAGGCTATCGGCGTCGACCTGGTCTACGGCGCCGACACCGCCGTCGCCGCGGTGCCGGAGTTGTCGGGCAAGACACTCGTCGCCGGTGTCGTCGACGGGCGCAACATCTGGCGCACCGACCTCGAGGCCGCGTTGGACAAGCTGGGCAGCCTCAGCGCGGCGGCGGCCGACATCGCGGTCTCGACGTCGTGCTCGACGCTGCATGTGCCGTATTCGCTTGCCCCCGAAACCGATCTGGACGACGCGCTGCGCAGTTGGCTCGCCTTCGGCCAGGAGAAGGTCGCCGAGGTGGTCACGCTGGCGCGCGCGTTGCGCGAGGGCCGGGACGCGGTGGCCGACGAGATCGCGGCCTCCAATGCCGCGGTGGCGTCCCGCGCGAGCGACCCGCGGTTGCACAACGACCGGCTGCGGTCGCGGCTCGACTCGATCGTCGCCACCGGGACACACCGCGGGGACGCCGCGCAGCGCCGGGTCAGCCAGACCGAGCGGCTGCAGCTGCCCCCGCTGCCCACCACCACGATCGGCTCGTACCCGCAGACGTCGGCGATCCGCAAGGCGCGGGCGGCGCTGCGCGCCGGCGAGATCGACGAGGCGGAATACCACGAGCGGATGCGCAAGGAGATCGCCGACGTCATCAAGCTGCAGGAGGACCTCGGCCTCGACGTGCTGGTGCACGGCGAACCGGAACGCAACGACATGGTGCAGTACTTCGCCGAGCAGTTGGACGGTTTCTTCGCGACGCAGAACGGCTGGGTGCAGTCCTACGGCAGCCGCTGCGTGCGCCCGCCGGTCCTCTACGGCGACGTCGTGCGCACGCACCCGATGACGGTCGAGTGGATCACCTACGCGCAGTCGCTCACCGACAAGCCGGTCAAGGGCATGCTGACCGGCCCGGTGACCATCCTGGCGTGGTCGTTCGTCCGCGACGACCAGCCGCTGGCCGACACCGCCTACCAGGTGGCGCTCGCGATCCGTGACGAGACCGTGGACCTGCAGTCCGCGGGCATCGCGGTGATCCAGGTCGACGAGCCGGCGCTGCGCGAGTTGCTGCCGCTGCGCCGCGCCGATCAGGACGAGTACCTGCAGTGGGCCGTCGGGTCCTTCCGGCTGGCCACCTCCGGGGTCGAGGATTCGACGCAGATCCACACGCACCTGTGCTACTCGGAGTTCGGCGAGGTGATCGGGGCCATCGCGGACCTCGACGCCGACGTGACGTCCCTCGAGGCGGCGCGCTCGCACATGGAGGTCCTCGACGACCTGAACTCGGTCGGCTTCTCCAACAGCGTCGGCCCGGGCGTCTACGACATCCACTCGCCGCGCGTGCCGAGCACCGCGGAGATGGCCGAGTCGCTGCGCGCGGCGCTCAAAGCAGTTCCAGCGCAACGGCTCTGGGTCAACCCCGACTGCGGGCTGAAGACCCGCAACGCCGACGAGGTGGCCGCGTCGCTGAAGAACATGGTGGCGGCCGCGCAGGAAGTCCGCGCCGAGAGTTAGGGTTTCGCGAGCGTAATCGCACCGCGGTTTTCCCGCGAGATTTTCGCGGTGGGATTACGCTCGCGGCCTACTCCGAGAGCACCTCGACGGGTACGTCGTCCGCCCACGGTTGCCGGGTCACCATGTCGGCGACTTTGACTGTGCCGCGCTCGAATTCGCCGGTCGCCGCGTCCACCAGGCGGTAGGACTGGGTCTGCTTGTGGATCGGCTGCGCGTCAAGCAGCACCACGCGCACCTCGCCCGGTTCGAAGCGGCACCGCTCCTGCAACGCGGCGATGAGCTGCTCGTTGTGCATGTGGCCGTCGCCGAAGTTCCAGCCGATGGCGGTGCTGCAGATGCGCTCGCCGTCGGTGAGGATGTAGTCCTCCTCGTTCTGGCCCGCCATGGCCCGGTGCGCGAGCGTGAACAGCGCACGACCGTGGGTGTTGAAGCCGCGAAACGCATATCCCATGTAGATCGGGATCTGCGCGGCCTCCGGGCTGCCGTAGAAGCGTTCCAGCTGGGCCTGCGGCATGCTCGCGATCGCGACGATGCCCCGGGTGATCTTGTCGTTTGCGGACGGCTTGATGCACCACAGCGTGGTGTCCCAGTTGCCGGCGTAGTAACGCATCCCCGGCAGGAACGAGACCTTGCGGGGAAACAGGTTGCCCAGCACCACGATTCCGGCGACGACGACGAACAGAACACCCACGAGCACCGGGTGCCGCAGATCCGCCAGGCCCAGCCGGGCGTGCGCGACGAACAACGCCAGCACGCCGTAGATCATGAACACGTTCCACTCCAGCGGCACCCCCATCGGTATCGAGACGAGGATGCCCAGGTGGAAGCAGACCATCACGATGGCGGCCACCGTGATGGGCCAGCCACTGTGGCAGAAGAACAACGGCAGCGGCACCAGCATCTCGATGGCCGTGCTGACGTGCGCCAACCACCGCGACAGCCGGCCGGGCCGCAGGTCGTCCGGAAACTTCTCGAAGAAGCGCCGTTTGAGCCAGCGCGGCCGCACCAGCGGGTTGTTGGACATCATCGTGGAGATGACGAACGGAAAGTGCTTGTTGAGCTTCGACGTCGCCGCGCCCATCCAGATGACGAGGAACACGACCTTCGATCCGACGATCATGTCGACCCCACCGAACAGGAAGGTCACCGCCATGCTCGCGTACACCTCGCCGCGGGCGGCCAGGAAGATCACCTTGTCGCGCAGCCCCAGCACCGCCAACAACAGCAGGATCAGCACGACCTCCCACTCGGGCAGCAAGCCGACCCTGGTGCCCAGCTCCGGCACCGGCCCGGTGCCATCGGAGATCAACGCGCCCAGAAGAACGAGCAGAAACAGGCCGTAGAGACCGACGTCGAGCGGGGTGCGCTTGGTGCCCCTGGTCATCGGCACCCGATCCGGCCACGGTGGCAGCCTGATGGTGCCGAACCGCAACCAGTACAGGATCGAACCCATGGGCGGGAAAAAGCGGTTGTTGAGCGGCCCGAACCCGCATCCCAGGCCGACCACCTCGAACAGCATCGTGTAGAGCACGACCTTCTCGAACACGATCGGCTCCGACCACCAGGATCGCCCGGTGAACCCGTCAATGCCGTTGGTGGTCAACGCGAACAGGTAGGCGCCGAGGATGTAGAGCAGGATCTTGACGACGTAGAACAGGTGCAGCACCACCGGCGTGCCGAAGCCGACCTCGGCCCAGTGCTTGGCCATCGGGCGGATCTTCTCGCTGCGGGTGCCCTTGGACCATTCGGCCATGTCGAGCTGCGGCAGCTCGGGCTTCAGAAATCCCATGGTTGTTCACACTAGAACGCGTTCTAGCCGCACGCGTCGAACTTCGGACGCCCGGCCGAAGATTCCCGTCGAATTTCCATGGCCCGTTGCGCGGCGTTTCCCGACCGGCGACCCAGTCGCGCCGTATCGGGGCGGGCGAATTCTGCGTGAACCCACTCCGGCTGCGGGGGCCACCGGTGTAGTTTGCTGCTAGGGCGGGGCCAGGTGAGGAGCCAGTCGTGTCAGAGGTAGATTTTTGCGTGGTCGGCGCCGGTTTCGCGGGCCTGACGGCCGCCCTCCGCCTGCACCGGGCCGGCCACTCGGTGGCCTTGCTGGAAGCGCGCGACAGGGTCGGCGGCCGCACGTTCACCGAGTACCGCCCGGACGGGACATGGATCGACCGCGGCGGTGCCTGGGTGGGGCCGGGCCAAGACCGCATCCACGCCTTGATGCGCGAGTTCGGCGTGGCGGAGTACAAGCAGCACAACGACGGCGACGCGATGATGATCATCGACGGCTCGGCGCACCGGTACGGCGGCACCATTCCGTGGACCATGAGCCCGTGGGCGGTCGCCAACCTGGGCGTGGGATTGCTGTCGATCGAACGGATGTGCAAGCAGGTCCCGCGCGAAGCCCCTTGGGAGGCAACGCATGCCGCCGAATGGGACCGCATCAGCCTGGGGGAATGGATCGAGCGGAACACCGCATCCCGCCAGGCGCGCCAGATGCTGGACATGGCGCTGGCCGGCGCCTACACCTCGGCGGCGTCGGAGACGTCGCTGTTGTGGTGCCTGCTGCAGATGGGCTCGGCCGGCGGCCCCACCTTCGTGATTTCCGGCGCGGGCGGCTCCCAGGATGCCCGGCCGGTCGGCGGGATGGGCGCCGTCTACGGGCCCATCGCCGCGGAACTGGGCGACACGGTGCACCTTTCGCGGCCGGTCCGGCGCATCGCCCAGGACGCCGACGGCGTGACGGTCAGCGCGGACGGGATGACGGTGCGGGCCCGGCGGGTCGTCGTGGCGATCCCGCTGGCGGTCGCGAGCTCGATCGTCTACGAGCCGGCGCTGCCGGTGGACCGCGCGATGCTGCATCAGCGGATGCCGGGCGGCGCGGTCGTCAAGGCGTCGGTCGTCTACGACGAGCCGTTCTGGCGGTACGACGGGCTGTCCGGCCAGTCGGCCGCACCTGGCACGTTGGCGACGCTGACCATCGACGCGTGCACCGACACCGGCGAACCCGGGATCATGTGCGTGATCACCGAGGGGCCGGCGGCGCGTCGGCTGACCTCGCTCGGCGAGGCCGAGCGCAGGGCCGCGATCGTCGGCGAGCTGACCGCCCGGTTCGGCGAGAAAGCCCGGTCGCCGCGGGAGTACCACGAACAGAACTGGACCACCGACCGCTATGCGGGCGGTGGCATGATCAGCCACGCCCCGACCGGGGTGTTGACCGAGTTCGGCCACACCCTTCGTCCGCCGTGCGGCCGGATCCACTGGGCCGGGACGGAGAGCTCGGCGGTCATGTGCGGGTGGATCGACGGCGCGGTCCGCTCCGGCGAGCGCGCCGCCGCCGAGGCACACGACGCCGAGACCGCGGCGGTCGGATGACGCCGCGGAGCGGCTAGCCCGCGGCCTGCTTGGCCGGCGGTCGATAGAAGATCGCCAGTTGGCCGATCGCGCCGGCGAGGCCTAGACCCGCCGAGATCGCCAGGCCCTGCCAGCCGTCCAACCAGTTCTTGCCGAAGATCAGCCAGTCCAGGCTGTAGCGGCCCGCGCCCACCGTGGCGACCGCGACGGCGCTGACGGCCAGGACCAGGTTGTACTCCCAACCCTCTTTGACGATGAAGAAGCCGTTGGCGCGGTGCACCGTCCACGCCGCCACCAGCATCAACGACACGAACCCCGCAGCCGGAATGGGGGTGAGCAACCCCGCGGCCAAGCCCAGCCCCGCCGCCATCTCGGTGCTGGCCGCCACGGTCGCGTGGAATTTGCCCGGCTTCATGCCGATGCTCTCGAACCACCGCGCGGTGCCGGGGATGCGGCCGCCGCCGAAGAACTTGTTGTAGCCGTGCGCGGCCAGCGTCACGCCCAGCACCAGCCGCAGGATCAGCAGCCCGACGTCGTGGAAAGTGTCATACGGAGCCATATCTGTAAACCTAGATCATGGGCCCGGCGCCAGACCAGGAGCGGCCAAACCGGCCGCCAACCAGCTACGTCGCTTAAACCGCTGGTCCGTGTGGGACCATAACGGCGTTCGCCCGTCCAAACCCGAGACCCCGAGGGGGTGCACCACGGCTCGCACCGCGCCAGGCAGCGGCGCCCACCACCAGGCGGCAAGCGGCCGGGGGGCCGCCGCCCTCGAGCACTCGGTGGTGTTGCTGGACGGCACGGCGGGCCACCCCCGCGAGCTGTTGGGCAACAAGGGCCACGGCATCGAGGCCATGCGCCGCGAACGGCTGCCGGTGCCGCCGGCGTTTTGCATCACCACCGCGGTGGGGCTGCGCTACCTCGCCGATCCGCAAAACACCATGGACGCGATCTGGGACGACGTGCTCGCCCGGATGGCCTGGCTGGAGTCCGAGACCGGGCGCACCTTCGGGCGGGGCCCGCGCCCGCTGCTGGTCAGCGTGCGCTCGGGTGCCACCCAGTCGATGCCCGGCATGATGGACACCATCCTCAACGTCGGCATGAACGACGGCGTCGAGCGCGCGCTGGCCGCCGCCGGCGGCCAGGATTTCGCGCGCGACACCCGCCGCCGGTTCACCGAGATGTACCGGCGCATCGTCGGCGGTGAACGGCGCCCGATACCCACCGACCCGTACGCGCAGCTGCGCTCGGCGATCGAGGCCGTGTTCGCGTCGTGGAACTCCCCGCGCGCGGTGGCCTACCGCGCCCACTACGGCCTCGACGACGGGCACGGGACCGCGATCGTGGTGCAGGCCATGGTGTTCGGCAACGACGGACCGAATTCGGGTGCGGGAACGTTCTTTTCGCGCAACCCGATCACCGGTGACAGTGAACCGTTCGGCGAGTGGCTGCCGGGCGGTCAGGGCGACGACGTGGTATCCGGTTCGGTCGCCGTCGAGCCGATCGCGGCGCTGCGCGACGAACAACCGGGCGTCTACCACGAACTGGTGAGTGCGGGGCACGCGTTGGAGCGGCTGCACTCCGACGTCCAGGAGATCGAGTTCACCGTCGAGGGCGGCACCCTGTGGTTGCTGCAGACGCGGGCGGCGGAACGGTCGGCGCAGGCGGCGGTGCGGCTGGCGCTGCAACTGCGCCGCGAGGGGCTCATCGACGACGTCGAGACGCTGCGGCGGGTCACCCCGGCCCACGTGCAGACCCTGCTGGCGCCCGCCTTGCAGCCCGAAACCCGATTGGCGGCAAAGCTATTGGCCCAGGGGCTGCCGGCCTGCCCGGGTGTGGCGACCGGAACGGCGTACACCGACGTCGACGAGGCGCTGCGCGCCGCCGAACGCGGTGAGCGGGTGATCCTGGTCCGCGACCACACTCGCCCCGACGACGTGTCGGGCATGCTGGCCGCCGACGGCATCGTCACCGAGGTCGGTGGCGCCACCAGCCACGCGGCGGTGGTCAGTCGCGAGCTGGGCCGCGTGGCCGTGGTGGGCTGCGGCCCCGGCGTGGCGGCCGCCTTGGCCGGCAGGCAGATCACCGTCGACGGCGCCAAAGGTGAGGTGCGCGAAGGGCAGTTGCCGTTGTCGGCGTGGTCGGAGAGCAACACCGCCGAGCTGCGCGCGCTGGCCGACATCGCGCGGCGGATCAGCCCGTTGCGCGCCCACGCCGCCGGGGAGCACGCGCGGCTGGACGACGTGTCCGAGGCGGCGGTGCGTGACGCGCTCAACGACGGCCGCCTCGACGTGGTCTCGGCCGCCCCGCTGACCGTCATGCTGACGGCCCTGCGCCTTCAATGGCGGTCGGCGTCGTGACGGAACTGGGCGTGCTGCAAGCGGTCCGGCTTAAGGGACGGGTCAAGCCCGACGAGCTGGCCGCGACGCTGGGAGCCGACCCCGATGACGTCGCGGCGGCGACCCGGCGGCTCACCGAGTCCGGATTCCTCATCGCGGACGCGACGCTGCGGATCAGCAGCGAGGGGCGCGCCCGGCTCGAGGCCCTGCTCACCGAGGAACGGCGGGCCGTCGACTCCACCGCGATGACCGCCGCGTACGAGCACTTCGGTTCGGTGAACGGCGATTTCAAGCGCGTGGTCACGGACTGGCAGCTCAAGGGCGGCCCCGGCGGCGTTCCCAACGGCCATGACGACGCCGAGTACGACGCCGCCGTCTTGGCCCGCCTCGACGGCGTGCACGCGCGCGTGCTGCCCATCATCGAGGCCGCCGCGGCGCAGGTGCCGCGGTTGGCGGCCTACGCGGACAAGCTCGGGGCGGCGCTCGACAGGGTCAAGTCCGGCGAGACCGCCTGGCTGACCAGGCCGCTGGTGGACTCCTATCACACCGTGTGGTTCGAGCTGCACGAAGAGCTGATCGGCGCGGCCGGCCTGACGCGCGAGCAGGCGGCGCGCTCCGGCGACGCGCACTGACCCCGCGACAGCTACAGCGCGGCGTCGAGCAGCCGCAGGTATTCGTCGATGTCGGCGACCGCCGACGCGGCGGCGTGCACGCTGATCGCGATCGTGTCACCGATGCCGTGGACGCCGTGCACCAATCCCATCGCCGGTGACAACGCAGGGTAGCCGGCGGTGAGCACCACCCGTCCCTCGCCGAACCGCAGGTCGGCCGGCCCACGGTTGACGCTGGACACCACGGTGTTGCCGGACACCCCGGCCGGCCGGGCGTCGGCATCGAATTGCCCTACGCCCCAACGCAATAGCGGCGCCGGGACGGCGGCGAAGGCGCGGTCGGCGGCTCGCGCCGCGGGGTGTTCCTGGCGACGGCGGCCGGCCGCCAGCTCCGCGGCGATCCGTTCCGCCCTCACGTCTGGGGCCAGCCCGGGATAGAGCCCCACCGCGACGCTGCCGAAATGATTATTCGCTTGCCGTGTACCGGGTTTGGACATCGGCACCTCGGCGCCCAGCGAGTCGGCGCCGGCACCGAGCAGTTCGGAGAGCGCCGTCGACACCGCAACCAGCGCGCTCACCGTGACGGTCGGGCCGCGCAACTGCGAGCGATGCCGCACCAGCGTGCGTACCGAGCGGGCGCCCGCCGGGCGCGTGTTGGTCGCAAGCAGCGGCCGCGGCCCCGGGCCGGCGGTCAGCGACCCGGCGCGGATGTCGCGCACGAGTTGGCGATGGGCGCGCGCCGCCCCGGCGGCGCGCCGCAGGAAACACCCGGGCCGGGCGGGCGCCACCGCGGGCACCGGGGTGGGCCGGCCGAACAGCCAACCGGCCAGCGCCGCGCCGCGGGCGCCGTCGGCCAGCGCGTGCGGCAGCTGCAGCACCGTCACGGTCCCCGCGCCGTCGACCCCGGGGATGCCGAACACCGGCGCGAAAACGTGTAACCGCCACGGCACCCGGCGCAGGTCCAGCTGGTCGTCGGCGAGGGCGGCGACAGCCGCCAGGCAGGCGCCCCAACTGGGCTCGGCGAGGTCGTGGCGGAGCACCGCCTCCGCGGCCGCATCCGCGGGCACCCACCGAGGGTAGACCAGCGGGCCGCGGTCTCGCAGGCGCACCGACAGGGCGGGGCAAGCGCGGGCCCGCTGCCGCAACCGCTTGATGGCGTCGGCGCAGTCGGCGGCGTCGAAGGCGTACAACAGGAACTCGTCGTTGGGCACCTTCGCCGAGATCCAGTAGAACTGCGCGTCGACGGCGGCCATCCGGGCCACGGCGTCAGCCGGGGGAGCCGGTGAACGCCAGCACCAGGTCGGCCACCTTGTCCGGCTTTTCGAGCTGCAGGAAGTGCCCGGCGCGATCGACCACGGCGACCCGGCTGCCCGGGGGCAACGCCCGCTCCGTCCAGCGGGCGAACGCCGGCGTCATGCAGCCGTCGTCACGCCCGTGCAGGTACAGGCACGGTAACACGGGCTCCTTGGTCCACAGTCGATTCAGCTCGGCGTACCGCGCCGACGGCCGCCGGCCACGCAGGGCGCGGTAGGGCCCCAGCGCGGCGCGCCAGCTCTCCGGCGTCCCGATCGCCGCGTCCACGTGGCGCAGGTCCTCGTCGGCGCGGTACCCCGGCGACCAGCGTCGCCACAGCAGCGGCAGGACCCACGACGCGGACCGCTCGGGAAGCCAGGGGACTTGGAAATACATGATGTACCAGCTGCGAAACACTTGGCGCCCCAGGTGGCCGGCAAGCCGGCCGCGGTCGGCGACACCGCTCGCGCGCCGGAAGGCCACCGACGGCGGCACCGACATGATCGCGGCCTTAGTGAAGGGGCTGTCGGGCATCGCCGCCAGGCCGGTCGCGGCCATCGCACCCCAGTCGTGGCCGATCACCACGTCCCGGTCGGTGCCGCCCGCCGCCTCGCGCACTCGCAGGGCGTCGTCCATCAACGCGCCGACGTGATAGCTGCCGTCGGTCGGGATCGCGGACGGCGCGTAGCCGCGCATGAAGGGTGCCACCACGCGCCAGCCCGCGTCGGCGAGCCGGGGCGCGAGCTTGCGCCAGCCGTAGGCGGTGTCGGGGAAGCCGTGCAGGCACAGCGCCAGGGGCGCGCCGGGCGGCCCCCAGGTGAGTGCCTTCAGGTTCCCGGCGGGCCCGTCCACGTCGATCCAGCCCGGTTCAGCCATGTCCACTCCCTGCTCGACGTCCGCAGGGACCAACCTAACCTGTGCGGTCCCGGGGTGCACCGACCCCGGCGCCCAACGCGCGAGATCGCTTGTCTGGCAGGGTGTTTCGCGGTCGTTCGGGTAACGCGGGCACCAGGTCGGCGACGACGATCGTGCGCATTCCCCCACGTTCCCGCCGCCGCGCCGTCAGCTCTCCGATCGGCTCCTTGAGCCGGTCCGGGCTGACCTTAAGAAACACCGAGACGTAGGACTCGGCCGCTTCCTCCGGGTTGCGGTCGAACGACGACGTCGGGCTGACCGATGGCACGGTCGCGGCGACCGCCTTCCTCCTCAGGGGATCCGACGGCGAATCGTGCACCCGATGGACACGAGCGGGAAGGGAAAATTCACCGCGCCGTCGCCCCTGCGGGGCAGCCTCGATCGAAGTGGGTAACGTCACGTCGCATGAATACCGTCAGCACCAGCCCCGAGACGGTGCAGTTCGCCGGGGCCGGCGGGATCACCCTGGTCGCCGACGAGTGGAATCGCGGCACGGCCGGCGGCGGGCGGCCGAGCATCCTGATGCTGCACGGCGGCGGCCAGAACCGGTTCTCGTGGAAGCACACCGGCCAAACCCTGGCCGACGAGGGGTTGCACGTGGTGGCGCTGGACTCCCGCGGGCACGGGGACAGCGACCGCGCACCCAACGCCGACTACGACGTTGAGACGCTGACGGCCGACGTCCTGCACGTGTTGGAGGCGATGGGGAGGCCGGCGACCATCATCGGCGCCAGCATGGGCGGGTTGACCGGGATCCTCGCCGCGCACCGGGCGGGCCCGGCGAACGTCACCCGGCTGGTGCTCGTCGACGTGGTTCCCCGCTTCGAGAAGGGCGGCAGCGCGCGCATCCGCGACTTCATGTTGAGCGGCATCGACGGGTTCGACTCGCTCGAGCAGGCCGCCGACGCCGTCGCCGCGTACCTGCCCCACCGCACCAAGCCGCGCAGCCCCGAGGGCCTGAAGAAAAACCTGCGCCTGCGCGACGGCCGCTGGTACTGGCACTGGGACCCCGCGTTCATGACCAAGCCCGGCGACGATCCCGAGTTGCGCACCGAGAAGTTTGAGCAGGCCGCCAAGAGCCTGACCATCCCCGTGCTGCTGATCCGCGGCAAGCTCTCCGACGTCGTGAGCCTGGAAGGCGTGCGGCACTTCCTGGCCACCGTGCCGCGCGCCGAATTCGTCGAGCTGTCCAACGCCGGGCACACGGCGGCCGGCGACGACAACGATGCCTTCAGCGCCGCGGTGGTGAAGTTCGTCAAGCGCTCCTGACGCGGCCGCGGCTAGTTCGCCGGTTTCTCGGCGTGCCCCCCGAACTGCTTGCGCATCGCCGACAACGCCTTGTTCGCGAAGTCGTCCAGCGACCGCGAGGCGAACCGGGACTGCAGGGCGGTGGTAAGCACCGGCGACGGGACGCCCTCGTCGATCGCCGCGATCGCGGTCCAGCGGCCCTCCCCGGAGTCGGAGACCCGCCCGGAGAATTCCTTGAGGTCCGGCGAGTCGTACAGGGCGATCGCGGTCAGGTCCAGCAACCAGGAACCGATGACGCTGCCCCGCCGCCACACCTCGGCGACCTCGGGGATGTTGAAATCGTATTGGTAGAACTCGGGATTCGACAGGGGCGCGGTTTCCGCGTCGCCCTGCTGGATGTGCTTGCCGATGTCGGCGTTACGCAGAATGTTTAGGCCCTCGGCCAGCGAGGCCATCATCCCGTACTCGATCCCGTTGTGCACCATCTTCACGAAGTGGCCCGCCCCGGCGGGGCCACAATGCAGGTAACCCTTTTCGGGTTGCGCGATCTCACCGTCGCGCCCCGGTGTGCGCGGCGCCGCGTCCACCCCGGGCGCCACGGTGGCGAAGATGGGCTCGGCCCGCTCGAACGCCTCGTCGTCGCCGCCGATCATCAGGCAGTAGCCACGCTCGCGGCCCCACACGCCACCGCTGGTGCCGCAGTCGAGGAGATGAATCCCCCTCTCCGACAGCGTCTTTGCGTGACGAATGTCGTCGCGATAGTAGGAGTTACCGCCGTCGATCACGATGTCGCCGGACTCCAGTGTCTTGGCGAGCTCGTCGATCACGCCCGTGGTGATCGTTCCGGCCGGCACCATCACCCACACCACGCGGGGCGCCGTCATCTTCTCGGCGAGCTCCTTCAGGGAGGACACGCCGGTGGTCCGCTCCTCCCCCGCCATCGCCTTGACGGCGTCCGGGTTGTGGTCGTACACCACGCATTCGTGTCCACCGTCAGCGACGCGGCGCACGATGTTGGCGCCCATCCGGCCGAGGCCGATCATCCCGAGCTGCATCTGTCGGTTCTCCTTACTGCTGCGATGACTGCGATGACTGTGCCGGCTGCGCGCGCTTCGGCAGCCATGGTTGTTGCCAATGGTGATCACCGTGCAGCAATGACCGCGCGGCGTCGGGCCCCCACGAGCCCTGGTCGTAGTGGTGGATGCGGCTCGGCTTGTCCAGCAGGGGCTGGACGATGCGCCAGGTTTCCTCGATGGCGTCTTCACGGGCGAACAGCTGACGGTCCCCGATGATCGCGGCGTGCAACAGCCGTTCGTACGGCCGCACCGCCTCGCCCAGGTCCTCGGCAAACGAGGAGTCCAGGTGCACGTCATGCCACGAGTCCCCGGCCTGGGCCGACAGCTGCAACCGCATGCCGGGGTCTGGGTCGATGCGCAACACGATCTGGTTCGGCTCCGGCGGGCGACGGTTCGGCAGGAACGAGAACCCGGGGACGTGGTGCAAGAACATGCGGACCTCGGTGACCCGTTCGGGCAGCGCCTTGCCGGCGCGCAGGAAGATGGGCACGCCGGCCCAGCGCCAATTGTCGATCTCGGTCCGCAGCGCGATGAACGTCTCGGTCTGCGAATCCTCGGCCACCCCGGGCACGTCGGTGTAGCCGCGGTACTGGCCGCGCACGCAGCGCTGGGGGTCGAGCGCCGGCATGGCCCGGAACACCTCGGCCTTTTTGTCGTTGAGGTCGTCGTCGCCGGGACCGACGGGCGGCTCCATGGCCACCAGAGCGAGGACCTGCAGCAGGTGGTTCTGCACGACGTCGCGCAACGTGCCGACGGCGTCGTAGAACTTGCCGCGGTCCTCGATGCCGAAGTCCTCGGCCATGGTGATGTGGATTTCGGAGATGCTGTCGCGATCCCACAACTTGGCGAGCGCGTTGTTGGCGAAGCGGAGATACTGCAGTTCCTCGACGGGCTGTTTGCCGAGAAAGTGGTCGACGCGCAGGATCTGGTCCTCGTCGAGCACCGCGCGCAGCCTGGCGTTCAGGTCGCGCGCGGACGCGAGGTCGTGACCAAACGGCTTCTCCACCGCGACGCGCGCACACTCCAAAAGGTCTGCCTTGGCGAGGTTTTCGACGATCGGCGCGAACAACGACGGCGGCATCTCCAAGTAGTACAGCGGCCGACAGTCGGATCCGATCAGCTTGGCCAGCTCGCCGTAGAGCTTGTCGTCGGTGACGTCGCCGTGCACGTAGGACAACCGGCTCGCAAGTCGCTGGAACACCTTATCGTCGAAGTCCTCACCGGACGCCGTGATCGCATCGCGGGCCCGCTTGACCACGTCGTCTTTGGAGATGTCGTCACTGGCCACGCCGATGATGGGGAAGTCGAGCAGGTCGCGAGCCTCCAGCCGGTATAGCGCGCGATAGGTCATCTTGCGGGCGAGGTCGCCGGTGATGCCGAAAATGACCAACTTGTTCGAAGCTTCGTCGGAACCGTTGTCCGCCGAACCGCTGTCAGCCAAGCCCGCACCTCCCGAAAGTGAACGAACACGTCTGACATGCACTACCCGCGGCGGACGGAGTCAACACTAGACACTGCGTATAGGCCCGACAACTTCAACGGTCCGCGCCCTTTGCAAGGATGACGGGCATGGCTGATGCGCTGCACGTCGCGGTCTACCTTCTGGGCGGCCTCGCGGCGTTGGAGACCGGCGCGATCGCGGTGCTGGCGGTACTGCTGGCGCGCAGCCGTCGCGAGGTCGAAGAGCTCCAGCAACGCACCGACACCCGCAACCGGTTGCTGTCGGGCGGTCGCGAGGCCCTCAAAACCGTGTGGAACACCGCCAACCTGATGCGCAAGGAGGGCTTCGGGGCCGCCGTGCGCAGTTCCATCGAGGACCTCGCCGATTGGGCGGAGGTGGAGCGTCCCGACCTGGCCCGCGTCACGCCGGACGGCCGGGTGGTGATCTTGTTCTCCGACATCGAAGAATCGACCGCCCTCAACGAACGGATCGGCGACCGCGCCTGGGTCAAGCTCATCAGCTCGCACGACAAGCTCGTCTCGGATCTGGTGCAGCGGCGATCCGGGCATGTGGTCAAAAGCCAGGGTGACGGGTTCATGATCGCGTTCGCCCGCCCCGAACAGGCGGTGCGGTGCGGCATCGACGTCCAGCGCGCCCTGCGCAAGGACGCGAAACGCAAGCGGCACGAAGAGATTCGAGTACGAATCGGCATTCACATGGGCCGGTCGGTGCGCCGCGGCGACGACCTGTTCGGCCGCAACGTGGCCATGGCGGCGCGCGTCGCCGCCCAGGCGGTGGGCGGCGAAGTGCTGGTGAGTGAGCCGGTGCGCGACGCCGTCGCCGATTGCGACGACATCCGGTTCGACAAGGGCCGCAAGGTCGAGCTGAAGGGGTTCACGGGGGACCATCGCCTGTTCGCCGTCGACATCGGGACCGACCCCGACCCGGACTAACGAGCCGGATTCGCCGCCTCGTATTCGGCGAGCCGTTGATGCAGCCGGGACCGGACCTCGTCGGGCGTGTAGGCGCGCCGCTTGCGCTGGTCGCGCGCCACCAGCACGCCGCCGGCGACGACGCCCGCGGCCCCCGCCAGGCCCACCCACTTCCAGATGCTGCGCATGCGAGCCAGGCTATTCGCAGCCGGATCCGGTGCCCGCACGGTGTGGTTAACTTGTCTGCCCAGACACGGACCCGCGCACCTTAGGCCCTATGATGCTGACCCTCGATCAGGCGCTCAATGAGACTCGCACGGGCGACCTTTGGCTGTTCCGCGGACGCTCCGGTCCCGACCGCGCAATCCAGACGCTGACGAACGCGCCGGTCAATCACGTCGGCATGACGGTAGCCATCGACGACCTGCCACCGTTGATCTGGCATGCCGAATTGGGCGACAAGCTCGTGGATTTGTGGACCGGTACCCCGCACCGGGGGGTACAGCTCAACGACCTGCGGCAGGCGGTCCTGCAGTGGGCCGACCGCTACCACCAGCGGTGCTGGCTGCGTCAACTGACGCCGTACGCGACCCGGGAGCAGGAGAACAAACTGCTGCGCGTCATCGCCCGCATGGACGGCACCGCGTTCCCCACCACCGCGCGGCTCACCGGTCGTTGGATTCGCGGCCGGATTCCGACGATCAACGACTGGGTGCGGGGAATCCCGTTGGTCGACAACAAGGTTCGCGGGCAGACCCGGCGCCGCCGTGCGGACCGCGCGATGAGCCTGTCCACCGCCTACTGCGCGGAGACGGTGGCCATCACCTACGAGGACATGGGCCTGCTCGACACCGACAAGGACGCGAATTGGTTTGACCCTGGCAAGTTTTGGAGCGGCGACACGCTGCCCCTCGCGCCGGGCTACCGACTCGGCGACGAGATCGAGGTTGCCGTCGGTTGAGGTCGGTCAGTCGACCGACATCTCCCCCATCGTCGACCACCCCGTCGCGTCGATCGTCTGACTGATGATCTTGGGCGTGGCCGTCAGCGCCTGCGGCAGCTCCCGCATCGCCCGCGCGAAGTGGTCACTGTTGACGTGGGCGCCGCCCGCGGCGTCGTCACGAAACGCCTCCACCAACACGTACTCGGCGGGGTTATCCAGGCCGCGTGACCATTCGAACCACAGGTTGCCCTCCTCGGCGCGCGTGGCGGCGGTGAACGATGCCACCAGGTCGGGCCAACGCTCCGTCCACTCGGGCTTGGTCTCGAACTTGACGACGATGAAGATCATCTGCCGATCACCCCGCTGGTTGCGTGACGCCCGCGCGGTCCCTGGCGGGCGAGCCCAGCATATCCGCCAGGGGACCGCCCCTGCCAAGCCAAATTTGGCAACGCCGGCAGCAAACCAGAACTAATTGCACATCCGCGGCGGTCGACAAGCGGCAATACCGTTGCCTATTTCACCCGCTCGGGTGGCGTGGCTCACAGCACGTCATCAAATCGCTAGACGTCACTTGCCGCGCCGGCGCTATCGCTTAGCCAAGCCGAATTGCGTTTGCCGGTACCCCGAAATACTTCGCGATTCGGCTACATCCCACTTCGCCATTCCCAAATGGACGGCTCATCGAATCAGGGCGCCGGCGGCGCGGGCGCCCCGGCGTCGACCGATTGGGGCACAGATTTTGGACACGGTACTTGGACTGTCAGTGACGCCGGCCGCCGTTGGGTGGGTGCTCGCT
>NZ_LZJC01000004.1 GCF_001666755.1 Mycobacterium sp. E1214 | reverse complement strand
ACCTTCTTTAGCCGTCAGCAGGGGTCGCAGCCTAATCGGGCGGGGGCCCGACCGGTCAACCCACGCCCGCGCCGAACTTCGCAGGCCGAGTGACCTTTTCGGCCCAATGCGAGCTCGCAACGGCGCTTCGCGCCGGCGAGCGCGGGCCGAAAACCCTGCTGCGTTCGGCGCGGACTCTTCGGGGTTGACCGCCCACCCTCACCCGATTAACCGCTCCCCCAGCGCTGACCGGCGCACCACCCAGCACAGAAACGGAGAACAACACCATGGACCACGAATTCGCGCTCGCCTTCAACCTCATTGACGAAGCCGCCGCGCGCATCCAACACCAGCAGTACGGCATCACCCGAATCCTGCTCCACAACCACGGCGACATCGCGCTGACCGCCGTTCACCACTACACCCGCGACGGTGGGCACCGCCTGGTCCTGATCGCCACTGACGACCACGGGCAGCTCGCCGCGGTCGAAGCGACCACACCCGACCTCAACACCGAGCCACACACGCGCATCCTCAAGGTCCGCGCCGGTGACCTCACGTTCCATGCCGTCCCCGGACACGACTGGTCCTACCGCGCCGCACACGCCGGCCACACCTACATCCTCACCGCCGGAATCGGCGATGAGCCGATGTGGACCGTCGCCATCGACACCAACCCCCCCGCCTCCTGCGAGGACCTCGACACCGCTCTCACCGACATCGCCGCCGCCCACGTGCTGGCGGCCTAACTCCTCGACCTACGCGGCCGGGCTCGGCGCCTCACCTCCTTACGCCGGGTCCGGCCGCATCCCATTTTCAGAAAGGACTTACCCGACAATGACCGAGATCGATTACGCACTGGCCTGGGACTTCATTGACCCCGCCGACGGCAAGCCCCGCCAGCTGCGGTTTCGCCGAAACTTCGCGCCCCGCAACGACCCACGTATCTTCGACGGAACGGGACAACTCGTCGCGGTCGTCGCCGACGCAGGTCGCGCCGACAACGGTGATGAAATCGCCATCAGCCGCCCCGGCGTGTCGTTCGACGAGGTGGAAACCGCGCTCGAGGGCTGGCACGACTGGGCGACCCTTTACGTCGACGACAACGACATCGACCGCACCATCAACCTCGGAGCCATCCGCGATCGTCTCCGCGCGGCCGGCTTGACCTAACCGCAACAACGGCCCGGCCAGCCTCACCAAGTCCCGGAGGGTTGGCCGGGCCCCCCCTTTTTCTTCGGGCACGGAAAAGGCTACCGGCGCGCCCTGCGCGGCCGGACTGGCCACCTGCGGTGGCCACCACATCCGTAGCCCCTCACCTTAAAGCCGTCAGCAGGGTGCTCATGGTAAGCGGCCGGGGGCCCGACCGGTCAACCCACGCCCGCGCCGAACTACGCAGGCCGAGTGACCTTTTCGGCCCTATACCAGCTCGCAGCGGCGCCTGCGGCGCCGGCGAGCGCGGGCCGAAAACCCTGCTGCGTTCGGCCCGGACTCTACGGGGTTGACCGCCCACCCTCACCCGCTTCCCTGCACCCCAGCGCTGACCGGCGCACCACTCAGCACAAGAAACGGAGAACACCACCATGAGCGCATACGTCGTCGATGCCGAGCACATCAATGTCCTGCTCTGGGCTGGACGCTACGGCTTCCGCCGCCCCTGCGGCAACCTCACCTGGGTCTACGACAACCCGACCCGGGTGAACCAGCTCACCGAGGACAGCCTCGACAAGATCGGCCAGATGCTCGTCGACGCCAACACCGCCTCGGTGAACTACTGCTACTTCAACAACCCCGTCCACGAGCCCTACGAGTATCACTACACCCGACCGCTGCACACCAGCTGGTCGGTCGTGGAAGTCCTCAAGGCGTTGCAGTGCTATGAATTCCAGGCCTGCGAACCGCAAGACTGGCAGACCACGCAGGCGTACGCATTCTGCCGCGAGCTGCACACCATGCTGGCCCAGGCGCTCCCCGGCTACGACGCCGCCCCGTGGGCCATCACCCGCATCAGCGTGCCGGCCGCCTACCGGCGCACCGCCTGACCACCCCCACGCGAAAGGACCAGGCTCATGATCATCGAAGGCACCGTGAAACGCGACATCGAGAACCGCACAGTCGAAATCGCATTCTTCATTGACACCGCCACCGGCACTTACAGCCAGTGGGGACACGACACGACGATCCTCGGCGAGAACGTCGAGCTGCTCGCGGCGCTGCGCGACACCGCCTGCGAGATCACCTGAGCACCAACCATTCCCGGGCCCGGCCAGCTCCCCACCATCGGGGGTTGGCCGGGCCCCCTTTTTTCTTCAGGCCCGCTACGGTGCCGGCGC
>NZ_LZJC01000003.1 GCF_001666755.1 Mycobacterium sp. E1214 | reverse complement strand
CACCGCGGCGTGCGTTGTCCTCGTTTCGCTGGGGTTGGCACCCAGTAGCGCCGCGGCCGGCGCGCCGTGGTTCGCCAACGCGGTTGGCAATGCCACGCAGGTGGTTTCGGTCGTGAGCACCGGTGGCTCGAACGCCACCATGGAGATCTTCCAACGCTCGGGCGCGGGCTGGCAGTCGTTGCGCAGCGGCATTCCGACGCACGTCGGCTCGGCGGGCATGGCCCCGCAGGCCAAGAGCAACGTGCCGGCCACCCCGATGGGGGTGTACAGCCTCGATTCGGCCTTCGGTACGGCGGCGAATCCCGGGACCGGGCTGCCCTACACCCAGGTGGTGGGGCCGAACTACTGGTGGAGCGGCGACGACCACAGCCCCACCTTCAACTCGATGCAGATGTGCCAGAAGGCGCAGTGCCCGTTCAACACCGCCGACAGCGAGAACCTGCAGATCCCGCAGTACAAGCACGCCGTCGTGATGGGGGTCAACAAGAACAAGACCCCGGGTGGGGGCGCCGCGTTCTTCTTTCACACCACCGACGGCAAGCCCACCGAGGGCTGTGTGGCCGTCGACGACGCCCAGCTGGTGTCGATCATGAAGTGGCTGCGCCCCGGCGCGGTCATCGCGATCACCAAGTGACCCGCCGTCAGTCCAGCGCGTGCCCGGGTGTCAGCTTGAAGTCCAACCCCGCCAACGACATCGTCGCCTCGTAGGTGCGGTCGTATCCGGTGGCGCTGATCTTCCAGCCGTCCTCGGTGCGTCGATACGTGTCGCGGTAGAAGGCCGCACCGATGAGCATGAAGTTGAAGTCGGCGACGATCACCCGGTCCTGCAGATACCAGGCGCCGGTGGCCTCGTCGCCGGTGACGGTGATCTCCGGGTGGGTGACCCGGTGCTCGGTGATGACCGCCGGCCCAAGCGATTTGCGCATGTAGTTGACCAGGTCGACGCGGTTGGTGAAGTGGTGTTCCTCGCCCACCGACGAGCCGTAGTCGCCCTGCACGTCGTCGGTCAGCGTGTCGGCGAACTCGTCCCAGCGCTTGGTGTCCAACGCGCGCAGGTAGCGGTATTTGACTTGCTTGACGGCTTCGATGTCGGCGAAATCGGAGGCCGGGTCACGGGGGCTCATCTGGTCATTGCAGCACATCGGGGTTGGCGCCGCGCGCGCCGGGCGAGCGTTGCAGGTGCCCGGTGACCATCTCGATCAACGCGCGCCGCTCCCGCTGCCAGTCCACCGGCGCACCGACGATCATCTGCACCAGCACGACGCCCCGCAACGCCGCCCAAATCACCTCGGCCACACCGTCATTCGCGGGGTCCTCGGTGATCAGCCGGCCGAGTTGGGCGACCGCCGCGTTCATCTCGACCAGGTGGCGCCGCGAGGCCGCGCTCGGGTTGCTGCGATTCGCTCGCAGGATCTCGAACGCCGCGAGCGACGTCGGGCTGCTGTAGCACGACCACGCGGTGTCGATGACGACCTCGATCCGCTCGGGCAACGGCAGCTCGCTGACGACCGCCGCGGACAGGCTTTCGATCAGCTTGGCCACGCCGTCGTCGACGACGGCCATCAGCAGGCCGTTGCGGTCACCGAAGTGGTACTGGATCACCCCCCACGTCACGCCCGCCCGTTCGGCCACGTGCTTGGCGGTGGCCGCGGAGAAGCCCTCCTCGGTGATGCAGCGGACCGTCTCGTCGATGATCCGCGCGCGGGTGTCGTCCCCGCGCTTGCGGGGCGCGCTGGTGCGTCGGGTGGGCGGCGTGCGGGTGACACTGGACATTGTTGACTTTATAACATAGTCGGGTCTATTTTTGGGCCGTGGCCCTCTCCCGTTACGCGCGGTTGACGCGTGCGCAGCTCGCCGTCCTGGTCCCCGAACTGCTGCTCATCGGCCAGATGATCGATCGTTCCGGAATGGCTTGGTGCATCAGCGCTTTCGGCCGCGACGAGATGGTGCAGATCGCCATCGAGGAGTGGGCGGGCGCCAGCCCCCTCTACACCCGACGCATGCAGCGCGCGCTGCGCTACGAAGGCGTCGACGTGCCGACCATCTTCAAGGGATTGCAGCTCGACATCGGCGCCCCACCGCAATTCATGGATTTCCGCTACACCGTGCACGACCGCTGGCACGGTGAATTCCACCTCGACCACTGCGGCGCGCTGCTCGACGTGGAGCCGATGGGCCCCGACTACGTCTTCGGCATGTGCCACACCATCGAGGACCCGACGTTCGACGCCACCGCGGTGGCGACCAACGCGCGCGCGCAGGTCCGCCCGATCCACCGGCCGCCACGGCAACCGGCCGACCGCCACCCGCACTGCGCGTGGACGGTGATCATCGACGAGTCCTACCCCGAGGCCCAGAGCATTCCGGCGCTCGACATCGTCAGCCGTACCCGCGCCGCCAACTGGCAACTCGACGACATCGACACCTCCGACGAGGGGCGTTGCGACTACTCGGGGCCGCTGCTGAGCGACTTCGACTTCGACGCGTACTCGCATTCGGCGCTGGTGCGCATCGCCGACGAGGTCTGCTTGCAGATGCATCTGCTGTACCTGTCGTTCGCCATCGCGGTGCGCCAGCGCGCGACGGACGAGGCGCAGGCGACCTCCATCTGCACCCGCGGCCTCGTCGGCGTGGCCGGGCTGGCCGCCGAGCGGATCCGGCGTGCGCTGGACCTGCCGGGCGGCCTCGACGGCGTGCGGCAGGTCCTCGAGCTGCACCCGCTGCTCAACCCCGCCGGCTACGTCGTCGCCGACGTGGCCGACAACCGGCTGATGGTCGAGCCGTCACCGGCACACGACGACGGCGCCTGGATCGCCGTGTGCTCACCGGCCTCGGTGCAGCCGCTGCAGGCGATCGCGACCGGGGTCGACCCGCGTGTGGAGGTCCGTGTCGGCGGCACCAACACGGATTGGACCGCCGAATTCGTCGAAACCGACGCCGCCGCCGCGGAATTGCCAGAAGTGGCGGTCACCAAGGTAAGTGGCGGGTCGACGTTCCAATTCGAACCGAGACGTTCTTTGCCGCTCACCGTCGTCTGAGCCGAATCCACGTTCTGTCAAGGGGTTTGCGGTACCACTTCGGTGACGCAACCGCATCGACCATATACCGATGATGTTGCAACCCATCGGCTTTGGGCGTGTCCACGGCTATCGTTAGCGCTGGCCACCGACCCCTATAGACGAAAGTATTCGCTCTATGTACGACCCACTAGGGTTGTCGATCGGGACCACGAACCTGGTCGCTGCGCGTGATGGAAGCCCACCGGTTACCCGCCGGTCGGTGCTTACCCTTTATCCGCACTGTGCTCCGAAAGTTGGTGCACTCGAGGATACTTCGGACCTCGCCGAATCCGGCGTGCTGATGCGCAATTTCGTCGAGCGCATCGGTGACTCGGTCGCGTTGGTATCGGCGGACGGGTCGGCACACGAGCCCGAGTTGCTCACCGTCGAGGCGCTGGACGCGATGGTGGTGGCCGCCGGGGCGGACGCGGCCAGCTCGGAGATCGCGATCGCGGTGCCCGCGTACTGGAAACCCAGCACGGTGCAGGCGCTGCGCGACGGTCTGCGCACCCACTTGGGATTCGTTCGAAGCGGCATGGCGCCGCGCCTCATGTCGGACGCCATCGCGTCGCTGACCGCGGTGAAGGCCGACCTCGGCCTGCCCGCCGAGGGTGTCGTGGCGCTGATGGACTTCGGGGGCGGCGGCACGTCCGCCACGCTGGTCAATGTCGCCGGTGACTTCGAATTAGTCAGCGCCACAATGCGTTACGGGGCGTTCTCAGGAGACGAGATCGACCAGGAACTACTGCTGCGGATGTTCGAGGAGCGCGGTCGGGGCAGTGGCCTGGACCCGGCCAGCACGGCCGCCGTCGGCCAGCTCACCGAGCTCCGGGAGCAGTGCCGGGCGGCCAAGGAGCGGCTGTCGGACGAGGTCGTCACCGAGATCACCGCCGAGCTCGGCGGGCGCACGTGCAGCCTGACGCTGCGCCGAGACGACCTCGAAGACATGATCTCGGACCGGCTGACCGGTTTCATCTACGCCTTCGACGACATGCTGGTGCGTAACCGCCGGAACTGGTCGGACCTGGCCGCGGTGGTCATGGTGGGCGGCGGCGCGCGGATACCACTGATCACCGAACGACTTTCGATACACGGCCGCACCGAGCTGCTCACCCCGGCGGAGCCCGCCGCGGCCGCGGCCTGCGGAGCGCTGGCCCTGGCGGCCCGCGGGGGAGAGCTCAGCCTGCGGACGCGCACGTCGATCGGGCTGCTCGCGGCGGCCAACGCCGCCGGCGACGTGGTGGACCTGGGCGCGGGCGACGTGCTGGTCATCGACGACGAAGCCCTGACCGATCGCGAGTTGGCGTGGTCGCAGACGGAGTATCCCGTCGACCCGCGGGTGCGGTTCGGCGGTGTCGCCTACGACGAAGACGGCCCGGCCGGCTGGTCGATGCGGCTGAACGTGATCGACCCCCCGCCCGCCCGGCCGTGGCGGCGCCTGC
>NZ_LZJC01000002.1 GCF_001666755.1 Mycobacterium sp. E1214 | reverse complement strand
GCGCCCTCGATGCGCGTCGCGTCGAGAAGCTCGCCGACATCGTCGGCAAGATCAACGCCGACGGCGGCGAAGCGGTGGGCTTCCACCTCGACGTCACCGACCCCAACTCGGTGAAAGCGTTTGTCGCGCAGTCCGTGGACGCGCTCGGTGACATCGAGGTGCTGGTGGCCGGCGCGGGCGACACCTACTTCGGCAAGCTGGCCGAGATTTCCACCGACGAGTTCGAGTCGCAGTTGCAGATCCACCTCGTCGGCGCCAACCGCTTCGCCGCCGTCGGCGTTGATCTTGCCGACGATGTCGGCGAGCTTCTCGACGCGACGCGCACCGAGGGCGACCGGGAAGCCGTGCGCGGCCAGCTCGATCGCGGTGGCCTCGCCGATGCCGGAGGAGGCACCGGCGACGATCGCCGGTCGACGGTCGGGTAAGGCTGCGAAGCGGGGCATCAGCGGGTCTCCATGGTGATGGGTAGGTGAGCGAATCCGCGGACGTTGCTGGAATGGACGCGGACGGCGTTGGCCTCGTCGACCTCAAATCCGCGGATTCGCTTGAACAACTCGGTGAGCGCCACGCGGGCTTCCATCCGGGCCAGATGGGCACCGAGGCAGAAGTGCGCGCCGCTACCGAAACTCATGAGTTTGGAGCCGATCTCGCGTCCGATGACGTAGTCGTCGGGATTGTCGAACACCCGCTCGTCGCGATGCGCCGAACCGGGCAACAGCAACAGGACGTCCCCATCGGGGATGGTCGTGTCGTAGAGGGTCAGCTCGCCGGACACGGTGCGCGCCAGGATCTGGCTCGAGGTGTCGTAGCGCAGCGTCTCCTCGACCCACAGCGGCACCAGCGAGACGTCGTCGTAGACCCGCGCGAGCTGGTCGGGGTTTTTGTGCCCCCAAAATGCCGCGTTGGCAAGGAGTTTGGTGGTGGTCTCGTTGCCGGCGATCACCATCAGAAACATGAACCCCAGCACCTCGTCGTCGGTGAGCCGGTCACCGTCGATCTCGGCCTCGAGCAACGCGGTGGTCAGGTCGTCCGCCGGCGTCGTCCGGCGCTCGGCCACCATCTGCTGGTAGTAGACGATCAGGTTGAGCGAGGCCTCGATTGCCTCCGGGGGGACGTCGGTGACGCCCTCCTCGCGGTGCATGACGCCGTCGGCCCAGGCTCGTACCTGCACGCGGTCCGCCTCGGGAACTCCCATCAGCTCGGAGATGACATCCATCGGGAGCTTTCCGGCGAACTCGTCGACGTAATCGACCGTGCCCCCCTGCGCCCCGGCCAGCAGGGCGTCCAAATGCCGGGTCGCGATCTCGGTGACGCGCGGCTCGAGTTCGCGAATCCTCCTGGGCGTGAAGCCCTTCGACACCAGGGTGCGCAGCCGCAGGTGCGCCGGGTCGTCCATCGCGAGGAAGCTCATCGTCTTGCTGGCGTGCGGCCCGCGTGACGCCGGGTCCAGCGACACGCCGAACTTGTTGGAAAGCGTTGTGCTGTTGCGGAACCCCTGCAGCACGTCCCGGTGCCGCGACAACGCCCAGAAGGACAGCTCGTCGTTGCGGTACAGCGGGGCATGGTTGCGCAGCCGCTTGTAGTACGGGTACGGATCCTCGTGGAAGTCGTAGTCGTAGGGGTCGAGAACCAGCTCGTGGTCGCCCGCCTGTACGGTCATCGCTCGCCGTCCTCAATCGGTCGTTCGGCCGTGTTTTCGGCGCCGGTCAGGAGGTGTCGCACCACGAAGGCCAGCCGGTCGGCGACCTCGTGGTAGGTGAACTCGCCGCTGCCCGCCTGAACGAGGGCGCCAAAGAAGGTCATCTCCAGCGCGGAGACGGTGGCCCGGTTGGCGCCCGGCCCGATGGCCGACGCGATGCGGCGGTGGATCTCGGCGCCGATGCGGTCGCGTGCCGCGCGGACCGCCGGGTCGGCGCCGCCGCTGAGCAGCGCCGTGGTGCAGGCCGCGCTGACCTCCGGCTCGTCGGCGACCACCAGGGTGAGGTGGCGCAGCACCTGCTCGACGCGGCTGACCATCGGGTCGTTGACGTCGGTGAAGTAGGGCACCTCACGCACCAGGTCCAGGTAGACCTCGGCGATCAGGTGGTTCTTGGACGAGAAGTAGGTGTAGGCGGTGGCCGGGGCGACCTTGGCGCGGGCGGCCACGGCGCGCACCGTCAGGTCCGCGTAGGACTTCTCGCGCAGCGTCTCGATGCCGGCGGCGAGCACCTTGCGGAAGGTCTCCTCCTGACGGCGATTGCGCGGCGGTGGGCCGGGCGGGCGCTCGCCGTGCGGCGTGATCGCCACCAGGGCATCGCTGGACACCTGTCCAAGCTATCCGATGCCGGGGCCGCGAAGCAAGGCCGGTCGGCAAACAACCTGCTGACTGCGCTATTTTCGGCAACCTGGCGCCGCTGCGCGGGATCGGCTATTGCACGGCGTACAACCCGACGGCTATGGTTCGATCGGACCACACCGGACAACTGTCTATCGGAGCTGATGGATTGGCGTGGCCGCACAGACGGGAGCGGGAAATGGCCTTGTTGGCCGACGGCGTAAGCGAACTCTTCATCGACGGCAAGCTTTCGACCGGCAACGCCGGCACGTTCCCGACGGTGAATCCGGCGACCGAGGAGGTGCTCGGGGTCGCCGCCGACGCCGATGCGCAGGACATGGAACGCGCCATCGACGCCGCGCGCCGCGCCTTCGACGACACCGACTGGTCCCGCAACACCGAGCTGCGGGTGCGCTGCGTGCGCCAACTTCGTGACGCCATGCAAGAGCACGTCGAGGAGCTGCGGGAGATCACCATCGCCGAGGTCGGCGCCCCGCGAATGCTCACGGCGGCCGCCCAATTGGAAGGGCCGGTGGCGGACTTGAGCTTTGCGGCGGATACCGCCGAGGCGTACCAGTGGAGCCAGGATCTCGGTCAGGCGTCGCCGATGGGGATCCCGACCCGGCGCACCATCGCCCGGGAGGCCGTCGGTGTCGTCGGCGCGATCACGCCGTGGAACTTCCCGCACCAGATCAATCTGGCCAAGCTGGGGCCCGCCCTGGCCGCGGGCAACACGGTGGTGCTCAAGCCCGCGCCGGATACGCCGTGGTGCGCGGCGGTGCTCGGCGAGCTCATCGCCTCCCACACCGACTTTCCGCCGGGCGTGGTCAACATCGTCACCTCCAGCGACCACGGCGTGGGCGCGCTGCTGGCGAAAGATCCTCGCGTCGACATGGTTTCGTTCACCGGGTCCACCGCGACCGGCCGTGCGGTGATGGCGGATGCCGCCGCCACGCTCAAGAAGGTCTTCCTCGAACTGGGCGGCAAGTCGGCGTTCGTGGTGCTCGACGACGCCGACCTGGCCGGGGCGTGTTCGGTGGCCGCATTCACCGCGTCGATGCATGCCGGGCAGGGCTGCGCGATCACGACCCGGCTGGTGGTGCCCCGCGCGCGCTACGACGAGGCGGTCGCCATCGCGGCCGGCACCATGGGGTCCATCAAGCCCGGCGACCCCAACAAGCCCGGAACCGTCTGCGGCCCGGTCATTTCCGCGCGCCAGCGCGACCGGGTGCAGAGCTACCTGGACCTGGCGATCGAGGAGGGCGGGACGTTCGCGTGCGGCGGCGGCAGGCCGGCCGACAAGGACGCGGGCTTCTTCATCGAACCCACCGTGATCGCCGGGCTCACCAACGACGCGCGCCCGGCCCGGGAGGAGATCTTCGGGCCGGTGCTCACCGTGATCGCCCATGACGGCGACGAGGACGCGCTGCGCATCGCCAACGATTCACCATATGGCCTGTCCGGCACCGTGTTCAGCGCCGACCCGCAGCGGGCCGCGACGTTCGCGTCGCGGCTGCGGGTGGGCACCGTCAACGTCAACGGCGGTGTCTGGTACTCCGCCGACGCGCCGTTCGGCGGCTACAAGCAGTCCGGCAACGGCCGGGAAATGGGGCTGGCGGGCTTCGAGGAATACCTGGAAATCAAGACCATCGCCACCGCCGTTCAGTGACACCCCGAGAGGACAACATGCGGTTCGAGAACAAAGTCGCCATCGTCACCGGATCGGGCGGCGGCATCGGTCAGGCCTACGCGGAAGCGCTGGCGCGCGAGGGCGCGGCCGTTGTCGTGGCCGACATCAACGCCGAGGCCGCCGAGGGCGTGGCCAAGCAGATCGCCGCCGACGGCGGCACCGCGCTGGCCGTGCCGGTCGACGTCTCCGACCCGGCGTCGGCCAAGGCGATGGCGGACCGGACGCTGGCCGAATACGGCGGCATCGACTACCTGGTGAACAACGCCGCGATCTTCGGCGGCATGAAGCTGGACTTCCTGCTCACCGTCGATCCCGAGTACTACAAGAAGTTCATGAGCGTCAACCTCGACGGTGCGCTGTGGTGCACCCGCGCGGTCTACAAGAAGATGGCCAAGCGGGGCGGCGGGGCGATCGTCAACCAATCTTCTACGGCGGCATGGTTGTACGCGAACTTCTACGGCCTGGCCAAGGTCGGCGTCAACGGCCTGACCCAACAGCTCTCGCGCGAGCTGGGCGGTCAGAACATTCGCATCAACGCGATCGCGCCCGGCCCCATCGACACCGAGGCCAACCGGACCACCACCCCGCAGGAGATCGTCGCCGACATCGTCAAGGGACTGCCGTTGTCGCGCATGGGAACTCCGGCCGACCTGGTCGGGATGTGCTTGTTCCTGCTCTCGGATGACGCCGCCTGGATCACCGGGCAGATCTTCAACGTCGACGGCGGACAGATCATCCGCTCATGACCGAGCAGTTGAGGCTCGGCTACATCGGCCTGGGCAACATGGGCGCGCCGATGGCCACCAGGATGACCGAATGGCCCGGCGGGATCACGGTATACGACATCCGCACCGAGGCGATGACGCCGCTGGTGGAAAAGGGTGCCGGCGTCGCGGACAGCGTGGCCGACGTGGCGACCGCCGACATCGTCCACGTCACGGTGCTCAACGACGCCCAGGTGCGCGACGTCGTCGGGCAGCTGGCCGGGCACGCCAAACCCGGCACCGTCATCGCGATCCACTCGACGATCAGCGACACCACCGCCGTCGAGTTGGCCGCCGAACACAAACCGCGAGGCCTGCACATCGTCGACGCGCCGGTCAGCGGAGGCGCGGCCGCGGCGGCCCGGGGCGAGCTCGCCACCATGGTCGGCGCCGAGCGGGAGGTGTACGAGAGGATCAAGCCGGCGTTCAAGCACTGGGCGTCGCTGGTGATCCACGCCGGTGAGCCGGGCGCGGGCACGCGAATGAAGTTGGCGCGCAACATGTTGACCTTCACGTCCTACGCGGCGGCGTGCGAGGCCATGAAGCTGGCCGAGGCGGCCGGGCTGAACCTGCAGGCGCTGGGCCGGGTGGTGCGGCACACCGATGCGCTCACCAGCGGCCCGGGAGCGATCATGGTGCGCGACGACATGAACGACCTAGCGCCGGACCACTTCCTGTACGAGTCCTTCGTGCACGCCCGCGGCCTGGGGGAGAAGGACCTCAGCCTGGCGCTGGCGTTGGGCGAGGCGATGTCGGTCGAGCTGCCGCTGGCGCACATCGCCTACGAGCGGCTGGCCGCCGGTTTGGGCGTGCCGCACACCGAGGAAGGGCCGTAAATGGACGAACAGCGCCGCAAGGGCCTGCAGAAGATGAACGAGGTCTACGGCTGGGAGATGCCCAACATCGAGGGCGACGCGTATTTCGACCTGACCGTCGACCACCTGTTCGGCAGCATCTGGACCCGCCCCGGCCTGTCGATGCGCGACAAGCGCATCATGACACTGACCGCGGTGACCGCGATCGGGAACCGCGACCTGGCCGAGATTCAAATCAACGCCGCCCTGCTCAACGGCGAGCTCGACGAGACCGAACTCAAGGAGATGGCCCTCTTCCTCACCCACTACCTGGGCTTCCCGTTGGGGTCCGCGCTCAACGGAGCGGTCGACGCGGTGATCGCGAAGCGCAAGAAGGCCGCCGCGCGGGGATCCGGGGAGGACAAGAAGGCCAACGTCGACGCCGCCTTGAAGATGCACGGCGGCGAACGGAAATAGCCGCTAGTAAGGCCGCCCGCCGTCGGGCATCACGTACTCGGAGATCGGTGCCGACACGCCGTTGATCGTCGTGCCGCCGTTGATGATGCCGGGTGCCATCTCGAGCATGTTCGTGGGGAAGCCGAACTCGGGCTTGGTGAGCGCGTCCAGCCGCGCCAGCTCGTCGGCGCCGAGCCGCACATCGACGGCGCGGACATTGTCGTCGAGCTGAGACAGCCGGCGCGCGCCGATGATGACGGACGAAACCCCCGGCTGCGCGCTCACCCAGGCCAACGCGACGCTGGCGACGGTGGTCTCGTGCGCGCCGGCGATGACCTCCAACTCGTCGATCAGGGCGTAGGTGTCCTCGTTGAGGAAGGCGTCGACCAACGCGCCGCGATCGGCGGCGTGCTGGCCGGCGGTGGCGCGGGTGTACTTGCCGCTGAGCACGCCGCTCTTGAGCGGCGACCACGGGGTGATGCCCAGCCCGAATTCCGCCGCCATCGGCGCGAGTTCCTGTTCGATGGCGCGCTCGAGCAGCGAATATTCGACCTGCAGGCCGACGAACGGCTCCCAGCCACGGAATCCCGCAATCACGTTGGCCTGCGCGATCTTCCACGCCGGCGTGTCCGACACACCGATGTAACGGACCTTGCCCGCCCGCACCAAGTCGTGCAGCGCCGCCAAGGTCTCCTCGATCGGGGTGTTGGCGTCCCACATGTGCAGCCAATACAGGTCGATGTAATCGGTTTGCAGGCGCCGCAACGAGTTCTCGCAGGCGCTGATCACTGCTTTGCGGCCGGAGCCGCCGCCGTTGGGGTCACCCGGATACAGGTTGCCGCTGAACTTGGTGGCGATCGCCACGCGATCGCGACGGGCGGGGTGGCGACCGATGTGGTCACCGATGATCTTCTCGGAGTGGCTGCGGGTGTAGAAGTTGGCGGTGTCGATGAAGTTGCCGCCGAGCTCAAGGTAGCGGTCGATGATCTGTTGAGACTCCTCGACGCTGGTGCCCCAGCCCAGGTCCTCGCCGAAGGTCATGGCGCCCAGGCACAGGGGGCTGACACGCAAACCGGACCGTCCGAGTGTCACGTAGTGGTCGAGAGGCATGGCGGCCGCTTTCTGGTAGATTGTTCGAGCATGCGTTTGTTCATACTCAAACTAGTTCACATCTGAACGAGCTGGCAAGTCGAATGTCGGCCGTCGACCCGGCCAGAATCTGGTCGCTGAACTACCGGGTGCTGCTGTCGGTGATCGCCGACGCCGAGGCCGGCATCTGCGCGCTCGGCGTGGAGTCCAAGGAGCTGTTCGTGCTCGCGGAAATCGACGAGCACCCCTATCCGGCCGAGCTCGCGACCACCCTGAGCATGCCGAAGGCCACCGTGACGGCCTACCTCAAGCGGCTCGAGGCCGCCGGCTTCGTGCGCCGCGAGATCGACCCCGCCGACCTGCGCCGGCACCGCCTACTGCTCACCCGCGCCGGGCGCAAGGTCGCCGCCGCGGGACTCGCGCTGCTCTCCGCCGAGTTTGACAAGCGCCTCGAGCGCCTCACCGCCGCGCAGCAAAAGGAGCTGACGAAGCTGCTGGAACGGATCTCCGCGGACGGCTGAGCTAGTCTGACGTCTCGTGCGCGTCCTGGTGATCGGTTCCGGTGCCCGTGAGCATGCGCTGCTGCTGGCGCTGCGCAAAGACCCCCAGGTCGACGGCCTGGCCATCGCGCCCGGCAACGCCGGCACCGCCCGGCTGGCCGAGCAGCGCGACGTCGACGTCACCTCGGCGGAGGAGGTGGTCGCCCTGGCGCGCGACGTGCGGGCGGACCTCGTCGTCATCGGCCCCGAGGTGCCGCTGGTGCTGGGAGTCGCCGACGCCGTACGCGCGGCCGGCATCGCGTGCTTCGGCCCCAGCAAGGACGCCGCCCGGATCGAGGGATCGAAGGCGTTCGCCAAGGACGTGATGGCCGCGGCCGGCGTGCGCACCGCGGCCACGGAGCTCGTGGACAGCCCGGCGCGCCTCGACGCGGCCCTGGATCGGTTCGGGCCCCCGGTCCAGGAGCCGGCCTGGGTGGTCAAGGACGACCGCCTGGCCGCCGGCAAGGGGGTGGTGGTGACCGCAGACCGCGCCGCGGCCCGCGCCCACGCCGCCGCTCTCCTCGAGGCCGGCCACCCGGTGCTGCTGGAGTCGTTTCTGGACGGGCCCGAGGTGTCGCTGTTCTGCGTGGTCGACGGAGAGACCGTCGTTCCGCTGCTGGCCGCGCAGGATTTCAAACGCGTCGGCGACGCCGACACCGGGCCCAACACCGGCGGCATGGGCGCCTACGCGCCGGTGCCGTGGCTGCCCGACGACGTCTATTCCGACATCGTCGGAAACATCGTGGAACCCGTTGCCGCAGAGCTGGTTCGGCGCGGCAGCCCGTTCAGCGGACTGCTCTACGCCGGCCTGGCGATCACCGCCAACGGCCCCGCGGTGGTCGAGTTCAACTGTCGATTCGGTGACCCAGAGACGCAGGCGGTGCTGGCGCTGCTCGAATCGCCGCTGGGTCAGCTGCTCTACGCGGCGAGCACCGGAGCCCTGGCCGACTTCGGCGAACTGCGGTGGGCCGACGGGGCCGCCGTCACCGTGGTGCTGGCGGCGGAGAACTACCCGGCGCGGCCCCGCGTGGGCGACGTCATCGTCGGCTCGGAAGCCGACGGGGTGCTGCACGCCGGGACGGCGCGCCGCGACGACGGCGAGATTGTCTCCGCGGGCGGCCGGGTGCTGTCAGTGGTGGGAGCGGGCGCCGACCTGGCCGCGGCCCGGGCGCGGGCCTACGAGTTGCTCGGCTCGATTCGGTTGCCCGGCAGCCACTTTCGTACGGATATCGGCCTGCTGGCGGCCGAAGGCAAGGTGCGCGTCTAAAAACCGGTGGCCTGGCCGTCGCGGCGCGGGTCGCTGGCCGCGCAGTAGCCGTCGTCCAGGCACCAGATGGCCTGGCAGCTGCCGAAGCTGTTGTAGTCGTCGACGGCGACCAGGTCATGGCCGCGCTGGGCGAGCTCGTCGAGCGTCGTTGCGGGAAAGCCGT
Organism: Mycobacterium sp. E1214; assembly: GCF_001666755.1. Lineage (GTDB taxonomy): Bacteria > Actinomycetota > Actinomycetes > Mycobacteriales > Mycobacteriaceae > Mycobacterium. Next base: position 34,895 of record NZ_LZJC01000002.1, on the reverse strand, counting down.
CCTCGCAGCTGACCTGCAGGCCCTGCACCCAGCGGAAGCGGGGCCCGTCGCACGCCGCCTGGGGATTCTGGCCGTGGTCGGCGATGCGGGCGAGCACTTGCACGTGACCCTGCGGCTGCATCGCGCCGCCCATCACCCCGAAGCTCATGACCGCGGCGCCGTCCTTCGTGACGAAGCCCGGGATGATGGTGTGGTAGGGGCGCTTGTTCGGGCCCACCTGGTTCGGATGCCCTTCGTCGACAACGAAATTGGCACCGCGGTTCTGCAGCGAGATCCCGGTCCCGGGCACCACGACGCCCGAGCCGAAGCCCATGTAATTCGACTGGATCATCGAGACCATCATCCCGTCGCCGTCGGCGGCCGTCAGGTACACGGTGCCGCCGCCGGGCGCGCCGGCGGACGCGGGCCTGGCGTGCCGGGGGTCGATCAGCGCCGCGCGTTGGCGCAGGTAGTCGGGGTCCAGCAGCCGTCGCGGGTGCATCGGCATGTGGTCCGCGTCGGCGACGTAGGCCTGGGCGTCGGCGAAGGCGAGTTTCAGCGCCTCGATCTGCAGGTGCACGGTGTCCGCCGAATCGGCTGGGTGCGAGGCCATGTCGAACTGCTCCAGGATTCCCAAGGCGATGAGCGCGACGATGCCCTGCCCGTTGGGCGGCAGCTCGTGCAGGGTGTAACCGCGGTACCCGCCGGAGAGGGTGTCCACCCAGTCGGCGCGATGCTCGCCGAGGTCGGTGGCCCGCAGCGCGCCGTTGTGCGCGGCGGCGTGGGCCTCGAGCTGCGCGGCCAGCTCGCCGCGGTAGAACGCCTCGCCCTTGCTGGCCGCGATCTTCTCCAGGGTGGCCGCGTGTGCAGGGAAGGTGAACAGCTCGCCCGGCCGCGGGGCGCGGCCCCCGGGGAGGAACGCGTCGGCGAAGCCCGGCTGTTCGGCGAAAAACGGCACCTGCGCCGCCCACTGCGCGGCGACCGTGGGCGACACCAGAAAGCCGTTGCGGCCGTAGGCGATCGCGGGCTCGAACAGCCGCTCGAACGGCAGCCTGCCGAACTTGGCGTGCAGCTCGGTCCAGGCCGACACCGCGCCGGGCACCGTCACCGCGTCCCAGCCGATCATGGGAACGGCTGCGCCGCCGAAGTATTCGGGGGTCCAGGCCGCCGGGGAGCGGCCCGACGCGTTGAGTCCGTGCAGCTGCCGGCCGTCCCACACGATGGCAAACGCGTCCGAACCGATGCCGTTGGACACCGGCTCCACCAAGGTCAGGGTGACGGCGGTGGCGATCGCGGCGTCCACCGCGGTGCCGCCCTCGGCGAGCATCCGCAGACCCGCCTGCGCCGCCAGCGGTTGCGACGTGCACACAACGTTGCGGGCCAGCAGCGGCTTTCGGGGCCAGGCGTAGGGAAGGTTCCAGTCGAACGGTGCGCTCATTGTTCCGAGCGTATCGCGGTTTCGCGGGTGATCCCCGTGTCGCGGCGCGACTCCCGCGAGCGATTAGTTCTCACGCGCTAGGCGATCAAAAGCGGAGCCAACCACGTCAGCTCGGCCGGCAACTGGGAGCTCCAGTACTGCGGGTCGTGCCCCCCGGGCGAGAAACCGCCCGCGGGCGGCGTCGGCAACTGCGCGATGAATTGCTTTGTCGCACCGTAGAAAGGATCGCTGTCGCCGCAGTCCACCCGGATCGGGATCGATCCGAGCGCCGGCATCCCGAACACGGAGTTCGCGGCGAAGTCGTCCGGCCCGTCGAACGCGCCCGGCGCGGCCGCACCCGAGGACAGCCACAGCGCGGGGCTCACCGCGCAGATCGCCGCGGTGCGCCCCGGGCCCAGCCGGCCGCCGAGCAGCAGCGCGCCGTAGCCGCCCATGGACCAGCCCAAAAACGCCACCCGCGACGTGTCCAGCCCCTGGCCACCGAGCATCGGGATGAGCTCGTCGAGCACCATCGCGCCGCTGTCCTCGCCGGAAGACCTCTTATGCCAATAACCGCCGCCGCCGTCGACGGCGACGACCGCAAACGGCGGCAGCCCCGCGTTGACCGCCTGCGCCAGACCCTGCTCCACGCCGCCGGCCATCACGGTGGCCGCGTCACTGCCTTTGCCGTGCAACGCGATTACGGGCCGCAGCGGCTTGGTCTGGCCGGGCGGCCGCGCGATGGCCCAGTTGGTGCTGATGCCGCCGCGGGCGGCTGAGACGAACGAACCGGTCACCATCGTCGGCGCCGCGGGGCCGGCGGGCGCCGGCTCGACGGGCACGGGTCGCGGCGGCGCCAACGGGGGCTGCGTGCCGGCCGCGGGCGGCGGCGTCGCGTGAGATGTGCGCGGTTTGAACAACATGTCGAGCCCGTAGGCGCCGACCGCACCGGCGGCCGCGCCGGTGCCGAGGCGCAGCACGGCGCGGCGGCTCAAATCGGGCATGCGGGCCATCATGCCATGTCCGCGCGGCGGGTCGTTTGGCCGAAATGGCAATGCAGTACCACTTTGGCTGGCACGATGGCTACTCGTGACTGCAGCGGTTACTCCGAAAGGAGAACGTCGACGGTATGCGCTCGTGAGCGCTGCCGCCGAGCTGCTGGCCGAGGGCGGCTTCGAGGCGGTGCGGCACCGGGCGGTGGCGCGGCGCGCCGGATTGCCGTTGGCTTCCACCACTTATTACTTCTCCTCCCTCGACGATCTGATCGCCCGCGCCGTCGAGCACATCGCCATGATCGAGGTGGCGCAGCTGCGGTCGCGGGTCACCGCCCTGTCCCGCCGACGCCGCGGACCGGAGACCATCGCCGAGGTGCTCGCGGACCTGCTCGTCGGTGACGTGTCCGGGGAGGGGCTCACCGAACAGTTGATCTCTCGCTACGAGCGACACATCGCGTGCACCCGGTTCCCGGCGTTGCAGGAGACGATGCGGCGCAGCCTGCGGCAGCGCGCCGAGGCGGTGGCCGAGGCGATCGAACGATCCGGCCGGTCGGTGCACATCGAGCTGGTGTGCACGCTGCTCTGCGCCGTCGACGGTTCGGTGGTCTCGGCGCTGGTGGAGGGCCGCGACCCACGGGCGGCGGCGCTGGGCGCGGTCGCCGACCTCATCGACGTGCTGGCGCCCATCGACCAGCGGCCCGTCCGGATCTGAGCTAGGTGCGCGGCGGCAGCGACGGCGTCACGATGCACCCGGTGGCGGGGTCGCCGTAGATCGTCACGTCGGCCGGGCTGCGCTGCGCGAACAACGCGACGTAGGCGCACACGACGGCGTCGACCGGGTCCTCGGCGCGGCGCAGGGCGCTCTTGCGTTCCGCCGCGATCACCCCCCGGCGCAGTGCCGCCCACCCGGGATGGGCCGCGACGTGCAGTGGCACCGCGGCTCGCGACAGCCGCTCGACGCCGTCCATCAGAACGAGCAGTTCGGCCTTGAGCCCGGCCACCGTGCGGCCCGGCTTGGCCTTGTATTTCAGCGTGCGCTCGAGGCGGAACAACGCGACCGTCGCGGCGTGCGGGTACACCTCGATGGCGCGCCTGGCCGCCGCCGAGCGGGGGTCCAGCTCCAGGCCGAGCGCGCGCGCCAGGCGCCCGCCACGGGCCCCGTGCGCGAACTCGGGTTTTCCGGTGTTGGCCGGGTGGGCACCGGCCTCGAACCTGCGGAAGTCGCGGTTCAACGCGGCCTCCGCGGGACGCTGCCCGGTCGGGTTGGTCACCACCAACGGCGCGTCGAAGGCGACCAGGCAGTCGCCCCGCGTGTACGGCCGCAGCGCGGCGAGGATCTCCTCGTCATCGCGGACCGCGGACACGCTCACCAGCGACCCGTCCGCGTCGACGACGGCCAGACCGGTCGGATTGCGCCCCGCCCAGGCGAGGTCCACCCCGGCGAAGTACATCCGGATAGGTTAGGCGGCCGGAGCGAGTCACACCGGCCCCACCGGTCCCTGGCACCGGGGGTGGGCGATGTGCCCGCCTCACAGCGACACCGCGGGGGACCGCGGTTCTGTCGCTGCGAGGCGGGCACTTTGCCTGTCACCCCGGAAACCGGGAGGGAAGTGACGGGAGGGGCCGACCGTAAGCTGTGTGTTCGTGAGGACCAAGTGAGCATTCCGAACGTGCTGGCCGCCCGCTACGCCAGCCCCGACATGGTCGCGATCTGGTCGCCGGAGGCCAAGATCGTCGCCGAGCGCCGCCTCTGGCTGGCGGTGCTGCGGGCCCAGGCCGAGCTGGGCGTCGCGGTGCCCGACGGTGCGGTCGACGACTACGAGCGCGTCCTGGACACCGTCGACCTGCCGTCGATCGCGGCCCGCGAACGGGTGCTGCGCCACGACGTCAAGGCCCGCATCGAGGAGTTCAACGCCCTCGCCGGTCACGAGCAGGTGCACAAGGGCATGACCAGCCGCGACCTGACCGAGAACGTCGAGCAGCTGCAGATTAAGCGGTCACTCGAGCTGGTATTCGCCCACGGGGTCGCCGTGGTGGCGCGGTTGGCGGAGCGGGCCGTGGCCTACCGCGACCTGGTGATGGCCGGGCGCAGCCACAACGTCGCGGCGCAGGCCACCACCCTGGGCAAGCGGTTCGCCTCGGCGGCCCAGGAGACGCTGGTCGCCCTGACCCGGCTGCGGGAGCTGATCGACCGCTACCCGCTGCGCGGCATCAAGGGGCCGATGGGTACCGCGCAGGACATGCTCGACCTGCTCGACGGCGACACCGCCAAGCTGGCCGAGCTCGAGCGTCGGGTCGCCGAATTCCTGGGCTTCACAACGGTATTGACCAGCGTCGGGCAGGTCTATCCGCGCTCGCTCGACCATGACGTGACCTCGGCGCTGGTGCAACTCGGCGCCGGGCCGTCGTCGCTCGCGCACACCATCCGGCTGATGGCCGGCCACGAACTTGTCACCGAGGGCTTCGCGCCCGGGCAGGTCGGTTCGTCGGCGATGCCGCACAAGATGAACACCCGCAGCTGTGAGCGGGTCAACGGCTTGCAGGTGGTGCTGCGCGGTTACGCCTCGATGGCCGCCGAACTTGCCGGTGCGCAATGGAACGAGGGCGACGTCTTCTGCTCGGTGGTGCGGCGAGTCGCGTTGCCGGACAGCTTCTTTGCGATGGACGGGCAGATCGAGACGTTCCTGACCGTGCTCGACGAGTTCGGGGCGTACCCGGCGGTGATCGACAGGGAGCTCGATCGCTACCTGCCGTTCTTGGCCACCACCAAGGTGCTGATGGCGGCGGTGCGCGCCGGTGTCGGACGCGAGGCTGCGCATCACGTCATCCGCGAGCACGCGGTCGCGACGGCGTTGGCCATGCGCGAGCGCGGCGCCGAACCCGACCTCCTCGACCGGTTGGCCGCCGACGAGCGGCTGCCGTTGGACCGGGCGGCGCTGGACGCGGCGCTGGCCGACAAAAAGGCGTTCACGGGCGCGGCCGCTGACCAGGTGGACGAGGTGGCCGCGGCGGTGGACGCCCTCGTGAGCCGCTACCCCGACGCGGCCAAGTACGCACCGGGCGCAATCTTGTGACCCTCGCGGGCCTCGACCTCACCGATCTCGACAATTTCGCCGACGGCTTCCCGCACGAGGTGTTCGCCGTGCACCGCCGCGAGGCCCCGGTTTACTGGCACGCCCCGACCGACAACACCCCGGATGGCGAGGGCTTCTGGTCGGTCGCCACGTACGCCGAAACCCTTGCGGTGCTCAAGGATCCGGTGACCTACTCCTCGGTCACCGGGGGCCGGCGGCCGTACGGTGGCACGTTGCTGCAGGACCTGGCCATCGCCGGTCAGGTGCTCAACATGATGGACGACCCGCGGCATGCCCAGATCCGCCGCCTGGTCAGCTCGGGGCTGACGCCGCGGATGATCCGGCTGGTCGAGGACGATCTGCGGGCCCGCGCGCGGCGACTGCTGGACGCGGTGATGCCGGGCGAGCCGTTCGACTTCCTCGTCGACGTGGCGGCCGAGCTGCCCATGCAGATGATCTGCATCCTGCTGGGAGTGCCGGAGTCGGAACGGCATTGGCTGTTCGAGGCGATCGAGCCGCAGTTCGACTTCGGCGGTTCCCGCAAGGCGGCGCTGGCGCAGTTGTCCGAGGCCGAAGCGGGGTCCCGGATGTACGCCTACGGCCAGCAGCTCATCGCCGCCAAGCGCGCGCAACCCACCGAGGACATGCTGTCGGTCGTCGCCAATGCGGTGGTCGACGACGCCGAAGCCCCCGCGCTGTCGGATCTCGAGCTCTATCTGTTCTTCAGCCTGCTGTTCAGCGCCGGCGCCGAGACGACCCGCAACGCGATCGCGGGTGGGCTGCTCGCGCTGGCCCAGCATCCGGAGCAGTTGCGGGCGCTGCGTGCCGATCCCGCCACGCTGCCCACCGCCGTCGAGGAGATGGTGCGGTGGACGGCGCCCTCGCCGTCCAAGCGGCGCACCGCGACCCGCGACGTCGAGCTGGGCGGACAGCCGATCCAGGCCGGGCAGAAGGTCCAGATCTGGGAGGCCTCCGCCAACCGCGACCCCGCGGTTTTCGAGCGACCCGACGAGTTCGATATCACCCGAAAACCTAATCCGCACTTGGGATTCGGTCAAGGTGTGCACTACTGCCTGGGCGCCAACCTGGCCCGCCTGGAGTTGCGGGTGCTGTTCGAGGAGCTGTTGTCGCGGTTCGCCGGCGTGCGGGTGGTGCGCGACGTCGAGTGGACGCGCAGCAACCGCCACACCGGGATGCGGCACCTCGTGGTGGCGCTGCACGAGCAATCGTGACGGTCCGGCTGCCGCGGTCGCGGCGCGGCGCGGTCAGCCGGTCCTGATCCGGATCCCGGCGGCCCGCAGTTCCAGCGCGGCCAGTCTGTGGATGGTCACGGGATCCTCGCGCCGCCACGCGCCGACCGGGTCGGCGCTCACGGCCGCGAGCTTGCCCGGCGACCGGTTCGTCATCGCCCGCAGAGCCAGCAGCTGCTGTCCGGCCGGCGTGGCGGCCAGGGCGGTCACCGTCCATTTGCGGCGGAAGAACCGCAGCCGCAGGAACAGCCACGGCATGGTGACCGCCAGGATCGGCGGCGCGGCGACGGCCATCCCGAGCAACACGGCGAGCCAGCCGGCCGTGGAGTTCAGGCTGTGCCCGGCGCCCGCGATGTCCATGGCCGCGTCGCTGGCCGCGGTGAGCGGCTTGCTCACCGCGTCACCGACCAACGGGATCTGCTGCGCCTCGTGACCGGCCGAGGCCATGCCGCCGGCGATGCCCTTCGAGCCGTTCTCCAGCTCCCGCCCCGCGTCGCCGATGGTGGCGATGGCGTCGTGTACCGCCAGGCCGGTGAACCCCCAGATCACCGTCCACAGCGAGACGACGACGTCGCTGATCAGTTGGCCGAACAGGCGAAGGGGTCTGGTCGAGTAGGGCAAGAACCGCGTCATACCTCCGATACCAGCACAGCTCGCGCCCGGGCGCCGCAAGGTTGCCCGATAGGCTGGCCCGATGCGTCCCGCATTGTCCGACTACGAGCATCTGGCCAGCGGCAAGGTGCGCGAGATCTACCGCGTCGACGACGAGCACCTGCTGCTGGTCGCCAGCGACCGGATCTCGGCGTTCGATTACGTCCTCGACAGCACGATCCCCGACAAGGGCCGGATCCTGACGGCCATGAGCGTGTTCTTCTTCGGGCTCGTCTCGGACCTCGCTGCGGCCCCCAACCACCTGGCCGGGCCGCCGGACGACCCGCGAATCCCCGACGAGGTGCTGGGCCGGGCGCTGCTGGTGCGGAAGTTGGACATGGTTGCGGTGGAGTGCGTGGCCCGCGGTTACCTCACCGGCTCCGGGTTGCTCGACTACCAAGCGACCGGTGAGGTCTGCGGCATCGCGCTGCCGCCCGGGCTGGTCGAGGCCAGCAGGTTCCCCGAGCCGCTGTTCACCCCGGCGACAAAAGCGGCGCTGGGCGACCACGACGAGAACATCCCCTTCGCCCGGGTGGTCGAGTTGGTGGGCGAGGCGCGCGCGGCCGAGCTGCGCGACCGCACGCTGCAGATCTACGGGCGCGCCGCCGACCACGCGTTGCGTAGGGGAATCATCATCGCGGACACCAAGTTCGAGTTCGGCACCGACGGTGAGGGCAACCTGGTGCTGGCCGACGAGATCTTCACCCCCGACTCGTCGCGGTACTGGCCGGCCGCCGACTACCGGGTCGGTGTCGTGCAGGCCAGTTTCGACAAGCAATTCGTCCGCAACTGGCTCATTGGTCCGGAGTCCGGTTGGGACCGGCACGGCGACCAACCGCCACCACCGCTGCCGGACCACGTCGTCGCGGCCACGCGGGACCGTTACATCGAGGCCTACGAACGAATCTCGGGATTGAGCTTCGGCGACTGGATCGGCCCGGGCGCATGAGCGAACCCCAGGCGCCCGTGCCGCCCACCGCCAAGCGGGTCGAGCACCGGCGCGAACACCACGGCGACGTCTTCGTCGACCCGTACGAATGGCTGCGCGACAAGGCCGATCCGGAGGTCATCGCCTACCTCGAGGCGGAGAACTCCTACGTCGACCGGATGACCGACCACCAGGAACCGTTGCGGCAGAAAATCTTCGACGAGATCAAGGCGCGCACCAAGGAGACCGACCTGTCGGTGCCGACCCGTCAGGGCGACTGGTGGTATTACGCCCGCACCTACGAGGGCAAGCAATATCGGGTGCAGTGCCGCTGCCCGGTGAGCGATCCGGCCGACTGGGACCCGCCGACCCTCGACGAACACACCGACGTACCCGGCGAACAGATCCTGCTCGACTCCAACGCCGAAGCCGAGGGCCACGAGTTCTTCTCGCTGGGCGCCGCCGCCGTCAGCCTGGACGGGCACCTGCTGGCCTACTCCGTCGACACGGTGGGCGACGAGCGTTACACGTTGCGTTTCAAGGACTTACGCACCGGTGAGCTGTATGCCGACCAGATCGCCGACATCGCGGCCGGGGCGACGTGGGCGGCCGACAACCGGACGGTGTACTACCTGACCCTCGACGCGGCGCACCGCCCGGACAAGGTGTGGCGCTACCAGGCGGGCTCCGGCGCCGCGGCGGAGCTGGTGTATCACGAGGCGGACGAACGGTTCTGGCTCGGCGTCGGGATGACCCGCAGCGAGCGTTACGTGTTCATCGGCTCGGGCTCGTCCATCACCTCCGAGATCCGCTACGCCGACGCCGCCGACCCGCGGGCGGCGTTCACCGTCGTGCTGCCCCGGCGCGAAGGGGTGGAGTACTCGGTGGAGCACGCCGTCGTCGGCGGGCACGACCGGTTCCTGATCTTGCACAACGACGGCGCGGTGAACTTCACGCTCGCCGAAGCCCCGGTCGAGGACCCCACACGGCAGCGCACGCTGATCCCGCACCGCGACGACGTCCGGCTGGACGCCGTCGACGCGTTCGCCCGCCACCTGGTGGTGAGCTACCGCCGCGAGGCGCTGCCCCGCCTGCAGTTGTGGGGCATCGGCGCCGACGGGAATTACGGCGAACCGGAGGAACTTTCGTTCGACTCCGAGCTGATGTCCGCGGGCGCCGCCGGCAACCCCAACTGGGACGCGCCCAAGCTCCGGGTCCGGGCCGGTTCGCTGGTCATCCCGGCGCGGGTGTACGACATCGACCTGGGCACCGGCGAGCGCACCCTGCTGCGCGAGCAGCCCGTGCTCGGTGGCTATCGACCCGCGGACTACGTCGAGCGGCGCGACTGGGCGATTGCCGACGACGGCACCCGCATCCCGTTGTCGATCGTGCGCCGGGCCGGCATCGAAGTCCCGGCTCCCGCACTCCTCTACGGCTACGGCGCCTACGAGATCTGCATCGACCCCAGCTTCTCGATAGCGCGGCTGTCGCTGCTGGACCGCGGCATGGTCTTCGCGATCGCCCACGTCCGCGGTGGTGGCGAGATGGGTCGGTTGTGGTACGAGGACGGCAAGCTGCTGCACAAGAGGAACACGTTCACCGATTTCGTCGCAGCCGCACGGCATCTCGTCGACACCGAGGTGACCCGGCCCGATCGGCTGGTGGCGCTCGGCGGCAGCGCGGGCGGGCTGCTCGTCGGGGCGGTGGCCAACCTGGCGCCCGAACTGTTCGCCGGCATCGTGGCCCAGGTTCCGTTCGTCGATCCGCTGACCACCATCTTGGACCCGTCGCTGCCCCTGACCGTCACCGAGTGGGACGAGTGGGGAAACCCGTTGGCGGACAAGGACGCCTACGACTACATGAAGTCCTACTCGCCTTACGAGAACGTCGACTCCAGGAATTACCCGGCGATCCTGGCGATGACCTCGCTCAACGACACCCGGGTGTACTACGTGGAACCCGCCAAATGGGTTGCGGCGCTGCGCCACGCCAACGGCGGCGGCCGCGGGATCCTGCTGAAGACCCAGATGAACGCCGGGCACGGCGGCGTCAGCGGCCGCTACAAGGCGTGGGAGGAAGCGGCCTTCCAGTACGCCTGGGTGCTCGACACCGTGGGCGGCACGGACGGCGGCGGCTAGGAGTCCTCCTGGCCCGGCGGCCGGGCCGGCTTTTTCGGCAGGAACGACGCCGGGATGATGGTCACCGACACCAGCACGACGGCCAGCACGAACACCACCGTGTAGGCGTGCGCCAGGTGATGCGACGCGGTGACGGCCAGGTCGGCCGCGCCCTGCCGCGTGCCGGCCACGGCGTCGGGCGGCGCCCCGCGGCGTCCGCCGCCAGGGTGCCCGGCCGCCAGCTCGCTGGCCGCGAGCAGCGGCTGGTCGCGATTGAACTGGTTGGTCAACAGGACCGCCATCATCGCGGCCCCGATGGACCCCCCGATCTGTTGGTTCACGCTGATCAGCGTGGTCCCGCGGGCCACCTGATGCGGCGCGAGTGCCTGCATCAGCGCGGCGGACAGCGGCGTCGTCGTGCACCCGATGCCCAGCCCCGTGATCGCGAGCCCGGCCAGCTGGATGGGCTGGTACGGCGCCTGGGTGGCGACCCCGTAGGTGAAGACGCCCAGGCCCACCGCCATCAGCGGGAGGCCGAACAGGACGATCTTGCCCGGCCCGCGCCGGTCCATGAACGCCCCGCTGAGCGGCATCGTCAGCACGGCGCCCACGCCGACCGGCAGCATGTGCAGCCCGGCCTGCATGGGCGTCTCGTGCTGCGCGATCTGGAAGTAACTGGGCACCGCCAGCCCGGTGCCCACCGAGGCGGCCCCGAAAACCAGCAGCGTCGCGTTGACCTCGGTGACCACCCGATTCTTGAACAGCCGCAGGTCGATGAGCGGGTGGTCGGTGCGATACAGCGCGTGCAGGACGAACGCGGCGATCAGCGCCGCGCCGAGGAGCGCGGGAAGCAACACGTACGGGTCGGTCAGGACGTGGCGGCCGGGGATGGACGACACCCCGCAGAGGAAGACCGCCACCCCCGGCGACAGCAGCAGCATGCCGGTGACGTCGAGCGCTTCGGAGGGGGCGGACCGGTCCTTGGGGAACAGCACCGCCGCGAGGGCGCAGGCGGCCAGCCCGATCGGCAGGTTGACCAGGAAGATCCACTTCCAGCCGTACGCGCCGATCAGCCAACCGCCCAGGATGGGGCCGCCGATGGGACCCAGCAGGATCGGGATGCCCCCCACCGCCATCAGGCGGCCCACCCGCTTGGGCCCGGCCTCGCGGGTCAGGATGACGAAACTCAGCGGCAACAGCATGCCGCCACCGATGCCCTGCAGGATCCGGAACAGGATCAGCAGCACGATGTTCGGGGCGATCGCGCACAGCAGCGAGCCGAGCGTGAACACCAGGACCGAGGCAATGAACAGGCGTTTGGTGCCGAATCGGTCGGCCGCCCAGCCGGTGACGGGGATGACGGTCGCGAAGGCCAGCATGTAGCCGGCGATCGTCCACGAGACGACCGTCGGGGTGGACCCGAACTGGCGAATGAAGGTGTTCTGGGCGACGGCGACGACCGTGCTGTCCAGAACGGCCATGACGCAGGCCAGGCCGCAGACGCCGGCGATGCGGAACAGCGCGGCGTCGAGTTTGTCGGGGTAGCCGTTGTCGGCCGCATCCGGATGCCCGGCGGCAGCGCTGAGCATTGTGGCGGAGGGTACGGATTGCGCCTTGTCCATGGCGGTGCTGAGCATATCCACCCGGCATGGACTGCCGGGACCGATTGCGGGAGTTCGCGGTGAGTTCGTTGTCCAACCGTTGACGGATCAGCGCCGGATCGTGGCCCGGGCGGTGTCGACGAGGCGGGGGTCGGTTACTCGGGCGGCGGTTGGCTGACCGGCCGCTTCGGCAGAAACGCCGCCGGGATGAAGGTACAGACCACGAGCACGACGGCGATGGCGAAGACCGCCGCGTAGGCGTGCGACAGGTCGTGCGCGAGATCGACCCGGAAGTCCGGCGCGTAGGTCTGCGGCGGTATGGCGGAGCGGTCGACCGGGGCGCCGCTCACGGCGGCCTTCTGTTGCAGCGCCGCGAGCTTCTTGGCGGCGAGGATGTTGTCGCTGCGATTGAAGTGGCTGGCCAGGATCACCGACATGACGGCGGTGCCCATCGAGCCGCCCACCTGGTGGTTGACGCTCATCAGCGTCGTGCCGCGCGCGATCTGATGCGGGGCGAGCGCCTGCACCGACGCGACGTTGAGCGGCATCATGGTGCAGCCCATCCCCAACCCCATGATGGCCAGGCCGACCAGCAGTGCGGGCAGGTACCCGGCCTGCCGGGCCACGCCGAAGGCGAACGTCCCGAGCCCGGCGGTGAGCAGCGCGATGCCCACCAGCAGGATCTTGCCCGGACCCTGCCGGTCGACGAGCGGGCCGGTGAGCCGCATCGTCAGCATGGCGCCGAGGCCTTGGGGGATCATGTGCACGCCCGCCTGCATGGGCGTCTGGTGCAGCACCTGCTGGAAGTAGCTGGGCAACAACAGGCCGGCCCCGAAGAAGGCGGTGGCGAACACCAGCATCGTCACGTTGGCCAGCGTGAGCACGTGATTGCGGAACAGCCGCAGGTCGATCAGCGGATGGTCGACCCGGCGCCAGGCGTGCGCGATGAACCCCGCGATCAGCGCCAGGCCCACCACCAGCGGTATCAGCACCCGGCGATCGGCGACGGTGCCACGGCCGGGAATGGACGACACCGCGAACAGGAAGGTCGCCAGGCCGGGCGAGAGCAGCAGCATGCCCACGACGTCCAGGGTCTCCGATTTGGCCGGGCGGTCCCCGGGGAACACCAGCGCCGCCAGCGCGACGGTGACGACCCCGATCGGCAGGTTGATCAGGAAGATCCAGCGCCAGCTGGAGGTGTCGATGAGCCAGCCGCCCAGGATGGGACCGCCGATCGGGGCCAGCAGCATCGGGATGCTCAGGATCGACATCAGCCGGCCGAGCCGCCGCGGACCCGCCTCGCGGGTCAAGATCATGAAGCTCAGCGGCAGCAACATGCCGCCGCCGACACCCTGGATGACCCGAAACGCGATCAGTTGCACGATGTTCGCCGCCAGGGCGCACAACAGCGAACCCAGGGTGAAGGCGAGGACGGAGCCCATGAACAGCCGCTTGGTGCCGAACCGGTCGGCCGCCCAACCGGTGATCGGGATGACGCTGGCCAGGGCCAGCGTGTAGCCCGTCATGGTCCACGCGACGACGGCCTGCGACGACGAGAACTGGTCGATGAAGGTGCGCTGCGCGACGCTGACCACGGTCACGTCCACGATGGCCATCACCGTGGCCAGGATGCACACGCCCGAGACGCGCAGCAGCTCCGCGTCCAGCCGGTCGGGATAGTCCCGTTCGTCGGCGCCCTGCTGCGACCCGCAGGGCAGCGGGGTGTCGGCCGACGCGTACAGGGCCTCATCCATGACGTTGCTTAGCATATCGAACTGACCCGCGCGGTCCGAGGTCGCGATCCGATCCACCGAGGCCCCACCGGGTGCGGGCGCCGGATCCGCTTGGCGCACAGGCACCGCCCGTCGCAACGGCCCCGATGGACGCTTGCCGTCTGCGTGTCCTTCACTGTCCCGAAACCTGAGGTCGGCAAACTGCGGGTGTGTCTGGAAAACTGATCGTCTCGGTCTCGGGCATCGGCGAACGGACCCTGCCCGACGTCGAGGCGTTCTGTGCACAAATGGACGCCCGCAAGGTGCCGGTGTCGCTGCTCGTCGCCCCGCGGCTCTCCGGTGACTACCGGCTCGACCGCGACCCGGTCACCGTCGACTGGTTGGCCGCGCGCCGGGCCGGCGGCGACGCGATCGTGCTGCACGGCTACGACGACGCGGCGACCAAGAAGCGCCGCGGCGAATTCGCGATCCTGCGGGCGCACGAGGCCAGCCTGCGCCTCAAGGCCGCCGACCGGGTGCTCGAACACCAGGGATTGCGGACCCGGTTGTTCGCGGCCCCCGGCTGGGTGGTTTCGCCCGGTGTGGTTAAAGCGTTGCCCGACAACGGGTTCCGGCTCCTGGCCGACCTGCACGGCATCACCGACCTGGTGCGCCACAGCACCGTGCGCGCCCGGGTGCTCGGGATCGGCGAAGGCTTCCTCACCGAGCCGTGGTGGTGCCGCATGGTGGTGCTGTCCGCGGAGCGGATCGCCCGCCGGGAGGGCGTGGTGCGGGTTGCGGTGGCCGCCAGGCACCTGCGTAAGCCCGGCCCGCTGCAAGCCATGGTCGACGCGGTCGACCTGGCGTTGATGCACGGCTGCGCGCCCACGGTGTATCGCTGGCGGCGGGACGCCGCGGTCCTGGACGCCGCCTGACCCGGCAACGGCTGTCGCGGGGCCCGGGGCACTACCCTGTGCCACATGAGCGATTCTTCGGTTGCGGGCTTCGGCGCTGACGCCATCATCGTCGGGGCCGGGCTGTCCGGCCTGGTGGCCGCCTGCGAATTGGTGGACCGCGGCCAGCGGGTGCTGATCGTCGATCAGGAGAACAGCGCGAACCTGGGCGGTCAGGCGTTCTGGTCGTTCGGCGGTCTGTTCTTCGTCGACAGCCCGGAGCAGCGCCGGCTGGGCATCCGGGACAGCCACGAGCTCGCGCTGCAGGACTGGCTCGGCACGGCCGGGTTCGATCGGCCCGAGGACTACTGGCCACGCCAATGGGCGCACGCCTACGTCGATTTCGCGGCCGGGGAGAAGCGCAGCTGGCTGCGCGCCCGCGGGCTCAAGCTGTTCCCGCTGGTGGGCTGGGCGGAGCGCGGCGGCTACGACGCGCTGGGACACGGTAATTCGGTGCCCCGGTTCCACATCACCTGGGGCACCGGCCCCGCGTTGGTCGACATCTTCGCGCGCCAGCTGCGGGACCGCTCGACCGTGCGGTTCGCGCACCGGCACCAGGTCGACGAGCTGATCGTCGAGGGTGGCGCCGTGACCGGGGTGCGGGGCACGGTGCTGGAGCCCTCGACCGCCGCCCGGGGCGTCGCGTCGTCACGAAAAGCCGTCGGCCAGTTCGAGTTTCGGGCCAACGCGGTGATCGTCACCAGCGGGGGTATCGGCGCCAACCATGAACTGGTCCGCAAGAACTGGCCCCAGCGGATGGGCCGCGTCCCCGAGCAATTGTTGAGCGGGGTGCCGGCGCATGTCGACGGGCGGATGATCGGCATCACGCAGCAGGCCGGCGCCCGGGTGATCAACCCCGACCGGATGTGGCATTACGTCGAGGGCATCACCAATTACGATCCGATCTGGCCGCTGCACGGCATCCGAATCATTCCCGGCCCGTCGTCGCTGTGGTTGGACGCCAACGGCAAACGGTTGCCGATCCCCCTCTACCCGGGGTTCGACACCCTGGGAACGCTGGAGTACATCACCAAATCCGGGTTCGACTACACTTGGTTCGTGTTGAACGCCCGGATCATCGAGAAGGAGTTCGCGCTCTCCGGGCAGGAGCAGAACCCCGATCTGACCGGACAGAGCGTGCGCGAATTGCTGCGCAACCGGGCCAGCTCGGGGCCGCCAAAACCGGTGCAGGCGTTCGTCGATCGGGGCATCGACTTCGTGAGCGCGGACTCGCTGCGCGAGTTGGTGACCGCGATGAACAAGCTGCCCGACGTGCAGCCCCTCGACTACGCCACGGTGGAGGCCGAGGTCACCGCGCGAGACCGCGAGGTGGCCAACAGGTTCAGCAAGGACGGCCAGATCACCGCCATCCGGGCCGCCCGCGGCTACCTCGGTGACCGGCTGGGCCGGGTCGTTGCCCCGCACCGGCTGACCGACCCGAAGGCCGGCCCGCTGATCGCGGTCAAACTGCACATCCTGACCCGAAAGACGTTGGGGGGCATCGAGACCGACCTGGCCGGACGGGTGCTCACCGAGGACGGGACGCCGCTGGCCGGTCTGTACGCCGCCGGCGAGGCGGCCGGGTTCGGCGGCGGCGGGGTGCACGGCTACCGCGCGCTGGAAGGCACCTTCCTGGGCGGCTGCGTCTTCTCGGGCCGCGCGGCCGGCCGCGGCGCCGCCGCCGACATCGCCTGACCGCGCCTCGCACCGCCAAGCTGGGGAACGCCGCTCAGAAGGCGACGGCGCTCTCCTCGGGCAGCACCTGAAAGTCCGTGTCGGTCATCTCCGAAAGCCGGCCGTAGTAGATGCCCCGCGCGTCGGGGGCGATGATGCCCTGGTGGATCGGGACCGCCCGCGTGGGTGCCACTGCGCGCAGGTAGTCGACGGCCTCGGAGACCTTCATCCACGGCGCGGCGGCCGGCGTGGCCAACACGTCCACCGGTTCGTCGGGCACGAACAGCGCGTCGCCGGGATGCATCAGCCGGGCGCGATGCTGCGCGTCACCCACCAGGAACGAAATGTTCTCGATCACAGGGATTTCCGGGTGGATGGTGGCGTGCACGCCACCGACGGCCCGGACCGTCAGTTCGCCGATCTGCAACTCGTCGCCGACGTGGACGTCCCGGCACGGCGAACCCAGCTGCGCCGCGGTCTGCGGGTCGGCGTACAGCGCCGCCCCCGGATTGCCCTCCAGCAAGGCGGGTAGCCGGGTGACGTCGACGTGATCGGGGTGCTGGTGGGTGATCAGGATGGCGGTCAAACCGGTGATGCCCTCGAATCCGTGGGCGAAGCTGCCCGGGTCGAAGAGCACTCTGGTGGTGTCGAACTCGGCAAGTAGGCAGGAATGGCCGAAATGCGTCAGTTGCATATCTACGATTGTGCCTCGAAGGGGAAGGGTGCCGATGCGCGTGATGCTGGCCGCGATCCTGGTCGCCGGCGGCCTGACCGTCGCCCTGGTCGTGGTCGCGCCCGCCCACGCCGAGCCCGAGACCTGCCCCACCACCTGTGACCGGATCCCAAACACGGCGTGGATCGAGCAGCGGGCCGTGCCGCTGGACGCGGTGTACCACTGGCCCGCCTTCTCCGGGGTGGCGGTGCCGCTCACCGGAGCGATGCCCGGGCCGCGGTTTAGGTTCGAGGAGCTGTGCGGCGCGCCGGCGTCCGGGCAGGACCCGCGCGACTCGGCGGTCACGTCCCGCGCCACCGTCGCCCACCCCGACGGGCAGTGGCAGCTGCAGGTGCAGGTGCTGCACTGGCGCGGCGACACCGCGCGCGGCGGCCCGACCGCGGCCGACGTGTTGCGCGCCGCCGTCGCCGCCCTGCGCGGTTGCCAGCAGCGCGCGCCGCAGGAGTCGCCGTCGATCACCGACGACGCGCCGAACCGGGTGGCGGCGGTGATCAGCGGTCCGGTCGTCATGCACACCTACCTGATTGCGCACGTGGCCAGCAGCACGATCAGCGAGCTCACCCTGTGGTCGTCGGGGCCGCCGCAGGTGCCGTGGCCGGCGATGGCGGACGACCCGGTGCTGGGCGCCATGACCGCGCCCCTGTGTGACGCCTACATCGCCTCGTGCCCGTAGCCCCTGGCTGCGGTTTCGCCGGTAGACTCGGCGCCGACAGCCTGACTGAGGAGGAGCGCCGGTGGCCCGGGTGATCGTCAACGTGATGCCCAAAGCGGAGATCCTGGACCCGCAGGGTCAGGCCATCGTCGGCGCGCTCGGGCGGCTGGGCCACCCAGGGGTCGCCGAGGTCCGGCAGGGCAAGAGGTTCGAACTGGACGTGGACGACACGGTCGACGACGCGGTGCTGGCCGAGATCGCCGAGACGCTGCTCGCCAACACCGTGATCGAGGACTGGACGATCAGCCGGGAGGCGCAGTGACGACGCGGATCGGCATCATCACCTTCCCCGGCACGCTCGACGACGTGGACGCGGCCCGGGCGGCGCGGCGGGTGGGCGCCGAGGCGGTCAACCTGTGGCACGCCGACGCCGACCTGCGCGGCGTGGACGCCGTGGTGGTGCCCGGCGGCTTCTCCTACGGCGACTACCTGCGCGCCGGCGCCATCGCCCGATTCGCCCCGGTGATGGGCGAGGTGGTGGCCGCCGCGCGGCGCGGGATGCCGGTGCTGGGCATCTGCAACGGGTTTCAGGTGCTGTGCGAGGCGGGGTTGTTACCCGGCGCCCTGACCCGCAACGTCGGCCTGCACTTCCTGTGCCGCGACATGTGGCTGCGGGTGGCGTCCACGTCGACAGCGTGGACGTCGCGGTTCGAGGACGGCGCGGACCTGTTGGTGCCGTTGAAGTCCGGTGAGGGGCGCTACGTGGCCCCGGCGGACGTGCTCGACGAGCTCGAGGGCGAGGGCCGAGTGGTGTTCCGCTACCACGAGAACCCGAACGGATCGCTGAACGACATCGCCGGCATCAGCTCGGCCAACGGCCGCGTCGTCGGGCTGATGCCACATCCGGAGCACGCTATCGAGGCGCTGACCGGCCCGTCGGACGACGGCCTGGGCCTGTTCTACTCTGTCCTCGACTCGGTGCTCGCGGTCTGACCGGAAACGCTTGCGGCGGCGCATAATTCGGCGAACGATTCGCTGATCGCGTCGGTCGCCTCGTGCGGGTCGCGAAAGGTCTGGTCGTCGGTGAGGACCGCCACCCCGAGCCGGTCGACGTAGCTCCACACGGTGATGTTGACCGGGGCGCCCGGCGACAGCACCCCCGTGGAGTAGATCTCGGTGACCGCGGCGCCGCCGAAGTGACCGCGCTCCCGCGGCCCGACGACGCTTGACACCGCGACGTTCATCAGCTTGTTCGGCGCATCCCGCACGCCCAGCCACCGGAACGCGGCCGGGGCGATCGCCGTCGGCAGGTAGGCCATCAGTCGCCCGTAGAGTTCGGGGCCCAGGATCTCGTGGTCCTCCTTGGCGATCGCGGTGGCCAGGGCGACCAGCCGGACGCGCTCGGCCGGGTCGGGCACGTGCACCGGCAGCGAGACGGACAGCCCGGAGATCTCGTTGCCGCTGATCCGGTCGGACTTGTCCGTGGCCGTCGGCACCGAGGCGATGATCGGCCGGTCGGCGGCCCCGTCGTAGGCCAGCAGCAGCTCGCGCAGCGCGCCGGCGACCGTCGCCAGCACCAGGTCGGTCATCGTGATGCCGAGGGCCTTGGCCGCGGCCTTGGCCTGCGGCAGCGGCAAGGGGGTGGTGGCGAAACGGCGCCGTGGCGACACCACGTGGTTCAGAAACGTCGGCGGGGCGGCGAACGCGTCGGCGAGGTCGGGGTGCTCGCCGCGCTCCTTGGACCGGCGGTGCACCCGCACCATCCCCACGGTGGTGTCGCGCAGCAGCCCCGGCAGCCGGGCGAGTTGGCGGGCGTGGTCGCGGGCGGCCGCGCGCAACAGGTCGGCCGTCGACGTCGTGACGCCCGCCTCGTCGTTGTCGCGTTCGTCGGTGGCGCCGTCCTTGAGGTCCATGGCGCGGGCCAGCAGGTTCACCGACGCGACACCGTCGGCGAGCGCGTGGTGGATCTTGCCGATCAGCGCGAACCGGCCGCCGGACAGGCCCTCGGCGAAGTGGAACTCCCACAGCGGGCGGCCGCGGTCCAGCGGGGTCGACGCCACCTCCCCGATGACGCGGTCCAATTCGCGGCGGCCCCCCGGCGCCGGGATCCGCGCCCGCCGCAGGTGGTAATCCAAATCGACCTCGGCGTCCTCCTGCCACATCGGGTGGTGCAGGTGCCAGGGAATGTCAATCAGCTTGTAGCGCAACGGTTCCAACAGGTGCAGGCGGCGACGGACGTGATGGCGGAACGCGTCGAAGCCGAAGTCGCCGGGGCCGTCGGTGGGGTCGATGACCGCGACCTTGAGGGTGTGCGTGTACAGGTTGGGCGTCTCGCTGTAGAGCAGCATCGCGTCCATGCCGTTGAGTCGTCTCACGCGCCACGTCCCCGCCCGAGTCAACCCAGGATGGGCAGCCGGCGCTCGCCGGCCAACCGGTGCAGCGCGGCCGCCATGACGCCCCGCACGTGGGCGTCCACCTCGTCGATGTCGGGGTGCTGGCCGAAGCGGGCGGTCACGTCGATCGGCTCGAGCACCTCGGTCACGATCTTGGCCGGCAGCGGCAGGTTGGGCGGGAAGATGACGCTCAGGCCGAAGGGAACGCCGACGCTGACCGGCAGGATGTCCATGCGTGCCTTGGTCAGGCCCAGCTTGCGGGCCAGCCAATTCCCCCGGGTCAAAAACAGCTGCGTCTCCTGGGCGCCGATCGAGACGGCCGGCACGATGGGCACGCCGGCTTCAATCGCCGTCCTGACGTAGCCGGTGCGGCCGTTGAAGTCGATGGTGTTCGCGCGGAAGGTGGGCCGGTAGGAGTCGTAGTCGCCGCCGGGAAAGACCAGCACGACGGCGCCGGAATGCAATGCTGCAGCGGCGTTTTCCCGGCTCGCCTCGATGACGCCGACCCGCCGCAACCACCCGTCCAGCGGTCCGATGAACAGCCCGTAGTGGCCGAGCGTATACACCGGCCGGTCGTAACCGAAGGCCCGGTAGAACGCGGGGGAGAACACCAGCACGTCCGGCGTCAGCATGCCGCCCGAGTGGTTGGACACCACCAGCGCGCCGCCCGTCGCGGGGACGTTGCGGATGTTGCGGACCTCGGCGCGGTGCCAGCGGCGCACCGCCGGTCCGATGGTCTCGACGATCCGTTGGGTGAAGGCCGGATCCCACTTGGCGGTCTCGTGGTTCGTCGCCGCCTCAGCACCGTTGCCCGTCATGGTTCCCCGCTGTCGTGTTCCTGGCGCAGTGGTTGCCGGTGTGACGCCGGTCTCAAACATCCGCCCCGACGGCATATCTTACTCTTCGATTAAGAGAATGCGATATCCGCGTTGGACCGGGCGCGCAACACGGGGGTCGGGACCGAAAGGGTGCCCGTCACACGGGGATTGGAGCCGCGACCCCGGTGGTGAGTCAGCCGGCGTCGCGCAGCAGCGGCTGGTCGACCCGCGGGGCCTCCTCGGCCGGGCCGGCCTCGCCGAAGAGTTCGGTCGCATCGGCGACGGCGCGGTCCACAAGGCCGGCGAAGTCGTCGAAGGACACGCCCTTGCGGATCCACTGCGACCGGCGGGCCATCACGCCGATGCGCTGCGGGTCGCACGAGCCGTGCACGATCGCCGTCACCTGGCGCTCTTGCCGGTTCCACCTGTCGCACAGGTAGGTCAGCCAGGGCCGGTCGGCCGCGGGAAAGTAGCGGCCGGGGGTGACTCGGATGATCAGCACGTCGTCGTGGGCCGGTGAGATTTCGAGGTGGACGTGCAACGACCCGGGGTGGGTGCGCAGCACGAAGAAATAGTCACCGTCGTGGTGACCGCGGAAATAACGTCGCCCGCGGGTGCGCAGGTAACGTTCGACGAGGTTGGCGCACAGGGGTTCGGTCATGACACCAATGGTGCGGCCGTCGACTTTGGGAACGCTTTGAGTCGGGCCATGGGTCAGCCAAGAATCAGTTGAGAATCAGCTGAGCGGGACACCGACCGGCGTGCGCGCCGGACGGGCACGCGCCGCCGTCGACGGCCGCGGATTATCCTGATGACGAAGGGGATTCGTTCACGGCTGCGTGGGCGCACCGGTCAGGAGGGTCAGCGGTGGCAATCACGGTGGAGCGGTTCGACCACATCGTCATCAACTGCGCGGACGTCGAAACCACCGCGGCGTGGTACGAGCGGGTGCTCGGCATGCGGCGGGAAACGTTCGGCCCCTCGAAGCGGACCGCCCTGCGTTTCGGGCAGCAGAAGATCAACCTGCGCCCGATCGGCGCGCTGGCCGACGACCCCGCCTGGTTCACGGGGGCCGTCGAGGCGGCCGGCTCGGAAGACCTGTGTTTCATCACCACCAGCAGCCCGGACGACGTGCGGGCGCACCTGATCGAGTGCGGCGTGCGGATCGTGTCGGGGCCGGTGACCAAGAGCGGTGCCCTGGGCGACATGACGTCGCACTACTGCCGCGATCCCGACGGTAACCTCGTCGAGATCGCCGTCTACTGAGCGTCCTCGAGCGGATACAGTTCGGGCAAGTTGACCACGATGGCCTCCTGGGTGCTGCGGGCGATCACCACCTCGGCGGGCGTGCTCGGGTCCGGGTTCTCCTCGCGGTGCGGCAGGAACGGCGGGATGAACACGTAGTCCCCGGGCGCGGCGCAGATGCGGACCTCCGCCACGCCGTCGTGAAACACGAAGTGCGGGTTGCCGCTTCGCACGTAGATCGCGGTCTCGGAGTCACCGTGGTGATGGTTGGCCGAGGCGGACCGCGGCGACGCGTGCGTCTCGCCCATCCAGAGCTTCGCCGCGCCGACCGATTGACCGGAGAGCGCCGCGAAGCGCCGCAAGCCCTCCGACTGCGCGGTGTCGGCGCTGATCTCCGACGCCCTGACGTGGCGCACCCGCGTGCGCCCCACCTGCGTCGTGGAGTCGTCGAAGTCGGGGTGGAATCCGTCCGCGGTGGCCATCGCTCAATTATGCGCGGACGCGTCGCGGTAGGCCTCGAGCAGTCTGAGCCACAGTTCGCTGATGGTCGGGAAGCACGGCACGGCGTGCCACAGCCGGTCGACGGGGACCTGGCCGGCGACGGCGATGGTGGCCGAGTGCAGCAACTCGGCGACGCCCGGGCCGACCAGTGTGACGCCGAGCGGGCAACCGCTGTCGAGGTCGACGACCATCCGTGCGCGGCCCGTGTAGCCGTCGGCGTAGAGCTTGGCCCCCGTGACGACGTCACCGATCTCCACGTCGACCACGCGGATGCGGTGACCGGCTCGCTCGGCCTGCTCGGCCGTCAATCCGACGGATGCGGCTTCGGGGTCGGTGAAGAAGGCCTGCGGCACCGCGTGGTGATCGGCGGTGGTGGCGTGCGCACCCCACGGGCGGGTGTCCAGCGGTTCGCCCTTAGCGCGGGCGCCGATGGCCGATCCGGCGATGCGGCCCTGGTATTTGCCCTGATGGGTGAGCAGCGCCCGATGGTTGACGTCCCCCGCGGCGTACAGCCAGCCGTCCTCGACGGCACGCACGCGGCACGCGTCGTCGACGTCGAGCCAGCTGCCCGGCTCCAGCCCGATGGTCTGTAACCCGATGTCGTCGGTCAGGGGAGCGCGGCCGGTGGCGAACAGGATCTCGTCGACCACCAGTCGGCTGCCGTCACTGAGCTCCACCACCACCTCGCCGCCGTCGGTTCGGTGCAACGCACCGACCGAGACGCCGACGCGCACGTCGACACCGGCGTCGGCGAGGCCGCGGTGGATCATCTCTCCGACGAACGGCTCCAGTCGCGGCAACAACCCCGAGCCACGCGACAGCAGAGTCACCTCGGCGCCCAGACCGCGCCACGCCGTGGCCATTTCGACACCGACGCCGCCGGCACCGACGACGGCGAGCCGGCGCGGAACGGCACTGCTGTCCGTCGCGCGCCGGTTGGTCCACGGGTGCGCCTCCTTAATGCCGGGCACGTCGGGAAGCACTGCCCGGCTGCCTGTGCAGATCACGACCGCGTGGCGGGCCGCCAAGGTCAGCCGCGCGCCGCCGGGCGCCTCGACGGCGACCCGTCGCGGGCCGGTCAACCGGCCGTGGCCCCGGACGAGGGTCGCGCCGATGTTCTCGAGCCAGTCGGCCTGGCCGGTGTCGTCCCAATCGGTGACGTAACGATCCCGCCGGCCGAAGACCCCGGCCGCATCGAGGTGACCGCTCACGGCCTCGCGAGCGCCGTCGACGCGGCGCGTGTCCGCGAGCGCGATGACGGGGCGCAGCAACGCTTTGCTGGGCACGCACGCCCAGTAGGAGCATTCGCCGCCGACGAGCTCCCGCTCCACCACGGCCACGCGCAGGTCCGCGGCGCGGGCGCGTTCGGCCGCGTTCTGCCCAATGGGTCCGGCGCCGAGGATCACGACGTCGTACTCGTCATCAATGTCTGCTGGCATGTCTGCTGGCATCGCCACGTTCCTGTCGGTGATTACGGGGTCACTGTGTTCGCGTGTCGACGAGACGGTGCGCCAATTCGCGGATGTCGCCGACCACCAGGCTCGGCTGCGCCAGCCCGTCGACCGACAGCGGCGGATTGCCCGGCCGGGTGATCAGGGCCGAGCTGTAACCGACGTGCTGGGCGCCGAGCACGTCCCACACGTGCGCCGCCACCATCATGCACTCGCCCGGCGCGACGCCGAGTGTGTCGCAGACGTAGCGGTACACCACCGGGGCGGGCTTGAAGGCGCGGCATGCGTCGACGCTCAGCTGGTGCTCGAAGAATTCACCCAGGCCGGAATGTTGCAGGGCCGTCGGCCCGTCGGGGTTGGGCGGCGAATTGGTGAGCGTTATCAGTCGAAAACCGTTGTCGCGCAGCAATCTAAGCCCATCTGCGACATCGGGGTGCGCGGGCATCGTGAGCAGACCGGTCTTCAGCCGGCGCTGGTCGTCATCGCCGAGGCTCACCGAGTGGGCGGCGCCCACCATGCGTAGCACGCCTTGGGCGAGGGTGGCGAAATCCACGTAGTTCTGTGTAAACGTCGCGGTCATCGAGTACATGACCAGCTGGGCGAACCACTCGCGCAGCACGCGTTCGTCGCCGAACCATTCGCCGAAAAGTGGTGCCAGCGAGCCGATGTCGAGCAGCGTCTCGTTGACGTCGAATACCAGGATGGACGGGGCGGCCATGTCAGGGACGAACCTCCTTCGGCTCCGGCACGTCCGGCCGGAGATACCCCGCCAGGCACAGGGCAATCAGCGCCATCCCGGCAGCAGGCCAGCGCAGCGCGACGACCGCCGCGGCCGCGAAGATCCCGACCGTGAGGAAGGACCGCATCCGCAGCAGCCGGCGCATGCGCTGCGTCACGTCGTCGTGGGCCGGGCGATCCACGACCTCCTGGCACAGCGCGAGGTAGGTGATGTTGACGAGCACGAACACCGACGCGTACAGGGCCACCGGCGCGGCGGCCAGCCGGCTGTCGGCGATCCACTCGGTCGTGAACGGAATCAGCGACACCGAGAACAGGTGCGCGAAATTGGACCACACGAGCCGCGGCGTGGCCTGCTGCGCGTAGCCGAACAGGTGGTGATGGTTCACCCACACGATCGCGATGAACAGGTAGCTGACGACATAGCTGACGCCCGTGGGCCATTCGGGCAACAGGGCGCTGAAGGTGAACGTCTTCGGCGGCTTGAGCTCCAGCACCAGGATCGTGATGAGGACAGCGAAGACGCCGTCGGAGAAGGCGCCCAACCGGTCCGGGCTGGCCCTGCGTACCGCCATGCCTGCCTCCCCGGCGCGTTCACGTCTGGGCGTCACTGCACCACGACGACCATCTTGCCGTCGGCCTCTCCGGCCTCCATGACCCGGTGGGCCTCGTGGATCTGGTCGAAGGAGAAGACGCGGGACGGCGTCGCGTCGATACGGCCCTGCGCGACCTGGCCGGCGATGTCTTGCAGGGGCACGTCCGAGAGCGGGAAGCCCGGGGTGCCGAAGACGAAGCTGCCGAAGAAGTTCCAATTCACCCCGCTGGGCATGCGCAGCAGCGGGTTGAACCCGTCGATCGGCTGCAGGCCGCCCAGCCAGCCCGCCAAGCAGGCCGTGCCGCCGCGACGCAGCATGTCCAGGGAGTCGAGAATGGTGGAGTTGCCGACGAGGTCCAGGACCGCGTCGACCTGTTTGGTTTCGGCGAGGTGCGCGGCCAGGTCGCGCCGCTCCAGCTCCACCCGGGCGGCGCCCAGCGCCTCGAGCGCCGCGAAGCGGTCGCGACTGCGCGCGGTGGCGATGACGCGTGCGCCCGCCGCTACCGCCATCTTCAGCGCGGCCCGACCGAACGACGATGTCGCGCCGCGCAATACGAGCGTCTGCCCGGATTTCAGATCGAGGTTGCGGAACAGGCAGGTCCAGGCGACGGCGTAGGTCTCGGGCAGCGCCGCGAGGTGCGCCCACCCGAGATCGGAGTCGATGCGGGCGACGTTCGCCGCGCGGACGCGGGTGTACTGCGCGTAGCTGCCGTTGATGGTGCGTCCCAGACCGCCCATCAGGGCCGCGACCTTGGCGCCCTCGGGAAACTCGCCTCCCGGGCACGAGTCGACGACGCCGACGCATTCGATGCCGCTGACCTCCGCGGCCTCAGCCCACTCACCCCTGCGCATGTGTAGCTCGGCGTGGTTGAGGCCGAACGCCCGCACCTCAATGACCACTTCGCCAACCCTGGGCAACGGCTTGGGGATCTCGGTGTACACCAAGCGGTCAAGGCCGCCGAACCCGGTCAACACGATCGCGCGCATCGTTGGGCCGCCGGGCTTTTCGCGTACCACCGCGGGCGCGGTCGGCAGCCGGGGGGAATCGGTGACGGACACGGCGCTCCCACTTCCTGGGCGGATCGGCGTTCTGGGCCAGGCAACCCATTATTGGTCTCGGGGGCTCGGATGTCCAGCCCGCCGCCGTCAGGAGCGGGCGCGCCGCGGGCGGGGTCGCCCGGTCAGGGGGCGCGTCGGCGGCGCGAAGGACCGCACGTACTCGACGCCGGCGGTGACGGCCGCGCGCAACGGTTCGGCATCCCCGGTGACGTAGGTGAGCATGGCGCCGCCCTGGTGGGCGATCACCAGCGACACGGCCAGATGCCGAGGGTCCGCCTCCGGACGCAGGTCACCGCGGTCCCGCATGGCGGTCAGGCCGGTGCGCAGGAGCTCGATCCACTGGTCGTAACCGGCGGACAGGTCGCGATGGATGTCGTCGTCGCCTTCGATCAGCTCGCCGGCCAACGAGCCGTACACGCAGCCGCCGACGCGGTACACGGTGTCGATGTCGGCCACGCACGCGTCCGCCCACGCCTGGAGGGCGTCGAAGTCGTCGAGCCCGCCGAGTCGCGGCTGCGTGTGGAAGGCCCGCAAGTCGTGGTGGCGGGCGCCTATCACGTGACGGGTCAGCTCCCGTTTGTCGCGGAAGTAGTGCGCGATCTGCGACCCGCCCACCCCCGCCGCGCGCCGCACCTGATCGATGCTGGTGTTGGCGACGCCCCGCTCGAAGATCAAGCGCGCCGCGGCGTCGACGATGCGGCGGCGCGTCGCCAGCCCCTTCACGGTGAGGGACGAGGGGTGGGTTGTGTCGTCTTCGGGCACGGACGATCAGCCGGCGGCGGCGGGCGGGCGCCGCCCGCGGGGCCGGCGCGGTGGGCGGGGGACGCGCTCCTCGGGATCGGCGGCGAACATGCGCAGATAGTTGACCGCGAACCGGGTCGCGTCGGCGTGCGGCCAGTCCTGTCGATAGGTGAACGTCAACGTGCCACCGCCCTGATGCGCACCGACGATCACCAAAGCCAAGCGCCGCGGATCGGCCTGCGGCAACAGCACACCGGCGTCCTGCATGTGCGCAATGGCGTTCTGCAGCAACGTGATCCACTGCTGGTAGCCGTCCGACAGGGCCGCGCGGACGTCGGCGTCCGACTTCGCCAGCTGGGCGGCCAGCGCGTGATAGGTCGGCGTGCCGTGGTAACCGATACGGCGCAGGTAGCGCATGTTCAAGTCGATCCACCGCTCGAAGTCGTCGAACGAACGCAGCCCCCGCAGCCGAGGCTGGCGGTGGAAGTCCAGCACCACCCCGATCTGGCGTCGGATCACCGCGCGGATCAACGCGTTCTTGTCGGCGAAGTAGTGGGCCAGCTGGGAGCCGCTGACCGACGCCGCGCGCCGCACGGCTTCGAGGTTGGCCGCCGACAGGCCCTCGGTGACGATCAGCTGCGCGGCGGCCTGCACGATGCGGTCCCGGGTGGCGCGCCCCTTGGCGGTCAACCGTTGTTCGCACTGAACATCGGGATGGGCCATCGCCCCAGGTTAGCTGGCGGCCGCGCCCGGCCAGCGCATCCGCAGTCAAGCCCGCGCGCCGGTGTCGATCACGGCACCGGGATGTGGTTGCCCAGGAAGCGGCGGATCAGTTCGGTGACCTCGTCGGAGGCGGACTCCAACAGGAAGTGGCCCCCGTCGAGCAGGTGAATCTCGGCGTCCGGCAGGTCGTCGGCGAACGCCGTGGCACCGGCCGGCCCGAAGATCTGGTCGCCACGGCCCCACACCGCCAACAGTGGCACCCGGCTCGCGCGGAAGTAGTCGTGCAGCCGCGGGTACAGCGGCGCGTTGGTGGCGTAGTCGCGAAACAACTTCAGCTGCACCAGGTCGTTGCCCGGGCGCGAGATCAGGGCGTAGTCGTGCAGCCAGGACTCCGGGTCCACCAGCGTTTCATCCGGCACGCCGGTGAGGTACTGCCAGCGCGTGGCGTCCAGGGTGAGGAACTGCCGCACCGCCGCTTCGGTCTCGGGGCTCTGGTCATCCTGATAGGCCCACACGGTCTTCCAGAAGCTTTCGACGAATCCCGCGTCGTACCCGTTGCCGTTCTGGGTGACGATGGCGGTGATCGCCGCCGGGTCGCGCAACGCCAGCCGCCACCCGATCGGCGCGCCGTAGTCCTGCACGTACATGGCGTACCGCTGCACGCCGAGCGTGTCGAGCAGCCCGGCCGTCAGCTCGGTCAGCCCGTCGAAGGTGTAATCGAAGGCTTCGACCGGCGGGGCGTCGGAAAGGCCGAAGCCGAGGTGATCCGGCGCGATCACGTGGTAGCGATCGGCAAGGGCGGGCAGCAGGTCGCGAAACATGTAGGAACTGGTGGGAAATCCGTGCAGCAGCACCACGGCGGGCGCCGCGGCGTCACCCGCTTCCCGGAAGAACAGCCGATGGCCGTCGACGGTCGTGTAGCGATGATGAACAGCCGGCATGACGCCCCTTATTTTTGGGATGACTGACCCATTATGCACGCGGATGCCTGTGGGCGACAGCCCCAGATCCGGCCGAAGGCAGCGGTTGCCGCCCGCATCGCGCAGGCCTAATGTGGGCCGCGCAGCGCAGCTTCGCTCGCTCGAGTGACGGTGCCGCCGCGTTGCGGCGGTGGCAACGGCCCGGCTGGGCTCCGGATCAGGTCGAGGTGACGCGGTGAGCAAGCTGTTGTCGGTGAACGTGGGCAAGCCTAAAAACGTTGCGTGGCATGGCAAAAACGTCTTCACCGGCATCTGGAAGACACCGGTGCAGGGGCCGGTGATGGTGCGCCGCCTCAACATCGACGGCGACGGGCAGGGCGATCTGGCCGGCCACGGCGGGGAACAGCGCGCGGTGATGGTCTACCAGAGTGAGTCCTACGACTTCTGGAAAAACTACCTGGGCCGCGACGACCTGGCGCCAGGCCATTTCGGGGAGAATTTCACCGTTACCGGCCTGCCCGACGACGAGGTGTGCATCGGCGACCGGTATCGCATCGGCGAGGCGGAATTCGAGGTCACCCAGCCGCGCGTCACCTGCTTCCGGGTCGGGCTGCGCCTGGGTGCCCCCGAGATGCCTAATCTCCTTGTGGCGCAACATCGCCCGGGATTCTACCTCCGAGTCATCACCGAGGGTCACGTGCGGGCCGGCGATGACATCGTGCGGACCCGTCGCGGGCGCCACGAACAGAGCGTCGCCGCCGTCGACGCGCTGCTCTACCTGCCCGGCGGTGACCGCGCGCGGCTGCGCGAGGTCGTCGACATCCCGGCGCTGAGCCCGGGCTGGCAACAATCCTTCCGCGACATGCTGGCCCGGCAGGACGCGGCGCCCGCCGCACCCGCGCCGGCGTGGACCGGTTTTCGCCCCCTGCGCATAACGGCGATACACCGGGAGAGCCCCGACGTCGTGTCGTTTCGGCTGGCGGCCGACGACCACGGCGCGCTTCCGGCGGCGCTGCCCGGCCAGTACCTGACCCTCAGGGTGCCCGGGGCGGCTGAGCCGGCGCCCCTGCGCAGCTACTCGCTGTCCGGTGACCCGCAGGACTACCGCATCAGTGTCAAGCGCGAGGACCGCGGTGTGGTGAGCCGCTGGCTACACACCCACGCCCAGCCCGGATCGGTACTCGAGGCCGCCGCCCCGCGGGGCAACTTCCATCTGGCCGACGGCAGCGGGCCCGTGGTTCTGATCTCGGCGGGGATCGGCATCACCCCGGTGCTGGCGATGCTGCGTGCGCTGTCGGCGGCCGGCAGTGACCGCGCGCTGTGGTGGTTGCACGTTACGCGCAACCGCCAGACCCAAGCCTTCGCCGACGAGGTCGCCGCACTCATCGCGACGCTGCCGCATGCCGTGCAGCGGGTGTTCTTCACCGAGGCCGACGGGCGCCCGGACCCCCGGGTGATCGAGTCACTCGGCCTACCTGCCGAGGCCGCCGCATACGTCTGCGGCCCAACCGGATTCATGATCGACGTCCGCGCCGCGCTGATCGCCGCCGGCCTGCAGGACTCCAGCATTCACACCGAACTTTTCGGCGCCCTGCCACCGGTCAACCCCGGCGTCGTCGACGCCGCGCCGCGCACGCCGCCCCACCCGCCGGCCGGAGCGCCGGGGACTGGCCCGTCGGTCACCTTCGCCCGCAGCGGCCTCACCGTCAACTGGTCCGCCGGTTACGGCACCATCCTGGAATTCGCCGAGGCGTGCGACGTGCCGACCCGGTTCTCCTGCCGCAGCGGCGTATGCCACGTGTGCGAGACGGGCGTCGTGGCCGGTGCCACCACCTATGTGCAGCCGCCGCTGCAGCCGCCGGACGCAGGGACCGTCCTGATCTGCTCGGCCGCCCCGGCCGGTGACCTGGTGTTGGACCTGTAGACCGTCACGCGGCGATCGAGCGTTGCCCACCGGTGGCGTGCAGCACCGCGCCGTTGACATAGCTGGCGTCGGGCGAGGCGAGAAACGCTGCGGCCTTGGCGATCTCGGCCGGATCCGCCGGGCGTCCCAATGTCGTACTGGCGGCCACGGACTGCAGCAGCCCGGGGACGACCGCCACACCGGGCGTGTCGGTCGGCCCGACCGCGACGGCGTTCACCCGCACCCCCGTGCCGCCGAATTCGTCCGCCCAGACGCGCGTCAGCTGTTCCACGGCGGCCTTGCTGGCGCCGTAGATGCCGGCCCCCGCGCCCGCCACCGACGCCACGACCGTGCTGATGTTGACGACGGTGCCGCCGCCACGCTCGACCATGCCCGGCACCAGCTGCTGAACCAGGATGTAGGGGGCGCGCACGTTGATGTTGAAGTGCTCGTCGAACGTCGCGTCGTCGGTCTCGGTAGTCGCGCCGAATTCGTAGATGCCGGCGTTGTTGATCAGGATGTCGACCGGGCCGGCCTCGCTGGCCAACCTGCGTACGTCGTCGGCATCATTGAGGTCGGCGGCGACGAAACGCGCTGTGCTGCCAGCGTTTTCGATGTCGCGGACGGTTTTCGCGCCGCGCTCGGCGCTGCGTCCGTGAACCACGATTTCGGCGCCGCGAGCCGCCAGTTCCCTTGCGATCGCGTATCCGATTCCCGAAGTGGCGCCGGTCACCAGAGCGGTGGCACCGGCCAGGGTCTCTGCCATCGAAAGCCTGCCTTCAGCGAGTGAGGTTCGATCAATTACCCCACGCTCAGCAGCGGCCCGGCGGCGTTTATTCCTAGGGGTTGAGCGGGACGGCGGCCTCCGCGGTGTAGCACAGGAAGGTCAGCGTCTCTTGCAGATACAGCTGCACCGTGTCGGCGTCGTGGCTGGTGTAGCCGATCGACACGTCGGTCCCCAGCTGCAGGTCGAAGTCGCCGCCGCGGGTGGTCAGCACGAAGGCGCCGTCGATGGCCGGCGCCCAGATGATGTCGCCGGGAACCAGGCGGTCGATGTGTTCGAGGATCGGATAACCGTGCTCGGTGGTCTCGCTGACTTTGGTGTACACGTCGGCCGAGAGCAGCACGGAGTACGGGCCGTCGACACCGGCGAGGCGCAACTCGGAGATCGCCTGGGTGATGACGTCGGGAATCTCGCGAGGGTCGGCCGGCAGGGTCAGCGACTTGTTCGAGCTGGCCGAGCGGATGCCTTCGATGGACGCCGCGGCGTAGCCCTCGAAGATGGCCCGGTCTTCGACGAACGCCAGCTTTTTCGCGGCGTCCTTCACCGGATCCCAGTCGGCGTCTTGCGCGCCGCGCTCCACATTGTCGATCTCGGTCCGCGACAACGTGAACGGAACCCGAAGCCGCACAAGCGGTTTGCTGGCCCGCAGCTGCGCGACCACGCCCTCGGTGGGTGCTTGGACGTCCACCAGCCGACCGGTGCTGACCGCCGCGGTGACCGGCCCGCCGGGTTCGCTGACGTCGACGACGCGTCGCCCGGCGATGTGCCGCTTGAACGTTCGCGTCGCCTCTTCCTCGATCTCGTCCCAGGCGGCGTCGGTGACCGGTGCCAGTTCGCGGTACAGGTTGTTCATGACGGGGATCCTTTCAGGCTGCCGATCGACAGTGAGCCATCCGGGGCAGCGGCTGGTGCTGTCGCCGGCGGGACGGGCAGGGGCGGCGGGTCGTCGAGGAAATCGACGGTGGGGGAGAAGAACAGCCCGCCGGTGACGGCGGTGGAGAATTCGAGGATGCGGTCGGTGTTGCCGGGCGGGTCGCCGAGGAACATGTTCTCGAGCATGCGCTCGGTCACCGTGGGGGTGCGCGAGTAACCGATGAAGTAGGTGCCGTACTCGCTTTTGCCGAGCTCGCCGAACGGCATGTTGTGCCGCACGATCTTGAGCTCGGCGCCGGTGTCGTCTTCGATCACGTTGAGCGCGATGTGCGAGTTCGGGGGTTTGGTCTCGTCGTCGAGCTCGAGGTTTTCCAGCTTGGTGCGGCCGATCACGAGTTCCTGTTCGTTGACCGACAACGAATTCCACCCGGTCATGTCGTGCACGTACTTCTGCACGTGGACGTAGCAGGAGCCGGCGAACTCGGGGTCTTCGTCGCCGATGGCGGTGGCGCTGACCGCCAGCGGGCCGTCGGGGTTCTCGGTGCCGTCGACGAAGCCGAGCAGGTCGCGGTTGTCGAAGTAGCGAAAGCCGTGGACCTCGTCGACGACGGTGACCGCGCCGGCCATCGACCGCAAGATCCGGTCGGCCAGTTCGAAGCAGACGTCCAGGCTCTCGGCGCGGATGTGGAACAGAAGGTCCCCGGGAGTCGCGGGCGCGGTGTGTCGCGGGCCCTTGAGCTCGACGAATCGGTGCAATTGGGCGGGGCGCGGCCCGGAGAACAAGCGGTCCCAGGCGTCGGAACCGATCGACGCGATCGCGGACAGCCGTTTGGGGGGTTCGCGGAAACCGATGGAACGCACCAGCCCGGACACGTCGGGCAGGGCGTCGTGCACGGTCGCCTCGCCGCCGTCGTTGATGGTCAGCACCACGAAGATGGCCGCAGGCGTGAGCGGCTCGAGGATGGGTTGGGGCTGCACCGAAGGCACATGGGCGACCCTAGCGTGGCGACGGTGAGCGCCGAAAGCGGCGCGAGCGTCCAGCCGCCGCGCAGGCGGCCGCGTCGACCGGCGATGATGGTTCCATGCCGGCCAGCGCTGCAGGACTCTGCGCATTCATCGACGCGTCGCCGTCGCCGTTTCACGTGTGCGCCACCGTGGCGGCCCGGCTGACCGAGGCCGGCTACACCGAACTCAGCGAAACCGACCGGTGGCCCACCGAACCGGGCCGCTACTTCGTCGTGCGCGCGGGCTCGCTGATCGCGTGGAATTCCGCCGGCCCCGCCGGCCCGTTTCGCATCGTCGGCGCCCACACCGACAGCCCCAACCTGCGCGTCAAGCAGCACCCGGATCGGTGGGTCGCCGGTTGGCGGGTGGTCGCGCTGGAGCCCTACGGCGGCGCGTGGCTCAACTCGTGGCTGGACCGCGACCTCGGGCTGAGCGGCCGGCTGTCGGTGCGCGCCGGCGCCCGCGTCGAGCACCGCGTGGTGCGGATCGACGAGCCCCTGCTGCGGGTGCCGCAGCTGGCCATCCACCTGGCCGAGGACCGCAGATCGCTCACGCTGGACCCGCAGCGCCACGTCAACGCGGTGTGGGGCGCCGGCGGCACGCAGCAGCCCTTCGTCGACCACGTCGCGCGGCGCGCCGGGGTGGCGCCGGGCGACGTGCTGTCCGCCGACCTGATGACCCACGACCTGACGCCGTCGGCGGTGATCGGCGCCGACGCCGACCTGCTGAGCGCGCCGCGGCTGGACAACCAGGCCAGCTGCTATGCGGGCCTGGAGGCTCTGCTGGACGCCGAGCCGGCGGGCTACGTGCCCGTGCTGGTCCTCTTCGACCACGAGGAGGTGGGTTCCACCTCCGACCACGGTGCGCAGTCCGATCTGCTCGGCACGGTGCTGGAGCGGATCGTGCTCGCGCGCGGCGGCGACCGGGAGGACTTCCTGCGCTCGCTGCCCGACTCGCTGCTGGCCTCGGCGGACATGGCCCACGCCACCCACCCGAACTATCCGGAGCGCCACGAGCCCGGTCACCTGATCGAGGTCAACGCCGGGCCGGTCCTCAAGGTGCACCCGAACCTGCGGTACGCCACCGACGGGCGCACCGCCGCGGCCTTCGCGCTGGCCTGCGAGCAGGCCGGCGTGGCCCTGCAGCGTTACGAGCACCGCGCCGATCTGCCCTGCGGTTCGACCATCGGGCCGTTGGCGTCGGCGCGCACCGGCATCCCCACCGTGGACGTCGGCGCCCCGCAGCTGGCCATGCACTCCGCCCGCGAGTTGATGGGCGCGCGCGACGTCACGGCCTACGCGGCCGCGATGCGGGCGTTCCTCGCGCCGGCCTGACGCGCGGGCGGACGCGCCGGGCCGCGCCACCCTAGACTGTGAGCCGTGACTGTGTCCGGGACGAGCGCGCCCACCC
>NZ_LZJC01000001.1 GCF_001666755.1 Mycobacterium sp. E1214 | reverse complement strand
CGGCTCGGCCTGCAGGATCGCGCCGGTCTCCTCCGGCTCGTCCTGCTTCTCGGCCTCCGCGGCCGGGTCGGGCGCCAGCAGCACCTGGATCGCGTTGTTGAGGAACGCGACCGTCGGCACGGCCAGCAGGGCGCCGACGATTCCCGCCAGCACACCACCGGTCGAGATGGCCAGCACCACCCCGAGCGGGTGGATCGACACCGCGCGGCCCATCACCAGCGGCTGCAAGATGTGCGCCTCGAGCTGGTTGACGGCGACGAGCAGGCCCAGCGTGATCAGCGCGTAGACGATGCCCTTGGCCAGCAGGGCGACGACGACGGCCAGGAACCCGGCGACCACGGCGCCGACCAGCGGGATGAACGCGCCGAGGAACACCAGCGAGGCCAGGGGCAGCGCGAGCGGGATGCCCATGATCGCCAGCCCGGTGCCCACCCCGGCGGCGTCGGTCAGCGCCACCAGGAAGGTGGCCCGCACGTAGCCGATCAGCGACCCGTACCCGGCGACGCCGGCTTGGTGGACCCTGCCGCGGACGCCGGACGGGAAGATCTTCATGACGTACTGCCAGATGTTGCGGCCGCCGTAGAGGAAAAAGATCAGCGTGAACAGCACCAGCACCGCCGCGGTGACCAGCTCGGTGACGGTCGCCGCCGTGGACAGCGCACCGCTGGTCAGCTTGGCCTGATTGTTGCGCAGCGCCTCGATCGCGGCGTTACCCGCGCTGTCGATCTGCTCGTTGCGTAGGTGCGCCGGCCCGTGGATGAGCCACCGCCGCGTGGACTCGATGCTGCGGGTCACCTGTTCGGTGAGCCCCGGGATGCCGTCGATGAACTGCAGCACCACGAACGCCAAGATGCCGCCCAGCAGCCCGAAACCGCCCAGCAGGACCAACGCCACCGCGCCGCCGCGCGGCAGCGCGTGCTTGTCCAGCCAGTCGACCACCGGCACCAGGAGCGCGGACAGCAGCAGCGCCACCAGCACCGGGACGACGATGACTTCCAGCTGCTCGACCACCCACAGCACGGACAGGGCGGCGGCCAGGATCACCAGCAAACGCCAGGACCAGGCGGCGGTCTTACGGACAAGGGGTTCGACCGAGGCGTCGTCGGTGTTTGCCGGCATGCGGCAAGCCTATCCGCCAGGCGGCCCCGCCAAACCTGCCCAAACCGCGCCCCCGACAGCGGATTTCCGGGGCGGACGGGGCCGCGGACCGGTTTGCCGACCAACGTCGTCGGCACGATCCGGTTACGACGGCGACACGGCGGGCGCTGCGCGGCACGGCCCCCGCCACCTGCACCGTTACCCTAATTCACGTGTCGCACGACGCGCCCGCCCGCAATCTGCACTTGCCGCGTGAGGAAACCTCCCGCGGCAAGTACTGGTGGCTGCGCTGGGTGGTCCTCGGCGTCGTCGCGCTCGTCCTCGCGGTTGAAGTCGCGCTGGGCTGGCGCCAGCTCGCCAAGGCCTGGACCAGCCTCTACGAGGCCAACTGGTGGTGGTTGCTGGCGTCCGTCGCGGCGTCGGCCGCGTCGATGCACAGCTTCGCCCAGATCCAGCGCACGCTGTTGCGCTCGGCCGGCGTGCACGTCAAGCAGCTGCGCTCCGAGGCGGCGTTCTACGCCGCCAACTCGCTGAGCACCACCCTGCCCGGCGGGCCGGTGCTCTCGGCCACCTTCCTGCTGCGTCAGCAAAGGATGTGGGGCGCGTCGACGGTGGTGGCGTCCTGGCAGCTGGTGATGTCGGGGGTGCTGCAGGCGGTGGGTCTGGCGCTGCTCGGCCTGGGCGGGGCGTTCTTCCTGGGCGCCAAGAACAATCCGTTCTCGCTGTTGTTCACCCTGGGCGGCTTCGTCGCGCTGCTGCTGCTCGCGCAGGCGGTGGCGTCGCGGCCCGAGCTGATCGACGGGATCGGCTGCCGGGTGCTGTCGTGGGTCAACTCGGTGCGCGGCCGCCCCGCGGACGCGGGGCTGCACCGGTGGCGCGAGACGCTGATGCAGCTGGAATCGGTCAGCCTCGGCCGGCGGGACCTGTCGGTGGCGTTCAGCTGGTCGCTGCTCAACTGGATCGCCGACGTGGCGTGCCTGGGCTTCGCGGCCTATGCCGCCGGGGACCACGCGTCGGTCGCGGGGCTCACGGTCGCCTACGCCGCCGCCCGCGCGGTCGGGACCATCCCGCTGATGCCCGGCGGCCTGCTGGTCGTGGAGGCGGTGCTGGTGCCGGGCCTGGTGTCCAGCGGCATGTCGCTGCCCAACGCCATCTCGGCGATGCTGATCTACCGGCTGATCAGCTGGCTGCTGCTGGCCGCGATCGGCTGGGTCGTGTTCTTCTTCGTGTTCCGCACCGAGCCGTTGGCCGATCCCGACGACCCGGCGGACGACGCCCCGACCGGCCCGATCCCCGGGCTGGGCCGCGGCCTCCCCGGTGCCACCGATCCGACCGACACCGCCCTGCAGGGGCCGCTACCGCCCGACCGGGCGCCCGGCGCGCCGGACTAGCTATC
Organism: Mycobacterium sp. E1214; assembly: GCF_001666755.1. Lineage (GTDB taxonomy): Bacteria > Actinomycetota > Actinomycetes > Mycobacteriales > Mycobacteriaceae > Mycobacterium. The sequence continues at coordinate 11,547 of NZ_LZJC01000001.1, read as the reverse complement.
CCGCGGTGTTGCCGCGCGGCGGGCCGGGCAGCGGGTTGGCGGCCGCCGGCGGGGCGGGCTGCGGCGCGGCCGGCGGGATCGCGGCCGGACCCGTCGCGCCGCCCAGCGGGGAGGCGCCCGCCGGGTTGCCGGGCAGCGCGGGCAGGCCGCCGGCGGCGCCTTGGGCCTGCTGCATCATGCCCAGCGCCTGCGACGGCGAGATCGGCAGCTTGCACTGCAGCGAGAGGTTGCTCAGCGGCTGCGCGATCGAGGTCATGTCCCCGGCGACCTTCGGGTTGGCCTCGAAGTAGGACTTGAGGCCGCCCAGCGACTGGGGGCCGGCCTGCTGCTGCAGCATCGACGTCATCGTCTGGTTGGTCTCCGGGTGCGAGTCCAGATAGTCGCCCATCGACTTCGACACGGACCCGACGGTGCGGGCGATCTCGCTGGCCGCGCAGGGGTCGTGGGCGCCGGTGGCGGAGCCACCGGCCAGCAGCGCGACCGCGGTGCCCGGCGCCGTCAGGGCGAGCAGCCCGGTGAGAATCCTGCGGCGTGCGTGCGCTGTCGTCATTGATGACTCCTCGTGAGTGTGCGATCGGCCCGCCGGCGGGCGGCGCCACGCGAACTAACGCCGCGAAACGGCTCGCCCCGCGCGAAAATCCCCGTCGCCGCAGGCCATCCGACATCCTGCCATCACCGGCGCCGAGCACGCCAAGTCGCGGGCGCGCATGTGACCCGGATCGCGCCCGTCACCGGTTCACAACAACTTCGCAGCGGGTTGGCAACAACACCGTCGTTGCAGCTCAGGAACTTGCGAAGCCCCTTTGCGGCACAGCGCGCTGGGGTATCCTCGCCAGCACGCGCGTTAAGCGAAAAACGGGGAGCCTGAAATCCAGCAGTTAATGATGCGCCTCAGCCGCAGCCTGCGTAGATACCGTTGGTTGGTCTTCACGGGCTGGTTGCTGGCATTGGTGCCGGCGGTGTATTTGGCGCTGACGCAGTCCGGAAACCTCACCGGCGGGGGTTTCGAAGTGGCCGGATCGCAATCCCTGGCGGTCCACGACCAGCTCGACAACCTCTATCACGACCAGGGGTCGTCGTCGCTGGCGTTGGTGGCCGCGCCCCGCCCGGACGCCAGCTATCAGGACATGAACGACGCGGTGGCGCTGCTGCGCGGGATCGTCGCCGAGTACCCCGGCGTGAGCGAGGCCCCCAACCCCACCCAGCGACCGCCGCAGCCCGACCGCCCGTTCGTGATTTCGCTGCAGCTCGACTCCCACAACTCGGGCACCAGCGACCTCGCCAAACAGCTCCGCAAGAAGGTCGGCATCAAGGGCGACCAGGCCGGCCAGACCGCCGACGGGCGGGTCCGCCTCTACGTCATCGGTCAGGGCGCCCTGTCCGCCGCCGCGGCCGCCAACACCAAGCACGACATCGCCGCCGCCGAGCGCTGGAACCTGCCGGTCATCCTGATCGTCTTGCTGGCGGTGTTCGGCTCCCTGGCCGCCGCCGCGATCCCGCTCGCCCTGGGCGTTTGCACCGTCGTGGTGACCATGGGGCTGGTCTACCTGCTGTCGGCGTACACCACCATGTCGGTGTTCGTCACCTCCACGGTGTCGATGTTCGGCATCGCCCTGGCCGTCGACTATTCGCTGTTCATCCTGATGCGGTTCCGCGAGGAGCTGCGCACCGGCCGCCAGCCCCAGCAGGCCGTCGACGCCGCCATGTCCACGTCCGGGCTGGCGGTCGTGCTGTCCGGGCTGACCGTCATCGCCTCGCTGACCGGGATCTACGTGATCAACACCCCGGCGCTGAAGTCCATGGCCACCGGCGCGATCCTCGCCGTCGCGGTGGCGATGCTGACCTCGACCACGCTGACGCCCGCGGCGCTGGCGACGTTCGGGCGGGCCGCCGCCAAGCGCTCGCCGCTGCTGCACTGGTCGCGGCGACCGGAAAGCACGCAGTCGCGGTTCTGGAACCGCTGGATCGGCTGGGTGATGCGCCGCCCGTGGATCTCGGCGCTGGGCGCGTCGCTGGTGCTGCTGGCCATGGCCGCGCCGGCCTCGTCGATGGTGTTGGGCAACAGCCTGCTGCGCCAATTCGACTCGGCCCACGAGATCCGCGCCGGCGTCGGGGCGGCCGCGCAGGCGTTGGGGCCCGGCGCGCTCGGCCCGATCCGGGTGCTGATCACCTTCCCGGACGGCGGCGCGGCGTCGCCCGAGCACGCGCAGACCATCGGCGCGATCCGGCAGAAGATCTCGCAATCGCCCAACATCGTGACGGTGTCGCCGCCGCAGTTCGCCGAGGACAACGGCAGCGCCCTGCTGTCCGCGGTGCTGTCGGTGGATCCCGAGGACATGCGGGCCCGCGAGACCGTCGGCTGGCTGCGCCACGAGCTGCCCGCGATTCCCGACGCCGGCACCGCGCGGGTGGACATCGGCGGACCGACCGCGTTGATCAAGGACTTCGACGACCGGGTCTCGGCCACCGAGCCGCTGGTGCTGGCGTTCGTCGCGCTGATCGCGTTCGTGATGCTGCTGCTGTCGGTGCACTCGGTGTTCCTGGCGTTCAAGGGCGTCCTGATGACGCTGCTGTCGGTGGCGGCCGCCTACGGAAGCCTGGTGATGGTGTTCCAATGGGGCTGGCTTAAGGAACTCGGCTTCGTCCAGATCAGCTCGATCGACAGCACCGTGCCGCCGCTGGTCCTGGCGATGACGTTCGGGCTGTCGATGGACTACGAGATATTCCTGCTGACCCGGATCCGGGAACGGTTCCTGCACTCCGGTAACACCCGCGACGCCGTCGCCTACGGCGTCAGCACCAGCGCCCGCACCATCACCAGCGCCGCGCTGATCATGATCGCGGTCTTCATCGGGTTCGCGTTCGCCGGCATGCCGCTGGTCGCCGAGATCGGCGTCGCGTGCGCCGTCGCCATCGCGGTCGACGCCACCGTGGTGCGCCTGGTCATGGTGCCGGCGTTGATGGCGATGTTCGCCCAGTGGAACTGGTGGCTGCCCCCGTGGCTGGCCCGCATCCTGCCGTCGGTCGACTTCGACAAGCCGCTGCCGGACGTCGACCTGGGCGACGTCGTGGTCATTCCCGACGACATCTCGGCGCTGGTGGCGCCGAGCGCCGACCTGCGGATGGTGCTCAAGTCCGCCGCGAAGCTCAAGCACCTGGCGCCGGACGCAATCTGCGTGACCGACCCGCTCGCGTTCACCGGCTGCGGCCGCCAGGAGCAGAGCCGCGGCCTGGGGCCGGGGCAGATCCCGCACCAGGTCAGCCTCGACGAGGAGAAGTCGCTGGTGGGCGCCGACGCGAAGGCCGGCGGTCGGCCGCACGGTGCCTCCGGCGCCCGGAAGCGCGCGGGCCTGTCGTCGCGCAACGGCATCGCCAAGGCGATCAGCGGGACGGACCGGCCGGTGCACCCGGTGACCCTGTGGCGGGGCCGCCTATCGGTCGCCATCGACGCGCTGGAGAGCGACCCCGGCCGCGGCGACGCCGATCAACCCCGATACGAGCGCAGCAGCCCGGTGGAAACCACCCACGTGCAGCTGCCCACCGGCGACCGGCTGCAGGTCCCGACCGGCGCGGAGGCGCTGCGCCTCAAGGGCTACCTGATCATGTCCCGTAACACCCGACGCGACTACGCCGAATTCGCCGACATGGTGGAGTCAGTAGAACCGGAGACCGCCGCCGTGGTACTGGCCGGAATGGACAGGTATTACTGTTGTCAATCACCGAGGCGGCAATGGATTGCCTCCCAGTTGGTTCGTCGACTGGCAGACCCCAACCCGTGTGACCTCGACGAGACCGCGGGATCGGACGCCGACGCTCACTCCGACTGGGAAGAGATCAGGCAGCGTTGCCTATCAGTAGCCGTAGCGATGCTGGAGGAGGCGAGGTGACGTTGGCATCGGACCGACGCCCTGCACCGCCGGCCCACCGGCCGGCCGTGGAAGAGCGCACGCGGGACAGCGAATACCCGGGCACCGGACAGGGCCCCGCGACCGAATCCGACCAGCCGGTCGAATTCTGGTCGACGGCCGCCATCCGGGCGGCGCTGCAGGGCGGCGAGATCGGCACCTGGAAGCGCATCGCCGCCGCGCTGAAGCGGGACCCGTACGGCCGGACCGCCCGCCAGGTCGAGGAGGTGCTGGAAGGCACCCGGCCCTCCGGGATCGCCAAGGCGCTGTGGGAGGTGCTGGAGCGCGCCCGCACCCACCTGGAGGCCAACGAGCGCGGCGAGGTGGCCCGCCATGTGCGGCTGCTCATCGACCGGTCGGGCCTGGGGCTGCAGGAATTCGCGTCCCGCATCGGGGTGGCCCCCGAAGAGCTCGCGGCCTACCTCGACGCCAGCACCAGCCCGTCGGCGGCGCTGATGATCCGGATGCGGCGGCTCTCCGACCGTTTCGTCAAGGTGAAGACCAGCCGCGACGCCAACTGAGGCGTCACCGCACCGGCAACACGTCGGCCACCAGCCAGGCGCCGTCACGCTTGGTCAGCGTCACCCGAAGCGCCGGCGCCGCCTGACTGGGCGGCTGGCCCGGCGCGTTCTGCGTCACCCGCAAGACCACCGCCACGCTGGCGGCCGACGGTCCCAGCGCCTCGACGCCGGCCGCCACGGTGGCGGCCTGGGCGGTGACCCGGTGCTGGGCCAGGTCGGCGCTGGACCGGGCGTACTGCTCCTTGAACGACGCCGCGTGCTCGGGGACGATCAGCGCCGTGGCCCGGTCGATGGTGCTGGTCGGTGCGGTGGGGCTGAACGACGCCATCGCCTCGGCCATGCCGGTCGCGACCTGCACCACCCGTTTCGAGTCGTCGGAGAACTCCCGGTCCGAGCGCGTCCAGTGCGTGTAGCCGGTCAGCACCGCCGCGCAGAGCGCCGCCGTGCACAGGAAGACGACGGCCAGGCGCAGCCCGGGCGCGTCGTCGTCGGTGCCGACGCTGACCGCATCGCGGCGCAGCAGCCAGAGGTTGATCGCGATGCCCTCGGCCACCAGCAGGATCAGGATCGACGCCCCGGAAACCCACCACACCGGCCAACCCAGCACCACACCGATCGCCAGCAGCGCGGCGACCGCGGCCAGCGGCGCCAGGATGTCGAAGGCGAAGAGCCGCCAGACGTTTCTCATCGGATCGACCCCAGCCCGGAGATCAGCAGCTTGCCGTCCACGTCGGAGACGTCGAGCCGCAGGTTCCAGTGCACGGTCTGCGGCTTGGCGCCGACGTTCTCGCTGACCGAGGTGGCGATCAGCAGCACCGAATCCGTTCGGCTGGCGAACGGCGGCAGCTTGGTGGGGATCGTCTCCGAGCCCGGCGGGTGTGCGGCGCCGGGCTGGGGGTCCAGGTCGTGGCGCACCGATTCGATCGCCACCGCGTCGATCCGGCCGGCGCTTTTCGACTGCAGCTTCTCCACCACCTGCCGGTAGGGCTGCACGGCGGCGTCGAAGTCGGCGTTGAGCTCCCCGACCGTGCCGTCGTGCAGCCGCTGCAAGCTGGCGTCGACGTTGCCGCTGTTCATGTTGATCAGCACGCCCGCCCAGTCGGCCGCGGACTGCATCACCCGGCTCAGGTAGCCCCGCTCGTCGGCCGCGTCGCGGTGTGCCGACCAGATCAAGCCGGCCAGCACGACCGCGGCCACCGACAGCACCCCGAGGAACGCCGACGCGAGGCCGTAGTTCGAGATCAGTTCGCCGGCCGCGTCGTCGTGGTCGTCGTCGTGGTCGGCGTCGGGCGCGGCATCGGGGTCGGCTTTGCCGTCGGCTTTCGGGTCGGTTTTCGGGTCGGCTGCTGCTTCGGGGCTGGATGGCTCGGTGCGCTCGCCGTCGGACATGGCCCGATCGTCGCACCCGGCAAAGATGGAAGGATGGCGGGGTGACAAATACGGCCCTCCGCTCGGGGATCGACCTGAGCTACGTCGACGCAGCCATCCGCCCCCAGGACGACCTGTTCGGTCACGTCAACGGACGGTGGCTGGCCGAGTACGAGATCCCGCCGGACCGGGCCACCGACGGCGCCTTCCGCGACCTCTACGACCGCGCCGAGGAGCAGGTCCGCGACCTGATCGTCGAGGCCAGCGAGCAGGGCGCGGCCGCGGGCACCGACGAACAGCGCATCGGCGACCTGTACGCCAGCTTCCTCGACGAAGAGACCGTCCGGCGGCGCGGGGTGCGGCCGCTGCTCGAGGAGATGGCCGTGATCGACGACGCCGCCGACGCCGACGCGCTGGCCGCCGCGCTGGGCGCCCTGCAGCGCACCGGCGCGGGCGGTGGCGTCGGGGTCTACGTGGACACCGACGCCAAGAACTCGAGCCGCTACCTGGTGCACTTCACCCAGTCCGGCCTCGGGCTGCCCGACGAGTCCTATTACCGCGAGGAGCGGCACGCCGCCGTGCTGGAGGCCTACCCGGGCCACATCGCGCGGATGTTCGCCCTGGTGTTCGGCGGGGAGCCGGCCGATCACCTGCAGACCGCCGAGCGGATCGTCGGCCTGGAGACCCGGCTGGCCGAGGCCCATTGGGACGTGGTCAAGCGCCGCGACGCCGATTTGAGCTACAACCTGCGCACCTTCGCCGAATTGCAGGAGGAGTCCGTCGGCTTCGACTGGCCCGGCTGGGCGGCCGCGTTCGGCACCAGCTCGGAGGCGCTCGCGGAAATCGTGGTGCGGCAGCCGGATTACGTGCGCACCTTCGCCGAGCTGTGGCGCAACGAGGATGTGCAGGTGTGGAAGAGCTGGGCGCGGTGGCGGTTGCTGCGCGCCCGTGCCGCGTGGCTGACCGACGAGATCGTCGCGGCGGACTTCGAGTTCTACGGCCGCCTGCTGACCGGCGCCGAGCAGATCCGCGACCGGTGGAAGCGGGCGGTGTCGCTGGTGGAGAGCCTGATGGGCGACGCCGTCGGAAAGCTCTACGTGCAGCGGCATTTCCCGCCGGACGCCAAGGCTCGGATCGACACGCTGGTGGACAATCTGCAGGCCGCGTACCGGCAGAGCATCGGCGAGCTGGACTGGATGACGCCCGAGACCCGGGAACGCGCCCTGACCAAGCTGGGCAAGTTCACCGCCAAGGTCGGCTATCCGAACAAGTGGCGGGACTACTCGACGCTGGTGATCGACCGGGGCGACCTGTACGGCAACTTCCAGCGCGGCTACGCCCTCGAGCACGACCGCGACCTGGCCAAGCTGGGCGGCCCGGTGGACCGCGACGAGTGGTTCATGACGCCACAGACGGTCAACGCCTACTACAACCCCGGGATGAATGAAATCGTCTTTCCCGCAGCCATTCTGCAGCCGCCCTTCTTCGACGCCGAGGCCGACGACGCCGCCAACTACGGCGGGATCGGCGCGGTGATCGGGCACGAGATCGGCCACGGGTTCGACGACCAGGGCGCCAAATACGACGGCGACGGCAACCTGATCGACTGGTGGACCGACAGCGATCGACGCGAATTCGGCGCCCGCACCGACGCGTTGATCGCCCAGTACGAGGGTTACACGCCCCGCGGCCTCGACGCCAAGCACCACGTCAACGGCGCCTTTACCGTCGGGGAGAACATCGGTGACCTGGGCGGGCTGTCGATCGCCCTGCTGGCCTACCAGTTGTCGCTCAACGGTGAACAGGCCCCGGTCATCGACGGCCTGACCGGCGAGCAGCGGGTGTTCTACGGCTGGGCCCAGGGTGTGGCGCACCAAATCCCGTGAGGCCGAGGCGATCCGGCGGCTGGCGGTGGACCCGCACTCGCCGCCGGAGTTCCGCTGCAACGGCGTGCTGCGCAACATCGACGCCTTCTACGACGCCTTCGGGGTCGCCAGCGACGACGCCCTGTTCCTGGACCCGCAGCAGCGGGTCAAGATCTGGAGCTGAGCGCCGGCTCGATCCGGGCGGGCACATGCTTGTGCCACGGCGTGCCCGCGTACGGGTCGCGCCAGCCGGTGGAGGTGAGCGCGTTGGGGGCGACGCCGGGAACGACGGTGCGGCCGTCGTCGTCGACGTAGTCCAGGCCGAAACCGTTGGGCAGCGCCGCGTGGCCGGCCAGCATCGTGTCGGTGATCTCCACCGTCGCCTCGGCGCTGCCGGTGGCCGTGCAGACGCGGGCGCGCGCACCGTCGGCCAGGCCCAGGGCCTGCGCGTCGGCCACGCTGACCCGCAGCGCCCCCTGGGCGTCCCGCTTGCGCCAGGAGGGGTCGCGGAAGATGTCGTTGGCGGTGTAGGCGCGCCGCTCGCCCACCGACAGCACGATAGGGAACTCCTCGGTGGTCAGCCGGGGTGGGGTGCGGGTCAGCGACCGCAATTCCTCGAGCATCTGCGGGATGTGCAGGGCGATCTTGTGGTCCGGGTGACTGATCAGCGCGAAGTCGTCCGAGTAGTTGTGCACCGTGATCGTCACCCCGGACGGGTTGTCGAGGATCGCGTCGAACAGCGCGTTGCCGTCGGCGTGGCCCGCGCGCCGCACCGCCTCGGGATAGGTGAGGGCGGTCTTTTGCGCCAGCCCCCACAGCGCGGCCGCGCCGCGCAGGCCCTCGGGGAGCGTCGGGCCGAGCGTCTCGTACAACACGTACGGCAGCAGCTTGGCCACCGTGGGATTGCCGGCCGCGGCGCCGAGGAACGCCTCGGTGTAGGCCTGGCGCCCGCGCGCGGCGGCCTCGCGCAGCGGGCGCAGGTCGTCGTCGGTCACCAGGTCGAGCGCGCGCACCAACCGCGCCCAGATCTCCGGCTCGGCCAGCGTCCCGGGCAGCGGCGGCAGCACGGGCCGGCGCAGCTGAAAGGTGTTGCGGGGGAACTCCAAATTGAAGAAGGTGGCCTCGGGCTTCTCGAACTGGGACGCGGCGGGCAGCACGTAATGGGCGAGGCGGGCGGTCTCGGTCATCGCGACGTCGATGACCACCATTAGTTCCAGCGCCCGGAAGGCCTCCCGACACGCGGCTGAATCGGCCAGCGAGTGCGCGGGATTGCTGCTCTCCACGATCATGGCGCGGAACCGATCGGGGTGGTCGGTCAGGATCTCCTCCGGCACGACATTGCTGGGCACCAGCCCACCGATGACGGGCGCGCCCGTGACGGGAGTGCGGCCGGAAAACTGCCCGAACAGCGGGGCCAACGACGAATGTAGATGCTGCGCACCGGGTTTGGCGAAGTTGCCGGTGAAGATCCACAGTAGCTTGTTCAAATACGAGCACAGCGTGCTGTTGGGCGCCTGCTGCACCCCGAGGTCCTCGAACACCGCGACGCTCGTGGCGGCGGCGATGCGCCGCGCCGCCGCCCGCAGCAGCTCCTCGTCGACCCCGCAGCGGTGCGCGTAGTCGCCGACCGGCACGTCGTGCAGCGCTGCCCGCACGGGTTCGGCGTCACGCACGTGCTCCGCCAAAAAGGTCTCGTCGCAGAGGTTTTCCTGCACCAGCACGGCCGCCAACGCCGCCAGGCACCACGCATCGGTGCCGGGGTGCACCCGCAGGTGAAAGTCGGACATCTTGGCGGTGTCGGTGACCACGGGGTCGATGACGATCATCGACCGCGCCGGGTCCTTGGCGATCTCGTTGAGCACCACCCGCGCCCGCGGGAAGCTCTGCGACATCCACGGGTTCTTCCCGACGAACACCGCGACCTCGGCGTGCTCGAATTCCCCGCGGGTGTGACCACCGTAGAGCTGGCCGTCGATCCAGGCCTCGCCGGTCTTCTCCTGCGCCAACGCGTTTGACCGGTATTTCGAGCCCAACGCCTTGAGGAAGGCGCCGCTGTAGGCGCCGCCGAGATGATTGCCCTGGCCACCACCGCCGTAGTAGAAGATCTTGTCGCCGCCGTAGGCGTCGCGGATGTGCTGGAAGCCCTCGGCGATCTCCACGATGGCGGTGTCCCAGTCGATCTCCTCGTAACTGCCGTCGGCCCGGCGGCGCAGCGGGGACGTCAGCCGCGCGCGGCTGTTCTGGTAGTGGTCCAGGCGCAGCGCCTTATTACAGGTGTAGCCCTGCGAGGCCGGGTGGGCCTTGTCACCGCGGATGCGGGCCAGTCGCCCGTCGGCGACGTCGACCACGATGCCGCAGTTGCATTCGCACAGGATGCAGGCGGTGGGCTGCCAGGCACTGCTCATCGTGGTGTCCTTTCGACTGCGCCCGTCAGGTTTGGGCGGCGGCCAACAGGTCGCGCAGTTGGCGGTGCGCGACGTCGAGGGGGGTCAGGTCGTGGCGGACCCGGGCCAGCACGATCGCGCCCTCCAGCGCGCTGGTGGTCAGCAGCGCCAGGTCCGCGGCCCGCCGCCGCGGGACGCCGTCGGCGATCAGGCGTTGCGCGATCAGGTCCGACCAGCGGTCGAACACCGCGGCCGCGCGCTCGATCACCGTGCCCTCGTCCGCTTCCACCGAGACCGCCACCACCGGGCAGCCGGCCCGAAACCCGGTCTTGAGCAGTTGCCGCCGGTACTTCTCGACCAGCGTGTCCAGCAGCTGGGCGCCGCTCTCGGCGCCGGCGATGATGCCCGCGATGTGCTCACCGGCGTAATCGACGGCCTCGCAGAGCAATTGGGTCCGTCCGCCCGGGAAGTAGTGGTACGCCGACCCGCGCGGCGCGCCGCTGTGTTCGAGCACGTCGGAAATCGCGGTGGCGTGGGCACCGCGCTCCCTGATCAGCAGGGCGGCGGACGCCACCATGCGCTCGCGTGGACCGGGCATCGGCACTCCTTCATGGCCACAGGCCTATATATGAGGCTATACATAACCCCCGGGCCGACGAAAGCCCCCTTTTTCAGGGGGCTCGCCGGAGCGGTCAGTTGAGCCAGTCGCTCGAGCCGTCGTTCTTCTTGTAATTGCCGCCGCTGGAATTCTTCACGACGATGGGATCGCCCGGCCCGAAGTTGTCGAAGAACCACTTCGCATTGGAGGGGCTGATGTTGATGCAGCCGTGGCTGACGTCGCGCTTGCCCTGATCGTCGACCGACCACGGCGCGCTGTGCACGTAGTCGCCGACGTTGTCGAAGCGGACCGCGTCCTCCACGGTCACCTTGTACCCATAGGTCGAGTTGACCGGCACCCCGTAGGTCGAGGAGTCCATCACCACCGACGCCTTCTTGTCCTGCACGTAGTAGGTGCCGTTGGGGGTCTGGTGGTTCCCGGCCGTCATGCCCATCGACATCGGGAAGGTCTTCTCCACGGTGCCGTTGCGGGTGATGGTGAGCTGGTGCGTGGCGTCATCGGCCGTCGCGATCAGCGTGTCCCCGGTCTGGAAATTGGTGACGGTGCCGCCGGCATCGACGGTGACCGCGGTGTGCGCGGGCCAGAAGCTCAGCGGGCGCCAGCGCAGCTGGGTCGGGGTCATCCAGTAGAACTTGCCCGGCACCGGCGGCACCGACGAGACGTGCACGGCGCCGATCGCCGCGTCGGCGTTCTCGACCGTTCCGGGGAAGTTGATGATGATCGGCTGGCCCACGCCCACCGTCGAGCCGGTCTTCGGGACGAACGAGGGCGGCCCGAAGGGCGGCGTGCCGGTGAACGGGGTGGGGTTCTGGCCGTCGGCCGGGTGCTGTGCGCGATCACGCACGGCCTGCTGTGGTCGGTGATCGCCCCGATCGCGGCCCGGCT